>CANMCY010000004.1 GCA_947496375.1 Flavobacteriales bacterium
CCAACAAATGCATATTTTCCGATATCATGGCCACAAACTATGGTGGCGTTTGCACCGATACTGGCTCCTTTTCCCACATGGGTTTTTGCATAACTGCCACGTCGGTTTACCGCACTGCGTGGGTTTACCACGTTAGTAAACACACAACTAGGACCCAAAAAAACATCATCATCGCATGTTACACCGGTATAGATGCTAACGTTATTCTGAATTTTCACATTGTTCCCCAAAACTACTTCGGGACTGATTACCACATTTTGTCCGATGTTGCAGTTTTCACCAATGACACAACCCGTCATTAAATGAGAAAAGTGCCAGATTCTTGTACCATTTCCTATCTGGCAACCGTCATCAATTACAGCGGTGGGGTGTACAGTAAAATTATTCATCAGCTGCGTGTCCAGTTTGCTTTATCCATCTGGCTCATTTGCCATGGCGCACCGTTGTTTTCCAGGTTGGTGAACATGTTGTTGAGTTCAGATGGTGCAGCACTTTTTTCCATTACCTGATATTGGCGCATCTGCACAATAATATCCACCGGATTAATATTTACCGGACAGGCCTCTGCACAAGCGTTACAGGTTGTGCAGGCCCACAATTCCTCCGATGAAATGTAGGAATGCAGGTCTTTATCGTCTGTGATACCGGCATCGCGATTTTTCCCAACCTCTTCAAGGCGGTCGCGGGTATCCATCATGATTTTTCGCGGACTGAGTTTTTTGCCGGTAATATTAGCCGGACAGACACTGCTGCAGCGGCCACATTCTGTGCAGGTGTAGGCATCCATCAGGTTTTTCCATGTCAAATCCTGCACATCACGGGCACCAAAACCGGCAGGTGGCTGATATCCTTCGGGCGGAGTTGCTGAAGGGTCCATCATTAGTTTTACCTCAGTGGTAACACTTTCCATATTAGAAAACTCCCCTTTGGATTTAAGGGGTGTGTAGTACACATTGGGAAAACTCATAATAATATGCCAGTGCTTGGAATAGGGTACATAATTTAAGAAGATCAAAATACCTATAAAATGAAACCACCAGGCCCCACGCTCAGCAATCACCAAAAAATCTGTACTAAAACCATCCATCAAAGGAACCAAAAATTGACTGACCGGAAAGCTACCGGCCTGCAAATAATGTGCAGCTCCTCTTGACTGTAAAATTTGGTCGGCTGCATTCATTTTGAGCAAAGCAGCCATCAATATAACCTCTACAATCAGGATAATGGTTGCGTCTTTTATCGGCCAATCCTTCAGTTCAGGTGCGTTCAGTCGGGGTACTTTCACAACAAACCTGCGCGCAAGGAAAACCACACAGGCAATAATCACCAACAATGCAAGAATTTCAAAAAACCCTATAGCAAAATTGTAAAGTCCACCCATGAAGGAAAACAGCCGATGTGTGCCGAACAACCCATCCAACAAAATTTCCAGAACTTCTATGTTGATGAGCACAAAACCCAGATAAACAAACAGGTGAAAAACAGCAGCTACAGGCCTTTTGGTCATTTTGCTCTGACCCATGGCAACCCACAGCATTTGTTTCCATCGCGCTGCGGGGTTGTCGGAAAGATCAATGTCGCGACCGGTGAGGATATTGCGGCGTATAAACCGCACCCTGCCTGCAAAAAACCAAATGCCGGTGCCTAAGCACAGGGCGAAAAGGATTTGTGAAATCCACTGCATGTGTGCGAAAATAACGAAAATGGGTTACAATGCCGGTAAACCCAAACAGGTTTGTCGGTATTCCGCGATCATTTCTTCAACAATTTCAGCGGCAGTGGGTATAGAATGGATAAGTGCACTCACCTGTCCAATCTCAAGTTCACCCTCATCCATATCGCCTTCAAACATGCCTTTTTTTGCCCTTCCGCGGCCTAATAAGGCAGTTAATTCCTCGGTTGATGCATCTTTATTGTACGCCTCCATCACATCGCGGTAAAACTTGTTTTTTAACAAACGAACCGGGGTAAGTTCTTTCAATGTCAGCTGGGTATCCCCGTCACCTGCATCGATGATGGCCTGTTTAAAATGGTCATGGGCAGAACTTTCTCTGCTGGCAGCAAACCTGCTGCCTACCTGTACGCCTTCAGCGCCCAGACACAATGCCGCGGCCATGGCTTTACCGCTGCTGATACCGCCAGCGGCAATCAGCGGCAAACTGCATACTTCGCGCACCATGGGAATAAGGCACATAGTGGTCGTTTCCTCACGACCGTTGTGACCACCTGCTTCAAAACCCTCCGCCACAATGGCGTCTACCCCTGCTGATTCACATTTTTTGGCAAATTTGGTATTGGCAACCACATGAACCACCGTAATACCCCGTTCTTTCAACCAGGAGGTCCAGGTCGCAGGATTGCCGGCACTGGTAAATACGATTTTAACCCCTTCTTCGGCAATGATGTTCATGTGATCTTCAATGTTCGGATATAACAATGGCACATTCACTCCAAAAGGTTTTTGGGTGGCTTGTTTACATTTTTGAATGTGGCTGCGCAGGATTTCAGGATACATGCTGCCACTGCCTATGAGGCCCAGACCACCGGCATTACTAACTGCCGATGCCAGCTCCCAGCCACTGCACCAAATCATTCCACCCTGTATAATGGGATATTGTATGCCTAACAAAGTTGTTATGCTGTTATCCATGTTGCTTTTTTTGAATCAACTGCAACGCCATTTCTTCCTGTAATTTATGGGCTTCGGCTGCGGCAGCTTCAGCAAAATCTTCGCCGGAAGAGGCATACAAAATACCACGCGAACTATTCACAAGTAAACCGGCATCGGAGTTAAGTCCGGCATGGCTTATATCAGACAGACTGCCTCCCTGAGCCCCTACACCCGGAACCAAAAGGAAATGTTCGGGGATTTGTTTGCGAATGGCGGCCACGTGCTCGGCGCGGGTAGCACCCACCACAAACATCAGGTTATCGGGATTGCCCCATTTACAAACCGTTTCTATTACCCGCTCATAGAGTTTTTGTCCCTGGTATTCCTGCAGTTGAAAATTAGCATGGCCCGGGTTGCTCGTCAATGCGAGGCAAATAATCCATTTATCTTTAAACTCAAGGAACGGCCTAAGACTATCCTCCCCCATATAGGGAGCTACTGTAACTGCATCAAAATCCATGGCTTCAAAAAAAGCTCGTGCATACATGCTGCTGGTATTTCCAATATCACCGCGCTTCGCATCGGCGATACGAAAAACCGATTTGGGCAGATACTGCAAGGTTTCCTCCATCCACGACCAGCCTTTGGGGCCATATTGTTCGTAAAATGCTGTATTAATTTTGTAAGAGACGCTGAAAGGCAGGGTTGATTGTATAATCTGGCGGTTAAACTCCACCATGGCATCGCCGTTTTGGGGCAAATGCATAGGTAGTCTAGCCATTTCAGTATCGAGCCCAGTACAGAGGTAGCTTTGCTTTGAAAATATTTGATATACCAGTTCTTGGCGGGTCACGTTGCGAAGTTACGCAGTATTTTTTAACAACGCAGAGACCTTCCAGGTCTTAGACCTTCAAGGTTTTGCGCGCGTCCGCGCGCGAGGCTAGTTGCCTAATCGTGCTATTAATCCCGCCTTTACCCATCTCCCCGGCAATTGCACATTGCCCAGATCCATCATAGGGCTGTCAAAAACATTGGTGGCTTCTGCAAACAAGTTTAGTTTTTTTAAGTTGGCCGTAAGCCGCACATCCATGGCCAGGGCATAAGGATACGCCGTTTCCATTGTGCTTCCGGGTAGTTTATAACCACCCATTCTTTTCTGCAAATATGCCAGTGTGGTCAGGTTTACACGCTTGTGCAACTTCCAATCGCCCTGTAAGGTAAATTTTCTCCCAATAAAATCCAGTGCGTAATTGCTTTCAAAACCCTCACTTTTCTTGTCGGCATTCATGATTAGAAAACCTGCCGAAATACGCTGCAATACCTTGGCTATGTGTTTTTGGGGTGTGTATTCCCAATAACCATCCACTCCATAATAAAACACCTTGGTTAAATTGGCCGCTGAATCAACTGCGCTGCCGGTAAAACGCACCCAGTCAATAAGATTGCGACCATCTCGGCTAAATGCCGCCAGCCTAAACAAGTGCTGTTTAAATCGAACCTGTGAACCCAGCTCATAACATATTGCTTCTTCCGGCTTTAGCAGTTTGCTTCCCTTGGCACCTCCAATATTATAGTAAAGGTCTGTGTAGGTTGGAAATCTGAATGACTTGTTGACTGAGGCAAAAACCTTTGAATTACCCATCTTCTTTGCCATTTCAATACCCGGGAAAATGCCATTTCCAAAAGCTGAATTATGGTTAAACAAAATACCGCCTGAAACAACCCAATCTTTCCATTGTGTTTTATCTTCAAGATAGCCGCTCCAGTTCTCCCTGCGGGCGCTGCGGGTGAAACGCGCTCCCTCCGGACCAAAGGGAACTCTAAGGGTATCGCCCGGTTCGCCCAACACATTGCTGCGTATAAATTCACTTCGGTATTCCAAGCCCAGCGCCAATATGTGCACGCCAAATTTCCTTGAAATATTGGTCATACCGCCACGGTTTAAGCTTTGGTGGTAGTTGTGGCCTGCGTACCATGAAGGCGCCGTGTCTTTCCCCTTTACATACCGACTGCCTGTTTTGACAAACCACCCATCGCCTTCCCTGTAAAGCTCAAACCGGTCATGATTGTAGCGATAATATGAATTGCCCACCCATTGCCATTTACCCCACTGGTATTCCCAATGCACGTTGATCATGCGGGTTTGGGTGTATTCTTGCTGCAAAGGAAATCGGCTGCTGTAAAAATTCTGTGCACCAAAACGCTTGTTACCAATTCCGGCATTCGCCCATATTTTGCCCACCTTGTCCTTGCGGTAAATCTGGCCAAACAGGTTGTTCTGTTCCATGTCCGTGTTTTTAATATATCCGTCATGCGCTATTCTTTGGCCTGACAAACCCACACCCCAGCCATTGCGATATGCCGAAGCACCGGCAGCAAGACGATTAAATCCGTTTTCACCGCCAAATACGGAAGCAAATGCCCCATTTCTATCAGGAAGCTGGGTGGTGAAATTAACCGCTCCGGACATGGCTTTGGGGCCATAAATCCGGGAAGCCCCGTTAGCACTGATTTCAGCCCCGCTATACAATTCCTGTGGCAACGGCATATTCAGGTTATGGTGTCCGGTCTGAGCATCAGACATGGGCACACCGTCTAGCATAATCAACGTTTGTTCGTAATTACCTCCGCGAACGCTTAAATCTCCCTGAACGCCAAGCCCCCCGCGGCTGCGTAAATCCAGCCAGGGCAAATAATCCAGGTAGTCCTCTACACTGTGAACCGGGGCCTTCTGCAAATCCTTGGAATTTACCAAGGTAAGCATTCGCGCCGACTGGTTTATATTTCCCCGGGTACGGCCATCAAACAACATCAGTGTATCAATCTGCAGGGTGTCCTGTGCGATTATCAGACCAGCCGACAACAGCAAAACAATGCTCAAAATTCCTTTTCGCATGGGTTGTAAGGATACAAAAATAGGGGAATACAGATGGTTTAAATGATACCAAAAGAAAAGGGAGCCCGTGGGCTCCCTTTTGAAAAGATTAAAACAGTAATTATCAGAACCTGTCGGCATTCATCACCTTGTTCCATGCGGCAACAAAGTCTTTGATGAATTTACCATGTCCATCTGCACAGGCATACACCTCAGCAATGGCACGCAGTTCAGAATTTGAGCCAAAAATCAGATCTGCGCGGGTGGCCGTCCATTTCACAGCGCCGGTTTTGCGATCTGTACCCTCAAACGATTCCTGGCTGTGGTCTGTGGCCTTCCAGGTGGTTCCAAAATCCAGCAGGTTCGCAAAGAAATCATTGGTGAGCTTACCTACATTATGGGTGAACACACCATGATTAGAATGATCCCAGTTGGTGCCCAGCACACGCATACCGCCTACCAATGCTGTCATTTCAGGGGCTGTAAGGGTCATCAGTTGTGCTTTGTCTACCAACATTTCCTCTGCTGAGGCACGGAAACCAGATTTTTTGTAGTTACGGAAACCGTCACCCATGGGTTCCAGCACTGCAAATGATTCTACATCGGTTTGCTCGGCAGAAGCGTCCATGCGTCCGGGTGTGAATGGCACGCTCACCGAATGTCCGGCATCAGCAGCCGCTTTTTCAATGGCAGCGCATCCACCCAATACTATTAAATCAGCGAGAGAAACACGCTTATTTCCACTTTGCGAAGCATTAAATTCGTTTTGAATGCTTTCCAATTTGTCAAGCACCTGGCTCAATTGAGCGGGATTGTTCACTTCCCAAAACTTCTGGGGAGCCAGACGAACCCTTGCACCGTTTGCACCACCGCGCTTATCAGAGTTTCTGAAAGTTGAAGCAGAAGCCCAGGCAGTAGAAACCAGCTGACCAACAGTAAGTCCTGAAGACAGTATCTTACCCTTCAAATCGGCAATATCTGCACTGTTTATTAACTCATGGTTTACCGCGGGAATGGGATCTTGCCATATCAACTCTTCAGCAGGCACTTCAGGTCCCAGGTAACGATTTTTAGGTCCCATATCCCTGTGGGTAAGCTTAAACCATGCCCTGGCAAAGGCATCGGCAAACTCATCGGGATTCTCATAGAAACGACGGGAAATTTTTTCATACGCAGGGTCCATGCGCAAAGCAAGGTCCGTTGTCAACATCATGGGGGCGTGTGTTTTTCCTGCGATGTGTGCATCGGGAACGGTTCCGGCTCCGGCTCCGCCTTTGGGGCGCCATTGCTTTGCTCCTGCAGGGCTTTGGGTCAATTCCCATTCATAGCCAAATAGGTTTTCAAAATAGTTATTGCTCCATTGTGTAGGGGTGGTAGTCCACGCACCTTCCAAACCGCTGGTGATGGTGTTTTCGGCATTGCCTGAACCCATGGTGTTTTTCCAACCCATGCTTTGCTCTTCAATAGGAGCACCTGCAGGTTCTTTACCTACATATTTGCCGGGATCACCAGCTCCGTGGGTTTTTCCAAACGTATGTCCACCTGCAATCAGGGCAACGGTTTCTTCGTCGTTCATGGCCATGCGGCGGAACGTTTCGCGGATATCGCGTGCAGAGGCAATCGGGTCAGGGTTTCCGTTGGGGCCCTCCGGATTTACGTAAATCAAACCCATCTGTACCGCAGCGAGCGGGTTTTCCAGGTCACGGTCGCCTGAATAGCGCTTATCAGCAAGCCATTCCGCTTCAGCTCCCCAATAGATATCCTCTTCAGGCTCCCACACATCCTCGCGGCCCCCACCAAAGCCAAAGGTTTTGAAACCCATGGACTCCAGTGCACAGTTACCTGCCAAAATCATCAAATCTGCCCATGACAAATTTTTGCCATATTTCTGTTTAACTGGCCAAAGCAGCAAACGGGCTTTATCCAAATTGGTATTGTCGGGCCAGCTATTAAGGGGCGCAAAACGCTGTGTGCCGGCTCCACCGCCACCCCTGCCATCAGAAATACGGTAGGTTCCGGCGCTATGCCATGCCATACGGATAAACAGCGGACCATAATGACCGTAATCTGCAGGCCACCAGTCCTGAGATACTGTCATCAGTTCATTGATGTCTTTTTTTACCTCATTCAGATCAAGCGATTTAAATGCTGCTGCATAATCAAAGCCGTCTTCCATCGGGTTAGACAGGTTTGAGTGCATGCGCAGGATGCTTAAAGGAATCTGATTAGGCCACCAGTCGCGGTTGCGGGTTCCACGTCCTGCACTGGGACTCACGGTTTTTCCGGAAAAAGGACATTTGCTTTCTCCTGAGATGCTATTTTGATTTTCCATTGATTTTGTTGTATCGTTACTTTTTAACAATTGTTATACCGCCATTGTTTACGCTATCACGACAATTATTCACCGCAAATTTCAGCAGTAAAAACGGATTTTAAAAGTAACTTGTGTTGCACATTAAATGATTTTTATTGGGGTGATCCCACATCCGTCTGTATTATAGCCAAGCGGCATACATGCCTATATTTTTGTCTAACAAATTAGCCATGGATTTTAACCATTACGATAGTAGCATACATTAGATGGTTTATGTAAGCCGGCTCAAAGACCGGGTTTTGAACTTTTAAGTCCTAAGCATAAAAGTTGTTAATTTGCCAATGCATGCAACTCCAAAATAGGATTGTCCACCATCCCGCATTTTTAGCCATCATTTATGCTGTTTTGACATTGTTCATCAGTATCCGCGCCTACAACGCCCCCGGTGGTGAAATGCCAGGCTTTGAGGGTCGAGTAACCGCCTATAACAATTACCTGATTTTCAGCAACAGTTTTGGTCATCTTTTGGAGGGTAAGAACCTGTATTCCCAATATCCTTCAGAACAATATGATGTGTTTAAATATTCTCCCACATTTGCAATGCTGTTTGCACCGATAGCGGCTCTTCCGCATGGTGTGGGATTGTCTGTCTGGAATTTACTAAACGCTCTCGTCTTTTTATATGCTATAAAGAAACTATCCTTGCCACCCATACGCGAACTGGGTTTTGGCCTGCTAGCCATTCCTGAAATTTTTACAACCACATCCAACAGCCAGAGTAATTTACTCATTGCCGGGCTGCTTATACTGGCTTTTGTAAACCTGGAACGAGGTAAAATCTTTCTGCCTATTTTGTTTATCTCGCTCACTGTTTATATCAAATTGTTTGGTGTTTTGTTCTTTGCTTTGGTGTTACTATACCCGCAGCGATTGAAGATGATACTGACATCGTGCGCTGTGATGTTTATGCTGTTCATTTTGCCAATCCCTTTTGGAGGTTGGGAACGTCTTTTCCAGCATTACCAAGAATATTTTGGATTGCTTTCAGGAGATCATGGATATTTCGTAAAATACAGTGTGATGGGCTGGTTTAAAAGCTGGTTTAACTGGCAACCCAACAAAAACAGCATTGTAATAATCGGACTGTTAATACAGTGTTTTCCGCTGCTGCTCAGAAATCACTTTGATAATCGCCTTTTTAGAACATACTATGCCGCATCGTGGCTTATCTGGCTGGTTATTTTCAACCACATGGCCGAAAGTGCCACGTTTATTATTGCGGTCGCCGGTATTTTTCTGTGGTATTTTTCCCTGCCGGAAAGAAAACCCTGGCATATCGTGGTGTTAGCCCCCGTAATGCTCTTTACTTGCCTTGGCCCCTCAGACCTTTACCCTAAAATGTGGAGGATGCTGATTGTAGAAACCTGGCAAATGAAGGTGTTTCCCTGTATGGTTATATGGCTCATTTGCCTTGCGCAGCTGATTTTGCCGGCTCTCAAAAAAACCGTTTCTTCAAGACAAACGCCAGCCGCACCATAAGAATCAGTACGGGTACTTCCACCAAGGGTCCTATTACCCCTGCAAAAGCCTGTCCGCTGTTCAATCCAAAAACACCTATGGCCACCGCGATGGCAAGTTCAAAGTTATTACCGGCAGCCGAGAAAGATACCGATGCTGTCTCAGAATAGGCCGCACCCAGTTTTTTAGCCACAAAAAACATCAGACCGAACATGATACAGAAATACAACACCAGTGGTATGGCAACACGAACCACATCCAGCGGCAGTTTTACCATAAGCTCACCTTTTAGCGAAAACATAACGACAATGGTGAGCAACAACGCAGTAAGGGTAATCGGGGAAATACGAGGAATAAATTTCTGGTTGTACCAAACCTCGCCTTTCCACGCAATCAGCCCGTAACGACTTACCAACCCCATTAAAAACGGGATACCCAGATAAATTCCTACTGTTTTGGCAATTTCTGCAATACCAATGTTGACGTGTATCGCATCTAATCCGAATATCGGTGGCATAACTTCCAGAAAAAACCAGGCATAAATACTGAAAAGCAATAACTGCAGTATGCTGTTGATTCCAACCAGTGCGGCTATATATTCACGGTTTCCCTCAGCGAGCTCGTTCCAAACAATTACCATGGCAATACAGGGGGCAATGCCAATCAATATGAGACCTGAAACATATTCAGGACTGTCAGACAGGAAAAACACGCTTAACCCAAACATCAGCAATGGGCCTACGATCCAAGTAATCAACAGGTTGGAAATGAGCAATTTCTTGTTGTTAAATAAGCTTGAAATTTTCTCATATCGCACTTTAGCCAGGGGTGGATACATCATCAGAATTAGCCCCACAGCAAGGGGTGTATTCGTGGTGCCATCGCCCATTCCCTGAATAAGGGCAGGAACGGATGGGAAAAACACGCCTATGGCTACTCCTGCAGCCATAGCGAGAAATATCCAAAGAGTGAGGTAGCGGTCTAAAAACCCAAGTCTTTTATTGCCTGGCATATTATTGAGAATTAATATATTGTTGAACAAAGGAAGCACACCAGACTTTAATTAAATTTCGGGTGTGCTCAAACGCTTGTTTTACTTCCGCATCTGTACCTGTCGCTTTGGCGGGATCGGGAAAGTTCTCATGATGCAGCATCGCTATAGAGGGAAACCATGGACACCTTTCCCGCGCATGATCACAAACGGTAATCACATGGTCAAATTCGATTTGCTTGTATTCGTCCACATGGTTGCTGGTGTGATGTGCTATGTCCAGACCATCTTCAGCCATGATTGCAATCGCTCCGGGGTTTAAACCATGGGTTTCCACACCGGCACTATACACTTCTACTTTATCGCCACCCATTTGCTCCAAATAGCCATGCGCCATCTGACTGCGACAAGAATTACCGGTACACAAAACTAAAATGCGGGTTTTCATCAGCATTTGGGTTGGTTATCTAAATCCAGTGTTTTAAAAAACTTTTTTAGCGTTTTTCTCGCTTCATCCCACACTAAAGGATCAATACAATAGCAAATATTAGGGCCACTGATAGTTCCTTTGATGAGTCCAACGTTTTTCAACTCCTTCAGATGCTGGCTTACCGTACTTTGAGATAAAGGCAACTCATCCACAATCTGACCACACATACAGGCGTTTTTTTCAATCAGTACCCTTAAAATGGCAATACGCGCAGGGTGCGACAAGGCGTTGGCAAAATCAGCAATTTTGTTGTCTTTGTTACTAAACTCTTCGGTTTTACTGGTTCCCATAAAACTTAATCGCAACATTACGCTAATTATCGCAATATTGCGATATTAAATATTGGTTAAATAAAAAAGGCCGCTATCAGCGGCCTTTTTGTATACTTAAGAATCCCTTCTGGGACCTCGGTCATCACGCTGTTCGCGACGGGGTCCACGATCTCCTCCGCCTTCACGACGCTCGCGGGGTGCCGGCTCTACATAACCCTCAGGTTTTGGAAGCAACGCCTTGCGGCTCAAACGGAATTTGCCCGTTTTCTTGTCAATTTCGATGAGTTTCACATCCAGCTTATCGCCTTCTTTCAGCACACCTTCCATGCTACCCAATCTTTCCCAGGTAATTTCACTGATGTGCAAAAGACCATCTTTTCCGGGCATGAATTCAACGAAAGCCCCAAAATCCATGATGTTTTTCACGGTGCCATGGTAAGTTTCCCCCACTTCGGGCACGGCTACAATGGCTTTTACCATTCCGCTGGCAATACGCATGGCCTCGCCGTTGCTACTGAATATTTCAACAAACCCTTTGCCGTCGCGCTCTTCAATCGCCACTTTAGCACCGGATTTTGCCTGAATATCCTGAACAACCTTGCCACCCGGACCAATAACGGCTCCGATGTATTCTTTCTCAATCTCAATAACTTCCACACGGGGGGCGTGTGGCTTCATTTCAGAACGTGGTGCTGAAATGGCCTTGCTCATTTCTCCAAGAATATGCAGTCTGCCTTCGCGGGCCTGTTGCAACGCCTGGTATACCATATCCCATTTCAAGCCATTGATTTTAATATCCATCTGGCAGGCGGTTATCCCCTCGGTGGTTCCCACCACCTTAAAGTCCATATCGCCAAGGTGGTCTTCATCACCCAAAATATCGCTCAAAATGGCATATTTGTCGGATCCTTCCTTGCTGATAAGCCCCATAGCAATGCCGCTTACTGCCTTTTTAATGGGGATACCGGCATCCATCAGTGCCATTGAGCCGGCACAAACGGTTGCCATGGAACTGGAACCATTGCTTTCCAAAATGTCGCTTACAATACGCAACACATAGGGAACATCATTGGGTACCATCTTTTTAATCCCTCTCAGGGCCAGATTTCCATGGCCAATTTCACGACGGCCCGGCCCCCTGTTGGGTCGTACCTCTCCGGTACTGAAGGCGGGGAAGTTGTAATGGAGCATAAAGCGATTGTAACCGTACAACATTGGCGCATCCAGCAGCTGCTCGTCCATTTTACTTCCCAGTGTTACGCTGGTCAGTGACTGGGTTTCACCGCGGGTAAACACAGAACTTCCGTGGGCTGCTGGCAAATAATCAACCTCGCAGTTGATGGGTCGAATCTGGGTAGAGCTTCTTCCGTCGAGACGGCGGCCTGTTTCCAGAATCATGTCACGCATTACGTGATATTCTGCCTCATGGAAATACTTTTTCACAAGACTTTTCTTCAGATCAGCATCTTCAACTCCTTCAAAACGGGTAAGGTACTGATCCAATATGGCACGGAATGCCTCGTGACGGTCACTTTTGGCACTGCCGCTTTCGGCCACTTTACGCAATTCCGGACTACAATCAGCAATCACCTGCTTACGCAACTCGTCATTATTGGTTTCGTGGTTATATTCACGGGTTGCCTTGCGGCCGCCCAGCATTTCCACAAACTTAATTTGCTCTGCACAATGCCTTTTTATGGCGTCATGTCCAAATTTCAGGGCTTCCAGAAAATCGGCCTCAGACACCTCGTCCATTTCACCTTCCACCATATTGATGTCGTGAGCCGTTCCACCCACCAGCATATCTATGTCTGAATTTTCCAGCTCTTCTTTGGTAGGATTGATTACAAACTGACCATTGATACGGCCAACGCGAACCTCGCTAATGGGGCCCAGGAATGGGATATCTGTTAGCATTAATGCGGTACTGGCAGCAAGCCCCACATAAGTGTCGGGAAGTATATTCTCATCTGAACTGATGAGGAATAGGTTTACCTGAGTGTCACCATGATAATCCTCGGGGAACAACGGACGCAGGCATCTGTCCACCAAACGAGAAATGAGCACCTCATAATCCGTCAGCTTGGCTTCACGACGGTGAAAACTTCCGGGTATACGACCTACTGCCGCAAATTTTTCCTGATAATCTACACTGAGAGGCAGAAAATCAATGCCCTCACGGGCGTCGTAGTTGCTCACAACAGTAGCAAGTATCATGGTTTTGCCTACCTTCAGTACGCAACTTCCATGGGCTTGTCTTGCAAGACGACCGGTTTCTATTTCGATGATTTTACCATCGCCGGTGTCAAATTGGGTTTTTTGTATGTTTAGCATAGTTTTTTTTATGTAAAAAGCCCCGTTACGCCGGATAGCGTTCGGGGCTTTTCTTATTAAATGTTTTAAGGATAAAGGGCGGAAACTTATTTCCTGATGCCTAGTTCCTTAATAAGTGCGCGATACTTGAAAATGTCTTTCTTGGCCAGGTAGTTAAGCAGACTGCGACGCTTACCTACCAAAGCAATCAGCGCCCTCTCTGCGCTTTTATCTTTGCGCTGTCCTTTGAGGTGACCACTGATGTAGTTGATTCGTTCAGTAAACATAGCAACCTGTGCTTCTGTGCTGCCGGTGTTTTTTTCGCTACCGCCAAACTTAGCAAAGATTTCTTTTTTCTGTTGAGTTGTCAGATGCATGTGTTCGTAAAATGGGCTGCAAAAATAATGCTTTTTTACTAAAAAATCTGCAGGTTGTTATATTTTTTATCAGAATCAATAAAATCTAGGCCTTTGTAGTGAGAATCAACCTGGCAATTATTCGAAATAATTTCGGGTGTAGAACCCACCTTTACGCAGGTAATCTTCTTTTTTCATAAGCCGCAGATCACTTTGCATCATATCCCTCACCAGATCATCCAACGTATGGCGTGGTGACCATCCCAGTTTTTCGCGGGCTTTGGTGGCATCGCCGAGGAGCAGATCAACCTCGGTAGGTCTAAAATAACGAGGATCTACACATACCAGCTCACGTCCGGGCTTAAGGTGATCCATATCCAGCCCGCAAGCAGCCGCTTTTGTTTCATCCACAAACCCTAAAACACCCTTCTCTTCCACCCCTGAACCATGAAATTCTATTCCCAGCCCCAGTTCACTGAACGCCTTTCGCACAAAATCCCGAATTTCGGTTGTTTGGCCTGTGGCAATCACAAAATCTTCCGCCGTATCCTGTTGCAAAATTAAATACATGGCCTCCACATAGTCTTTGGCATGGCCCCAGTCTCGCTTACTGTTTAGGTTGCCCAGGTATAGTTTTTCCTGCAGTCCAAGGGCTATTCTGGCAGCTGCCCGGGTGATTTTGCGGGTCACAAATGTTTCTCCCCGAATTGGGCTTTCATGGTTAAACAAAATCCCGTTGCAGGCATACATTTTATAGGCCTCCCGGTAGTTTACCGTAATCCAATATGCATACATTTTTGCCGCTGCATAAGGACTGCGGGGATAAAACGGGGTGGTCTCACTTTGTGGAACCGCCTGCACCAAACCATACAGTTCAGACGTACTGGCCTGATAAACCCGTGTTTTATTGGTCAACCCCAGTATGCGAACCGCTTCGAGTATGCGAAGGGTTCCCAGGGCGTCACTGTTAGCGGTATATTCGGGTGCCTCAAAACTAACCTGAACATGACTCTGGGCCGCCAGATTGTAAATCTCATCCGGCTGTACTTCCTGTACAATGCGAATCAGGTTCGTGGAATCGGTTAAGTCTCCGTAATGCAGGTGCATCTTAGCCCCGGGAATATGAGGGTCCTCATAAATATGGTCTATTCGTTCGGTGTTAAACAGGGAGCTTCTCCGCTTAATCCCATGCACCACATAACCTTTTTTAAGCAGGAATTCCGCCAGGTAGGCCCCATCCTGTCCTGTTATTCCGGTAATAAGAGCAACTTTCATGCGCCACAAAAATACAACACACAACCGGATGTTTGTTTTTTATGATTTCAACGGCTTAATCAGCACCTTAAAGAACAAATAGCGAATTTGACAGTTTTGTGACAGTGTTATTGTACTGAAACACAAACCTTTCCACAAGAACCCATATAAAACCTATCAGGAAATGCCCAGTTTTCATTAAACCACCTTATCTTTGATAATAGAGAGCGAGAACGAGGATGAATTACTACCCCCTTCAAAAAGGCCTGCTGTGGGCCTTGTGTTTAATTACAACTTTAAACACTTATGCGCAGCAACGTACTGTTGGTTTAACCAAGTACCAGGAACCCAATCACCAAAAGGGATACTATCTTTTGTCCCCCATGGTAAATCAATCCAAAAACACCTATTTGCTGGATGACTGTGGGCGCGTTGTAAAAACTTGGGAGGGTGGAGGTATGCCTGGAACCGCCTGCATACTTGGACATGATGGAAGTCTTATCCGAACCAATTCAGTGTTTAACCCCTACATGGCAATAGGCAGTGGCGGTGTTATTGAAAAATTTGATTGGACGGGAAGCCGAATCTGGCGATGGGTGCTCACCGACAGCAACGAATCACTGCATCATGACATCACAGAGCTCCCCAATGGAAATATTTTAGCCATTGTCTGGGTCAGAAAAACCGCTGCTGAGGCAGAAGCCCTGGGCAGAAGATTTCCCCTTGGTAAAACCGATATCCTATTTGAGCGCATCATTGAAATTCAACCCAAAGACACCAATGACGCGGATATTGTTTGGGAATGGCGACTTTGGGACCACCTGGTTCAAAACACAGATCCATCCAAACCCGGATATGGAACACCCAGCCAACACCCTGAATTGCTGGACATTAACTACTACGAACCATCTGATATCGGTCGTGACTGGTTGCACCTGAACGGGATTGATTACAACCCAACGCTTGACCAAATTGTTATTACTTCAAGAAGTTTAGGGGAATTTTATGTGATTGACCATAGCACCAGTGTGATTGAAGCAAGTGGGTACTCTGGCGGACGATGGGGTAAAGGCGGTGATTTCCTTTATCGCTGGGGCAATCCCGAGGCCTATGGCAGAGGCACCCCCCAGGAAAAGCGCCTTTATGTACCGCACCATGCACATTGGATAAAAGAGGGATTACCTCACGCCGGAAAGTTTTTGATTTTTAACAACGGCCAAGCCAGACCCGACGGCACATACAGTTCTGTTGACATGGTCACACCACCGCTGGACAACAACTTTAAATATACCATACAACCCGGTAAGGCGTACCTGCCGGCGTCCGGAACCCAAAGATATAAGGCCGCAATCCCAACATCCTTTTACTCCGCAGTTGTGTGCGGCAGTTATATGCTAAAAAACGGAAACCTGCTTACCACTGACGGCCTCAAGGGCAAAGCATTTGAGTCGGATAGTGCCGGCAATATCGTCTGGACATATATTAACCCATATGGCAGCGCGGGTATAGCCAACCAAGGAGATGACCCCGGAATCAACACGGTTTTCCGTTATGAGTATTATGCGCCTGATTTCTCAGGGTTCACAGGAAAAAACCTCACCCCGGGTTCAGAACTGGAGAAGAACCCTTACGCCCAAAGACTTTGTGAAAAAAGTAACACCGGCCTCCTATCAAACGGCATGAAGAATGGCATGATCAGTCCCAATCCGGCAGGTGATTTTGCTTTTATTTCTGCCGAAACCGTAGACAATGGAAAAATTTACAACACTGCCGGTCGTTGCGCGGGAACTTTTAGCGGAAATCGCATTGACCTTCGCCGATTTAAACCCGGTATATGGGTGGTTTCCTACACGGCTGAAGGAAAAACACATACAGAAAGACTGCTAAAAACAGAATGACCTGAAAGCAGGGTGAACGATTTTATACCTTCTTCTTTAATCAATAAAGCCCGGTAAATTACCGGGCTTTATTATTGGGCTGTTTCTTTATTAGTGTGCGGCTGAATATAACTCAGCAACCTTCTTCCAGTTCACCACGTTCCACCACGCATTAATATAATCCGGGCGGCGGTTTTGATAGTGGAGGTAATAGGCGTGTTCCCATACATCCAGACCCAGTATGGGGGTGCCTTTCACATCGGCGATATCCATCAACGGGTTATCCTGATTGGGAGTGCTCGTTACCACGAGTTTTCCGTCGTGAACCACAAGCCAGGCCCATCCTGAACCGAATCTTGTAGTAGCCGCAGTATTAAACTGTTCTTTGAACGCCTCAAAACTGCCAAAAGCAGCGGTAATATCTGCAAGCAGATGTCCTTCGGGTGTACCGCCACCGGTAGGGCTCATCAACTGCCAAAACAAACTGTGATTCCAGTGACCGCCACCATTGTTGCGAACCGCCATGCTGTGTTTGCTCACACTTGACATTAGCTCTTCCAGGCTTTTGCCTTCACCGGCATTGCCTTTCACTGCGTTATTCAGGTTGTTTACATACGCCTGATGGTGTTTGCCGTGGTGGATTTCCATGGTCCTGGCATCAATATGGGGCTCCAGGGCCGAAAACTCGTAGGGAAGTGTTGGTAATTCAAACATAATTATGGATTTTATTCAGGTAACAAAGTTAAGCAAGTTTGGTTTGATATGAATATAGACTGATTTTTGCAGTCTCCTTGCCCTGTATGCCCGATATTACAACCATACTGGAAACAGCTGCCTTTGTTTTATCGCTGGCTGGGGTACTGCTGGCAATAAAGCCCTACACGGCAAACTGGCCGGTGGCCATGGCAGGAACCCTGCTTTATGCCTGGGTTTTTAATACCTGCCAACTCTATTCCGACATGGTTTTGCAGTTCTTTTTTATTGTTGTGCAAGCATATGGATGGAGGCGCTGGACGATTAAAAACAGGGCCGAATTTCCCATATCCTCCCTTACCCCGAGACGTTGGTTGGGTGAAGCCGCCCTTTTTGTGTTGGGCTGGAGTGTATGGACCACCCTGATATTGAACTTTCCCTCTTGGATTGCAACAATTTATGATGTCAACATTCCTCAGGCGCAGATGCCATGGCTGGACAGCTTCACCGCATCATTAAGTGTATGGGCTATTTCACTTCAGGCGCGCCGAAAATGGGAAAACTGGATTCTCTGGCTTTTGGCAGATTCTATTTATATTCCCTTGTATATTTCAGTAGGCAAACCTTTGACAGCATTGCTTTATGGCATATTCCTGCTGCTTGCATTATCCGGGCTTCGCTCCTGGTACCAACAGCGGGTCTGAACTTTTATCCCTATTTTTGCATGGCTGGTGGCACTTTCGGATTGGCACGGCGTATTATTGAAATAACTATATGGGATGTTCATCTTGTGGTACCAAATCAGGGGGGGGTTGCTCTCCTGCCGGTTGCAAAAGCAATGGTACCTGCGGCACATCGGGGTGTAATGCCCTGAATGTATATGACTGGTTCAGGGATATGGAACTCCCTGATGATTTTACACCTTTTAACATTGTAGAAGTAAGATTCAAAGGATCAAGAAAAGAGTTTTTCAGAAACACAAACCGCCTTGATCTTTATACCGGTGACTATGTTGCGGTGGAGAGTTCTGTGGGATTTGACATCGGTACCGTTTCTGCTACAGGTGAAATTGTGCGGCTGCAGTTAAAAAAATATCGGGTGCAGGAAGATTCAGAACGTATACTTCCCATTCTTCGTAAAGCCACTGATAAAGACCTTGAAAAAAACGAGGAGGTCAAACAAAAAGAAAATTCTACACTGGAAAGGGCCCGAACCATTGCCTTCCGACTCAATTTACAGATGAAAATCAGTGATATTGAGATTCAGGGCGATGGCAGAAAAGTAATTTTCTTTTATACAGCAGAGCAACGGGTGGATTTTCGTGAATTGATTCGCCTATATGCAGATGAATTCCGCATGAAAATTGAAATGCGCCACATCAGCTATCGCGAAGAGGCCTCGCGTCTGGGCGGCATTGGTGTGTGCGGACGTCAACTTTGCTGTAGCACCTGGCTCACTGACTACAAAATGGTTACTACGGGGGCAGCCCGCGTGCAAAACCTCAGCATTAACATGGAAAAACTGGCAGGGCAATGTGGGCGTCTAAAATGCTGTCTTAACTATGAGTTGGATCTCTATGTAGAAGCCCTGGATAAATTTCCCAAAGCCAAGATGGTCAAGCTGGAAACTGCTACCGGTATGGCCTATAGCCGTAAAACAGACATCCTAAAACAACTGATGTGGTTTAGCTATGAGGACAATCAGACATGGATTGCCCTTGAAGTAGAGAAAGTGAAGGAATACCTCGAAGAAAACAAACAAGGGAAAACCATACCGCCACTGCAGGACATTGCTGCAGCCAGCCAGGTTATGGAACAAACCGCCTCACAGGCACCTGAGTTTATTGGTGGTGCAGAACTGTTGGAAGACCGCGAACTGGAAGCCGAAATCCGCAAAAACCGCCAGGACAAAGGACGCCACCAACACCCGCACAATAAGGGCGGACAAAGACAACCGCATAACCAAGGCGGCAATCCGCATGGCAAACCACACCACCGAGGACCCGACAACCGCGGACCCAAAAGAGACAACAGAGGTCCTCGCCCACCCCACCAAAACAGTGGTCCAAAACCCAACAACCCGCCTAAAAGCTGATTTTATTTGCTTCAAAACGGGCTGTGCATTAATATTGATGTCCCAATTGCCCCGTTCACATGATTGCCCCGGTCATACACTGGTATTTCAAACAGCGTCATCAGGATATTCTTTTGATGTCATCAAGGGCTTTGGATTCTCAGGATGTATGGTTTGAATACCTTTTGGATAAAGGAAAAGAAACCGAATATGGCGAATTAAACGGTTTTAAAAATATTCGTAATTACGCACAGTGGAAAGAAACCGTACCGGTAGCAAATTACGAAGACCTTAAACCCTGGATTGAACGCACCATGGCCGGCGAACAAGGACTGCTGTGGCCGGAAGAAATTACATGGTTTGCGAAAAGCAGCGGCACAACCGGGAATACGGCCAAATTTATCCCTATCAGCTATGAAAGTCTTGAATGCAACCATTTTAAGGGCACCAAAGATATTTTAACCCTTTTCTGCACCGAAAACCCGGAATCCGGGATGTTTCAGGGCAAAGCACTGCTGATTGGCGGAAGCCATAAAATTAACCAGCTGAATACCCGTGGTTATTATGGTGACCTAAGTGCGGTTCTCATCAACCACATGCCTGTATGGGCTAATTTCAAATCTACCCCCGACCAGAATATTTCCCTAATGGATAATTGGGAGGAAAAGGTAGAAAGCATGGCCCATGCAACCATTCATGAAGATGTTACCAGTATCAGCGGCGTTCCAACGTGGACACTGGTACTTTTTAAACGAATCCTTGAAATTACCGGCAAAAAACACATTCATGAGGTGTGGCCAAACCTGGAATTATTTATCCATGGTGGTGTTAGTTTTACCCCCTACAGGGAACAGTTTAAACTATTGCTTCCGGACCCTAAAATGCGGTACGTAGAAACCTATAACGCCAGCGAAGGGTTCTTTGGTGTTCAGTTTACCTCCGAAAACTCCGATATGTTACTCGTTACGGATCATGGTGTGTTTTATGAGTTTTACCCTGTAAATGAAGGGCCTTCGGCAGCGATTCCGCTCAGCGATGTAAAACCCGGTGTTAACTATGCCGTACTAATTACCACTACGGGCGGTTTGTGGCGTTACAATATTGGCGATACCATTCAGTTTACCGAAACAAACCCCTATCTGTTTAAAATTTCCGGGCGTACGAAACTCTACATCAATGCATTTGGAGAAGAGCTGGTTATTGAAAATGCAGACACCGCCATCGCTGCTGCCGCCAAGCTCACACAGGCCGTTGTTGAGGACTATACCGCCGCTCCGGTTTACATGACCGAAACCGAACCCGGGCATGAATGGCTGATTGAGTTTTCTGTACCGCCGGCAAACATGGATGAGTTTACCCAACTGCTGGATGAGCAGCTCAAGGCCTGCAACGGGGATTATGCCGCTAAAAGACAGGGAGACCTGGCCATGAAGATGCCCAAAACCAGGGTCGTTCCAACCGGCACCTTCCAAGAATGGCTCAAACTAAAAGGGAAACTGGGCGGTCAGCACAAAGTGCCGCGCCTGAGCAATGACCGTAGGGTTTTGGAAGACATCCTCAGCACCCTTCAGCAAACCACCTGAGATTGGACATCTGAAAAGCTGTTTGTATCTTCGCCCCATGTACGGAGCGTTTCAGCAGCATTTACAGGCCGAACTGAAAACCATTGAGGAAAACGGCCTTTATAAAAAAGAAAGAATCATCGTAACCCCGCAGGATGCGGTTATTCGACTTCAGGATAACACGGAAGTAATAAACTTTTGTGCAAACAATTACCTGGGACTCAGCAGTCACCCACGCGTGGTGAACGCCGCCAAACGCGCCATCGACACCCATGGCTTTGGCATGAGCAGTGTGCGTTTTATCTGTGGAACACAGGACATACACAAAGAACTCGAAGCCAAAATTGCATCGTTTTACGGCACAGAAGACACCATTCTTTATGCCGCTGCTTTTGATGCGAACGGGGGAGTTTTTGAACCTTTGTTGGGTGAAGAAGATGCCATTATCAGCGATTCTCTGAACCATGCATCCATTATTGATGGGGTAAGACTGTGCAAAGCCCGCCGATATAGATATGCAAACAACAATATGTCCGAACTGGAAGAGCAGCTTATCAAGGCACGGGCTGAAGGTGCACGCTATATTCTGATTGTTACCGATGGTGTTTTCAGTATGGACGGATATGTGGCCCAACTAGATAAAATCTGCGACCTTGCAGATAAATACAACGCTCTTACCATGACAGACGAATGCCATGCAGCCGGTTTTATTGGTAAAACAGGTCGAGGTGTCCCCGAGTATTGCAATGTAATGGGCAGGGTTGATATTATCACCGGAACCTTGGGCAAAGCACTGGGAGGGGCAATGGGGGGCTACACCACCGGACGCAAAGAAATCATTGAAATCCTCAGGCAGCGCAGCCGCCCTTACCTGTTTAGCAACTCGCTGGCCCCCAGTATTGTAGGTGCCAGTATTGAAGTCTTTAACATGCTCACCGAGACTACGGAACTTCGTGATAAACTGGAAGCCAATGTTCACCGTTTTAAAGCGGGTATGAAAGCTGCCGGCTTCGATTTTAAAGACGGAGACAGCGCCATTGTCCCCATTATGTTATACGATGCAAAACTCAGCCAGGTAATGGCCGACAAGCTCCTTCAGGAAGGAATATATGTAATTGGATTCTTCTATCCCGTTGTACCCAAAGATCAGGCCCGAATTCGCGTACAGTTGAGTGCTGCACATAGTTTTGAGCACATTGACCGCGCCATTGCTGCATTTAACAAGGTGGGCAAAGAACTGGGGGTGATTTCTGCCTGAGGCTACATACGACCTAAAGAAAAAAGCCCGTCAATGACGGGCTTTTTTAATCCGTATCTTTTTGTTAAAAACGTACGTATTTGAGCATGTGGCGATTGCCTTCACACAGCACGGCAATCTGGTAAACCCCCGGCAACCAAAACTTGCCCGGCAAAACATGTGACTGCCCCGCCTGCCATGTTGCATCATACACAAGCGCTCCGGCGGTATTGTAGACCAGTACAACAGCGTCTGTTGGCATTGTGCTCCAATACAGTAAAGCATCTCCCCCCGATGGATTGGGCATTAGCTTTACAGAACTGCCAATCACCTGCAATAGTGAATTGGTTGATTGCACGATGATTGGTTGCTGAAACCCCTGGGTAATCAGATTGTTGGTGGTGCTTCCGGTTTCACCTACAAGGTTTCCAACCGTCCAATCGGCTGAAAAAGTACCCGAATAAGACCCTCCTGTGGCCGACATAATTTCTCGTTCGGCACTCTGTGCCGTTGCACTAAAAATGCCGGCACACATACAAAGAAAAACAGCGATGATTCTCATGGCTGACTTATTTATTTCGGTTATGCCTCTTAGGTACCGCTATTCCTTCAGTATTTACATGGTGAATACCTGCACTGGCGGGTTTGCCAAACAATTCAGGGTGTAAATATTTGCCCACTGCATTTTTCTCTTTGGGCTTTTCCGGAATTACACGATTGGCTTTGGCCCAGGCATCATTGCGGACACCGGTAACCTGCCAGCTCACTTCTGTATTGGGCTTGTCGGTTTTGATACTGAACTTGTTACCTTCAATCTTTTTGGAAACCACCGCTTGTGCAAAATCAGGACCAATTACGGTAAGCTGGTAGCGAAAATCTACGTTCAGTGACTGGAAATATGAAGGGAGGGTAACCTCAGCCGCACCATTGGCATCGGTGGTGATATTGCCATTGTAAATATTCATCATCTCAGGGCTTTCAACAAAGCTGTGAATCAGGTATTTGTTTTCTGGGTCCTGGGGGTGGTCTATCTGGAATGTTCCCCCTGCTTTGCTTAAGGTACCTGACACATAAACGTTGCCTTGAAAATACCCGGCATAGTTGGTAAGTCCGCTGGTTGCAGTTCCATAAACCCCGTAATTGGTATAGGAAGAATTGGTGGCTGTGTTGGAAAAATAACCGGCGTATGCAGCAGATCCGGCGGTACCATCAACGTCATTATATGAACCATAGGTTCCGCTGGCGCTGGTAGAGGCGGCAAATACTCCATTGTAATGGCCTATGGTAAATGAATATCCGCCATCCGTTTCGGAATAAATACCGTAGTTTCTTTTGCCTGTGGTTTGTAAAGCTTTTGCTTCAATTACTGCTCCCACATTGAATGTTCCTGAATTCCCGGCAATTCCACCAATACCAGCATTGAAAAACGCTGATCCTTTGGCGTACCCCATCACACCAACCGAGTTGGAAAGTGATGTGGTAACAGTATCCGGCACAAAGAAGGAGGCAACACTGTAGTCATAGGCAGAAACTGAGGGCGAATACAGAATAGCGCTTGACCCTTTAACATTGAATTTACCAACAGAACCAATGGAACCGATATTTACATTCCCATTCTTAAGAATACTTAATCTCTGGGCCGCATTGGTAGCGAAGGACATGGAATCAGCGGTTGAATAGAGCAAAGAGCCGGAAGCCGCATTGTTTAGGTAACCAAGACTGGCATTAGGCATACCATAGGTGCTACCGGTGCTACCGGTACCATATTTATTTAAAAACATGTTGGTTCCTGCAGAATTAGTCAACCTCAACCCTGAATAGGCGGTGCTGCTGCCTGTTTTGGCTTCAATCTCACCGTTGCCGGCGCTGCTGTGCACGCTCAGCGGATAGAGCGGTGTAGTATTTCCAATCCCTACATTGCCGGAATTATTGTTGTATAAGTCATTGCCTGCTGTTGTCCAGCGGCTATTGATCACGTTGCCTGTAATACTCAGACCGGTGCCGGCGGTAAGCGCGGTGCCTGCTGTACCGGAAGAGTCTTTGGCCGGAGCCCATGCAGTACCGTTCCATTTCAGCACTTGTCCTGCTGTTGCGCCTGATTGTGAAATCTGCGAAGCTGTGATTGTGGCGGGCCCGTCATTGGCTGGAGCCCATTTGGTTCCATCCCACTTGATGATTTGACCTGAGGTTGCACCTGCCTGTTCTATTTGAGACATGGTAATCGTGGACGGACCATCAGCAGCAGGAGCCCATGCCGTGCCATTCCACTTAATAATCTGGCCGGTTGTTGCTCCGCCTTGTTCCAGCTGGGTTAACGGCACGGTTGAGGAACCTGCAGTGGCGGGCGCCCATGCGGTACCATTCCATTTTAAAATCTGACCAGCAGTGGCGCCATTGCCTGCAATCTGAACCGGCGATATAACCGCTGTAGGGGCCAGTGCATTTGCAGTAGTAGCGGTGGTTGCGGTGGTTGCTGTAGAGGCGCTGGATGAAGTATTTGCAAAGGTGGCATAAGGCACCGCCATCAGCTGGGTGTTGCTGATTTCAGCAAAATTACTTCCACCGGCAGCATCTGCCTCAACCTGCAGATATTTGGCTCCCGAAGCCCACTGCGTTGCTGTTGGAAACGCACCCTGAGCAACGCTTCCACTGCCTACTGTGGCAACAAGCATCCCTTGGGCTGATGTGGTCTTTAGTTGTGTTTCTCTATAGAGGATAGTGCCGGAGGCACTGCCTTCTCTCAAGGTAAAGCGCAAACTTACAGACTGGCTGGCCAGTGGTTGGCCGGAGGCGTTACGCATGGCTGCCTGATATGGGAAACCATTGGGGGCCTGCGCATGGGCTGTAGCAAAACCGGCAAGCGCAAGGAGGGTTAGTATATATGTTTTCATAATTATGTCCGTACGAAACTGATGATAAAACATTAAAAACACAAGCATTTGCAAAAAAATAAAGTCTATTTAATAATCAAAATGAATAGGACTATATTTGTCGGACAACGAAAACACTTACCTATGTCACTTTGGAGGAAAAAACCCCTTGGCGAACTGCTGGCTCAAGCCGAAGGCAGTAGCTTAAAACGCACCCTGGGTGCATGGAGCCTGGTTGCACTGGGCATCGGCGCCATCATCGGTGCCGGTTTGTTTGTAAGAACTGCCGCTGCAGCCGGTCAAGCGGCCGGACCCGGCGTTACCCTGGCGTTCATCGTAGCGGCCATTGGTTGTGCCTTTGCCGGTTTGTGTTACGCTGAATTCGCTTCTATGATTCCCATTGCCGGCAGTGCTTATGCCTACAGCTATGTGACCATGGGCGAAATAGTTGCATGGATTATTGGCTGGGCCCTCATCATGGAGTATGCACTCGGAGCGGCTACGGTTTCCATCGCCTGGAGCGAATATCTGAACAACCTGCTGGGAGGCGGGATTCCCTATGAATGGTGCCATTCCCCGTTTGAGGTTTCTCAAAGCGGGGTTCACGGCATTATGAATCTTCCTGCTATTGGCATTTTAAGTCTTCTTACCCTGTTGCTCATCAAAGGCACGCAGGAATCGGCTTTTATCAATGCCATTATTGTTTTTGTGAAGGTAGCCATTGTGCTGCTGTTCATTTTCATTGGCTGGCAGTTTATCAATCCCACCAATTACGATCCCTATTTAATACCGGAAGGCACAGCCCCAGTGCTGAATCCTGATGGAACCATAAAAAATGCTTATGACGGCTTTTTCCGCCACGGATGGGGTGGTATTATTGGGGGTGCGGGTATTGTCTTTTTCGCCTTCATAGGATTTGATGCGGTTTCTACCGCTGCCCAGGAAGCCAAAAACCCTAAACGCGATATGCCCATTGGTATTCTCGGTTCCTTGGTGGTTTGTACCATTCTCTACATCCTATTCGGACACGTATTAACCGGCGTGGCCAACTGGAAAGACTTTGCCGACCCCGCCAAAGGCGGAGAGGCATCCGTTGCCTATGCCATATCCAACTTCATGCCCGGATATAAATGGCTGGCAACCGCAGTTACGATTGCCATCCTGGCCGGCTTCTCTTCGGTAATTCTAGTGATGCTGATGGGCCAAAGCCGGGTGTTCTACACCATGAGCACCGACGGGCTCATTCCCAAAGTGTTTTCAGATTTGCACCCTAAATTCCAAACCCCCTATAAAGCCAACATCATCCTGTTTGTGTTTGTGGGTTTGTTTGCTGCCTTTGTTCCCATTCATGTTGCGGGCGATTTAACCTCGTTCGGTACCCTGTTCGCGTTCATTTTGGTTAGTATTGGTGTGCTGATTATGCGCAAAACCTCGCCTGAAATTCAGCGCCCTTTTAGAACACCGCTGGTACCAATAGTTCCTATCCTGGGTGCATTGGTTTGCCTGGGTATGATTATTGGGCTGGATAAGCAAACGCTGATTGTAGCGGCTGTTTGGATGGTTGCAGGTCTGCTTATTTATTTCCTGTACAGCAGACAGCGCAGCAAACTCCGTAACCCGTCCGAAATTCTGACACATGCTTCCGACTTCGAGAAACAATAAGCCGGTTGAAAACACCTTCTGACAAAAAAGGACTGGGACTACTCGATGCTACCTTGATTGTATCGGGGAGTATGATTGGTTCGGGCATATTCATTGTTTCTGCCGGCATGGCCCGCGGTGTAGGCAGTTCCGGCTGGCTTTTGCTGGCATGGCTGCTCGCAGGTATAATTACCCTCTTGGGGGCGCTTAGCTACGGAGAACTGGCGGGTATGATGCCCAAGGCCGGCGGCCAGTACGTGTATATTCAAAAAGCTTTCGGAAAACTTACCGGTTTTGTCTACGGCTGGACCGTTTTTACCGTAATACAGACGGGTGTAATCGCTGCCGTGGCCGTGGCTTTTGCCAAATACACCGGACAAATTTTTCCATGGTGGAATGAAAACCATGTTTTTCTGCAAATAAGTAGCTTCACCGTGTCGTGGGCACAGGTGCTTGCCATCGGACTCATTTTTTTTCTGACAGCTGTCAACACCATGGGCATTGAGGAAGGCAAGTGGCTACAACGCCTCTTCACCCTATCCAAAATGCTGGCCATACTGGGCCTGGTAGCCGCAGCTTTCATCATTGGCGGCGAACACAATTACTGGGATGAGAACCTTGCCAACCCGTTTAAGGCACTGTCTTTTTCAAAAACAACCCAAACATGGGAAAGCATAGGTTCAATAGCCCTAATGGCCGCCTTCGGCACTGCCATGGTGGGGAGTCTTTTTAGTTCCGATGCGTGGAATAATGTGACCTTCATAGCTGGTGAGATACGCCAACCCGAACGCAACATTCCCCGCAGTTTGTTCTTGGGAACCCTGCTGGTAACCCTACTGTATTTATTGGCCAACATCGCCTATTTAACCATATTGCCGCTACAGGGACAAGCGGGAGCAGAAGGTGTGGGCGCCGGTATTAGCCATGCGCCTTTTGAGCGCGTTGGAACCCTGGCTGCACAAACCATTTTTGGTGAACCCGGCTTGCTGCTGATGGCAGTGTTAATCATGGTGAGCACTTTTGGTTGCAACAATGGTATGATATTGGCCGGAGCGCGGCTTTTTAGCACCATGGCCAACGACGGATTGTTTTTCAAGGCCGCAGGCAAACTCAATAAAAATGGGGTTCCGGCCAATGCCCTGTGGGCACAGGCCATTTGGGCATCCATTCTTTGCCTCAGCGGCAGTTACGGCGATTTGCTAAACTACTGCACGTTTGCATCCCTGCTTTTTTATATGGTCACGGTAGCCGGACTGCTTCGCTTGCGAAAGACAGAGCCCGATATGCTGAGGCCATACAAGGTTGTAGGATATCCGGTTGTGCCGCTGTTGTACCTTCTTTTGGCCGGTTTTGTTGCCGTGAGTCTTATGGTGTTTGAATGGAAAAATTCAGGTATAGGCCTGGGCATTGTGGCGCTGGGGGTACCGGTATATTATCTAATTGGTTCAAGGGTACAAAAAACACCTTTTTAAGAGTTTTTTTACCCTAATACCATATTTTTTGTACCCTTTAATTACAGATTTATTCTTTAGAACTTTTTATTAAACCCTAAATATCATTGCGTTGTCTTAGCAATTAAATTTGATATGAATCCCAAATATTTCATTAAAACTTAATTAATCACCCTGAACTTTGGGCATGTGTATTTGGGTTTAATTCCTGCGATAAAAACACCCCTTGATTGACAACATCAACAGGCAGGTAAGCAAGGGGGAGCTCTTAAAAACAAGAAAAACTGAAAACGTGCCAAAAGAAATGTAAGATCGTTCGGGATTTGTGTATTTATACCTTAAGAGGGGACGATTGCTATATCCCCTT
Source organism: Flavobacteriales bacterium (assembly GCA_947496375.1). Classification (GTDB taxonomy): domain Bacteria; phylum Bacteroidota; class Bacteroidia; order NS11-12g; family UBA955; genus RGEC01. The sequence continues at coordinate 28,766 of CANMCY010000004.1, forward strand.
GCCAATTTTAATGATGTTACACACACAAAGTAGTGATGGAATAGTTAAGGGGATAATTATATTGTTTAAACCCTAAAACAACTGGGCTTTAAACTATTGTAATACAATTAATTAACCACTAAAAACACCCCCTAATCTCTTTAGGGTGTCCTCAGGCCACAAAAAGCACCACGGTAAACAGGTAAACAACCACCATCAACATTATGGTGAGACTAAGGTTTTTGAGTTCCTTGTTCCAGGGTTTGCGATCTTCAGGGGTCACTGGCGGCTCCTGTGAATTAAGTTCCGCCACGCGGCCGGCATGCCGGGTAAGCAATAAAATGACCGGAGCATAGACCAACAACAACAGCAGCGGTTCCGTAAGGTTGGGCCTAATTTGCAGACTGCCACCCTCGCTTAAAAAACTGGTAAACACAAAAAGGAACCCCATCAAAAGCAGGGTTTTGTGATACAACTGTGTCCATCTTCTGCCCAGGCGTAATGCAAGGGTGAGTTTACCGGCCAGGTTGTCTGTTTGGGTATCTCGCATGTTGTTTACATTCAGCACCGCTGCGCTTAACAAGCCCATTCCTACTGCCGCAAGCCACGCCTGAGGAATGAGCGTCCCCGTCATTAGGTAAAATATGCCACAAACAGCCACCGGGCCAAAAAACACAAACACCACCGCATCTCCCAGGCCCGAATACCCAAATGCGCGTTTGCCCATAGTATACCCCAATGCCGCCAGGATTCCCATTATACCCAGGGCCAAGAAAACACCAAACAGTTTAAGGGAGGGTGTGGCAACATACAGCAAAAACAAACCCAACCCAAGCGAGAGGAGGGTATTAATCACGATGGCGGTTCTCATTTGGGCAGGACCAATGCTGCCTGAAGCCAGGGCTCTGTCCGTACGGTTTGCTGTTTGATCAGTGCCTTTGATGAAATCTCCATAATCATTGGCCAGATTGCTTAAAATTTGCAAACTTACCGCCGTGAGCGCTGCCAGCAAAAGCACTGCAAGGTTCCACTTTCCGTGCATACCGGAGAGGGTAGCTCCCAGCACAATGCCGCTCACAGCCAATGGCAGGGTTTTTAACCGAAATGCTTGAATCCAGGCGTTCATAAGGTATTAAAGGCAGGCCGTGCGCCCTCCGTCTACCACCACGTTGGTGCCGTTGATGTATGCCGCTTTATCAGAGGCCAGAAAGCAAATGGCATTGGCCACCTCCTGTGGTTTGCCAAATCGTCCGGCGGGTATTTCGTGCAACATTTCCGCTTTCACATCATCCGCATGGGTGCCGGTTTTGATGCTTTTATTTTCGATAATGCTGCTAAGCCGCTCGGTTTCTGTAGCTCCGGGAAGCACGTTATTCACCGTAATTCCAAATCCGGCCAGTTCGTTGGCCAGGGTTTTGGACCAGTTGCCTACTGCGCCGCGTATGGTATTGCTCACGCCCAGGTTGGGCAACGGCACTTTCACACTGGTGCTGATTACATTGATGATGCGGCCATAGCCGGCGGCTTTCATGCCGGGTATAAACGCCTGCACAAGGTTGTGATTATTGATGAGATGAAGTTGAAACGCCTCCAGAAATGCATGGGTTTCGGCGGTATGGGCCGGTCCTGCGGCCGGACCTCCGGTGTTGTTAACCAGTATGTGCACTTTGTTGGTCGCGGCGATGCGCGCAGCCACTTCGGCCACCTGGGTAGGGTTGCTAAAATCGGCCACAGCATAGCTGTGTCCGCTGCCGGGCAGCTCAGATAGGGTTAACTTGAGTTTTTCTTCATTACGGGCCAGTAGTATCACGGTGGCACCGGATGCAGCCAACTCCATGGCGGTTGCTTTTCCGATGCCGGCAGTGCTTCCGCACACCACCGCAGTTTTGCCTTGCATGTCGATAATCATGGTGCAAAGTTAGGGGATGCAGGCGGTTTAAGATTGCCCCTGCAACAATCGCAAGAGGCGCTTACCTTTGTAAGAGATGTCAACGCCGCAATCTATCCTGCCTTTTGACGGCGACGCACTGCTGTATGAAAACTGGTGCACACCCGCCGAATCGCAGCAATATTTTGATACCTTACTGACATCATCCGCCTGGAAAAACGACGAAGTAGTGATGTTTGGAAAGCACCTTGTTATGGGCCGAAAAACGGCCTGGTATGGACTGCAGCCGTTCCGATATGCTTATTCACACTTAGAAAGAACAGCCCTGCCGTTTTCAACGGTGCTGGAAGAACTCCGAAAAAAGTGTGAGGCCACTACGGGTTGTGTATTTAATAGCGCATTATTGAACCTCTACCACCATGGCATGGAGGGAATGGGAAAGCACAGCGACGACGAAGACAGTATCGTGCCTAACAGTGGCATTGCATCGCTGAGTTTTGGGGCAGAGCGCCCGTTTGTATTCAGGCATAAAAAATCAAAAGAAAAAATCAGGGTGCTGCTACCCTCCGGAAGTCTTCTGTTGATGAAAGACCTTTGCCAGGCATGCTGGTGGCACGAACTACCCAAAACAAAACAGGTGAGCACCCCCAGAATTAACATCACTTTTCGGTTGATGAAAACCTGATGGGGTGGCAGAATGTCAAAAAAAACAAATTGTTCATCTGATTTTTATTCAGGTAATTAAATCTCTTGTTTATTTTGTGAACACGTATGAAAAGCAATCACGAAATTGATTATAAACTGCACGGCGAGGAAATGCAGTGCGTTCAGATTGAGCTGGATCCGCAGGAAACCGTAGTGGCTGAGAGTGGCAGCTTTATGTTTATGGATGATGACATCCAAATGGAAACCATTTTTGGAGATGGTTCCAATGCCGGCGGTGGCGGATTTATGGGCAAACTGTTCAGTGCCGGCAAACGCCTGATAACCGGTGAAAGTCTCTTTATGACGGCCTTTACCAATGCAGGCAATGCGCGCAGAACGGTATCCTTTGCTGCGCCTTATGCAGGTAAAATCATACCCCTTGATTTGTATGAGCTGGGAGGAAAAATCGTTTGCCAGAAAGATGCGTTTTTATGCGCTGCCAAAGGCGTGAGCGTGGGTATTGAATTTCAGCGAAAGCTAGGAACAGGGTTATTTGGCGGCGAAGGCTTTATCATGCAGAAACTGGAGGGTGACGGAATGGCTTTCGTACATGCGGGTGGCTACATCATGGAGCGTACATTGCAGCCCGGAGAAACGCTGCGCGCGGATACAGGATGTCTGGTGGCTTATACCAAAGACATTGATTACGATATAGAATTTGTAAGGGGTATTAAAAATGCCGTTTTTGGCGGCGAAGGACTGTTTTTTGCCAAGCTACAAGGTCCCGGCAAAGTGTGGTTGCAAACCCTGCCTGTTAGCCGTCTCGCAAGCCGAATATTGTCTTATGGTACCGGGGGCAGAAAAGAAGAGGGTTCTATCTTGGGCGGATTCGGCAATTTGCTGGATGGTGACTAAAAGCAGACAATTTACCCGATAAAACTCCGTTCTTTACCCATGCAAATGAAACAACTATTATTACCCGCATTTTGCCTGTTGGCTGCGTCCCTCTGTTCACAAAATCCTGTCATTGAAGAAAAACCCTACATAGAGGTCAATGGTGCCGGAGAACTGGAGGTAATACCCGATGAAATTTACGTGGCGATTACCCTGCGTGAGCGCAGCATCAACAAAAAAACCGTCACCGTAGAAGAGCAAGAGCAGAACCTCAAGAATGCATTGAAAAACCTGAAGGTCGATTTAAAAAACCTCTCTCTGTCCGATGCCAATGCCGATTATGTGCGTATTGAATGGAGAAAAAAGGGGGTAATTACCCAAAAGCAATATTCGCTAAAATTGAGCAATGCAACGATTTTAGGGCAAGTGTTTACAGAACTTGACAAACTGGAAATTACCGATGCCTATGTTTCTCATGTGCAGCACTCAAAAATTGACAGTCTTAGAAAAGTGGTGAAAATTATGGCGATTAAAGCCGCTAAAAACAAAGCGGACTATTTGCTAGGTGCCATCGGTGAAAAAACCGGCAAGCCACAGATAGTAAGGGAAAACGATGCGCAATACCCTCAGCCCGTTTGGGCCATGGCCAACGCACGCGGAAGAATGGATAAAATAGAGTCATACGAGAATGAACCGAATTACCCGGACCCTATAGACTTCAAGAAAATAAAAATCGAGAGCAGTATTTACGTTAAATTCTCGATCCAATAGGGTTATTCGCCTGCCTTTTTCTTCCATTTTACCCTGCAGCCAATGGCTTTGGTGAAGTTCACTTCAGGGTCTTTACCGGCCAACAATGCATTTAACGCATCTTCCGCATATTTCTTGTCGGCTGACGCTGCATCCTCAGAATTGTTGTCAATAGCCCCCACATATTTCACCACAAATTTCTTCTTCTCTTTCTTCACAATGTAAATATGGGGTGTGCGCTCTGCGCCCCATTTTGTGGCCACTGCCTGCGACTCGTCGTGCAGATACGGGAAAGTAAATCCCTTGTCTTTGGCACGTTTTTGCATCTCCGGATAGCTGTCATCAGGATATTGTAATGCATCGTTGGGGTTTATGGCCAGCACAGGATAGCCCTGAGCCGCATATTTGTTGTGCAGTGCAATGATGCGGTCTTCGTACGCTACGGAAAACGGGCAATGGTTGCAGGTAAACACCACAATATACCCTTTGGCGGCTTTATTGGTAGCCATACCCATTTTCTTACCGTCTATATTGAGCAGTTTAAAATCCTGCACCGTATCCCCGGGCTTGTAGCCGGTTACGGCGGTACTAAATGCCATTGCGGCGATAATGGCGGCGGAAAACAACAGATGCTTCATGTTTTTATTCTTTCAGGTTTAAAAATGTTTCTATAAAACGTTTCAGGTCGTTAAAATGTTCAAAGGAATCCTGCTTGCTGCCTTTGTATTGTCCGGAGGAGAACCAGGTGACCGGCAAGGCCCCACCCCAGGTGGAATCAACCGCATTGATAAGATTGCCCATATCCGGCGTTTTGATGAGCAGGTGATCCCCGGGGATGTTGTATTCCGAAATTTTTTGCAACACCCGTGCGGTATCTTTTACCCTGTCGAAGGCCACAAAAACAAAGTCGATTTTATCGCCGTACATACTGTCTGCTTTAACAAAATGGGGCATTTCCTCCATACAGGGCTTACACCATGTGGCCCAAAAGTTGATGATACGGGGTTTTTCTCCCTGGTTGAATCTGTTGATCAAACCGGCATCATCAACAACCCGGAGGACCTGTGCGGGCAATGACCATAAGGAAAACAGCAAAACCAATAGTAACAGACTATGCTTCTTCATTCCGTATAAACAGCTCTACTTCTTCTATCCTTGCCCCTTTGGCCTTGGTGATGATAAATTCAAAATAGCCCTCACGAATACTTTCGCGAACCCTTGGTATTTTTCCACAAATGGAAATCACATATCCGCCCAGGGTGTGATAATCGCCTTCGGGGAGGTTTAGTCTGTATTTTTCATTTAGATAATCAATCTCATGACGCGTAGAAAAGAGATACTGACCGGGGTTTACTTCTTTTTCGGTAAGCTGTTCGGTATCAAATTCATCGTCTATTTCACCAAATATCTCCTCGATTACATCCTCAATCACCACCAGACCGGCTGTTCCGCCAAACTCATCCACCACCACAGCCACACTTCTGCGTTTTTGAATAAAGTCGCGGAGCAAATCATGTGCCTGCATGCTCTCGTTCACTATCAATACCGGCTTAAGCACATCCTGAATACGGGAAGGTTTTCCAAACATTTCACTTTGGTGCACAAAACCAATAATATGGTCTATATTTTCCCTAAATATCAACACTTTAGAAAGCGCTGTTTCAACAAATACTTTATTTAATTCTTCTATATTGTCTTCTATGTCCAGGGCAATCAATTCGGTTCTTGGAACCATAAAATCCCTAACCCTTACATCGCTGAATTCCAGGGCATTTCTAAACACTTCCGTATCAATGTCTGTGGTTTCTGCTTGTCCGGTGTTTTCCAATGACACGATGTAGTTATCGAGATCTACCTTACTAAACACCACGGTGCTTTCGCTCACTTTGGTTCGGGTAAAAATCCTGAGCAAGAAGCCGCTGCTTCTTTTGGAGAAGAAAATAATCGGCCATAGCAGCAGGTGAACAAATCTAAAGGGCAGTGCCAGTGAAAACAAAATGGTATCAGGGTTAATGCGAAACAGACTTTTGGGTAAATATTCTGCAGTGACCAGCACAATGATGGTGCTTAAGATGGTGATGATGGAAAATTTTAAAAAGTGATTGGGAATCAGCGGCCCAAGTCCGGCATCCAGTATTTCACCCATGTAAATACCATAAATCACCAGCGCCAGGTTGTTTGCAACCAATACGGTACTGATAAAATCTGATGGGTTTTTTAGGTATCCGCTCAGCACTTTAGCGGTAAAGTTTCCTTGTTTGCTACGAAGTTCTATTCTGAGTTTGTTGGCAGAAAGAAAGGCGATTTCCATGCCGGCGAAAAAACCACAGGTGATAAGACACGCCACTACCACAGCCCATTTCCCTGATATATCCGGGGTTTGTGACAACAATAGTGACAACGTGACGACAGGGTCGGGCATTCCTACACGAAGATAGTAAAAAGATTCTGTATTCTGCAGATTGTGTGGGCTAAACCCTAATTTCGCAGGCATGATCAGGGTTATACTATGCTTGCTGTGGTTGGGCGTTTCCTCACTGCCGGCGCAGCTTCCCAATGATATATTCAACCGGCAGGCTTCTCCCCCCCGAAAATCCATAGGACTCCAGGCCGATGTGTTCCCTTTTCTCAAAAACAACGAATATTTTAACCCGGTAAATCCCGGTGAAACCCTGTTTGGCTTCAGAACCTCGCTGGCTGGGGTGTTTAATCTGCAGCCCGGGGGTAAGGCACGACTAACTACAGGGTTTCTGGTTCAGGAAAATTATGGTGATGCCAAAACCCTCATCAAGCCCGTTTTTTCGCTGTCTCTGACCTCTTATAACGACTGGAACTATGTGTTCGGCGCGTTGCAATCCGGTACACGTCATGGACTGATAGAGCCGCTGTATAATTATGAACAGGTGATGACTCAACCCCTGGAGTATGGAATTCAGGTTCGCCGAGACAACAAAAGGTTGTTTTACGACGGCTGGCTGGAATGGCGTCAGCGTTTTAATGCCGGAAGCGGAACCCGGGAGGTGCTGGTGGCGGGACAACACTTGCAACCCCGCTTTGCTGTGGGAAAAAGCGCTGTTTTTTCCATTCCTTTGCAGGGCCTGTTGGTACATCAGGGTGGACAGTCCATTGGTAATCCGGTTCCTATAAGCACAAGAATTGCTGCCACCGCCGGGTTGCGAATGGCCGGAAATGACACAGGGTGGGCAATAGAAACATACGCGCTTCAAAGCATGGATAACTCACCCAATCCTCAGCAGCCATGGAAAAACGGGTATGCTTTTATGGCTAATATTCAAAAGCGTTTTGGCCGCTATCACTATCTTGCTGCCAGCGGCTGGTTTTCCCGCGAGTTTGTTTCTACGCTCGGCAGTCCTGTGTTTTCAAATGTAAACACGGGCTACCCTTATGCCAACGAACGCACACGGCGCATAGTCATGCTGCGGTATGTGTATTCCCGACCTGTTTTAGGCAATTCGTTATGGATTGACGCCCGCATAGAACCCCATTATGATTTTGAAAGGTCCGGAGCAGAGTTTTCACACGGCTTATACCTGCGCTACATTCGCAGCGGAAGCTTTAGTATTCCCCGGATCCCCGGTCTCTTTTAATCCCGGGGTTTACAACCCCTGAAAAACCACTTAAAACCCTCTTTGAAACCCGGCTTAACCGTAGTTTTTGTTGGTAGCCGATAAGCAACACCCCATTCCAGGTAATCTGCCATGCTAAGGTGGGTTCGCATGCGTACCATGGCCGAGAGCTTAGATGATGCATAATATTTCACACCCAGGGCCTGATAGTACCTGCGTTTAGTATTGTCGGGACGGTACAGGTAAAAACCCATATCGGCAATTACACCCACCTTCCCTACACGGTATTCATGTCCCCCGCTGATGGCTATCTCTGTAATTTTATCGGCGGTTGATTCAGGCAGCGGCTGAAACTTTGTATAAACATACGTTCGGTCATAAAAACCGGTAATGGCTGCTGTCCAGAAACGATGGGGCTTGTGCGGGTACAGCAATTTGAGTTCCGCCAGGTAATTAAAAATATTGCGGGGGTCATCCATGCTCATTTGTTTCTTACCAAAACGCAGGGAGGGTTGCCATTCAACGGTGTTGGGGTTTTCCGGGTATCGGGGATGATAAAATCGGTTGTTTCCATCAAACTGTTTTATCCCTAAAAAAAGGCAGGGCATGTTGATACCCAGGTTGGGTTGTCCAAAGTTTCCGTTGGAGTAGTGAATCAGGGAAAGTCCCAGTTGCGCTTGTTTCCGGGGTGAAACAGGTGTTTGTATGTAGACAGCGGCCTGCATCATGCCATTGAAGCGGCTGCCGATGGCGCGATTTTTGGGATTGGCATATACATCCCATTGCCGCGAAAGGAGTCCAATGCCTGTGGTAAGACGGAACCTATAAGATGTTTTTTCATTTCCATAAAAACCGGCATCATAATAACCAAACAATGAACTCACATTGCCACTAATGTCGTTAAACAATCTAATATGGTTCAATCCTATTCCGGCGAAGGGCTGTTTCTGATTTTTGGCCAGTTCTCCTTCTTTGTCAATTCGCCATTCGCGGGCTGCTTCGAGGCCGAGTACATGACTACCCATGGCCTGCATATCCTCGTGGTGGGCCGCCAAAAAACCCGGATAGGCGCGTAACGACCAGGCGTGCTGAGACTGTGTTTCACATACACTAAGCAATAAAAAGAGGATAGCTGCGGATTTTTTCATACCGCCGATGGTTTACTTCTGGTTTTTCTCGGTAGCAAGCACCATTTTGATGCCCAGGTTGGCCCCAACCTGCATCACATCCACCAGATCCTGCACATACGCTTTGGCATCAGCACGGAGTACCACCACCAGACCGGCATCTTTACTATTAGGATCCTGAAACTGATCACGGAGCTCTTTCAACCGCTTTTCCAGCTCCTCATAACTAACTTCCTGCTGTTCAATGAATACCTGGAGAGATTCCGGATTTGCCGGGTCTCTTCTGACGGTGAGGGGTATAGATTTAGGGCTCACCGTACTGGTGGTCTTTGCCTGGGGCAGCATCACCTTTATCACATTAGGGTTGGCCAGGGTGCTGGCTATAAGGAAGAACAACAACAGGAAAAACATGATATCGTTCAGTGACGATGATTCTACCTCTGCTTCTTCGCGTTTGCGCCTTCCTATTTTCATGTTGTGCGGCTGCTGTTAATTAGAAATTGGATTTGTTCAGCAATTCCAGAAACGCCAGGTTTTGCTCCTGAAGGCGCTCTGCAAAGCGGTCTATCTTGCGGATATACATTTGATAGCCAAAGAAGGCAATAATTCCCACCAACAGGCCTGCAAAACTGGTAACCATTTTTACGTATAATCCTCCTGAAATAGCGCCAATACTAAGGTTGTTATCTACGCTGATGGCATAGAATATGTTGATTACCCCCCAGATTGTTCCCACAAAACCAATCATGGGAGCCAGTCGGCTAATGAGACTGAGCATATTCAGGTTGCTTTCCATGGCGCTGAGTTCTACATTGGCGCGGGTTTCCATGGCGCTTTCAATCTCGCGCATGTTGCTACCCAAAAAGCGAAGTCCGGTGGCAATAACCTGGGCTTGAGCCGTGGGTGAGTTGGCACAATAGGCCAGCGCACTGTCGGGGCGATTTTCCTTCAGGTTGTCGCGGACCACATTCATCAGGTTAAAATCCATTTTAGCGCGTCCGCCAATGTACATGTAGCGTTCAATGAGGAAAAAGATGGTGGCCAGAAAAGCGATGGCCAGAAATATCATGGTAACACCGCCTTTGACCATAATTTCCAGTATGGGCGCGGAAATATGCTCGGCATTTTGGGCGGCTTTGGCTACTGCCTGGGCAGTATCGGTTTGAAGAAGCGTTATGAGCAGTTGCATGGTTTGGTTGGTGCGAAAAAAAGCAATATTTATGGTTAAACGATTAAATCGGTGTGAAAATTATCCCCAGTGTTTTATTTTTCGGTCAACCACCGGTCATTCCATTTCATTCAGCTCTGCTACACCGCCGCTGATGATGTATTTGGTCCAATGGCTGCTCTCAACATCAATGGGTTTTACTTTGCCTGTTTCCACAATCAGCATTTCTCCGCTTAACCCATAACTGTAGGGCAAATAAACCGCACTGTGGCCCGGCATTTCGATAATTTTCATATCTTCCTGGGTAATAAAACCCATTCGATACACCCCTTCACCCACGTTAACCAATACGGGCTTGGTGAATTTCTTTTTATCACCCACAAAGGCCTCGGTCATGTCTTTGGTGGTACCGAAAATAAAACTCAGGCCCGGGGCCTTCTCAATAATCCCTTCAAAGAAATCGAGGATTTGGCGTGCTACCACACCACGGGTTATAAAACCCACCGCCAGAATAATGGACACCACCAGCAGTGTATAGAAGAAAAATTCCTTACCGCTGATTTCGCGCAAATGCAACACACCGGTTATGGTATTTACCAGCCACACAATGATAAGTATGGTGAGTACTATGGGCAATAAAACCAGCAATCCCCGCAAAAAATAATTAATGAGCAGGCGCCAGGTGCTCCGGGCCCTGATTTGATTATCTCTCATAGAATATGGTGTTGTTGTTTTGTTCATGGTTGCAATGCCTGTAAATCTTTGCCAATGTCTTTTCGATAAAACTTGCCTTCGTATTGCACGGTTTCGGCTGCATGCAGGGAAATTTCTGCGGCCATGCCAATATTTTCAGCCAGCGAGGTTATGGCAAGCACACGCCCGCCGTTGGTGACTACACCATCATCGGCTTGCCGCGTTCCGGCGTGAAAAAACAGGGTTTGTGCTCCGGGTGCTGGAATATGCATGGGTTTCCCTTTTTCAATTTCGCCGGGGTAGCCCGCCGACACCAAAAACACGGTGGCTGCCGTTCTTGCATCCATTTCAAACGGGAGTTTATCCAGCCCGCCGTGCGCAATTGCCATAGCCAGGTCTTTCATGTTGACGCGTAGCCGTGGAAAAATGGCTTCCGTTTCCGGGTCACCCATTCGCACGTTGTATTCTATGACTTTGGGTTCGCCATTGCAGTTCATCAAACCCATAAACAGAAACCCTCTGAATGGGTGGCCCTCTTTTTTTAGCCCATCAAATGTAGGAATGGCTATGCGGTCTGTTACTTTTTGCATAAACGCTTCGTTGGCAAAAGGAACCGGGCTTATAGCACCCATACCGCCTGTATTGGGACCGGTATCACCTTCTCCGATGCGCTTGTAATCTTTGGCGCTGCCCAACATACGCCAGGTTTCACCATCGCTCACCGCAAAACAGCTTATTTCTATGCCATGCAAAAACTCTTCAATAACGACGGTGTTTCCGGCGCTGCCAAAGCGGGCATTCAGAATCATGTCGTCCAGAACTGATTCCGCTTCGGCTCTGTCTTCGGTAATGATAACGCCTTTTCCGGCGGCCAGGCCATCGGCTTTCAGCACATACGGCGGTGAAAGTGTTGCCAAAAACGCTTTGCCCTCTTGCAGGTTTTGAGAGGAAACGCTGAGGTAGGACGCAGTAGGGATGTTGTGGCGCATCATAAACGCTTTGGCAAAATCCTTACTTCCCTCCAGGGTGGCTGCGTACTGATCCGGCCCTGCAACCGCTATTCCGTAGGGGGTCATAAAATCCACAATACCCGCCACCAGTGGATCTTCGTTACCGGGAAGGATGAGTGCAATGTTTTTATCGCGACAAAATGCGAGTACCGTTTCAAAATCAAGCGGATTAAGTTGCACATTTTCGCCGCATAGCGCGGTACCTGCGTTTCCGGGCGCTATGTAAAGTTTACCGGGGTTTCCGGACTGCGATAGCTTCCAGGCAAAAGCATGTTCGCGGCCTCCCGAACCCAGCAAAAGGATGTTCATGCTGCGAAATTAGGTTGCAAAAGGCGGAAGTTATCCCTTATTTATTCGGTTTATGATTCATTCCCAGCAAATAACTGCCGGCTATGGCCATACAGGCGGTTTCGGTACGCAAAATCAGCGTTCCTAGCGGATAGGCGGAAAAGCCCGCTGTTGCTGCCATTTGAACCTCCTTGGATGTGAAGTCTCCTTCAGGACCAATAAGCACAAGGCAATCTCCTGCTAAGGTTTCTTTACCGGCAGTGGCAACGGTTATTTCATTTCGGCAATGACAAATAAGGCGGCTCTCATGAGATTCTCCAAGCATGGTGGCAAAAGGTAGTGTTTCCATTAGTGGCAAGCGTGAGCCCTGACTTTGTTTTAACGCTGCAATGGCCACTTTTCTCATCCGCTCTTCATTAAGGCGCTGTTTCTCTGTGTTGTCGGTTTGTATGAATACAAGCCGTTTCACCCCCAGCTCGGTGCATTTTTCCACCAGCCACTCCATTCGGTCTGTGTGTTTGATAATCCCAACCGCAATGGTGAGTTCCGGAAGGCCTTGCACTTGAATCTTTTCGCTGATGCTTGCTGTGAATCGTTGTTTTTCTATGTGTTTGATGTTGCCCAGATAGCGATTTCCCCACCCGTCCGTGAAGTAAATATTATCCCCTACCTTATATCGAAGCGCCTGAATGGCATGTCGGGTTTCGTTTTCATCAAAAACCGCCTCATTCTCTTGAATGTTTTGGGTGAAAAATGAAAAATGGCCGGGCATGTTTGGTGGTTTAGTGGAGCGCTGCCCTTATGGGCATGTTTTTAACGATGCGGGCCTCCTCTGCGGCAAATGCCAGCAGTCTTTCATAAACGGTATCTTCATCAAAATAATTGAGGGCCATTTTCACAAAAATATGCGCATGTTTGGCTTCACAGGCCCACAAACGGTGGTAGAATTTTTTAGGATCGCCTTCGGGTAATCTTTCCCAGATGAGTTTAAACCGCTCTGCACCGCGGGTTTCAAACAGCGACGCCAGCAGCAGCCTGTCGAGAAAGCGTTCATCCCTGCCCGATCGCACAAACGCCATCAACCCTTTGATGTAAGGGTCTTCTTCGAAGGGGTTTTCCAGCTTCAGTCCGCGGGTTTGCATTAATTCATATACATCGCGGAAATGCTCTAATTCTTCCAGTGCCGTTTCTATCAGCAGGGGTATAATTTCTACCCGATCCGGGTATTTGGCCACCATGCTCATCATCATGCCGTTGGCTTTGCGCTCGCAATCGGCATGGTCTTGCAAAAACGTATCAAAATCCGCCATAACCGCGTCCGCCCATTCGGGGGGTGAAGCGCATTGCAGATCTATGCTTAGTTTCATTTCGATTTACAAATTCCAGGAACTTCCGTCCTTGCCATCTTTGATATTGAAACCCAGCGCAGTTAGTTTGTTGCGGATTTCATCACTCAACCCATAGTTTTTTGCGGCCTTGGCTTCTGCCCTCATGGTCAGCAACATTTCCATAACGCCGTCCAGGGCAGCGCCATGGTGCTTTTCTTCTGCCTGAATACCGAGAATTCCGTACAGCCAGGTATTAAATAGATTGTTTAGCGCGTCTACATTGGCCCTGTCTAATTTGAGTTTGCCATCGGCGGCAGAATTGCACACACGGGCGGCCTCAAACAAATGCGCTATCACCTGGGGTGTGTTGATATCGTCATTCATGCTGCGCTGGCAGGATTTAATAATATCGGAAACAATGTATTCTGTGTTTTCCGATATTGGGAGTTTTAACACCTGTTCGGCCGCATTGGTGAGTCGCTGCAAGCCCTTCTCGGAGGCCTGCAGGGCCTCGTTGCTAAAATCCAGGGTGCCCCGGTAATGCGCCTGCAGTATAAAAAACCGCAGCGTCATAGGGCTGTAAGACCTTTCCAGCAGTGGGTGATTACCGGAAAACAACTCATCTACCCGAATACCGTTGTTCAGACTTTTGGCCATTTTCTGGCCGTTGATGGTAATCATGTTGTGATGCACCCAATAACGTGCGGGGTTGTGCCCTGTGCAGGCCGAGCTCTGGGCGATTTCACTCTCGTGGTGCGGAAACAGCAAATCCATACCGCCGCCATGGATATCAAACACGTCGCCCAGGTATTTACGGCTCATGGCAGAGCACTCAATGTGCCATCCGGGATATCCTTTACCCCACGGACTGGCCCACTGCATAATGTGTTCGGGCATGGCTTTTTTCCATAAGGCAAAATCATTGGGGTTCCGTTTCTCGTCCTGTCCTTCTAGCTCACGCGATTCATTGCCTGCACCGGCCATGAGATCTTCCAGAATGCGGCCGCTCAACTTTCCATACTCATGGTTTTGGGCATAGGCCAACACATCAAAATATACACTTCCATTGGACTCGTACGCTAACCCTGCGTCCACAATGGACTGAATCATTTCTATCTGCTCGATGATGTGGCCGCTGGCACGGGGTTCAATTCCCGGTGGCAGCACATTCATCTGCCGGCTCATTTCATTGTACGCGACAGTATACGTCTGGGCAACCTCCATCGGCTCTACCTGCTCCAGGCGCGCCTGTTTTGAGAGTTTATCTTCACCTTCATCACCATCACCCACAAGGTGGCCCACATCGGTAATGTTTCGCACATGGCGTACTTTATAGCCCTGAAATTCCAGGTAGCGGCGCAACACATCAAACACAACCGGTCCACGCACGTGACCCAGGTGTGGCGGCCCATACACGGTTGGTCCGCACACATACATTCCTACATGGTGTTTGTGCAGGGGTTCAAACCGTTCATTTTGGCGTGTGTACGTATTATAAATGTGCAGGGCTGACATAACGAGTGCAAAGGTAAGGGTTGTTGAATTATTGATGGATGGCTTATTGTGACTATCCCCGGAGTAAAACGCGCCTTAAAACAGTTTATTAATTCCCAATACCCATCTAAATTTAAGGTAATCATCTCCGTTTGAAACGGCGTTCACAAACACGGGGAAGTCTGCTCTGATTTGCAGCGGGGCGGCGGCCCTAAACCATGGCTTTTTGCGGGGGCTTAGCTTTTGCCAGTTTTTAATGGTCCACAGCGTTCCCACGCCTGCATCTGCCAGCAACCCGGAGTAGACCGGCTTTCCACGAAATGGCATTCCTATCACACCGGCATCACCAAACACATAAATATTGGCAGACAACATACTGAATTTGGGCAAAAATGAAAACAGTTTACTAAAATCCAGCTCTGCATTTACAGAGGCCCCTCGGTTGCCCCTAAACATAGCCAGTATGGTATCGCCGTTTTTGGTGGGCAACAGATATCCCTGCATGCCGCGAAGGTTAAGCCCACCACCCATACTGAGCGCCGACCCGATGCTTGAGAGATTCATATTCATGTCTGAGAGCGGTATACTGCCAAAATCACGGGTAAATTTATTGTCTTGCAGCTCTTCCGGCGATGCGCCCCAGGTATACAATGCCGACTCGGCCGGCAGACTATTGCCTTTGGCTATTGCAGCAAACACTCGCGTGCGTAAATCCAGTCTATTTCCCCTCATTTCATTCAGCCACACCACTTTAGCCACACCATATTGCGCATCGCTCCATGGTATGCTGTTACGAAGTGAAATATCTACACTACCATTTCCATTAAACGTGCGATACGTTTGCCTGCGGCCCAGGGTGAGGGTGTTGTTAACCCCGCTGCTCCAAAACCCGGTGCCGGGTAAAAAGGCCGCTCTCAGATTCACATCACCATAGGGATATAAATAGCGGAAACGATGCCGCTGCATGTATTTCCAATCAACATACCAACTGCCTCTGTGATCATCCTTAAACCAGCCTGCTTTATGCATTTCCACCCCTGCCAGATACCGGCTGTGAAGGGTTGTGGTTCCTTTGCCCCTTAATTCATGCGAATAATTGAATAGGTAAGAAAGCTTATCCTCCGGAGAATTTCCGTCGCCGGGCAGGTATATTCCCAAACCGGTTCCATACCAGGCCCCCAGCTCTGCCACGTGCCTGCGCATGGCATATTGTCCATTCCACAATAAGCCCGGCTTAATTCCGTCTTCGGTATTGTACCACACATCCGGACGCCACTGCATTTTATACCCGCCCAGAAAACTGTTATCCTGTCCATTCTCTTTATCAAACTCCCAAGAATAGCGTCTCGGCCACTGATTATTCATGCGGTTGATGTCGGCCATACGCTGGGACGGATCAATATAGATGTCTTTCACTTTTCCGGGCGCCTTAATTTCAAAACGATAGGATGGCCTGAGTTTGCCCCATCCAATCCAGGGTTTTAAATTTACCGTGCCGGGTTTTTGGTACTGGCTTACCGGAATGGTATAGCTGAGCATGTAAGCGTTTTTATTGGCATCTTGCCTAATAACCGTCACATCTACCGGCATTACCATATCCCCTTTGCGGTTTATTGTTATGGAATACACGTCTTTCTTCTTCTTTACCTTCAGCGCATAATCAGCCACCTTGCGCGTTTCGAACCACTGGTCAAAAAAACCATTAAGGTCGGTTTTGGCACTCATGATGATGCTGTTTCGGAAATCTTCCACATAAGGATGGCATATTTTCCATTGTTTCACATAATCCTTCATGGCTTGCAGGAAAACCTCATCACCCAAAACATATTGTAAATTGTACAACATGGTTGCGGTTTTGTAATATACATGCCGGTATCCGCCACCGTGACCAATTGCGTTTTCAAAGTCATCGCTGTGGGTGTTGAGCACAGCATCTTCTCCGTCCAATGCATCAAACATGTATCCGGCGTATACTGTTCCATAATCCACACCCAGCCCCTTTCGGCTGCTGAGCTGCTTCATACTCCATGAGGTAAGAAATTGGGTGAATCCTTCATCCAGACTGGCGCGATAGGTTTCATTGTTGCCCAACATGCCAAAAAACCAGTTGTGGCCTACCTCATGGGCAATGAGTCCTTGGTGTGAAGGATAAACCCCGCCATCCAGCGTCAGCATGGGATATTCCATCCCGTCAGCGGCGTCTGCTGCCACCATTTTCGGATACTCATACATTCCAAAATCTTTGCTGTATACGGCAATTACATCCGCGGTAAACTTGGCCGTCTGTTGCCAGCCGGCGGCATTGTTCTCCTGTGCCAGGGCAATGCACTGCACACCATTCCAGTTGGCCTCTCCAATGCGGTAGGTGGGGTCGGCCGTCCAGGCAAAGTCGTGTACATTATTGGCATGGTAGCGCCATGATTTTGAGGTGCCATCAGGTGCCACAATTACAGACGGCTGAGAACCGATGGGCTTGTTGGCAAAATTGCTGATATCCAGTTTCTGCCTCAAATCTCCGGGATAAACGGTTTCAGGGTTTTGGAGGGTGCCTGTGGCTTCGTTGATATACTGATTGGGCTGGTTTAGTTCCACATCGTAGGCACCAAAATCGCCATAAAACTCATGCTCCATGTGTTGCGCTGTTTCCCAGGTGAATTTTCGGTCATATACACAAATGCGGGGATACCAGTGCACCCCGTTGAAATGTTTGTACCCGTGATGGTCATATACTTTCATTCTGCGGCGAATGCTGCCTCTGTCAAAGTATGTTTTAAACCGGATGTCAAACACGCAGCTGTCACCGGGTGCCAAAGGTTTGTCCAGCGCTGTATTTAGCACGGTGTAGTCTATGTTAAAATCTACCGCAGCTCCATTCACCAACACAGAAAAAACCTCGGTTCCTTTTTTGTCTTTTTCATAAGGACCGAATGTATGTGGGGTTTTGTTTTTGTTGTAAAGTTCATCCACCAGACTGCCGGGTTGCACAGCATTCTGATACAAGTGAAAGTACGCTTCTGAAAGGGAGTGGGGGGAGTTATTATAATACACCAGCCGCAGTGTTCCGGTGATGGTTTCATCCACATCGTTCAAATCTGCCTTGATCTGATAGTATACATCCTGCTGCCAATAGCCCTCATAGGGTTTTTTGTTTTTCCAGTACAGCGGGTTGTCTGCACTGCGATAGGTGTTTCCTTTTGCCCATGGCAACAATTGGGCAGAAAGTCCGTTTATGGCCATTAACAGGCAGGTAGCAAATACGGTTTTACGCATCTTTACATGAAATTATTGAAGCAAAAATAGGTTTTAAAGCGCAGGAATGCTGAAATTTGCCCTAATGCAACGGTTTTGGGATTTTAGAAAAAACGAAGGCACAGCCGTGCAATGGTTTCAGTATGAGCATGGTCAAAAAAAGCATGTCATGGGTTTTGATGCCGACGGTGAAATGGTTGTGCATCTTATTTCAGGCACAGCTGCGGATGAGACTGCCGAAAAGTCCCATAAAGAGGCGGTTACCCTAAATTTTGATGCAGCATACACGCTGGTTCCCGATGTTTTTCAAGATGCTGACTATCCGGGATTGTCAGAACCCATGCAGAAAATCCCGGTGGAAGGGGGGTTCGTCGTTATGTGTGGTGAAGGCCAATCTATACCTGCAGCGCTGCCCCTTTTTCGGTTGGCCTTTGAAGCCGCTAAAACCACCCCCCATTTTGCGTTGGTACATGTGCATGCTCAACAGGTAACGGTGGCTGCCTTTTCTGAACAGAAACCCTTGCTATTGAATACTTTTCCGGCCGGCAATGAAGCAGAGGCCCTTTATTTTACGCTGGCACCCTTTAAAAGGGCCGGGATTTCCTCCACAGACATGGTGTTGTCTGTACTTTCTGATGCAACAGCTCTTCCGGGTCTTTTGCAACAATTTGGGCGTTTTGTTCCGCAAGTAAAACCTTTTCAATTTTCATTGCCATACCCGGTGGACCAATATCCGCCGCATGCTGACATTTCTTTGTTGTTGTTTACCCTTTCGCAATGCGGATTACCGGCGGCACACTAAAGGGTCAAATACTGAAAAGCGGTTTTGCGGCTCATGTGCGGCCCACCACAGATTTTGTGCGTGAGGCCCTGATGAACTACCTGACCCACCGCTATGAGATAACCGGTGCAACCGTGCTGGATTTGTTTTCGGGGTCAGGAATTATGGCGCTGGAGTTTCTCAGTCGCGGGGCTGCATCGGTTTTGTCGGTAGATAAAGATACGAAAAACATTCGATATCAACAAGTAATATCGAAAGAAAAGAACCTGCGTGAATGGCAAATAAACAAGGGAGATGTTTTTAAAACCCTCGGCGATGACACGGTGACGTATGATATCATTTTTGCCGACCCTCCTTACGATTTGCCCAACCTGGTGCAACTCCCGGAGCTGGCCCTTCCCAGATTAAAGCCGGGCGGGGTTTTTGTGCTCGAACACCGCCCCGGCATGGTTTTTCCGGTCCCTCCGGTGGAAATACGCAAATACGGAAGTTCCGCAATTGGCATTTTTATCCCTTAACTTTGTTTCATGGAAACGCGCATTGCGGTATTTGCGGGCACCTTCGACCCCATCACCAACGGGCATGTGGATGTAATCAAAAGGAGTTTGCCGCTGTTTGATAAAATTGTGATTGCCATAGGTGAAAACACCAAAAAGCAAACCCTGTTCGACACAGAAAAACGCCTCTCCTGGATACGTGAGATATTTTTGTCAGAACCGCGCATTTCTGTGGCTTCATACAGTGGTCTTACGGTCGATTTTTGCAAAGAGGTTGGTGCCAGCTACATTTTGCGAGGGCTTCGCAACGGCAGCGACTACGACTACGAAGCCCATATTGCCCAGCTCAACAAAGAACTTAATCCATTGATTGAAACAATTTTCGTAATAACATCACCTGAAGTGAGTTATATTTCAAGCAGTTTGGTTAGAGATTTGATTGTTTATCAGGGCGATTATACCCGATTTGTGCCATCACAGGTGAGGGCCTAAAGATTATTCTTCAGTTTTTGACGCTTCAAATACCAGAAATTTTCCTATGATATCTTTTACGCTGTGGTAGGTATCGAATTCGGGGCTTTTAAACCACTCAAGGTCTGCCCACTTTACCTCTGAAATTCCTTCCTCTTCCTGAGGTTTCAATTTGCCTTTACCGCTGCTATTCATTTTATACCAGTGGGTTTCTTTCAGCAGCACAACTTCGTCTTCAAAATAGGCGTGATACGTTTCACCAATTTTATCTGAAATATTGAGCATATTCAGACCGGTTTCTTCCATCACTTCCCTCAGGGCTGCGGCCCGCTGATCTTCGTGGCGTTCGATTTTGCCCTTGGGCAAATCCCACATGCCATTGCGCTTGATGGTCAAAAGCTGGTTTTCTTTGTTTAGCACCAACCCTCCGGCGGCTTGTATTACGGTATAATTTTCCAGAAAATCGCGAAACGCTTGTTCCGGGTCGGGGTTGATTAGCCCATAATTAAGGGCTTTGCCGGTGCTTACTGAGGATGTGAGGATGTTGAAACTTTTATGAATTTCATCATCATCGATATAGAATAAATTAGGTACCCCCTTAAACGCAGATGGAGAATCGGCAATGACAATTGCGCCATCGTTGAAGTATATTTTATAGCTTTGCGGGCCCATGGACCAAAGAGCTGCAAAGTTAGCAAAATTTCTTTTGGAAATTCACGCTGTGAAACTCAATCCCGACCACCCCTTCACGTGGACATCCGGAATACAGTCGCCCATTTATTGTGATAACCGCATGGTACTTTCGTTTCCGGATGTGCGGGATCTGGTAAAAAAATCGCTGGCAGAAATGACGCAAGCGCATTTTCCTGAAGCGACATTGCTGGCAGGAATCGCCACGGCAGGCATTGCCCACGGGGCGCTGGCGGCCGATGTGTTGAACATGCCCTATTGCTACGTGCGGCCGGAACCCAAAAAGCACGGATTAAAAAACCAGATAGAGGGGCGCATGAAGCCGGGCGACAAGGTGCTGTTGATAGAAGACCTCATCAGCACAGGGAAAAGTAGTCTGCAAGCCGCCGATGCGGTAAGGGAAGCCGGCGGAGAAGTGGTGGGGTTGCTTGCCTTGTTCACCTATGGGTTTGCAGATGCCGAACAGCGTTTTAAGGACGTCGGAATACCCTTCTACACCATCAGTAATTTTGGTGTTTTGTGCGAAGTGGCTGTAAACGAGGGTTTTTTACCCGCTCAGCAACTGCAGCCGGTGCTGGAATTTGCACGGAACCCACAGGGGTGGAGGTGAGGGTGGTGTCCGAAGTCGGGAGACTTCGGAAAGCGGGAGTAGTGACCTCGGCGAGAATCGAACTCACATCTAAAGTTTAGGAAACTTCTATTCTATCCGTTGAACTACGAGGTCAGGGGTTGCAAAGATAATGCTTGCCTGCTTACCTTGCACGGTAATAGCACAGCAACCATGGAAAACTGGACCGAAGAAAACAATGCCCTCTGCAAAACCTTTGTTTTCGCCTCATTCGAAGCAGCCATGCTTTTTATGCAGAAAGCCACACCCCACATCAGCCAACTCAACCACCACCCCGAATGGCGAAACTTGTATAACAGAGTTGCGGTGCGGCTCACCACCCACGATGCCGGCAATACAGTGACAGAAAAAGACCGGGAACTGTCAAGGGTTTTGGATGGTGTGTTTGCAACAATGGAAGAATAACATTGTGAATCGCCGGGAAATGCCGGACAATGTGAATGTTTTATATTAAATTGCATACATGTTTACCAGAGAAGAAATAGAAACCAAGTTGAAAAACTTGAAGCCGGTACTAATTGACCGGTTTCATGTTAGCCAAATTGGCTATTTTGGATCTTATGCCTCCGGAGAGCAAACGCAAAAAAGCGATTTAGATTTGTTGGTTGAATTTTCAAAACCCATAGGATGGGATTTTTTTGTCCTTGAACGATTCCTGGAACAATCTTTTGGTATACCTATTGACCTGGTGACAAAAAACGCCTTAAAGGACAGAATTAAAGGCACTATATTAAACCAAGTGAATTACGTGTGAAGCCCGGAGAAAGGAATGTTGTTTTATATTTGGAAGACATGCTCACTTCCATGAAAAGGGTTCAGGAGTATATTAACGGATTAACTTTTCAAAAATTTAAATGGGATTATAAAACCGTTGATGCTGTTATAAGAAATTTTGAGGTAATTGGTGAAGCAAGCAAAAATGTCACGTCGGAATTAAAGGAAAAGTATCCTCAAATTCCTTGGGAAGAAATGTATAGACTCCGCAATAGAATCACCCATGAATATTTTGGAATTGATTATGAAATTCTTTGGGATATAGCGACAAACTATTTGCCACAAAACTGTTCGGATATACAGTTAATCCTTGAGCAGGAATCCAAACAATAGTCCTTCAATAAAACACCGCAACACCCGGTTAAATTTGTGTTTTTCGCCTATTAGCAGCTATTTCCCTATCTTTGCACCGCAAAACCCCGCTGTGAAGCGGCGTAATTATTTGACATCATGGCACCCAAAAACGAAAACAGCCGCGGCAAAAAATTTCAGGAGCGGCAACCCGGGGAAAAACGTACCCGAAAATCTTCTGCCCCCTCAGAAAAACCCAAAAAACCATTCGGCGATAAGCCCTTCAGGTCTGAAGAAAAAAAACCTTTCCGCAGCAGCAGGCCCGGCTCGCGCGACTTTAATGCACCCGCATCCCCACGCGGTGGTAAAACCTTCCGCCCCAAAAGAGAAGATGGCGGATTCAACCCCGAAGAACGCAAATCATCACGACCGGCTTACAAAAAACCATTCGAAAACGAAGGCAGAAAGCCATTTAAGCGCGAAAGCGGTGGCGATAAGCGTTTTGGCTCCGATGACAGAAAAACCACCCGCGCGCCCTTCAAAAAAGACAACGACTTTGGCGGTGGGTACAAGAAAGAAGGCAATAATACCCGAATAGGAGGTGCCAAGCCGTTCCGCGGAGATGACAAACCCGCCCGTTCAGGTCCCCGCAAACCTTTTGAAAGGGATGAAAAACCAAGCTACGGCAAGCGTAGTGTATATGGAGGAGAAAAATCAGCCGATCGCAAACCTTTTGACAGAGAAGACAAACCGGCAAGGGGCAAACGTCCGGCCTTTGGTGAAGAAAGACCCTCTGCCAGAACAACCCGCAAACCCATGGAGCGCGATGATAAGCCCATCCGTGGCAAACGTCCTGCCTTTGGCGACGAAAAACCTACAACCCGCAAGCCCGGCAAATTCAGCAAAAACAAACCATCCGCGCACGTGAAAAGCACGCGCAAAGGAGCGGAAAAAAATTATAAAGGAAGCCGCAGAACCCACGAAAACACCGGCAGGGATCTGGAGAACGCCAACCTACTGACCGGCGAGGAAGTACGCCTGAACCGCTACATTGCCAACAGCGGCATCTGTAGCCGACGCGAGGCCGACGTGATGATAGAACAGGGCCTGGTGCAGCTCAACGGAAAAGTGGTTACCGAACTCGGACAGAAAGTAAACCCCGGCGATGAAGTGAAGGTGGATGGCCGCCGCATTACCCCCGAAAAACCGGTGTATATTTTGCTGAATAAACCCAAAGGGTATATCACCAGCACGGTTGACCCTGATGGTCGTGCCACGGTGATAGATTTGATTGATTTGCCCGGCAAGGAGCGCATTTACCCCATTGGCCGCCTTGACAGAAACACCACAGGGGTGCTTCTGCTCACCAACGACGGCGAGTTGGCCCAGAAAATTATGCATCCAAGTTTTGAGATTAAAAAAGTGTACCGCGCCACCCTCGACAGAAAACCCAGCAAAGACCACATGCTGGCCTGGGTGAGCGGCATAGAGCTGGAAGATGGTTTTATGGCTTTTGAACAGTGTGGTTTTGTAGAGAAAGAAGAGGAAAACACTTTGGGTGTGGAGATACACAGCGGAAGAAACCGCATCGTGCGCCGCATGTTTGAGCACTTTGGCTACGAGGTAAAAAACCTGGACCGTGTGCTACTGGGCGAATTCGACCACTTGAAGCTGGGGCGTGGCAAATGGCGTTTCCTGAATGAAAAGGAACAGCGCTATGTAGAGCGGATCAAGCGCAGCAATGCACCCAAACGAAAGAAGTAAAACTTTCTTATTCCAACACCTTCACAGGCTCTGTTGTGACCATCCTTAGGCGCCATTCCATGGGCCACAGGTTGTTCCACTGATGTCGGTTGGCGTTTACAAAACCCGCTGAAACATCATTCCACTTTACCCTGTAAACCCCTTCCTGCCTTCGCGGATTAGGCAAGGCTTCACGGTGCAAGTATTGCATAATTTCAGCATCGCTGAGTTCCAGCACAGGCCAGTCTGTATTTTCTATTCCCTGCAGCAAAGCCACCGGCACTTCGGGTTTCCATTTACCATGGTATTGCCTGCCCAGCGGGGTTCCCGGCGCATAAATACCGGGCAGCGATGAAAGCAAATTCATATATCGCGACAATTCCACATTGCGCATTCCATACAGTGCGTCTTTCACTTCAATGGCCAGTATATCTTTGGGCAAGCCTTCCAGTTTCACCGAGGCCGTTTTTTGTTCCTTGCGGCGTAGGTTTTCCAAGCTTCCTCTATCACCGTTTTTTTGCAATACAGCCACGAAAAACCCTTCTCCCGGTGTTCGGTGTGGCAATGCCCTGTACATGCCTTCCTGTAGGCTAAAAAACGCATCCTTGCCCACAAAATCAGGATTAACAATATTTGCCCCGAGGTTAACTGCAAGTTTGTTTATGTTGTCTTCGTTTTCAGCACGGTTGAAGGTGCAGGTGCTGTATACCAGATAGCCGCCATCGGCCAGTGCAGGCCAGATGTCGTTCACAATGCGCTGTTGCCTTTCGGCACAAAGCTTCACGTTGTTTTCGCTCCACTCATTTATGGCAGCAGGGTCTTTCCTGAACATGCCCTCACCGCTGCAAGGCAGGTCGGCAACCACCACATTAAAAAGCCCCTTTGATTTGCCTATCAAAGAGGCATCGGCTCTGGTTACCACATGGTTGGCTGCGCCCCATTTGCAAAGGTTTTCGTGCAGTATGGGTGTGCGGGTGGCAATGATTTCGTTGGCCACAAGCATATCACCCGGCCTTAGAAGGGATGCCAGTAAGGTGCTTTTTCCCCCGGGGGCGGCGCACAAATCCAGAACCAACGAAGGTTCGGACATGTTTTGCAGCAATGCAGAAACGATATTGCCAACAACCATACTTGATGCTTCCTGCACGTAATAATGCCCGGCATGAAAGGCGGGATCGGCTGCAAACAAAGGCCTTTCGGGCAGATAATATCCGGCACTGCACCAAGGCACATTTACCAATTGAGGGGGAACCTTGTCTGTTTTAGCTGTATTTACCCGAATGCTGACCGGTGCCGGGGTGTTCAGGGCGTTTAACAAGGCCTCTGCCTCCGCTGCCGGCATGGATTGGTTTAATAGCTTTATGAATTCAGCGGGAAACAATTAATTAAACTAAGCATTGAAATAACACATCTTAAATTATTAACCTGTATCAATCTCCTCCGTGTTGCCAGCAATTTCCGTTGGGGCTTTTTGTCCTGCGAGTGCAGCGTCCGCCCGATTTGGTGGCTGCGCCACACTGAACCGCATCGCCTGCCTTTGGGGTTTGTTTTTGGGTTTTAGTTTGCGTGGTGGTGCTCCATTTCCAGCAAGGCAAACAAATATTTGCCTCCAGGATGTTTTCGTCTTTGTCGGGCAGGGCCGGAAAGAAATTAATGCCTGTGAGCCGCTCCACACTGTCAACAGTGACCGCAAATTGCGAAAGGGGAAGAGAAGATCCGGCGTTGGCCAAAACAAACCCCAGTGCCTTGTATTCAGGCATTCTGTAATCCAGAACAACTTTGTAATAATATTCCGGAACAGAAACGCGATTAGCTCCAATGCCGGGAAGACCAGGTTTTAGCACCGGGCCTGTAACCACGTATACCGCTCCGTTGTTTCGGGCCCACACCCGAACCTGTCCCTCCAGCCGTTTCCATACACCGCGGTTAAATGCCGCCACCTGTGGGCTCATGTTGCTGTAATAAAAAGACTCTGCCATGGAGGACAAAGAATAACCCAGATCCGCTGCCGGAGCCAGGTGTCCGCGGTCATATCCGGAATGCAGATAGTCTTCGTCTGTGGCGGTGCCCGTCTTGACGAGCGGGTCTTTCATAAACACGTCTCCCCTCTCAAACGATTTAAGGGTTTCATCTGCCGTAAGTTCATAAGCAACCCAGTCGGCCTGTTCATGTTCTTCATTATACACCAGGGCAAACCCTGTGTGGTAAACCACCTTTTGGCCGGGTTTTAACGCCGGAAACTCAAGTAAAGTGGGTTCTTGGGTTGTGTCTTTTGTAGGGAGGGTGGCACGCACCGGTTTGTGTCCACCAAAAAAGAGACAAACCAGCAATACTATAATACCGCGCAAAATCACAAGTACAAATTACGGAGATTGGGGCGAAATAACACCCTTGTAGATACGAACAATTGTGCGTATCTACAAGGGTGTTATTTCGTGCAACACGCCCGACCAAAGGGTATTGCGCATTTCCAAGGCTTTTGCGGATGCCGCCGCCGCTTCCTTCCATTTGTTTTCATCGTCACCGCAAAGTTCTGCTGTCATTTGCAGCGCCAGGTGTGAGTGGTGATCGCCATCCACCTCAATATGCCTGTCAAGGTAATATTTGAATGGGGCTATTTTGTCTGGGAAGCGTGCGTTTAAATCGTTTACCAGTGCCATGAACATATCCGGAATCAGGTCTTCGCGACCGAAAGTAAATATAGCAGACAGTACATGGGGTTTGTTTTCGGCAATGTGCCTGAATGTAAATTCAACAAACGCCTTTGCGCTTTCGGGTATTTGGGCGTTTTCCAGGGCTTCAAGAATGTTTGTGCCTTTTTTGATATCCTCTACAAGACTGCGAATGGGCTTTGTGTTAGCGCCTGCTTGTTCCATGGCATCCAGGTACATCTCAAAATGGCTTTTACGAACCCCATTCATGTCCACGTCTGACTCCTCTCCAACCACAATTTCGTTGATGAGAAAACGTGTTTCAGCGCTTCCGGTGGGGAACCACGGGGTGGTGGTGCAGGTGAGGTTTTGCTGTAAGCTTTTCAGCAGCGACATAAAATCCCATACCGCATACACGTGATGCTGCATAAAAACCTGAACATGCTCCAAAGTTTGAATTTGACCATACAGCGGGTGTTTTACAATAATCTCCTTTTGCGCCGCAATATTTGCATTAATTTTTTCGATATGACTGTTCATGTGCAACTATTAAACAAAGATTTGGTTAGATAGTTCCGCGGTTTTGTAAAAACCACATCCTATCATTTTCTGTGCGGGTGCGTGATGGAAAATTGGTTTGATACAAAGCTCCCGTCCCCAAACCCTGATGCATGGGGTTGTTTTTTGTGGCCACCCATTGTGCAATGGCGCTCAGACCCACATTGCCCTCCAGTGCGCTAGTGGCCCACCATCCGATATTTTGCTTTTCTGCAAGGTTAATCCAACGGTCGCAGGCAGAGAAGCCGCCCAATAGCGTGGGTTTTAATACCAGGTATGCGGGATTGATGGTTTTAATCAGGCTTGCGGCATTATTCTGTTCAACCCCGATCAGCTCTTCATCCAGCGCCACCGGAATGGGGCTTATGGCACAAACCTCCTGCATCGCATCGGGCTGTCCGGCTTTGATGGGCTGTTCGATGCTGTGCGCCTCAAATCGGGCAAATTCTTTAAGATGGCGGAGGGCTTCATCTGCACTCCAGGCGCCGTTGGCATCCAGGCGAATGGTAAGGTGGAATGCGTTTTTAAGCTTGCGCACTTTTTCCAGCAACCGGCACTCTGAATCGGTATCAATGGCTCCCACCTTGAATTTTAGGCAGGTAAACCCTTGGGCGATTTTGACCTGTGCTTCCTCCCACATGGCTTCTATGGTGTTCATCCAAACCAGGCCATTAAACGGAATGCTTTCGTTTCCTTCGGTAAACGGGCCGGGAAACAATATGCCATTGCCGCCGTTTTGCAAATCCAGGAATGCACTTTCCAGGGCAAATTGCAGGGAAGGAAATTCGTCTGTAAGTCTCAACCATTCTGAAATTGGGTGGTTTTCAGCTGCAAAATACTGTAGCTGGGTAAGCACATCCTCTAGTTGGGCCTGCCCGTCTATGCTTAAATCGGGCAATGGCGCGGCCTCGCCGCAGCCGGTGATACCATTGATTGAGAGAAACACCAAAAAATGGTCTTTTTGGGTGTATTCGCCGCGGCTGGTTTTGGCGGGTTTAATAAATTGCAGGGTATGTTTTTCCCAGTGCAGCTGCATGTTTGTTTAATATGCCAGCAATATGGCAATTTTATGCATGCAAAGATAAAACGCGGCTTGGTTTAAGCCGTTTTTATTTAGGGATTAAGAACCATTACCTTAGCACGACTCTCGCCACTTTTTATCCAATAAATTCCGGAAACCAGTCCCCTTGTTGAAACTTTTACCATGCCTTTTTGAAGTAAATCATCTTGCCATGTTACGTTCCTAACCTGTTTTCCGTCTGTACTAAACATCATTAAGTTTTGTATTTGATCTTGCGGGAAATAAAACCCGTCTGAACAGGGGTTGGGGGAAACACGAAGTGGCGTTTTTGCAATGGATTTGGCAGACAACAGCGCAATATGGTTGGCTTTCATGCAACTCCAGTTGTCCTTCAATTGAAAATTGTCTTCATAAATCAGCGAATCGCCATTGTATATCTGGGCCAGTTTAGCAAAAGAGCAAAAGATCCCATCAAACACATTCAAATATCCGTTTGGACTGAATCGTTTTTCAAACGATAGGCTATCGCCCACACCCAGCGTTTTGGCGCATGGCGGGAATGAGGGGTTGTAGTAGTAGCCGCCGAACTTGTATTCTATGTGCAGCATATCGCCTTTAAAAACCGTGTCGGGTCCTTTATTAATAATGTACATGCGGGTATAAATGAGTCCCGGGGTATAAAATGTATCTCCTTCGTTAAACCGGTCTATTTCAATTTTAAAATCACAGAATCGGGTTTTTCTACCCTGGGCATGCACATTGCAAAGCTCGGCAGCCAATAAAAGCAGTAGCAGTATGGTTCTTAGTTTATTCATTTCTTTTGATTATGGTTTCTACATGCCTATTGCCATCGGTATCTGTCATTTGCAGAAAATACATGCCGGGTTTTAAAAAGCCCAAATCCAGCTCTGCCGTTTTTTTGCCATACAAGGGCTTATCCAAAATCTTACGCCCTGAAATGTCGCTTATTGTAACGCCAGCGATGGGTTCATTGAAACTTAACTGAATCTTCTTTTCAAACGGGTTGGGATAAATTTTAACGTTTCTAAATGGTTTGGCCAATACCCCGCTTTGGGCGTTGGTATAGGAAATCCATACGGTGTCTCTGTTGTTTAAATGCCTTCCCATATTTCCATCATATCCCTCATTAATTGCTCCGCAAGGACCGGTTTTATTTCTATTGGCAAGAAAACAGCCGTACAGCTGTAGGAGCATTTTACCGTAATTTTGATTCCATGGAGGAGATGGCCGGTCATTAAAGGCTATGGTATCTTGTATGTAAATATGTTCTAAAGGCTTGATTTCTGCTTGCAATTTTTGCTTGAGTAGAAATCTGTAGTGGGCACCTATAATTATTCCATATACAATGGTATCTCCCTGGCAAGCGGTATCCGGGCCCAAATTGGTTACTTTGATTTTTACATTAACCGTGTTGGGCAACTTATAATATTGATCCGTTACCGGTTCTTCAATTCTGAACTGCATATCCATCAACCGGCCTTGCAGGGTTTGGGCGCTTAAACTATTTAGGCACAATAACAGACTTAACAATAGTATTATTCTCATGACGTTTAATTTTGATCGTTACCTTTTCTATTTCCATCACATTTACAGCAGATTTTGATGGGAATACTGCCCAACAAGTTGGGACAATCTCCTGAGCTAGTAAAGCAAGGAGCTATCTCAAAATCCATGATGAACTCTACACATTTACAAGGCACTGGATATGGCGGGTTCCCGTTTATAAAACATGGATCTGACAGGGTGTCACCGCAGGTTTCCTGTACATTAATTGAAACAGGGTCGTTTTTATATAAATCCGAAGATTGCCAGTTTGGGGGTAATCCCATATTGTTGGGTGAATTTGGGTTGGCTAACCTGAGCTTTCCTTTCAAAAATGTACCACAAAACCCGGGCAAGGAAAAGTCAACATCAAAGTTAAATGATGAAAAGGTGTGACAGGTTCCTTCCTTGGGCTTAATGGTCATATAATCGGAAATGCCAACAAATTTCAACAGTGCATTAGTTACTATCGGGTTAATTACAAATGGTCCTCCAGGGAAGGCCTGATTCTCGCTAAACAAATTTAACCGAAATTCATCAAATTCATCTAAGTCCAAAGAAATTGTTCTTGTGTTCCAATCCGTGGAGGCAACAGGGCCGTTTATAATAACAGGGTATTTGCGGGCTGTGTCTCCTGGAAATGCAACATCAAAATACTTCCATTCATATCCGGTGTCTACTAAACTGCTCCAATCTAATAATTTGCCCGTATTTGACCCTTTATATTTCTGCCATATTTGAAAGTATCGGAATGACGTAGGGTTTCCGGAATGAGTTATTTTAAACTCTGCTTTACCTTGGTTGTTTTTTAATAAAAAATAAGGGCTGTTTTGTCCGTTTTTTTCAATTGTAATTTTCTGCCAACAGTTTTCTAGCTGTGGATAAGAGTTTATTCCTTGAGCAAATAAAAAATTGTTTGCTGTGAGAAGGCAGAAGCAAAAGAATTGAAAGCAAAACTTTTTTGCCTGGTGTCTTGTTGTTTTTTGTAGAACCATTCAACAAAAATACAAGTTTTTGTTTTTTTTCTACAATTTTAATTGTTTTTTACAAACAAATGACAGTTGTTTTTTAGGGGGCCAGTAAAAATGTGTGTTCGGAAATTAAAAGAGCAATCCCCCAAACAAAAATGGCCAAATATCAATGCGCAGTTTCTGGCTCTGTCTGCCTAGGCTTTTGAAAATCAAATTGCTTTCCACGCAGATTGGCCTGTGCGCTTAGCGGTTTCATCATTTCGGCAAACTGGTCAAAATACAGGCTCTGTTCGCCATCGCTGAGGGCTTTTTCGGGCTGGTTGTGTACTTCAATGATTAAACCATCTGCACCCACCGCAATGGCGGCGGCAGACAGCGGCGCCACCAGGTTACGGTTTCCGGTACCTTGGCTCGGATCTACAATCACGGGTAGATGGCTAAGTTGTTTTACCAGCGCCACGGCGCCCAGATCAAGGGTATTGCGTGTAGCGGTATCAAAGGTGCGAATACCGCGCTCACAAAGTATTACTTTTTCATTTCCGCCCACCAGAATATATTCGGCGGCCAGCAACCATTCTTCCACTGTGCTACTCATACCGCGTTTCAGCAGCACCGGTTTGTTGATTTTGCCCAGGGCGCGCAAAAGCGGATAGTTTTGCATGTTGCGTGTGCCTACCTGCAGTATGTCGGCATATTCGCAAAGCTCATCTACCTTGTCGGCACTCATCACCTCACTCACCACCGCCATGTCGTATTTGTCGGCCGCTTTTCTCAGCAGTTGCAGGCCTTCTGTTTTTAAACCCTGAAAAGAATAGGGGCTGCTGCGGGGTTTGTAGGCGCCACCCCTCAGAAATTTTATATTTTGCTTGGCCAGAAACTCGGTGATGGTGAAAACCTGCTCTTCATTTTCCACAGCACAAGGGCCGGCGGCCAGCATCAGTTCTTTCCCAATTTCCACGCCATTGACCATAATCACAGTGTCTTCGGGCTTCCACTCGCGGCTTACCAGCTGATAGGGTTTGCGTTTGTCCATCATGCAACTAACAAGTAAGGATTAATTCAGTTTGGTATAGGTAATGATCAATTTGGTTTTGCTGTGGTCGATTGCCACGCGGGCCCCACTCACGGGCTGATCAGAAGGAACCGCAAGATACAAGCCATAATTAAAGTCTTCGTTGTAAAACTTCTTGGCATTGAGGATGTTTTGGAGGTGCTTAGTCAAGGTAAACCGATAGCTACCATCTTTCTCGTTGTATGCACCTCCGTAGCTGTCTGATACACCATCTTCCACAAAGGTGTTAATGTCGCTGGTTTTGCCGGCCGGTTGAAAAAGATTTAACCGCCCCGGTGCCGGGTGCAGGGTTGTGGCTGTTCCCGGGGCCACAAACAATTGCAGTTCTGCTTTATTAATGGCTATGCTGCCCAGATTTAACAGGTTCAGCAGGTAGGGTATTCGAATATGTGTTTTAAGGCCGTTGGGCGCTTGTGCATAGGTTATGGTAAATGATTGGCCCGGCTGCTTTAGTTGCTGGGTAATCACGGGCTTATAAACGCCCGGCACACCCTTGTTAATGGTGGTTTTTGAACCGGTAAATGTAAACACCTGGGTTGCAGTATCTCTGTAATATAGCAGTATTTTAGCCCGATAGGCAAAACTTATAACATTGTTAAAATCATACACCCCAAATCCTCCTTTTCCTTCCGGCAGGTCGCGTTTTTCGGGCATAATGGCAATGCCGGGAAAGTTTTTTATCAGTTCTTCCTGATTGGTGTAGGATTCTTTGGGAAGCTGCATCAGTTTGCGCGCCATGCCGGCCGACAAGCGCACGCGTATTCCCGGGGTGAGGGCTATTCTGCTTTTTTTATACCGTACACTGTCTGATGTGTAATGGTAGACGGGGCCATAGTATCGGCTTTCCAATGCGGGGTCTGTCTCCAGCACATCGCCCTGGTAGTAAGTATTGTTTGCGGAGATTCCTATTTTCAACGGAACGACCGAAAATCCCAGCGGGGTCTGTTTATCCCCGTAAAAATTAAGTCCGTTAATGAAGGGGATAAACAAAACGGCTGAATCCGGTTCTTCGGTGTTTGGGAAGTCTGAATTAGGTTCCAGCAGGCCACACTGCGCATATGCTCCGGATGAAATGGTGCCCAGTAAGGGGTCGTTCATGCTGCCCAATAGCACATAACGGATGTTGTTTCCAGGCAGAGAGTCTTCCTGAATGGTAACCGCGCCAATACTGAGGGTGTCTGTGGTAAACAGCTGCATTTGCCCTGCGTTACCCTGTCCGTCCAGCACGATGTTGCCTTCCTGTCTTTTGCAGGCAAACAACAACAGCATTGCCGGAAAAACCCGGAACAGTACTTTAATCACAGGGGCAAAGTTCGCGGTTTTAGAGTGCTTGTGAAATCACTTTTTCGTAAAAACTCACATATTGCTCACCGATGGGCTCCTCTGTATGGCGCATAACGGGCTTTGAGCTAATATGTTCTGCCACACAGCGGTGTGCTTCATCGCAGGAGGTAACGACTGCATCAGCATAGCTTGCAGCGCCCTGGTGCAGGCTTTTTATATTGCCGTCGGCAAAACATTGCATCGTAGCATCTTTTATTTCGTTGAGACTAGCTTTGCGAGAGAAGTCTGATCCCAGGCAAGCTTCCGCGTCATTGTAAACACTGTATACCACTTTGGCATCGCGAAACACCGGCTCGTCTTTGTAAACCGTTTTTAAGTATACCGGAATAAGACTGGTCATCCAACCCTGACAATGAATGATATCGGGTGCCCATCCCAGTTTTTTTACGGTTTCCATCACGCCTTTGCAGAAGAAAATGGTTCTTTCGTCATTGTCATCAAAAAACTGCCCTTTTTCATCCTGAAAAATAGCTTTTCTGTGGAAATAGTCTTCGTTATCAAGGAAATACACCTGCATTTTGGTCTGGGGTATGCTGGCAACTTTGATAATGAGGGGATTGTCGTTGTCGTCAATAGAAATGTTGATTCCGGAAAGACGAACCACCTCGTGGAGGCGATTTCTTCTCTCGTTGATGACCCCAAACCGGGGTACGAGGATTCTGATTTCGTTGTCGCGCTCCTGAAGCGCCTGGGGAAGGTTTCTTGCGATGGTGGCCTGTGCGCTTTCGGTTTCAAGGAAGGGGGCCATTTCTGAACTGACAAACAGAACGCGTTTTTTGGTAATACTCATGTATGGGGACTCTATTGGGGAGATTAGTATTTACAAAATTAACACAATTTTTTCTTAATATCAAAACTTTTCTTCACCTAAACCCTTTATTTGCGAGGAAAAATATCGTTTTTATTGAAGGTTTTCTATTATAGCGGAGCGGTTTCAAAATGGGCACAAGAGCAAGAGGGCGGTGTTTCATTGCTGCCCACCATGGGCGCGTTACACCGGGGGCATTTATCCCTGGTTGAAAATGCTTGTGCTGTAAAAAGGCCTGTATTGGTCAGTATTTATGTTAATCCTGCACAATTCAACAACGAACAGGACCTACAGAAATACCCCAGAACCCTTGAACAGGATTTACGGCTGCTGCAACATGCGGGAGCCGATGCTGTTTATTTGCCTGTTACCGCAGACTTATACCCTTCCGAACTGCCTCCGGTTTCTGTGGATTTGGGTACGCTGGAGCGTGTTTTTGAAGGACAATATCGGCCGGGGCATTTTGCGGGTGTTGTGAAGGTGTTACATCGGCTTTTTTCTATAGTAAATCCGTCTGATGTGTTTTTCGGACAAAAAGACCTTCAGCAGTGTCTGGTGGTCGAAAAGTTAATTGCAAAGCATTTTCCGGGAATCCAACAACACAATCTACCCACAAGAAGAGACCCTTCATCGGGGCTGGCCCTTAGCAGCAGGAACATGCGGCTCTCGGAGGAGGGAGCAAAACAGGCAGGTGCTATAAACTGGGCGCTTCAACTGGCATTGATTGGAAAAACGCTGGATTCCGGACTGGCAGATGCTAGGGATTATCTGGAAAAGCGGGGCATTCTGGTGGAATACCTCGACGTGGTGTCTTTGCCGGATATGGGGCCGGCCAAGGAATTGGCAGACAAAAAAACAGCTGCGGTTTTTGCGGGTTACGTGGAAGGGGTGCGGTTAATAGACAACCATATTTACGAGTATATCCCTGAAATTACGGTGTTTTGATTTGGGGTGAGAGACAAGCGCTGCCTGACAAGCCGCCCCAAAAACCATGACCCTTACAAGCAATCACGGGGACTCTATCATAATGGTAACCGGCCCATCGTTGATGAGCGACACCTGCATATCGGCGCCAAAAACACCTGTGGGTATGCTTTTGTTGAGGGTCTTTTGTAGTTCAGACAAAAACATTTCATACAGGGGTTTAGCGTTCTCGGGTCTTGCGGCTTGAACAAAAGATGGCCGATTTCCTTTCCTGGCGTCTCCATAAAGCGTAAACTGGCTCACCAACAGTACATCGCCACCCGTGTCTGCTAACCTTAGATTCATCTTGCCTTCTGCGTCATTAAAAACGCGCAGGTTTGCCACTTTAGAGACCATCCAAAACACCTCTCTGGGGGTGTCGGATTCGCTGACACCCAATAGCACAAGTAAACCTGTTTTAATTTCAGCCACACAATCACCGCCAATAGAGACGGATGCTGAAGAAACACGCTGTATGAGGGCTTTCATGGGTTACACAAAGATACTCTTAACCGTGTGTTTTGTGTTTACATTGTTCGCGTTTTTATTATCCGCTTTTTATCCATAAAACCACCATATTTATCCTAATGCATGTCTCGCCCGGCGCTTGTCCTTTTCTTCTGAGGCGGTTCATGTAAAGTACTTTATAAAAAAACAGCCCCCTTAAAAAGAGGGCTATTTAAAAGGGAAAACGTTTCGTTTTTATTTGTCTTGCAGGATAATTTCCTTGCCGTTTTCGAGGTATACGATTTTCTGTTTTTCTGTGCGGAAATTTTGGTATTTACCGCCATATCCTTCCACTTTAACAGCATATTCTTTGATGAACAAATAGTTTTTTACAGTGGTTGTATAATTCGGGTGAACTAAAAAATCATAGTCTCCATTTGCCAGCGCTTTATAGGCCGCAGCACCCCTAACCTTTGCCAAGCGTCCTGCCTGTGCCAGTTTCAGAGGGTTAAGCTGCTGTAAAAGCCCCGCTGATGCATCTGTGCTGAAATTAATTCCATCTGCAAAGGTGTTGTCGCCACTAATTCTGAACATCAGCAAATATGTTGATGTGCTCTCGCCGATGAGTTTGGTTTTTTCATCAACTTTAATGTCCGCTTTAATCGGATCTAGCTGCACGCTTCTTGAAATAACGGGGCTGGACTGGAAACCTTTGTTGGTTGAAACACAAGATGTTGTTGAAGCAACAACTCCTACGAGCAAGGCAATTTGAAGTGATTTGATTTTCATGGTTTTGTAATATTAATTTCTTTTTTGTTGCAATAATAGTTCTTTTTGAGAACTGGTTTTGGCGTTTTTTAGTAGCTAAGATACACGCTCTTCATTTTGTAGAGTTCTCGGAAGGTTGGGTCAAGCAGGTCTTTTATGAACAAGATGCTCTCGCCGGTACTTTTCATTTCGGGGCCCAATTCGCGGCTTACGCCGGGGAATTTATTAAACGAGAATACCGGTTGTTTAATGGCATATCCTGATGGCCTTGCCGGAATGGTAAAATCTTTGATTTTATTCGTCCCCAGCATCACCTTGGTGGCCATATTCACATAGGGCACATCGTACGCCTTGCAGATAAAAGGAACCGTGCGGCTGGCACGGGGGTTGGCCTCAATAACGTACACCTTCTCCTCTTTGATAGCAAATTGTATGTTCAGCAAGCCCCTGATGTTCATTTTTAAGGCCAGGCGCTTGGTGTATTCTTCCATTTGCTGCTTAACATTATCGCTAAGGCTAAACGGGGGTAGCACAGCGCTGCTGTCTCCACTGTGGATGCCGGCTGGTTCGATGTGTTCCATCATGCCTATGATGTGAACATCGTCGCCATCACAAATGCTGTCGCTTTCGGCTTCTTCTGCCCTGTCAAGAAAATGGTCTATCAATACGCGGTTTCCGGGTAAATCACCCATAAGTTTTACTACGGCTTTTTCCAGGTCCTCGTCATTAATAACAATCACCATTCCTTGTCCGCCAAGCACATAACTTGGTCTCACCAATACAGGATAGCCCACCTCGTTGGCAATTTTGATGGCTTCCTCAGCATTTAGCGCCACGCCGTATTTGGGGTAAGGGATATTTAATTCTGCCAGCAAATCGCTAAAGCGGCCCCGATCCTCTGATATATCCATGTCGGGATAGCTGGTGCCGATAATTTTAATACCTTTTTCGTGAAGTTTTTCAGCGAGTTTGAGCGCGGTTTGACCACCGAGTTGCACAATAACACCTTCAGGTTTTTCGTATTCAATCAATTCCCACAGATGCTCCCAATACACCGGTTCGAAATACAGCTTATCGGCCATATCGAAATCCGTGCTTACGGTTTCCGGGTTGCAATTCACCATTATGGCTTCGTATCCGGCCTCGCGAGCGGCTAAAATACCGTGTACACAACTGTAGTCAAACTCAATGCCCTGCCCGATACGGTTGGGACCGCTGCCCAACACAATGACCTTTTTTCGGTCCGAAAACGCACTTTCATTTTCCCCGTCAAATGTTGAGTAGAAGTAGTTGGTGGGGCTGGGAAATTCGGCGCTGCAAGTGTCAACCATCTTGTAAACGCGGCGTATTCCCAGTGATTTTCTTTTTTCGTAAACTTCTTCTGCACTGCAGTTTCCCATGAGCCAAGCAATTTGCTCATCACTAAATCCTTTTTCCTTTGATGCCCTCAGGAGTTCTTCAGGCAGATTATTGATTTTGTATCGTTTAATTTCGTTGCTGGTTTTTACCAATTCTGCCACTTGTTCCAGAAACCACCGGTCTATTTTGGTCATTTTCTGCACTGTGCTGATGGGTAGCCCCAGACTGAGTGCGTCGTATACCTGAAACACCCGGTTCCAGCTGGCGCGTTCCAGGCCTTCGGCTAACACTTCCAGGTTTCTTTCTGCCGGGCGATCTGCACCCAGGCCGTGTCGCCCTATTTCCAAGCTCTGACACGCCTTTTGCAGGGCCTCCTGAAAACTCCGTCCAATAGCCATCACCTCTCCAACGCTTTTCATCTGAAAACCAAGGCGACGGTCGGCACCATGAAACTTATCAAAGTTCCAACGGGGAATTTTTACGATTACATAATCAATGGCGGGCTCAAAAAATGCGCTTGTGGTCTTGGTTACGGGGTTTGTAAGCTCATCAAGGTAGTAGCCGATGGCTAGTTTAGCCGCTATTTTGGCAATGGGATAACCGGTGGCTTTGCTGGCCAGTGCCGAACTACGGCTCACGCGGGGGTTGATTTCAATGGCAATGATGTCTTCGTTCTCCGGGTTTACAGAGAACTGCACGTTGCAACCGCCGGCAAACACACCCATGCTTCTCATCATTTTGAAGGCCATGTCGCGCATGCGCTGAAAGCACACATCGCTCAAGGTCATGGCGGGGGCCACCGTGATGCTGTCGCCGGTATGAATGCCCATGGGGTCGAAGTTTTCGATGGTACAGATAACGGCGATGTCGTCTTTTCCGTCGCGCAGCAATTCCAGCTCGTATTCTTTCCATCCCATCACCGCCTGCTCCACCAGCACTTCGTGCACAGGGCTAGCTTCCAAACCACGCTGCAATGCAGCATCAAATTCGTCTTTTTTGAAAACGATACTGCCACCGGTACCACCCAGTGTGTAGCTGGGGCGAATCACCAAAGGGAACCCGATGCGCTGGGCAATTTCTTTGCCTTCCAGAAAGCTATTGGCAATCTGGCTTTCGGCCACGCCCACGCCCAGTTCTATCATCAGGTCCTTGAACTTGTCGCGGTCTTCCATTTTGTCGATAGCCTCGATGTTTACCCCAATAATGCGGCAATTGTATTTGCTCCAGATGCCCAGTTCATCGCACTCTTTGGCCAGGTTTAGCGCGGTTTGGCCACCCATGGTAGGCAGTACACAATCGATTTGCTGTTCCTGCAAGATTTTTTCAATGCTTTGCGGGGTAAGCGGCCAGAGATACACATGATCGGCATTCATTTTGTCGGTCATGATGGTGGCGGGATTGCTGTTGATGAGCGACACCACGATACCTTCCTCGCGCAGGCTTCTTGCGGCCTGAGAGCCGGAGTAGTCAAATTCGCAGGCTTGTCCGATGATAATAGGCCCGGAGCCGATAATGAGAACGTGTTTAATTGAAGAGTCTTTGGGCATGGTCCAAAATTGCACAAAGTTAGCGGGCATAGCCCTGATTTTGGGGGGTGTTGATAATTTACGTTAATTTAACATCAAACTGCATGTTCTTTGGTGGATTTTTGAGGCAAATAATTGTCATTCCTATGCCAAAAACCATTAAAAAGAAATTGGAAAACGGCACAAAAATTTTTGTGTTAGACACGTCTGTCATTCTGTATGACCACAATGCTATTTTAAATTTTGAGGAGCATGACATTGCCATTCCAATTACGGTTTTAGAGGAGCTTGATAATTTTAAAAAAGGAAATGACACCCTAAATTTTGAGGCCCGGGAATTTATTCGGTTTGTGGATAAGCTAAGCAACGGAACGGCTCTTAGTGGATGGATTTCTTTGGCTCCAAGGGCCGGTGGTGCCTTTTCTGTAATCATGGATGAGCGATCATCGCTGGACGCCACAAAGGTTTTTGGGGATAAAAAAGCGGACCATAAAATTCTGAACGCGGCCTTGCATATGCAAGAACAATATCCCGGAAGAAAGGTTGTGTTGGTTTCAAAAGACGTAAACCTTCGCTTAAAAGCAAGGTCATTAAACCTTGTTTCTGAGGATTATGAAACCGGTAAAATCAAGAATGTAGAGGGGTTGTATAAGGGGATTACGCTGATAGAAACCAACGATAGTCAAATTATAGATACCCTTCACCATCAGGGTCAAGCGGAACCCGCGCCTGTTTTGGATTCAAAACCTGTTGCCAATCATTATTTTATCATTAAAAACAACAAAAACAGCACGCTTGCATATTACAACCCGGAAAACAACCTGTTGGAACGGGTTGAAAAAACGTATGCCTGCGGAATTAAACCCAAAAATGCCGAGCAGGCGTTTGCGATGCATGCACTGATGAACGACAACATCCGGCTTGTTTCGATACAAGGGGTTGCCGGAACCGGCAAAACCCTTCTCGCGCTTGCCTGTGCTCTGGAAAATCGCAGTGCTTTCAGGCAAATTTTTCTGGCACGCCCCATCATTCCCCTCAACAACAAAGACATTGGATATCTGCCGGGCGATATTAAGGCTAAGATTAACCCGTACATGGAACCCCTTTGGGACAACCTTAAATTTATCCAAAGCCAGTTTAAGGAAACCTCGAAGGAAAACCAAAGGATTAAAGAGCTGGTGGATACCGAAAAATTGCTGGTAACCCCTTTGGCCTATATCAGGGGAAGAAGCCTGAGCAATATTATGTTTATTGTAGATGAAGCCCAAAACCTTACTCCTCTCGAAATAAAAACGATCATTACCCGGGCTGGCGAAGGCACTAAAATCGTGTTTACGGGAGATATAAACCAAATTGACACCCCTTATCTGGATGCTCAGTCAAATGGTTTAAGCTACCTGATTGACAGAATGAGAAATCAGCCATTGTATGCCCATATTACGTTGGAGAAGGGCGAGAGAAGTTCGCTGGCAAACCTTGCCAACAGCTTGTTGTAAATTAAGTTGTTATCTGTTTGGCGTCCTCGCCAACCACTGTTATTACGGTGCTGAAACGCAATCGGCATCACCCTTCGAAGAGCTCAGTGTGACAGCCGATTGTGAGATGTTGGCTAACAGGCCCGGCCCGTGGCCCCAATCCCTTATTTTTGTCCTTTGATTTCTCCATGAGGCCCATCTTCGCTTACTGCATCGCGTTAGGAACATTGTTGCTGTATGTTTCGTTTAACATTCACAACAACAAAGCCCCGCTAAACTACCGCAGTGAGATATATGCAGATAAAGCCGGTTACTACGTGTACCTGCCGGCTTTGTTTTTGTATGATTTCAATCCGAAGAAATTCCCCAACAAGGTAGACAGTGTTTCCGGACAAGGGTTTTTATTCGTTAAGAGCAACCCCAAAAAGTCAAACAAGGTGGTTTTTACAAAATACCCCTGCGGGGTGGCCATTCTGGACGCTCCTTTTTTTGGAATAACACATATTTATTGCAAAATCACCAACCAGCCTACCGATGGGTTTTCCATACCCTACCATCGCATGCGCAGCGTGTCCGCCTGGTTTTATGGAATGTTGGGGTTGTTTTTGGTGTTGTTGACACTAAAAAGAAAAACCCAACTCCAAACACGGGTTGTCCTTTTGGGTACAACCCTTTTTCTGCTTGGCACAAACCTGATCTACTATTTGGTTAAAGATGCGGGGCTGTCGCACAATTACTCGTTTTTTCTGATTGCCTTGCTGGTGTATTTCAAAACGCTGGTTTTCGATTCACAAAAAACAGGGCACTACCTGCTGCTGGGTTTGATCGTGGGGTTGCTGGTTTTGGTGAGGCCTATCAATGTTGTTTTTGTGGGATTGTTGGTGTTTTGGGATTTGCAACGCCCGCGGGATGCCATTCAATTGGTAATGGTTAACCTTGCGCGCTGGTTGCTTTTTGCCTGCGTGGTCTTTCTATTTTTTATACCACAACTGTTGTATTACCAATATGCTTTTGGCCAATATGTGAATTACGCATACGGAAATGAAACTTTTCTATTTTGGAAAAACCCAAAACTTGCTCATGTTTTTTTCGCCTTCCAGAACGGTTGGCTCACCAACAATCCTTTGCATGTTTTTACCCTGGCCGGGGTGGTGTGGATGGTTCTAAAAAAGATGTTAAACGGGTGGAAATTACTGCTACTGGTATTGGGGGTTGGGTTGCTTTACGCAAGCTGGTGGAGCTGGGAATTGGGTTGTGGTTTTGGACACCGGGGGTTTGTGGAGTTTTATGCTGTGCTTATGCCTGCTTTTATAGTTGGTTTTGACCGGATTCTGGGAATGCGACCCATGCAGAAAACGCTTCTCTTATCGCTGATGTTGCTGTTTGTGATGATAAGCCTCAAGCTAATCTCTGCTTATGACAATTGCTGGTATGGAGATGGCCCCTGGGATGCAGAGGAATGGATGAACTTGCTGCTGAAACCGGTTTATGTAAAGTAACTGCCGGTATTTTACAGTTGGCCGATGGCGTTTAGGGTTGTTTCCAGGCTTTCGTCTGTAAAGTTCAGGTGGGTTACCATTCTGATTGTCGACGCTGATGTGGCCGCTGTTTTTATTCCTTTTTGGCGCAGCGCTTCTACCCAATGTGCCGCGGACATCTCCCCGGCCACCTCAAAAATGACGATGTTTGTTTCTACCGGCAGCACTGTTTTTACCCATGTTGCATTGCCGAGGGCTTCGGCCAGTTTTTGTGCTTTCCGATGGTCTTCTTCAAGTCT
The DNA here is from genome assembly GCA_947496375.1 of Flavobacteriales bacterium. Lineage (GTDB taxonomy): Bacteria > Bacteroidota > Bacteroidia > NS11-12g > UBA955 > RGEC01. The sequence continues at coordinate 71,044 of CANMCY010000004.1, forward strand.
TTCCACGTGGTTTTTCAGGGCATATAGGCCCGCAGCGGCCAAATAACCCGCCTGTCTCATTCCGCCACCCAACACCTTCCTTGTTCTTCTTGCTTGTTTTACAAAATCCGAAGTGCCCAGCAGAACACTGCCCACCGGAGCGCCAAGCCCTTTGTTCAGGCAAACAGAGATGCTGTGAAAAATCTTGCCGTAATCGCGGGGAGATTCGTTGTTTGCCACAATGGCGTTGAATATGCGGGCTCCGTCTAGGTGAAGGGAAAGTTGTTGTTCGTCGCAGAGGATACGAATGGCCTTCATTTGCTGCATGCTGTAGGTGCTTCCTCCACCCCTGTTGCAGGTGTTTTCCAGACAGACCAGCCGGGTTCCGGGCCTGTGCACATCATCGGGGTTTATCACCGTGGCTATTTGCTCTGCGGTTATCCTCCCTCGGTCACCAGCTATCGTTCTTGCCTGGCAGCCCGACAAGCGGCCAATACCTCCCCCTTCGTAAAAATACACATGGGCGCCTTGCTCACAAATTACTTCATCCCCGGGCCGGGTGTGCACATTAATCGCAATCTGGTTGGTCATGGTCCCGCTGGGACAAAAAACGGCCGCTTCCATTCCAAACATCTCCGCAACATGTGCTTCTAGTTCGTTTACAGAAAAATCTTCGCCAAAGACGTCGTCTCCCACCTTTGCTGCAAACATGGCATTGAGCATGGCTTGTGTGGGCTGGGTGAAGGTGTCGGAGCGGAGTTCTATAGTTTTCATACTGCAATTATGCGTAATTTCATTGTTTTGTTTTTATTTGTTTCTTTATACTTGCATTATGAAAAATTATTCTTGTTTGTTTTTAGGCAGCATATTTGCCTTTTTCTTTTTTGTAAGTTGTAGTGGTAGCGGCCCTACTGCCTTTTCTGCTCCGCAGCCTGATGGAGCCAAAGATTTAAGCGCAATTCCACGACGCCTGGTGGGTCAATACGTAAGCGAAGATAAAAGCCACTCGCTGTTTATTGCCCAAAACTTGATTTATAGGGTGTTTGATTATGATATAACTGTACACAAAAACAATCTGGACTCGGGTGATGTAATAAAGGGCGATACTTTGATTTCTGCGGGTATGTCGTTTAAAATTAAACAGATTGGAGACTCTATTAAAACCCACTACCATGCTGTAGACACTGTTTTTTCGTTAGACAAAAACAATCCTATTCGCAAGTATAAAGGATATTTGTTTACTAACAGATATGACGGTTATGGGGGGTGGGAAGTTAAAAAACTTTCCTTAACCAAAGGAGTGCTAAGCATTGAAGGGGTTAATCCTATTGACAGCCTTAAAGACATCGTTGAAATCAAAGAAAACAACCAGGATTCTTCCGGAACACACCAAATTGATGTTACGCGCAAACAGTTCCGCATCATCATGAAGGATGGATTCTCTGTAGAGTCGAAATACTACAAAACGCAATCTTCTGCGCGCAAATCCGAGGATTAATTTTGGTTTTAGATTGTCTTTTTACAATCTTTCTTCCCTAACAGAAACCCTTTAATACGTGTAACTTTGTCACATGAAAACAGATGATTGTGTTTTCGTGGCAGGTCACCGTGGCATGGTGGGAAGTGCCATCGTGCGGGCATTACAGCGCGAAGGATACACCAAGATTGTAACCAAAACCCGTGCAGCGCTGGATTTGCTTAATCAATCCGCGGTGGCTGATTTTTTTGAACACGAAAAACCGGAATACGTTTTTCTGGCCGCTGCCAAGGTGGGTGGAATTATGGCAAACAACACCTATCGCGCTGATTTTTTATATGAAAACCTGCTGATAGAAACCAACATCATCCACAGCGCCTACAAAAACGGTGTGAAAAAACTGCTGTTTCTGGGCAGCAGCTGCATTTATCCCAAAATGGCACCTCAGCCACTTAAAGAGGAATATTTACTCAGCGGTTTTCTGGAACCAACAAACGAGCCCTACGCCATTGCGAAAATTGCGGGGATAAAGCTGTGTGAGGCCTACCGCGACCAATATGGTTGTAACTTCATCAGCGCCATGCCCACCAATATGTATGGGCCTAATGACAACTACCATCCGGAAAACTCGCATGTTTTACCCGCATTAATAAGAAAGTTCCATGAGGCAAAAACCGCAAACCAAAATACCGTTACGGTTTGGGGAGATGGAAGCCCCTTGCGCGAATTTTTATATGCCGACGATCTGGCAGATGCACTGGTGTTTTTGATGCAACACTACAACGAAAAGCAGTTTGTGAATGTTGGATATGGCGAAGACATCAGCATTGGTGAACTGGCGCAGATGGTTAAAGAAACGGTGGGTTTTCAGGGAGATATTGAATTCGACACAAGCAAACCTAATGGTACCCCAAAAAAACTGATGGACAGCAGCCGTCTGTTTTCACTGGGTTGGAAACCCTCTGTTTCGCTAAAAGAGGGTATTGCTCTTGCTTATCAGGATTTTTTAAAAATAACCGCTGAGCACTAATTCCCATTTGAAAGCCGGTTTGCAATACATATCGCACGGGGAAAAAGAAACCGGAGGATATGCGCATGAAAAAACCCTGTTTGAAAGCATTGCCAAGGCATTGGATTTGGGGGCCGGAGATTGTCAGGAGATTCGCTTTCGGCGGCGTTTTAAAGGCCTGTTTGGCTGGTTTCGGCTTGGTTTTAGTGCGTTTAAAGCTGCTGATCCTAACGCGACCGTTATTACCGTGGCCCGGCTGGCGTGGCCGGTTTTTTTAAAACAGCTGTTTGGCAGGGGTAAAATGCTGGTAGTGGTTCACAACTGGGACTCCCGCGATGGAAAGCCCCGTATTTACTACCGGGTGTTATCTGCTTTTTTAAACCTCGCGCGAACACGTGCCCACAAAATTGCTGTGGTTGTGCCCGCAGCATATTGGAAACAATACCTGAGCGCACGCTTTGGCCTTTCACCACTGGTTTTTCCCAATTTGTTTTCGGAGGCCCCCTACGCCTTTTTCAAAGAAATTGCCAGAAAAAACCCAAAATTGATTCATTTGGGACAGTACTCTGACAAAATAAACATAAAAAAACATCTTGTTTTATGTCATATACTTAAACATCATGGTTTCGTGTATTACTTTAGCTCAAATTCGCCAATTTCCAATACAGATTTTCCCATTTCCTTTTTTGAAACCAGAGAGGCCTACTTAAAACAAATGTCCACCTGTTATGCCAGTGTTTTTCTCAATAAAATCAACGAAGGGTGGAACCGGGTGGCACACGAGAGCTTATTGGTGGGAACACCCATCATTGTTTCGTCCGGCGGTGGTATTGAGGAGCTTGCCAAAACCCTGGGGGGCCTTGTTCTAGACGAGCCATCCGAAATTGTTGCTGCGCTTAAAGGCCCTATTCCCGGGGCAAATGAACGCGAATTGGCTCGCTTTCATCAGGGTTGTGCCGGGGATTGGGTTGACCCTGTTTTGCGTTTTTTAAACCCTGCCGGCCATGCCTGAAATCAGTGTTTTAATTCCGGCCTATAATGCAGAAAAGACCATTGTTTCTGCCGTTTGGAGCGCACTCAACCAGTCTTTTAAAGACATAGAGGTGCTTGTGTATGTAGATGGATCAACCGACAAAACCTCAGAAAATGTGCAGGGGATTAACGATGCCCGGGTGCAATTGTTTCAAGGCAAAGAGCATTGTGGGATTTCATACAGTAGAAACTTTTTACTCAAAAACACATCGGCGCCCTACATCGCATGGTTAGACGCTGATGATATTATGCTGCCGGGAAGGTTGTCTGCGCAGCATGGTTTTTTGGAAAACCATCACGATGTTGATTTTTTGGGATGCAGAGCCCTTTTGAGAAACAGCAACCTTACCGCCGTCAGCATGGGCACAGACCGCTCGTTTCTGGAGGCCTTCCTTTTGTTTAGAAATCCATTCATCCAAAGCAGTATTATGGCAAAGAATTTTTTTTCTAAAGAAAACCTGTTTTTTGATTCGGCATTTGACTATACCGAAGATTATGACCTGTATTTGAGGTGCTTGGAAAAAGGAAAGCGGTTTGCTATGCTGCCGTTTTATGGTGTAAGCTACAACATGCCGGGGGAAACAGTATGGAAGGAGAAATCTAACGTGCACGGGCTTGATGAAAAACTTGAGCGATTGATGTTGCGCGTCCACAAAGAAACGGAAGGAGTTGATGTGAGGCCGGTACTGGCGTTTATTAGGGAAAACAATCGGATAGACAAGCCCGGATATGACGTGATTAAACGCTTCCTTGCTTCTGCACGGCAGCAAATGTGCCGTAAAGACGGAAAAATCAGTCGGGGTGAGAAGGCGGTGTTGTTATTGTATCGGTTTCGGCTTGAACGAAATCACCGGGGAATCGTGCCTGCTTTTTTGTGGCTATTACTTCAAAACCCCTTCACAGTTAGGGCTATGTTTGTTAACCGACTGCGGGTACGTTAGTTGTTTTGTGGGTCTCTCCGCACAACCATATAAACTTCATCGTCTATTTTTAGGTAGCCATATTCATAACAAAACCGATACTGGCTGCCGGTTTTAGTCGTATAAATGCTCGTTATGTAATCAAATACAAACCCTTTGGCAGATAGTTTTTTTAAGGGAACCCTTGTTTTTCCGTCTTCATTTCCCGTCAAAAAGGTTTCCAGAATCCGACGGTTTTTTCGCAGTGCGTTGTTTATGTTTCTCACAACGTTATTGGCATCCGCGTTAAGCTTGTTGTTATAAGCATTCCGGCAGCCATCGCTGCAGAACTTTTTGTCTGCCCGGCCCAGAATTTTGTCGCCGCATTCCTGACATTGTTTGGCGTTCATTTATAGACAATATTACACAATTTTTATATCACAAACAACAACAAACGCTTACAAGCGCAATTAAACATTAAAAAACCGACTCCTACATTTGGGTATGAACACCTTTGCATCACCAACCAAGAGAACCGTTGAAACCTAATTTAATTTTTATATACGTTATGACATCTTTAGTTAATTCTGTAACCCTGTGGGGCAACGTTGGCTCCACCCCCTCTGTTCGTGTGCTGAAAAACGGCCGCAAAGTAGCCACACTTAGTTTAACCACCGGTGAGCGAAAACAAAGCGATGACGGGCAAAACAACAAATCATTAACCTGGCACAAACTGGTGTTCTGGGGGCCCAAAGCAAGCATCGTTGAAAGTTATGTTGGAAAAGGACAGCGCCTTTTTGTAGAAGGCAAGATTACCGAGCGCAACTGGCTGGATAAAAAAGGTATTGAGAAAAAACAAACCGTTGTAGATGTGCAGCGTGTGTTCCTGGTAAATCAAAAGAACAAAAAAGAGGCCCTTAATGAGGAGTTGCCCTTCTGATCTATGTTTTGTGTTGTGTTGGAAAAGCCCGGCTTCTGGCCGGGTTTTTCTTTTTCTCAGGTGTGCTCTTAACTTTGTTGAATGGAGGCGCAAGAAAAACCGGTTTTGTTTTGGGAAAAACAGCGTTTCACGCAAAAGTGGATATGGATTTTATTGTTAACGCCCCTCTTGTTTCCTTTGGTGGGACTGCTTTTTCCCAATATTTCCAATGAACTTTTCACGTTTAACGCGTCAGGGCTACTCATTAACATTGGTGTTTTTTTGTCAATCCTGCTGATGTTCAGCTTTTGGTTTGAGTTGAACACCGAAATATGTACTGATGGCATATATGTTCGCTTTCGCCCCTTCCATAGAAAACCCCGTTTCTATCCATGGTCTGAAATAGCACATTGCGAAGTCAGAAAATACAAACCCCTTCTTGAATATGGCGGCTGGGGTCTTCGAATGGGCTCGGGAGGTACCGCTTTTAATGTGCGGGGAAATATGGGGCTTCAACTGGTGATTAAGAGCGGAAAACGGGTTTTGATCGGCACGCAAAAGGCGACTGAGCTTGCAGGTGTTTTGAAATCTATACACTTCCCTGACGCATAGACATATTAAGAATTGGGACCGGGCGCTACCTTTGCAGTGTGATTTCCTATTCAAGGTTTGTGCTACCCAACGGGCTTCGGGTGATTCATCATTTTGATCCTGACAGCACTGTGGTTATTTTAAACACCCTTTTCAATGTGGGCGCAAGGGACGAATCTCCTGATAAGACAGGTTTTGCCCATCTTTTTGAACACCTCATGTTTGGAGGAAGCAAGAATGTGGTTTCCTATGACAAGGCCGTAGAACATGCCGGTGGCAGCAATAACGCCTTCACCAATAACGAGTACACAAACTATTATATCACCGTTCCCTCCGAAAACGCTGAAACCGCCTTTTGGCTTGAAAGCGACCGTATGTTTCAACTGAACATCAACGCCAAAACGCTTGAAGTGCAGCGCGGTGTGGTTGTGGAAGAGTTTAAGCAGCGGTGCCACAATGCGCCTTTCGGTATGCTTTGGCATCATTTGCGGGGGCTTTTATATCAAAACAGCCCCTACCGCTGGCCTACCATTGGTGAAGATATTTCTCACATAGAAAACGCAACCCTCGAAGACGTGGAGGCGTTCTATAAAAAACACTATCACCCGGCCAATGCTGTGCTTTGTGTTGCCGGACAAATTACTTTGGAAGAAACCAGGGTTTTATGCGAAAAATGGTATGCAGATATCGAGCCAACCGGTTCTGTTAATAGCAATGTATATGAACAGGACCCCGCCAACACCGGCCGCCGTTTCATGGAAACTGAAGATTTAAGTCCCAATCCTGCGGTGTTTTTGGTTTGGAAAGGGCCTGAGTTTAATAATCCGGACAGCGCTGCCCTGGAACTGTTTGCCGATTTGCTTGGCGGGTCGGAAATTAGCCCCATTTACACCCGCTGGGTAAAAGAAAACCCCGTGTTTAACGACGCCGCATGCTTTTATGTAAGGGGTATTGGCGAGGGTATGTTTGTTCTATATGGCGTGCTTAATGACGGGCAGAATCACCTGCACGGGGAGGCTTGTTTGCTACAAACAATGAAAGACGCCATGGATGGCAAGTTTTTCACGGAAAGGCACATGGAGCGGGTTAAAAACAAAGCGACATCATCCTTGCTTTTTGAAAAATCGAGCCTGATTAATCGTGCTCAGAAATTGTGTTTTTTTGAAAACACAGGCAATCTGGACGCCATAGTAACCGAGAACTCAACATACAGAAACACCAATCTGCACAGCATGCTAAAAGCGGCCGTCAGCACTATACAGCCAGACAATGCGGCTGTTTTATACTATCACCCAAAAACATCATGAGTTTCAGAATGTTGGCCCCGGAAGCCAAAACCATAAAAACCCTGTCGTTCATTCCACCCACGGAATCGCTCCTTCGGGGTGGCATCCCATTAGCCGCAAGCCCTAAGCGAGATTTAGGGGTTGTTAAACTATTGTTTTACTGGCCCGCAGGTACAGCAGCACAGACAGCCCCAATGCAGGCAAGGGCTGCGCAGACTTTGAGACTGAGCGGAAACAAAACCCATTCTTCAGAACAAATACAGGAGGGTTTCGAATACCTGGGCGCTTCTGCAAACCCAGATGTTGGGCTTTTGTCGTCCACGCTGGTCTTGCAAACCCAAAAACAGTACCTTGAAGAGGCCCTCAAATGGCTGCTTGAACAAGGCGCCGAACCCGTTTTTCCCGAGCACGAACTGGCTGTTTTCAAACAGGTAGAAACTTCGTCATTGCTCAGGAGAATGCAAACACCCCGTTACTGGAGTGGGAGACTTTGCTATGAGGCCCTTTACGGAAAATCCTCCCCTGATTCTTCTTTTGCTGATTCAGCCGATATCGAAGCACTAAACAGAGAGGATCTGGGTCGCTGGCATAAACAGCACTTGGCTTTTTCTGCTTGCAGAGTTTTTGCTTCCGGCGATTTTGGGCAGGAAGAGCATGCTGTTTTGGAGCGCGTGATGGGTTCAATGAATGCATCCAAAACATCCCGAGAAGAGGGGGTTGCTTCTCTTCTTGAGCCGCAAACACAGATAAAGCATCGCATGGAGCATGCACAACAGGTGAGTTTGTATATGGGAAAAGCGCTTCCGAAGCTAAGCATGGAAGCCATGCAAACAGCATCCTTTGTCAATATGTTTCTTGGCGGATTTTTTGGCAGCCGTTTAATGCAGGATCTTCGTGAGACCAGGGGGTTAACCTATGGCATTGGCAGTGGTTTGGCACAGGCGTCTAGTGGTTTTACCTGGTATATCAGCGGAGAAATGAACAGTGCAAATGCCGATGCCGCGGTTGAGGCCTGTCAAGCCATAATGACCGGATTGTCAACCTCACCGCCAACCGGAGAAGAGCTGGAAAAAGCGCGCCGGTATGCTTCCGGGCAGCTTAGAGCGGGTTTTGACGGACCCTTTTCTTTGCCCTCCAAATGGCAGTTTTTACTTCAGAACAACCTGCCGGGAAATTACTATACAACGTATATGGACCGAATATGGTCTATTACTTCAGACGAAATATCGGATTTTGCATACAATTATTTGCGTCCCGATTCGTTTACCCTTGCACTGGCAGGAATCTTATAGTAACTATTTGGCAGTATTTCGCAAACATATTCTCGCTGTTTTACCGGTATTGTTTTTTTCGGCGGCGTCTGCCATGGTGCTTCCCCCGAAAGCTATTAGGGCGTGTTTGGACCCCACCACAGGTGTTGTAACTTTATATTTTTCTCCTCAGGCAGACCTTTGCGGAAGTTTTGTGTCTTATCGATTGTATGGCAGAGACAATATAACCTCCCCTTTTCAGCAACTATTTCAGGGAGGAACAGCCAATACAACGGCACTAAGCGCCCTGCTACCGAATAAAAAACAATGGGAATTGTTTGTAAGCGCACGATTTGCCTGCAATGGAATAGACACATTAAACTCAGATACGGTATTTATTGACGACACCCCTCCAGCAAAGCTGGACCTTGATAGCGTGAGTGTTGACCTCGCCTCACAACAATTGATTGCCGGCTGGCAGAAAGCTTCTGAAAAAGACGTGATGGGTTACTCTGTTTTTAAGGTAGACCCCGCTACCGGAAATAATATTTTGATTAAAGACACTGCTTCACTTGGGTACCGGTTTTCTACTTCAACCTTTGATGTAAAAAACAGCGGCAATAAAACTAATATAGCAGTATTTGACTCTTGCTACAACGGGGGGGTTATTTGTGCTACACACAGCCCTGTTTGTGCTTCGTTTTCTGCTTCAGACAACATAAATTTGCCTTGCGATAAACAATTTACCTTTCGGTGGACGGGTTATGTCGGCTGGGCGGTTGACCACTACGATGTTTGGGTGTCTGATGACCAAAGCAACCTATGGTCAAAAGTAGGAACAGTAAGTGGATCAACATATAGCTACACTTACGCGGTTCCTGTTTTAAATAGAAAGTACTATTTTCTGGTAAGGGCCTACAAATCCCCCTCAACCGCATCGATTACATCCAGCAGCAATATTATTGGCGCCTACTTGTCTGGGCACGACAAGGCAAACACCAACACCATCGGACATGTTTCTGTAGTTAACGAAAGCTCGTTGGAAATTACTACCCATTGGAACGCAACCCTTACTGGCTATTCCGCAACGTTATATTACCGAGAAAACTCCAGCCCTTCCTGGCAGGTTTTTGTTGGGGTGGTTCCAAAGGGTTTGTCCCGGTTTAAGCACACAGGGCTCCAAACCAACAACACAGCATACCAATACATGCTGGTGGTGAAAAACCCTTGCAACAAACCATCAGATTCTTCTGAAGTGCATGAAAGCATCCTACTAAAAAGGGCTGGTTTTTTACTACAATGGTTTGATTATCAGCCATATAACGCCATAGACCAGGCGTTAGAAGCCAGACAAAAACAAGGTTCCACGTGGAACGTAATTGGCGGGCCTTCATCCCCTTACATTCTGTCGGACACAAGCAAGCCGGAGTGTTACAGGGTGGTTGCTTATAAAAAAGATGCGGGGGGCAATAGAATTGATACGGCCTACTCTAATGAAGTTTGCCTGCGGGTTTACGACACCACACTGATTCCAAACTCATTCGCACCGGATGGAAATAACCGGTGGTTTCGCATTGTGAATCCAAATATTGAAAGAGGTCAGGCGGTTATGTCAATTTATGACCGATGGGGCGGCAAGCTATGGCAAGGTGAAGCGCTTGACGGGTGGAATGGCGAAGCTGGAGGAAGCCCCGTAATACAGGGTTTTTATATTTACAAGGTGGAGGTAGTACGGTCGGAAAAACGGGAACTGTTTCAAGGGACATTAATGCTATTAAGATGAAAAACAGCATTAATATATCTTATGCCGGAAGAAGAAAGGATCGTCCGCACATTTCAAAAACAGTGTTTAAGGCCTCTGTAAAACAAGTGGCGGCAGAAAAAAAACAATCTGTTTCATCCCTTCAGTATGTATTTATGACGGATGATGAGCTGTTGCGATTAAATAAAGACTATCTAAATCACGATACCTACACCGATATCATCACGTTTGATTTGTCTGGTGTCGAAGGAATAGAAGGAGAAATATATATTTCCCTGGAACGGGTATTGGAAAACGCCATGGTCTTTGGCGTATCCGCTAAAGAAGAATTACTGCGGGTGATGTTTCATGGTGTGTTACATTTGATGGGTTATAAGGACAAAAGCACAAAAGACCAGGTGGCCATGCGAGAAGCCGAAACATATTGTATAAATTTGTACCTTGAAAAGGAAACGTGATAACTGGTTTCACGTGAAACAACGTTGTTTTTAGGAGAATACGATATCATTGTAGTGGGAGCAGGCCATGCCGGTTGTGAAGCAGCACATGCTGCAGCGCGCATGGGTAGCCGTGTTATGCTGGTAACCATGAATATGGAAACCATTGCCAGAATGAGCTGTAACCCCGCTATGGGTGGCGTTGCAAAGGGGCAGATTGTGCGGGAAATAGATGCTTTAGGAGGAATGTCAGGCATCATCACAGACAAAACGATGATACAATTTCGCATGCTGAACCGCAGCAAAGGGGTTGCCATGTGGAGTCCGCGTGCCCAAAGTGATCGCTGGCGCTTTGCTGAAACATGGAGATTAACACTGGAAAACACCCCCAACCTCGACTTTTTTCAAGATACTGTCAAAGAAATTATTGTTATAAACGGAACAGCACAGGGTGTAATTACCGGTATGGGCGCTGAAATACGCTCAAAAGCAGTAATACTGACCAATGGAACCTTCCTTAATGGCCTGATTCACATAGGCAGCAAGAATTTTGGTGGAGGTCGCATGGGTGAGAGTGCTTCGTTTGGCATAACAGGTCAATTAGAAAATTTGGGGTTTGTGTCTGGAAGAATGAAAACAGGGACCCCACCCAGGGTGGATGGCAGAAGTTTAAACTATGATGCCATGGAGGAACAAAAAGGAGATGAACAACCTGCAAAGTTTTCGTTTTCACGTGAAACACATGCATTAAAACAACAGCGCAGTTGCCATATTACCTATACCAATTCAGCCGTACATGATATATTGCGAGAGGGTTTTGCTGAAAGCCCTATGTATAATGGCAGTATACAGGGATTGGGGCCAAGATATTGTCCCAGTATTGAAGATAAAATTAACCGTTTTGCGGAACGGGACAGGCACCAGGTGTTTGTAGAGCCAGAAGGGTGGGATACCATTGAAGTATACGTAAACGGATTTTCTACCAGTTTGCCCGACCATGTGCAATTAAAGGCGCTGCGCCAAATACCCGGCTTTGAAAAAGCCAAAGTGTTCAGACCGGGATATGCCATAGAATACGATTACTTCCCCCCTACCCAGTTAAATCTGACACTGGAAACCAAACTCATACAGAATCTGTATTTTGCCGGACAGATAAACGGAACCACAGGATATGAAGAAGCCGCCTGCCAAGGCCTAATGGCGGGGATCAACGCACACCAAAAAACTCAAGAAAAAAACGCAGTGGTGCTGGGGAGAAATGAGGCCTATATAGGTGTATTGATAGATGACCTAGTTAATAAAGGAACTGACGAACCTTACCGTATGTTCACCTCCAGGGCGGAGTATAGAATAACATTAAGGCAAGACAATGCAGATGAAAGACTTACACCCTTAGGTTATGAAATAGGGTTGGCTTCTGAAACACGCATTAGGCAACTGGAAACCAAGATACATGATACACAATCACTACTCCATTTCTTTGAGAACAACAATATTGCAGTAGAAGAGGCCAACTGCCTGCTCGCTGATAAAAATGGTACCACAATCACAGAAAAACAGCGTTATAAAAAATTCCTATTACGGCCGGAAATTACCTTAACCGATATAGCAAATATTTCAGAGGTGAACGAGTTGCTGATAAATTGCCAGGAAGAAGCCGCACAAGCTGCAGAAAACCACATTAAATATGAAAGCTACTTAAAAAAAGAGCAGGAAATGGCTGAAAAACTACAACGCCTTGAAGAAATTAAAATACCAGCACAGTTTGATTTTCATAAATTAACCTCACTCAGCAAAGAATCGCGGGAAAAACTACATAAAATAAAACCCGTGACCCTTGGTCAGGCATCCAGGATAAGCGGCGTAAACCCTGCGGACATCTCTGTACTTCTTGTTTATTTTGGAAGATGAGCAAATTGAATCATATAATATCTGCCCTTTCTATAGTTTTATTGTTTCAATGTGCCAATCCCGTCACACCCACAGGCGGTGCTAAAGATGTGCTACCACCACTAATAAAAGTCACCACCCCGACTGACAGAAGTTCCAACATAAAACCCAATATCATTGTATTCCGGTTTAATGAATTTATACAAGCATCAAACATTAAAGAGCAAATTGTTATATCTCCAAAAACAAATGGTAAACCAAGTATTAACGTAGGTAAAGATAATGTTACCATAAAATTTGAAGGAGATGTTTTTAATGATAATACCACATATAGCATTCATCTGAATGAAGCCATTAAAGACTTAAATGAGGGTAACCAGGGAATATATAAACCATTGTTGTTTAGCACCGGAAACACCCTGGATACTCAATATCTTTTTGGTAACTGCACATTTATTGAAGAACCCAAATCAAAAAAAGTAAGAATTCAAAGTCTAAACAAACCTTACTATAAAAGTATTGCCAATAAAGATTTACGTTTCTCCTTATATGGCCTTCCTTCAGACAGCATAACCATCATCGCATATAATGACCTCAATGGTAATGACTCTTTCGAATCTAATGAAGATGTAGGTATGCTTAAAACCAAACCCGGAGATACTTGCTCAATATTTTTATATTCCGTTCAAAAAAAGAAACTGAGCCTTTATAATTTTAAAAACAACAAGTATGGTTTAAACGGCATAAAGACACAAAGTGAAAACAATAATATTATCAATTACAAGGATACCTTAATAGGAGATAGTATTAGTGTATTTGGATTACTACAAAAAACAGACAGTACGAGATATATCATACCCAAAAAAGCAGAAAACAAAGCATTCATTTTGAGGTATAGTTTAAATAAACCCTCTTTTCTAGCAGATTCATTTCAACAAATCAAATTATCTGCCAACGAAATATTACAAAGTACGTCAAAAGAAACGCAAACGTATTTTAATCATAACAATATGGTTGATTCATGTAACACATTATTCGAATTGAATACTGCAGTTTTAAGATTTAAAAATAATCATACTGGAAATGTACGAATCCCTTTTAATCTAGTTACTGAATCTGGAAAGGAAATAAAGGATACATTCAAAACTTCCATTCCAGTCTATACTCCATTGACCATTTATAATAATGAAGCTTTTGATATATACATTACCCTAAAAAACAAAGTAAGCGGAGAGACATATAATAGCAACATAGAAAACGGAAAGAATATTAAGTTATGGGTTCAGGCATCTGAACACGAATTATCGTACTTCCATGACATCAATAAAAATCAGCTGCTTGATGCACCGGATATAACAAAGGAATCATTGGGTGAATACTATAAAAAACTGCCTACCATAAAAATCAAGGAAAATATGGCTGTTGATTTGTATGTAAAAGATACGGAAAAACCCTGATAATATTATGACAACAGGTGAATTGTGTTACCGTTTCACGTGAAAAAAGAACCGCTTCCTCAAGAGGTGTTGAAACTGGTTCAAAACATAATCATTTTTAAACTGATTAATTCGCTGTATATGCTCATAAAAAAGGATTGATTATGACATAATAAAATAAAACTATTGGCCTAAAAAACCCTATAAATAAAGGATCTTAGGAATATTTGATAAAAATGTGATTACATAAATTAAAGGTATTCCACATTTCCACACAGCTGTATTTAATATATATTAATATAATATTTAAATGAAATGTTTTATATTTATATTAGGGATGGGGATATCGGGGAAAATATGATGTAAGAAAAAACCTAGGATCTTTTTACTTTTGTAATCGCAATGCTGGACGAAATTGAAAAAATAGAAAAAGAAACTGCATCAATACATTTTGCAGATGCCGAATCTCTGGAACAGTTTCGTCTGACCTATCTTTCTTCCAAAGGAAAAATACAGCATCTGATGGATGCCTTTAGAAATCTGCCCGGTGAAGACAAGAAAACAGTTGGTAAACCTCTGAATGCCTTGAAGGCCAGATTGGAAGAGGTATACAAAATCAGTAAACAGCAATTAACAGCAACTTCTGGAACGGAAAACAAGTTTGATACAACGTTACCGGTTTCATCCATGGCGACCGGGAGTTCACACCCCTTAAAAATAGTAGAAAACACCCTGTGCGATATATTTTATTCACTGGGGTTTGATATTGCTGATGGTCCGGAAATAGAGGATGACTGGCATAATTTTGGGGCACTCAATTTTGCTGATGATCATCCGGCAAGGGATATGCAGGATACTTTTTTTATTGGCAATCATGTGCTGAGAACCCATACCAGCAGTGTACAAATAAGAGAAATGGAAAAAAGAACCCCACCTATACGATTGGTCATGCCGGGTAGGGTGTATCGCAATGAAGCCATTAGCTCACGCAGTAATTGTTTTTTTCATCAGATTGAGGGGCTTTATATAGATAAAGGGGTATCCTTTGCTGATCTGAAACAGACGCTGTATTATTTTGTGCAGCAGTTTTTTGGAGAAGGAACCCAAGTAAGATTCAGATCCAGTTATTTTCCATTTACCGAACCCAGTGCCGAAATGGATATATGGGCAGGTACAGACACAGAAGAGAATAGACGGTTAACCAAGGGAACGGGATGGCTGGAAGTATTGGGTTGTGGTATGGTACATCCTAATGTATTAAAATCCTGTAATATAGATCCTGAGGTTTATCAGGGATACGCATTTGGTATGGGAATAGACCGAATTACCATGTTAAAATACGGCATCAACGATATACGGGATATGTTTCACAACGACATCCGGCTGTTGTCTCAATTTGCGGGCTTGTGAAAATATATTTTGCCAGCGATTTTCATCTGGGTGTTCCCGATTACCCATCGAGTTTAGACAGAGAAAAAAGTATTTGTCGCTGGCTTGAAATGGCAGCTCAGGATGCCACAGAAATTTATCTGTTAGGCGACGTTTTTGACTTTTGGTTCGAATACAAAACCGCCGTTCCCAAAGGATTTACACGGCTGTTGGGAACCCTTTCCTCACTAACAGACAGAGGAATTAGCGTCACCCTTTTCAAAGGAAATCACGACATGTGGATGTTTGGATATCTTGCAAAAGAGTGTGGGGTAAACATCGTATCAGACGAGCTGATTATGGAGAGAAACGGTAAACGATTTTTCTTACACCACGGCGATGGCCTAGGCCCCGGAGAATATGGATACAAAATTCTGAGACGCATATTCAGAAGCCCCATCTGCCAGTCTCTTTTTGGTTTTTTACACCCCAGTCTGGGTATTTCCCTGGCGAGCAGGATGAGTAAAAAAAGCCGTATACAGCAAAAAGGAAGGCATGAAACCTACCTGGGCGATGACAAAGAATACCTGACAATATTTGCCCAGTCATACCTGCAAAAATTCCCCATAGATTATTTTGTGTTTGGACACAGGCACCTTGCGCTGGACATAACAGTAGGCGAAAACAGTCGGTATATAAACCTGGGAGAATGGATGCACCAAAAGCAATATGCTGTTTTTGACGGACACCAGCTTCAGTTGCTTGCCTGGGAGAAATAACTGCAGTATGAATGTATTGACCCTGTACGCATATTGTTTCTTACAATCAACACCGTCTGATACCCTGCCATTTTCAGGTCGTGTGGCGGCTGCAGATATTGATGTAAAAGGAACAGTTTACGTGGTTGATTCAGCATACCGTTTTTGTAAATGGGACCATCAAAAAAACAGTATCTGCAATTCTGTAGCACAGTATGGCGAAGGGGTGATTGTGGATGCAGACAACCCCATGGAGCCCATGTTGTTTTTTCAAAACACAGGCATGCTTATTATTACCGATAACCAGCTCAATACCACAGGCAGCATTTCCCTGCTGTCGCAAAACAATATAAAGCCGGGAGGGTTTGGTAGGGCGAACGATGGTGGGGTCTGGATTTTTGATGATAATAGCAGCACCCTAAAAAAACTCGACCGCAGCGGAATGGTTGTGCAGGAAAGTATGGTATTGTGTGCCAAAGGCAATAAAAACAGAAAGGCATGCAATATTTTGGATAACGGGCGGTTAATTGTGATTACCACCCCACAGAACACCACGCTGGTATTGAATATGAACCTCAACGTACTTGCTGAATTGCCTGAAAAAGATGGCCGCTGTGTCGACCTGTCCGCAAATCGCCTCTTGCTTTTTAATCAGGGGGAGATTTGGTTAACGGAGCCATTTGAAGGAAGCGGGAAAAGGCGCCCGGCGTCTCGACAAAAGGCAGGGATTTACATAGGGGGCGCTTTGTTGTCGCTGCGGGGAAACAAATCATTGTCAGAAACTTCGGGGGTCGTAATTTTGCAAACCCACTGATGTTAGACAAGCTCGAAGCACTGCATGCAAGATTTACCGAGGTAGAACAACTTCTCAGCAGCCCTGAAGTGGTGGCAGACAGAAGAAGGTTTACCCAGCTAAACAAGGAATACAAAGCATTACAGCCGGTATCTCAGGCGTACCATAAGTATAAAAAATTCTTAACAGAACTACAGGAGGCCAGAGAGATTCTTAAAAATGAAAAAGACAAAGATTTGAGAGAATTGGCCAAAGAGAGTGCAGATGAAATAGAAAAAGAAATGCCAGCACTGGAAGAGGAGGTACGATTACTGTTATTGCCCAGGGACCCGGAAGACGCCAAGAAAGCCGTCATAGAAATTCGTTCAGGAACCGGAGGAGACGAGGCCTCGCTGTTTGCCGGTGATCTGGCCAGAATGTATCAGCGCTATTGCGATCAAAAGGGTTGGGGAATCAGTATAGCAGATGCGGTGGAGGGCAGCATGGGTGGCTACAATAAAATCATACTGGAGGTGAACGCAGAAGACTCCTACGGTATTTTGAAATATGAAAGCGGTGTTCACCGGGTGCAGCGTGTGCCGGCCACCGAAAGCCAGGGGAGGGTTCACACCAGCGCCGCCACGGTTGCGGTAATGCCGGAAGCAGAAGAATTTGACTTTGAGCTTAGGGAAGCAGATGTTAAGATGGAAACAGCCCGAAGTGGCGGTGCGGGCGGTCAAAACGTGAACAAAGTGGAGACCAAAGTAATGTTAACCCATATACCTACCGGGACCGTTGTGATTTGCCAGACTGAGAGAACCCAGCTCGGAAACAGGGAAAAAGCCATGAATATGCTTAGAACCCGCCTCTATGAGGCAGAATATAACAAGCGTATGGAAGAGGTGGCCAAAAGGCGCAAAACAATGGTTAGCACCGGAGACAGAAGCGCGAAAATCAGGACGTATAACTTTCCCCAGAGTCGTCTTACAGACCATCGAATAGGCCTGACGGTGTATAATCTCAATGCCGTAATGAACGGAGAGCTCGAGGACATTATACATGCACTACAGGTGGCAGAAAACGCAGAGCGAATGAAGGACGGCGGGGTTTAGGCGCCGGCAGCTTTTTGAACAGGCCCTTTATCTGAACGGCGTTTGGGCGCAAACACGGTTTGCGATTCCTTTGGGTTGCGGGTTTGTGTGTTCATGGGCTCCTCCTTTTAATGATAACCTAAACTGGTTATAACTTATTGTACAATATAGACAATCCGCACCCCCAAAAGGTTGTTTTTCAAACCCGTGAAATGACAAAAAACTGAAAAAACCGCTAATTATGCAGAAGCCATAGCCAGGATGGACTCAAACAATGCGCGGCCGTCTGTATTAAAAAGGCCTTCCTCTGCGCAGCGCTCTGGGTGGGGCATCATTCCAAACACATTGAAACCTGCGTTGCAAACACCTGCGATGTTATTTAAAGAGCCGTTGGGGTTGCTTTCCTCTGTAGGATTGCCTGATGCGTCACAGTAGCGAAAAACCACCTGATTGTTTTTTTCCAAATGCTCCAGGGTTTCTTCATCTGCGTAAAAACGACCTTCGCCATGGGCGATGGGAATGGTAAGTGAGCGGCCCGCATTTAGGCCTGTGGTTACCATAGTGTTTGTGTTTATGGGCGTTAGATGCACGTTTTTACAAACAAACTTCATATTGGTGTTTCTGAGCAGTGCGCCCGGAAGGAGGCCACTCTCACACAGAATTTGAAAACCATTGCAAATTCCCATCACAAAACCACCGTTAGCGGCATGTTCGGAAACGGCCTTCATAACAGGCGACAACTTGGCGATGGCGCCGCTTCTCAGGTAGTCGCCATAAGAAAAACCGCCGGGCAAAAACACGTGAGAACACCCCTCAATGCTTGGGTTTTGGTGCCATAATTTAACAGGATCCTCTCCGGTTAAAGATTTCAAAACAACCATCAGGTCGTGGTCGCAGTTAGAGCCGGGGAAGATAACGACACCGCATTTCATGGGAGACAAAGGTACAAAAACAATGGAGTTTAAAAACGATCCGGGCATCGGGTATTGGCTCTGCGGCGGAAATTTTTTCCACCGAAACCAGCGCCCCGGCCTTTCCCAATGGGAGCAGAATACACTAACTGTAAAAAC
The DNA here is from genome assembly GCA_947496375.1 of Flavobacteriales bacterium. Taxonomy (GTDB): domain Bacteria; phylum Bacteroidota; class Bacteroidia; order NS11-12g; family UBA955; genus RGEC01. Next base: position 90,070 of record CANMCY010000004.1, read on the forward strand.
GAAAAGTTGTCCAGATCGCGGGGATCTCCGCGAATGGCGCCGGGCTCACTAAAGCCGGGAATGTCTGAAAAGCTGCGATCCATCAACTGAACAGCCACAGCGCCGTTGCGATTTGCCAGCAGGGTTTTGTCAACATACTGGGTACTCACATCATCTATATAGTCTGTGGTGCTTTTGTTCATTACATATTCAATAGATAGAGAGGCACCCCGGCTACCGCCGTCTTTAATCTTATATCCCAGGCCAAATGGGAATATCATGGCGGTGGGCCTATAGGGTTCTTTATTGGATAAAAAGTATTGTCCCTCAGTCCCATAGTCTCTCAGGCGATATTTGTTTTCACCCATTCTGGTTTTCGGTTCATAATAAAACAACCCCACACCGGCAAACATATACAACCGCTTGGATTCTCCCGGAGAAAGCTCCAGCATAAAAGTGGTATTTACAATGGGAGAAAAAAAGTTAAGGTTCCGCTGATTGCGTTCAGGGTTGCGGGTAAACTTGTCATCACCGGCTACCCTGGCATACGTGATGTTGGTTTTGATCGCAACCCCAGGTGTAAAGGCCAGCTTTAAACCCGCGCCGACACTGTATCGCATGGTGGCTAGGTTTAAGTCTTGCGGACCATGTGTGCCAATGCTGGGACGCCCCCCGAGATCTCCCAGAAACATCGAATTACCAACGTTAAACTGCGTGTAAATTTTTGGGCGCTGAGCCGCAACAGTAAAAAATGTGCAGGCACAGAACAATAAAAGACCATATTTACTGATAACACCCACTTTAGCAAAAATACAACAAAACAAACAAATAGACAAACCCTTACAAAATGACGGTCTGTATAAATGTTAGACAACTTCAAAGAGGGGGGCGTTGTATGTTGTAGCGGTTTCTTTGAGGGTTTCTTCCAGGGGTAAATACCGCATATTGGGAATCAGGTGCCCATGGGCAGAAACATATCGGGTTTTAAGCGAGGTACTTTTAAGCCCCTGAGAAGGAAAGGGAAAAGGAATTGAAAGAAATTCTGCCAGGCGCGCAAGCATGACTAACCCGTTCAGGGTTAAGCCACTCAGCGGATATTTGGGCGCCGGGACCGAAAAACAATTAGCAAGGTTGGTCAGCACAAACCGGTAGGAAGTATTCCTGGCGATACACAAAAAGCGTTGACCATAGCGCTCCTCTTCATAAAGCAACAACAGCATTTTTACTACGTCGCGCACCCCTGTAAACCCGTTTTCCCCCACCGGAAAGAAAGGCATCCGCTTTTTAACCAGCGCCGGTATTTGTCCTGAGCCCGAGTTTTTACCCCATGGGCCAATAATAATACCCGGACACACGATCGCGGCGGGCAAACCCTCCTCAACCCCTCTCCAAACCTCCTGCTCGGCCAGGTATTTGCTTACTGCATAATCTGTGTTGCGTCCGGAATCAACCCAGGGGGTATGTTCAGTGACCTCCTCCTCAGAGCGCCCCAGAGCGGCTACGGAGGAAACATATATCAGCGGTTTTTGGTTGCATTGGAGGCAGGCGTTTACGATATGGGTGGTTCCTTTTACGTTGGTTTCCATCAAAAGATGTCGGTCTTTGGCAGAGAAAGACACGAGGGCCGCAGCGTGAAAAACCACATCAGCATCAGCCACAGCGTTGAGCCACCCTTCCGGAAAAAGCAAATCTCCGGTTACCCAATTAACATTTTGGGTGGAAACACCCGGATAAAGCGGAGACAGGGCATGAAATGCGTCCAGGTTTTCTGGGGAGCGAACCAGTGCGGTAACCGCATAGTTTTTTTGAAGCAGCGCATACACCAGATGGGCCCCCACAAAGCCCGACGCACCCGTAACAAACACCTGCTTCACAACCCTCAAAGGTAATTACAAAAACCCAAGATAAAACCGCGAAGAATGGTGTAATTTTGGCAGCAAAGCAAACGGCAGAATGATAGACTTTTTTATAGCGTTATTTTTCCTTTGAGATACCCTTAACCCAAGGCAGCTAAAGTTGGACAGTAAACAAACACAGCATTCCGCCCACCCCACAACACAAATATAAATGGTAAAAAAAACAATAATTTTGCCATCAAGACAAGACACCCTCCAACATGATCAATTTCTTTATTTCAGGCGGGTCGTTAGTTTTTTTATTTTTTGCCGTTTACAGCATTAGCAATAAGCAGGGCAATCAGCTAATAAATAAGCTACTGGGTTTGGCTTTCTTTATCCAGTTCATCCAAACCGCTATGTTTGTTTTTACCCAGAATGGAGATATTGATGCTTTGTATTGGGCACTTCCATTGAATAGTGTAATGCAACTCTTGTTCCCCGTGTTTTTATATTTATACTTTTATTGTTTTACCAATGATAAAACCAGATTATCACCCATTCTTTTCATTCATTTTTTACCGGGTTTATTGTTTTCCTTTGATACACTCTCTTGGTTTGCTACAGACAAACAAGGGGTTCTTCTTTTTTTGAATGATGTTGTTGAGGGTAAACAGTTTTTAAGCACCAATCCGTTCAGTTTTGTTCCAGAAACCTTGCAACACCCCATCAGAAGAGGGGTTGGTATGCTATATACCTTTGTAATTTGGTATACCATTATCAAAGGGTTTGCGGGCCAATCCTGGGATATACAAAAGAAATGGGTTTTCTTTTTGGCAACAATCTTGACACTTAACCAGGTGTTGCAGATTGTACAATATGTGATTTTGGTTAAAAACACAATGCAACTTTCAGCAGTACCGGTTGGCGATTTGACATTGACGCCTATTCATATAATCATAATGATTGTTTTGTTATTTGTGTTGTTTTATGAACCGAGGTTGTTGTATGGTCATATCTTAATTTCTGACAAATGGAAAAACAACAGGGATGCTGCTGTACATCCGGTCATCAGCGACACCACAAAACCAGAAGAAACCCCTAAAAAAGCCCCAATTGATGAAGAGCGGGTGGACTTATACTTGGAAGTCATGATTGGGTTGATGGATAAAAAGAAGCCATATTTAAATCCCGAGTACCAAATATCCAACCTTAGCAGCGATTTGGGCATACCGGTTCATCATTGTTCGTACGTGCTTAATTATCACATGGGCAAGGGTTTTAGAGATTGGGTAAACGGGTACCGTGTAAAATATTTTTTACAGCAACTCCCGTTGAAAAAAGGTACCAAAACCATAGAAGCCATTGCGATGGAAAGCGGCTTCAAGAATGTGACCACGTTTTACAAAACCTTCAAAAAAGAGACGGGGCAACTACCGAAGGAATACACAAAAGAAAGACTTTAATCTTCAAAACAAGCCAAATTACTATAGTTATAGGAAAACCATAGTAATTAAACAACGAAAACAAAGTTTTGGCGGTCGTTTTCCTAGCAATTTTGGGTAATGATCTAAAACCAGGGCTTTCATAGCCAACTGTGTTTTGGTAAATTATTATCCTTTAATGAAAGCCACCACTATCTTCAAAAGCAGTCAAAGACCTGTTAAAACCGTTAACACACGTTTTGATTTTAGGCATCTTTTTACACCTGCAACGGTAATTCTTTTTTGCTTATTCTTCCATTTTTCTCAAAAAACCCATGCCCAAACAAATGTCGATATTTTAGTGGTTGGCGCAGGCGGCGGTGGTGGTGGACACAATTCAAGTTCAACTGGAAATAGAACCGGTGGTGGCGGCGGTGGCGGGGTTGTTTACTTACAAGGCACCTCTATTTCTACAGGCAGTTACTCGGTTACAGTTGCCCCAACAACAAGTGGTATAAGTATCAGGTACGGTAATAATGGAAGTAGCAGTTCTTTTATTAGTTCAGTTTCAGGTGGTATCTCTATGATTGCAAATGGCGGTGGTGGAGGCGGTGGAAGCGGCGGTGGTGGCCGGGGTGGAGGTTCTGGTGGCGGTGAGCATGGCGATGCTGGTAGAGGAAGTGCAACAACAGGTTCATGTTCAGGCAATTCTTCTGGCACTACTCCACTTATATATGGTAATGCAGGTGGTAATAACTCAAGTAATCAAGGTGGTGGTGGTGGCGGAGCTGGTGCAGTGGGCGGTATTTCTGGTGGAGGGCAAGGAGTGTCTATTTCCATAACAGGGTCTTCTCTAACATACGGTTCAGGTGGTGGCGGTAATGGTCCTACTGGAGGAGCAGGAGGAGCAAATGCCGGTTATGGAACAAGTGGAGCCAGTACAACTGGCAATGGCGGAAGCATTAATGCAGCTGACAATTTTGGCGGTGGTGGCGGTGGTTCATCTTGTGGTAGTTGTACTTCAGGTGCAGGCGGTTCTGGGGTTGTTATTTTAAGTTATGCAAGCAGCACATCTTATGTTTCTGGTGTAGGTGGTTCTGGACAGGCAACATGCACAACAACCACTTATAATATCGGCAGCACCACCTATCAAGTGCACAAATTCACAGGTTCAGGCACATTTGTGTTTACCGTGGGTCATATTACAGCGAACCCTTCTTCATCAACCCAAAATATTTGTTTAAACGGAACCGCAACCGCATTGAGTGTAACCACAAACGGCACATCCCCCTCATATCAGTGGTATAGCAACACATCAAACAGCAATGCTGGAGGAACGATAATATATGGGGCAACAACCAATTCATACACGCCACCTACAACAGCTGCGGGCACAACATATTATTATTGTTCTGTAACGGCTACAATGGGTGGAAATGTTCTTAATCAAACCAGCACCGTTTCGGGGGCAATTAATGTAGGTTCGGTAGCAGGGAGCATAAGCGGGGCAACAACCGTTACATCTTCAACAAACAGCACAACATTAACCACTTCTGGGCATTTGGGAAGTGTGCAGTGGCAATCTTCAAGCAACAATTCTACCTTTTCTGATATTTCAGGTTCTACCACTACAACCTATACAGCAAGCAATATCTCAGCAACGACTTATTATAGGGTAAAAGTAACGAATGGCTCTTGCGCGTCTGTTTATTCTTCGAGTGTGGCTATTTTATATCAACCCGGAACAGCGGCTGCAACAACGGCAACCCTAACGACAACAGGCAGTACTAGTGTAACAAACAATGTTGCCACCAATATAGACCCCGGAATAACAGTAACATCCAATGGATCATTGACAGGGTTTTCTGTTTCAATCACAAATAATTATACAACAGGAGACGAATTATCCTATACAGGCAGCCTACCAACCGGAGTAAACGCTGCCGCATTCAACACAACCAGCAGAAGCCTTGTTTTTAGTGGCACAGCCAGTGCATCAGACTGGCAGGATTTATTAAGAAGGGTTCAAATAAAAACCACATCTGCATCCTGCAACCCAGAAACCCGCCGTGTAAGCTTTACCGCAAGCACCAATTATTATAATCATTTTAATGGACATTTTTATGAATACAGTCCAACCATAAGAACTTGGACGGCAGCAAAAGAATATGCAGAATCACAGTCCTTTTTTGGCAGAAAAGGGTATTTAGTAACAGTTTCATCTGCAGTCGAAAATGCATTTATTTATTCTTTGATAAACCAAAACACATGGATAGGGTGTAGTGACAACTTTTCACAGATTAATGGTGCTGCCGGTTATACAAAATACAGTTCTCAAAGTTTAGCAGAAGGCCAGTGGCACTGGATAACAGGACCTGAAAAAGGTGTTAAGATACGCACCGGAAATGCCTCAACAGCTGAAAAAGCCGGATCTGCCGTTTCAGGGATATACCAAAACTGGAACCTTGGAGGTCAATACGGCAATAACGAACCTAACGATGTTTGGAGTTTAGGAACTCCGGGCCAAGAAGACTATGGACATTTGTGGGGAAACACTGGCAAGTGGAATGATTTTCCAAACAGAGGCAGGGCCTGCATCATTGAATACGGAGACATGCCAGGAGACAATCCGGTAAACACCTTGGAGGCAACACAAACCATCAATGTTGGTGTCGCGGCAACCGGCACAATATCTGGGGGTGGAGTCTCAGTGTGTTCTTCTACGAACAGCTCCGCATTAACCTATTCTGCTTCAGGGGGATATAGTGTAGTGCGATGGGAATCTTCACCGGATAATTTTTTAGCAACAACAACAAGCATCGCTTCAACCAGCAGCACCTATACCGCCACTAATATTTCAGAAACAACCTCTTACAGGGTAGTAATATCAAGCGGTTCATGCGTCACATCTACCGCGCCAGTTACCATAACATATGCTACAATCAATGCGGGCACCATTGTGTCTAGTGATGCAACAATCTGCGAAAACACTTCAGCAAAACTATCTTTAAGTGGGTGCACGGGTTCTGTCACAAAATGGCAGGTTTCTACCACATCAGGAAGTGGGTTTTCAGACATATCTTCCTCTGCAAGCTCATCTCTTTCATATTCCATGACGACCGCGGGCACGCGTTATTTTAGGGCCGTTGTCAACAACACCTCTTGCAGCACAACAACAAACAGCGACGAATATATTGTTACCGTTTCTGCATCTTCCACACCCGCAGGTGGGGAGGTCAGCAGTAACGCTCATTGTGGAATAAACAATAGTGGCACATTGGTGTTATCTGGATCTGGCGGTAGCTCGTATAGCTGGGAATACTCAACAGACAACGGAAGTAACTGGATTAGCGCGTCAAACACAACAACCTATCTAAACTACACAAACATATCCCAAAACCGATTGTATCGAGTCTTGGTTAGTGATGGTGCTTGTGGAAGCACACATAGTTCAAACGGTTCAATTACCATTTATGGCACAACAAAGACACTGTTTACGGGGGCGGTTAGCGGTGATTGGAGCAATGGTCAAAACTGGTGTTCCGGTGTAATAGCAGATAATGGTTCCGACATGGACGTAAGCCCAATGTGTGGGTATGATATTCTTTTAGATAAAAACAGAAGGGTTGGTCAATTAAAATTTTTATATGGATCTAAATATGTTAGACTAGGCAATTACAACCTGACCGCAAATAATATATCCGGCAATGACAGTTTAAACCACATAAAAATTACAGGAACCGGGGTTTTGAAAATGGGTCTGGGCCATACTGAACAAAAAACATTTGCCATAGGAAAAAGCACCTACAACCCGATTACAATCACCAACAAAACCAATCAAACAGATACGTTTACAACATCTCTGCTGGACGATGTTTTGGGTAAAGGCACTTGTTGTGTTCCATTAACAACACCCCGGGTTAAAAGAACATGGATAATAACCAAAGGTAATGGTACGGCCAATTCAGGTGATGGCGTGGATTTCACATTCAACTGGTATAAAAACGAGATTAGTGGCACTATCAACACATACAAGATGTATCATTTTAATGGCAGTAACTGGGATAAAACCACACCCGCATCAAGCAGTGTTGTAGATACTGCATATTATACCCATAATGGTTATAAGGGATCCTTTTCGCCTTTTGCAATGGGGGATGATGTGGTTTTGCTACCTGTAATCTGGCAAAGCATGTCTTGTAGTAGAGGATCAGAAAACACCGCTAGTGTTAACTGGTCAACGGGCAGCGAAACCCAGTCAGACAGCTTTATTGTAGAACGAGCTACTCCGGGGGGGGGGTTCGTAATGGTTGGCTCGGTTAAGGCGGCCGGCTATAGTAGCACCCCTCGTAGGTATAGTCTGACTGACAAAACAGCGTCCAAGGGTGTTTTGTTTTATCGCGTAAAGCAAAAAGATGAGCAGGGCAATGCCTCATACAGTGAAATATGCGAGGTGGCCCCAACGAGCAGCGAAGAAGGAAACGTGAAGATATTCCCCAATCCGGCGGACCAAAACGTGCAGGTTGTGCTTGGTGATGGCGACATGAACGGTATGACTGTATCAATAACCAATAGTGCAGGTGTAATGGTTGCAGGCAAAACAGCCAAAGGCCATAGTGTGGAGTTCCCCACTGCCAAGCTTCCGGCGGGACTTTACATCATCCGGGTAAGCGGCCCGGGCATGCAGCCGCACCAGCATAAGATGGTTATCCAGCATCCATAACCCAAAAAACCATAACGGTACAAAAAAGGGGGCCTAGCCCCCTTTTTTGTTTTTAATGCAACGGTTAAATATTTTAATGATACAATGGTAAAAGCCACTTTCAAAATTATAACCAATGCTAAAACATATACGTTTAAAATACCTGATAAAAGTTTAATAAACATTGAGCGGCACAAAAAAATTCTACAACAAAACAAAACAAACTGTTTGGGGCCTAGTAAACATTAGAAAAAACACACAAAAAAGATAGTGTTGTTTAATAATTGTTGATATTTTTGGAGTCTAAAATAAGACTTTTAGAATGAATCCCTCCGCAATCTTTAGAAGCAGTCAAAGACCTGTTATAACCCTTAAAACACGTCTTGGTTTTAAGCGAGTTTTTAAACCCGCAGCATTGCTTGTTCTTTGTTTTTTATTTCAGTTTTCTCAAAAAAGCTACGCTCAAACTACCGTGGATATATTGGTGGTGGGTGGTGGAGGTGGCGCTGGGTATGCTCGTGGCGGCGGTGGCGGCGGCGGCGGATATATTTATTAGCAAAACTATAGTTTAACATCAGGAACCAACTACTCAATAACAGTGGGGTCTGGCGGAGGTAAAGGTACCTGTTGCACAACAATAAATTCCATTAGCTCAGGAATTCACGCTCTGAGTGGAACAAACTCATCTTTTAATGGCGTTTCTGCATTAACAGCTGTTGGAGGGGGTGGTGGAGGAAGCTATGAAGGATTAAAACAGAACGGATACAATGGGGGGTCTGGTGGCGGTGGAGCAAATCAAAGAAACAGTGGAGACGTTGGCATTGGAGGTACTGGCACATCTGGACAAGGATATGGTGGCGGTAATTCCCGCTGTGGAGGAGGGGGGGAGGTTTCTGGTGGCGGTGGCGGTGGGGCTGGAGCCGCCGGCACAAATGGAACGAGTTCGGGATGTTCTCGCCCGTTTTATCCAGGAAATGGGGGTGATGGAAAATCAAATTATATTACAGGTACTTTAACTTATTATTCTGGCGGCGGCGGCGGCGGCGGGTTAGGTGTTTCTACCAATCTACAAGGGACAAATGGTCAAGGGGGAGGGCAATCAAACTATGGCGGCGGAGGTCAATGCAAGGTTGTTAGCAATTCTTTTGTAGGAGAAAACGGTGGCCCTGGTGTAGTAATTGTAAGATATGCCAGCGCAACACAAAGAGCAACAGGAGGAACAGTGACTAGCTACACAGGAAATGGGACCAACGGAACGAATGGAACAAAGTACTATGTACACACATTTACTACAAATGGCACATTTACAATTACCACAAATATTAGCACCCAGCCAAGCACAACAGCACAAAACATTTGTATTAATGGCACGGCAACAGCCCTTTCATGCGTAATTAGTGGCACATCTCCCACATATCAGTGGTATAGCAACACTACAGCTTCCAACACTGGAGGAACAATAATTTCGGGGGCAACCAATAGCAATTATACCCCTCTTGCAACAGCAGTTGGAACAACATATTACTATTGTGCGGCGTCAAGTAGTTTAGGAAGCGAAACCAGCCAGGTTTCCGGCGCAATTAACATTAACACCCCATCCGTTTCCGGCACGGTAACAGGAGGCAACACGGTTACTGCAGGCACCAACAGCACCACACTGAGCGTGACTGGGAATACCGGCACGGTTCAGTGGCAATCATCCTCAGATAATACAACGTTTAACAATATCAGCGGAGCGACCTCATCAACGTACGCTGCCACGAACCTAAGTACCACAACCTACTACCGCTCTGCGGTTACCAATGGGGGGTGTTCTACGGTATATTCCAATTCTAATTCCGTTATTGTAACTCCGGCACCAACCGGCACAACTTCTGTTGGCATAACGCTTACATCAGCGTCTGTTAACATAAACAACGGGGTTGCCACAGCAGTAGACCCAACTTTAACCGTTTCATTTACAGGGAATCTGGCCGGCTTTACCGTTAGTATTTCTGAAAATTATAGAACCGGCGACATACTTTCATTCAATAGCGGCTCTTTGCCATCAGGAGTAACGGGCAGTTGGAGCGCACAACGCAGAAGCATTGTATTTACAGGAAGCGCCACCGCAGCGGATTGGCAAACACTTTTGAGGACGGTAACCCTTCAAACCTATAACGCCTCATGCAACCCGGAGACACGCAAGGTAAGCTTTACTGCCAGCACCAATTATTACAACTATTTTAATGGGCATTACTATGAATATGTAAGCGCTAAGAAAAACTGGACACAAGCCCGGGACTATGCAGCATCTCGATCTTTTTACGGTAGGCAAGGATATTTGGTGGTTATCAATTCTGCAGAAGAAAACGCATATATCAGCCAGTTGATTGGCTATAATACATGGCTAGGAGGAACGGACAACTACAAACTCATCAATGCGGCGGTTGGATATACCAAATACACGAGCCAAACAGCAGCAGAAGGCAAATACCATTGGGTAACCGGGCCCGAAAAAGGCGTGAATTTCTCTAATGGAAACGGCTCACCCAGCATACCCGCAGGCCGCTATTGTCGCTGGGAATCAGGCGAACCAAACAACTACAACACGGGCTATTACGACAATCACGTATCTGCATATGGAGAGCACTACATGCACATTTACGCTGACCGCAAAACCTGGAACGACTTTCCCAATGATCGCTATTTTGCCAGTATTATCGAATATGGTGACATGCCGGGAGACAACCCGGTCGGTACCGTAGAAGCCACCAGAAACATAGATGTACAGAACGTTGACGCATCGGGATATGTAACAGCAACCGGTAGCACCACAATTTGCACAGGCACCGGAAAAACGCTGTCACTAACCAACAACTCTTCGGGGTCTACTGTTATCAGATGGGAGTCGTCAGAAGATAATTTTTTAGAAACAGAAACGGCCATCAGCCACACATCAACTACCTATACAACCGCAAACCTTACCAAAACAACGTCTTTCAGGGCGGTGATTGTTAAAAACAGTTGCACAACAGTTAGCAAAGCGCTTACCGTCACAGTTATTGACCTCAACGCGGGTGCAATAGTTTCTAATACCAACACCGTTTGCACCGGGCAAAATGCAGTTTTGAGACTGAACGGGCTTGTGGGCACGGTAAGGAAATGGCAGACAGCAACAGACACCAACAGCACGATTAGTGATATTGTAAACACCACAACAAGTTTAACACGCCAGGTTGCATCAACAGGAACCCATTATTTCAGAGCGGTTGTTTATAGTACCGCCTGCAGCGGAAGTCCCGACAAAAATTCTGCGTGGTATGCGATAACAGCAAGCGCAGCGCCAACCCTCACAGGGGGTGATGTATCCAGCCAGATGCATTGTTCTGTTAATAACTCAGGAACACTTGAACTTACCGGCGCAACCGGCATAACATACAACTGGCAGCAATCCACCAACAACGGGTCCAGCTGGTCGAACACGAGCCCAACCAGTACCAGCGTAATTTATAGTTATGCAAATGTTACACAGAACACATTATATAGGGTTCAAGTTAGCAATGGTTGTACAACCGTAAATAGCAACAGCGGCCTGGTCGGAATCTACGGCACCAACAAATGCCAGTGGATTGGCGGAACCAGCACCGACTGGGGTACCAGGGCAAACTGGTGTAATAACACCATCGCTGAAAACGGATCGGACTTTGACATCAGCCCCGACGCCACCTATAACCTGGTATTGGACAGAAACAGAACCGTGGGGACCATCAACTTCAACGGCGCTGCCAAATACATATACTTGGGAAATCACAGACTCATAGTAACCGACATTTTGGGTGCCGATACAGCTAACCATATCAAAACCAATGGCAACGGAGAGTTGAAAACCAGCATTCCCAACAACGATAGCTTTGTATTCTGTGTTGGGGCCGGGTCATACAATCCGGTAACCATTACCAACAAAACCGGCTCAACCGATGATTTTCAGGTTCGGTTGATAGACAATGTGTATGACCGGGGGTCTACAGGCAATCCACTTAACACCCCGCGCATAAAACGCACGTGGTTCATTGATAAAATCGGTGGACCGGCCAATAGCGGCAGCGGCATAGACATGGCCTTCGATTGGTACACCCCGGAGGTTTCAGGCACCATCAACACCTACCGCCTATATCACTACAACGGCAATAACTGGGACAAACTGTCTGCCGGTTCCTATGCCACACGAACCCGCAACCTTAAGTACAGCGGCTACACGGGCACATTCTCTCCCTTCTCTATGGGCGACGATGTGGTACTGTTGCCTGTTAACTGGGTGGGATTATCCTGTGTGCGCGAAGAGGGCCGTCGTAACCGCATTTTATGGGTTACCGGCAGCGAAACCCTGTCGGATAGTTTTGTGGTAGAACGGGGCAACATGGCAGGACAGTTTCGCCGCGTAGGGGCTATCCCTGCCGCAGTCAACAGCACCACCCCACGCCAATACAGCATGACAGACATGCAAGCACCGGAGGGCACCTCCTTTTACCGGGTAAGACAAACCGACAAACTGGGCAACAGCTCTTGCAGCGAAATATGCGAGGTGGCCTCAGCGAGCAGCGAAGAAGGAAACGTGAAAATATTCCCCAATCCGGCTGACAATAACCTTTATGTACAATTTGCGGAAGCACAGGAACCGGGTACAGAGGTGGTTGTAACCGACATTACCGGCAAAGAGGTGTTGCGCAGAACCGTCAACAAAGGCCGAATGGTATTGCCCACGGGTCAATTGCCTTCAGGGGTGTATGCCGTGCAGATAAAACGCGGTGGAAATGCCGATATCATGCAAAAAATCATCATCCAGCACTGATAAAGAAAAAGGGGCAAACGCCCCTTTTTTATTGTTTATAACGGCCATAGCTTTGCATTGTGAAGATTGCTATCATCAACGGGCCCAACCTGAACCTAACCGGCACCCGGGAACCCCACCTGTACGGAACAGCGAGCTTTGAAGGGTGGCTTGCGGACATTCGGTCCCAACTCCCGGAATTGGAAATAGCGTATTTTCAATCCAACATAGAGGGGGAAATCATCAACGCCATCCAAAAAGAGGGGTTTGACGAAAACTGCAAGGGTATCGTGCTAAATGCCGGGGCATATACCCATACCAGCATTGCTATTGCAGACGCAGTATCGGCTATTGCCACACCTGTTATTGCGGCGCACATGAGTAATCCCCGTTCTCGGGAACCGGAAAGACACACCGATTTGTTACTGGGCAAATGTAAAGGCGTAATTAGTGGCCTGGGCATGAAAAGCTACGAGCTAGCCATCCATTATTTTATGAGCAACAACCCAACAAGTCATTAACTTTGCATTATGGGACTCAGACAGGAAAAATTCGCAAGACAGCTTCAAAAAGACCTTGGTGATGTGTTTTTACAACACAAAGATTGGGTGGCAGGAGAGTTTGTGACCATTTCCAGCGTTACCGTAAGCCCGGACTTATCATCCGCCAAAATATACCTGAGTCTGTTCAACACCCCAAAAAAAGCCAAGGTCCTGGAAGCCATTGAACTGAACGCCCGTGAGATTAGAATGGAAATCGCCAAAAAGGTTAAAAACCAGGTGAAAAAAGTGCCGGAACTGCGCTTTTACGAGGATGAAAGTCAGGAATATGCCGCGAAAATAGACAAGCTGCTGGAGTCCATTAAAAAAGACTGATCCGAGAGCGTGAATGTCTCCCGCTTCATAGCCCGACGGTATTTTTTCTCACGAAAAAACACATCTTCCGTTAATATAATTTCCGGAATATCCGTGATGGGATATGCGGTAGGGTCTTTTGCTTTGTTGGTTTTGCTTAGCGCATTAAACGGTTTCGAAGGCATCATTTTCAAAACGTACGAAAACTATTATCCCGACATCAAATTACAGCCGGTAACCAGCAAGGTGTTTTCCATAAACAACAAACAGCGTCGTGATATTGGCAGAATACCCGGGGTTGTTAAAACGGCCGCGGTGTTAGAAGAAAACGCCATTGTGCAATATTCCGACAAGCAGGTGGTGGCTACGATAAAGGGGGTTGAAGACACCTGGCCGGCTGTGGTAAGAACCGATTCCCTGCTGATTGCAGGCACTCCTATATTAGAGAACAAAGACGGCGCTTCGTTTGCCTGGCCGGCAGAGGGGTTGGTTTACAAGCTGGGCCTTAACAACAGCAACAACGCCATCACCATCATGGCGCCCCGCAGGGATGGTGTGGGTGTTGCACAAATGGAGATGAACGAAGACCATATTGGTGTTTCGGCCATTATAAGGGCAGGCGAAGAACAAGACGACAAACTGCTAATCGTTCCCCTCCAATGGGCGGAAGAGTTGTTTGAAAGGTCAGGAGAGATAAGTGCCCTTGAAATAAAGACCCAAAAAGGGGCAAATCACACCCAAATAAGGCAAAAAATACGCGAAGTCCTTGGTCCGGAAGTACAGGTTCTGGACCGATATGAACAGAACCGGGCGGTGTATAAAATGTTTAACACAGAGAAGTGGGTTTCTTTTTCACTGATGGCCTTTGTTTTGTTGCTGATCAGCTTCAATCTGCTTGGCTCTTTGAGCATGCTGGTGCTGGAGAAAAAGCACGACATTCTGCTGCTTAGCCATATTGGTATGAGACTCAAAAGTATACAGGGCGTGTTTTTTAGGGAGGGATTGCTGGTGGCCATGACCGGAACCTTCGCGGGGCTGGCGATTGGGGTGGTCGTGGTGCTTTTGCAACAAAAATTTGGATTCATCACCACCCAAAGCAGCTTTTCTGCCGTTTATCCCGTAGCCCTAAAAATCACCGATTTGTTCTTTATTACCGGGCTTTGCGGCGTGTTGGGGATAAGCAGTGCAATATATCCGGCACTAAAATCAGTACATTCCCTATAAATTTGCAAATAACATGCGCAGATTAATACTTCTTTTTGGTCTTCTTGCGACCTTCTCCGCCGAAGGGCTGTTGGCACAATCGGTAGCGGAGCAACAGTTGAATTTTGAACGGGTGCGGGTTGCCAAAGCCCGAACAGAGGCCCGGATTCGCAAAATGTTTCGCGACAGTGGTCTTTCTGAAACCCCAAAATACATCTACTGGAGGGCGTTTAAAATGGAAGACCAGCTGGAGTTGTGGGCCACAGACAGCAGCAGCAGAAACTATAAAAAAATCAAAACCTATTCCATCTGCCAAAGCAGCGGAGACCTGGGCCCCAAAAGGAGATTTGGAGACCTTCAGGTTCCGGAGGGTTTATACTACATTGAAAAATTTAATCCCCACAGCAACTATCGGTTAAGCATGAAGGTGGCTTATCCCAACGAAAGCGACCTGGTTTTTGCCGACAAAAACAATCCAGGCAATGAAATATACATTCACGGAGGATGCGCCAGTGTGGGTTGTCTTCCTATGACAGACAGTTTGATTGACGAGATTTACTGGGTAACCATCCTGTCTCAAAACTACCAGGGTTCGAAAGCGAAAATCCCAATTGATATTTTTCCGTGTCAGTTCAACAACAAAAACTGGGCACACCTTAAGACCACTTACGGTCATAAGCCGCAGCTTATTAAATTCTGGGAGAACATTGAAGAAGCATACGCCTTTTTCCGAGACAAGAAAATTGCCCCCGGTTACTGGGTAGACCAGCAGGGTAAATACAACATTGTTTTCCCTCAAAACTACCACATCAACGACCCCAACCATTAAGCCGGCCGCATGAAATTTTTGGTGGTGGGCCTGGGAAATCCGGGAGAAGAATACCAACACACCCGCCACAACATTGGCTTTGATGTACTTGACGCGCTTGCCGCCAAGCAGGGGGCTGAGTGGCAGCAGCAACGGCATGGATGGGTAGCCAAAACAAATACAAAAGGCCGGACCCTAATACTCCTCAAGCCCAATACCTTTATGAACCTCAGCGGTAAAGCGGTTTCTTATTGGCTGCAAGCAGAAAAACTCCCCCCCTCACAATTGTTGGTGCTGCTTGATGACCTCGCCCTACCGGTGGGAAAGCTTCGTTTGAGATTAAATGGCAGCGACGGCGGGCACAATGGGTTGAAAAGCATCAATGAAACCCTGGGGCACACCCAATATGCAAGATTGCGCTTTGGAATAGGAAATGATTTTCCAAAAGGCAGACAGTCGGAGTTTGTGCTGGGCCAATGGAACCCGGAAGAGCAGGACGGGGTCAGCAGCGCCGTCACCCGGGCGTCTGACGCTGTTTTACTTTTTGCCACCATGCCCCAAAACCTGGCGATGACCCGAATAAACGCAGCAGGATAATGCATCAGATAGAAACCATCATCAGTCCGGCGCTGTTTCATCTACACGAAGAGGGAATAGCGCACAAGCATGTTGTGGTCATCGACATTCTGCGGGCCACCACCACCATTTGCGTTGCCTTTGCCAACGGCGCTAGAGAAATATTGCCGGTGGCCAGCCCGGAGGAAGCCGCGGCCATGCAAAAGCAGGGCTGGATAGCTGCCGCCGAAAGAAACGGAGAAACAGTTCCGGGGTTTGATCTGGGTAATTCACCACAGGACTATCGCGTTGAAACGGTTTCCGGAAGGAAAATTGCATTAACCACCACCAACGGCACCCGCGCCCTGCAAATGAGCAGTGCCGCCAGTCATGTTTGGGTCGGCTCGTTTCTCAACGCACAAACCCTTTGTGACCGGCTGATTGACGACAACCGCGATGTGCTCCTGTTTTGTGCCGGGTGGAAAGATAAGTTTAACCTGGAAGACACTGTTTTTGCCGGTTATTTGGCAAGTTTATTATCAGAACACTTTTCAATAACAGATGACGCAACCCTGGCTGCCATTGATTTATACAACCTTGCAGCAGCAGACCTTAAGGGATATTTGCAAAAAGCCAGCCATGTAAATCGGTTTAAATCCCTGCATATAGAAACAGACCTGGAAGCATGCCTTAAACTGAACACGCTGTCCGTATTACCGGAATTTAGGAGTGGATCCATTCAAAACAGCCAATATGCCCCAACACAGTCTTAGCCCTGGATTTTTTGAGTTTTTTATTGAATTATCAGCCAACAACAGCAAAGGGTGGTTTGATGCAAACCGAAGCCGTTATGAAAAACAGGTTAAAACACCCTTCGAAGCCCTTGTTTCGGCCCTCCTGACAGCGTTTGCCCATGAGGAGCAGTCATCAATACAGGTTCGCCCGGGAGATTGTATCTTCAGAATAAACCGCGATATCCGGTTTTCCAAAGACAAAACCCCTTACAAACTCAACCGAAGCGCCATTATATCCGCTGAGGGAAAAAAATCGCTGGGCCCGGATGGATTTTACTTCGAAGCAGGCCCGGAAAATTGCGCGTTCTATGCCGGTTACTATATGCCCGGAAAAGAAGAACTGATGAAAATCAGGCGACATGTGGCCCACAACCCTGATGGGTGGTCTAAAATTATTACGCAGCCGGAATTCACAGACCTCTTTGGTCAAGTTCTTGGGGAAAAACAAAAAAGATTACCGGCAGAACTTGCAGCCATAAAGCATGCGCCCGCCGAGATTTATAACACCCAATTTTACATTCGGCACGTGATGGAGCCGGAGGTTTTCATTGAGCAGGATCCGGTGAAAGTGTTGATGCGGCTTTGGAGGGCGGCGTCAAAGCTCACAAAGTTTCTTTCTGATGCAACCGGTGTTCAGGATTGACAGATATTAACGAACTTTGCCATAGAAATGAACGCACCCCAAAAAAGACCGATACGTGTTTTGGTAGCTAAGGTGGGCCTTGACGGTCACGATCGAGGCGCCAAGGTAATCGCTGCGGCATTAAGAGACGCGGGTATGGAAGTGATTTATACCGGCCTGAGGCAAACCCCCGAAATGGTGGTTCAGGCGGCTTTGCAGGAAGATGTAGACGCCATCGGAATCAGTATTTTGTCGGGAGCCCACAATACGGTTTTCCCCAAAGTAATTGAATTGATGAAAAAAGCCGGAATGCAGGATGTATTGCTAACCGGCGGTGGCATAATACCGGACAAAGATGCCGACGAGCTAAACCAACAGGGCGTAGCCAGATTGTTTCCCCCGGGAACCGAGATGGCCGCCATTGTGGATTATATTACCCTTTGGGTAAAAGAAAACAGACCTTTTTAAAATGGAAACTTTGACTACATACGAGAACATCCTTACAAACCTTGACAACGGGATTCTCACCATTGCGATCAACAGAGAAAGCAAACTCAATGCACTTACCCTTCAAACCCTTCAGGAAATCCGAAATGCGGTAGTACTGGCACAGTCAAATGAAGCGGTAAAAGGAATCATCCTAACCGGCTCAGGAACAAAGGCCTTCGCTGCAGGCGCAGACATAAGCGAGTTTGCCCATTTTACTGAAGACCAGGCCACCAGAATGAGCGCTGACGGCCACGATGTGATGAACACCATTGAAAACAGCGAGAAGCCGGTGATTGCGGCCGTAAATGGATTTGCCCTGGGTGGAGGGTGTGAGCTGGCGATGTGTTGTCACATGAGAATTGCTTCAGAGAACGCCAAATTTGGCCAACCTGAAGTGAACCTTGGCGTTCCTCCGGGCTATGGCGGTACCCAGAGAATGATACAGTTGGTGGGCAAGGGCAAAGCAATAGAGTTGTTATTAACAGCAGATAGCATAGACGCCAACACCGCGTTGCAGCTTGGGCTGGTAAACCACGTGGTACCCCAGGAAATGCTGATGGCAAAATGCAATGAAATTCTGTCAAAAATCGCCACAAAAAGCCCTGTCGCTGTGGGTAAAGTAATAAAGTGTGTCAACGACTTTTTCCGTCCCAACGTGAACGGAATGCAGCGCGAAATCTATGAATTTGGGGAGGCGTTTGTGACCGAAGACTTTAAGGAGGGAACCGAAGCGTTTTTAAACAAAAGAAAACCCAACTTTTCAGGAAAGTAAAAAGAGGGTGAAAAACAACAAAACACCGTATTCAAACAACCAGAAACCACATGAGAAACATAACTAAACTATTTTTTGTAAGTGCCATGGCACTAATGACAGTAACATCCTGCAAAAAAGAGGACGACAAAAACACCACCCCTGCCGCAAATTCCGGAGTAACCTCCTGCGAAGTGAACGGCAAATCGTGGACCAGCGGCAAAACAGGAACCTATCTGGGAGCGGATAGTTTACCCGGCTGTGAAGCGGTGGTTGTTGGAGATACGATGACCTTCATTTCAACCAACTTTACAGACAGTTCAGTTATACTGGCCCAGCTGGTTCTAAAACCCGGAAGAACCGGTGTCTACGCAGGCACCACATCCACAGAGGGGGCGATGTTGTATTTGCCCAAACTTGATCAAGCCAGCATTTTTCAGGCGCTTTTAATGTACACCACCACATATTCAATGAACATTACCCAATGGAATGCAAGTGCGGAAACTTTTTCCGGCACCTTTAATTTAAACATGGTTTCCAATATTGGAGGTTCCGGCTATAACATTACCAACGGCAAGTTTACCGACGTTAAAGTTACCTTAGACTAACGAAACGAGTTATACAATAAAAAAGCCCCTACCAGGGGCTTTTTTATTGCAAAAAAGGAACATCGTCTTTTGCCAGGATTAGCAAAGCACGATGAACGGCCAGCACTTGCTTAACAATGCTTTGTTGGTTATCATTTTCAATGAGAAAATCACATTTCAAAGCCAACACATCCTGGGGCATCTGTCGGGCCATTCTTTTTATCACCTCCTCTTTGGAGCACCCATCACGCAGCATAACCCGTGAAATCCTTTCCGATTCGGGCGCAATGACGCCTATGGTTTTTTGTACCCTTTTATAACTGCCGCTTTCGAAAAGTATGGCCGCCTCTTTTAATGTGTAGGGGTGATTGTTGTGTTCACTACACCATTTTTCATAGTGTTCGAATACATAAGGATGCACGATGGCATTAATCTGCGCTATGTTTTCCGGGCTTGCGAAGGCAATTTCTGCCAAACGGGCGGTATTGACGGATCCCTGGCTAATGATTGCCGGTCCAAAAACAGCCGCGAGACGATTTTTGAGCTCGTCATTTTGGGCATAGAGTTTTTTGGCCTCGGCATCTGCGTAATAAACAGGAACACCGAGGGTTTCAAAAACCCGGCAAACAGTGGTTTTGCCACTGCCAATTCCGCCGGTTATGCCAACACGGAGCAACGGATTACGCTTTTGGCTTCGGATATGCGGTCATGGTCATTTCCATGCTCACAGCGGCCTTTTCGGCCTTTATTTTACCCTCTTCCAGGTCAAGGATAAAATGGGTGTCGGTAATCTGCGCAATTTTAGCATGAAAACCACCGGTGGTTACAACGTGGTCTCCCTTTTTTAGTTCAGCCAGGTACGCTTTCGCTTTTTTCTGCTTCCGCATTTGGGGCCAGATCATAAAAAAGAAAAACACCACCATGATTAACATCAGGGGTAAAAACTGGCCCAATCCGCCCGATTGGCCGGGAGCACTTGCTTGTAGCAGGATAGATAACATATTTATTAATGATTATTTTGTTCGTATTCTTCGTCTTCTTCAGGGGTTGAAAACACGGTCGCTTTAAACTTAAGCAATACCGATTCTATGGTAGAATTTTCAAATTCCACTGTGATGGATTTTTCGTTTTCAAGCCCTTCTTTGGCTCCGCGTCCGGTGGAGTTGAATGTTGCATCAACGTAGCCCTCTTCGCCGGGTTTTATCACCTCTTTGGTCCATCCGGGCGTTGTGCATCCGCACGCTGCCTGACAGTTGCGTATCAGCAAATCTCCTTTGCCGGTGTTTTTAAATTTGTAGCGGTGTTGAACCTGCATACCCGACGTCACTTTTTTGAAATTATATACGGTATCATCAAAAACAGGCGTACCCAAGGGACCGGTTTTCTCGGGTTTGGGGTTGTCGGCAGTCGCCTCGTTTTCTATTTTATCGGCTGACAATTCCGAGCCACCATTGCCGCATCCGGCCATGAAACCCGCTCCCACAAGAACCAAAAGGATTGTAAAACGACATTGCATAATGCAAATATACAAAGATTATCATTGCCCGGCCCGTTTCGCCGAAGGCCGGCTTATTTATCCCTTAGTCCCCGGCCGGATTTCACAATCGTACCGTTTTCAGCCAGCGAAACGCGCAGTTTATCCAGCACGCCATTTAAGAAACGGCCACTGCTGGGAGTGCTGTAATCCTGCACGATGTCAAGATATTCATTGATGCTTACTTTCAGCGGGATGTGCGGGAAGGAGATAAACTCTGCCAATGCCAGTTTAAGGCACAGCAAGTCGAGCATGGCAATTCTTCCGGGATCCCAATTGTCAGTGACACTGCTAACATAAGTTTCATACGCAGCGCCATTGAGCAATACCAGGTCATAGAGATTCAGCGCCATTTTCATTTCATCCTCATCTTCAGCGTAAGGCGCACTAAGCGATATGTTTTCGGGCTCTGAAGAAAGGGTTTTTTCCAGTTCGCGAGCTACGGTAGACTCGTCATCATCCCACGCCCCGTAAAGTTCTTGCATCAGCAAATAGAAGGGCTCACAGGTTCCAAGCAGGTGGAGGTAAAACTCTTGCAGAAAGGTCTGTTGCTGCCCCGAATCCGGTGTGTCAAACACATAGTAATCACGGGTAAAATCCTGTTCAAACAACCAATCAGTAATGGATGGGAAAGTCTCGCCCAGATCAGACCACCCTGCGGTAAAATGCCGCCGTTTGTGCCGAAGGGTTTTGTCATAAATCACACCGGCCAGCAGGTTGTTGTTTAGCAACCCCAAACGGCGAATTTTTTCCTTATCGGGATAAAACTTTTTGCTTTCCAGTTCTTGCTCGCTGAGCAAATATTCATTCAGGTAATGGGGAAGTTCTAACAGGAACACATACACATCGTAGGTGGCCAGGATGGAGGTTTTTAAACCCTGTCTGCACTGTGCCCTGGCGGATTCTCCGGCCTGTTCTGCCGCATATAAAGCCTGCAGCGCTTTAATTCTTACCAACCTCCTTGAAATCATAGAACGATACTGCAAAGATACAACAAATTGGCGTTCAGGGCCAAAAAAACGGGTTGATGGGAGCGGAAAACCTAGTCGTTATCGTATCCAAACTGTTTCAGCATGTTTTTGCTATTGCGCCAGTCTTCACGGACTTTTACAAACAACTCTACAAAGATGTGTTTGCCAAAAAACGCTTCCAGATCCTTTCTGGCGTTGGTGCCCAGCCGTTTAATGGCCTCGCCCTTATTTCCTATGACAATTCTTTTTTGGCTATCCCGTTCTACCACCAACTCGCAGGAAAGACGAATGATTTTTTCCTCTTCTTTAAAAAACAGGGTGGTTACCTCCAAGCTGTATGGCACCTCATCTTCGTATAGCTTTAATGCGTGATTGCGGATGATTTCATTGACAAAAAACCGTTCTGAACGATCGGTGATCTGATCTTCCGGAAAGTAAGCCGGGTGTTCGGGTAGAAAAGAAACCACCACCGATTCCAGCTTTTCCAACTGAAAATTATTGAGCGCAGACACCAGTATAAAAGCATCGGCCTTATAAACATCCGCCACCTTAACCATCACGGCCTCCAGCTGATCCTGTTTTACGGTGTCAATCTTATTAATGGCAACAATTTTCTTGGCGCGTGATTTTTCGAACTTTTGCAGCAGCTCCTCGGGAATTTCTGTGGCACGTACATCCAGCAGCAAAATCAACACGTCGCTGTCATCCAGCGATTCATGAACAACCGCCATCATTTTTTCGTGCATTTTGTAGCTGGCTTTCCGTAAAATGCCGGGGGTATCCGAATAAATTACCTGTGCGTTCTCTCCTGTCTTGATGCCCAGGATACGATGCCGGGTGGTTTGTGCTTTGGGGTTAACAATAGCCAGCTTATCACCCATTAAAGCATTATACAGCGTGCTTTTACCCGCATTGGGCATCCCAACGATGCTAACGAAACCCGCTTTGAATGACATAAAGATTGAGGGTTCAAAGGTAACCCAATAACGAGCATGTTGGTTTACCTTTGTGAAAGGATGAAGATTCCGGTTTTGGCGATATTATTTTTAATGTGCCTGTCCTTGCAGGGACAAAACAACCTGGACAGCACCCGGAAAGGATATGTCCGCGGAAAAGCAGGGCTGATGTTAAAACGGGGTTTTGATATGGCCAACACGCCTGGCAATGGGCACTATAGGCAGGCAGACAAAAACACTGAAAAGCTTCGGCTGCCGGAGGAGGCCGCGGGATTTGTTCCTGTTTTTTCTGATGATTTTGACTCACTAAACACCCAAATCTGGCAAATCGGGCAGCCCTGGGGCCGTTTTCATGGGCAACAACCCCATCAATACTATGGAGACAGTGAAGTTTTTGTTAAACGGGGTGTGTTGTTTTTACAAAATCGGTATGCCCCCAAAAAATTCAAATCAGGCGACAGTAGCATTACCATTCCGTATGGAACAGGCCTTATTAATACCGCCAACAGCCGCAATTTTCAACATGGTTTTTTTGCCATTCGAAGCAAAAACCCATCAGGGCCTGCCACTTGGCCGGCGTTTTGGCTAACTGGCAAAAATAACTGGCCACCCGAAATTGATATATTCGAAATGTATGGGAAGCGATCAGGAAAGTCGGTACACCGACAAACCATGACCCTGCATTTTGGCAAAATAGAAACCCGCACCAAAACCCTACTCATGAAAGCGGTGAAACTCCCACCTGACACCGATACGGCTTTTCATATCTATGCGTGTTTGTGGACCCCGGAAAAGGTTGTTTTTTACACCGACGGGGTGGCGGTTCGCAGCATCCGCATGAACAAATGGATGCGGCAGTTTTATCAGGAACCCATGTACCTGGTAGTGAACAATGCGGTAGACCACCGCTATTTGCAGTTTATTGACAACAGCCACCTGCCTGTTTCGTTAGAAGTAGATTGGATAAAGGTGTTTATGGAGCCGGAGAAAAAATAAACATTGAATTACGCTGTCAGGTTTAAGGAGATTCACTAAATTTGAATTGTGATGTCATCCAATGAGATATGCCTAAAACTGGCTGCGAACAAAGAGCGCCTCACACGAAAATACAACATTAAAACCATCGCGCTTTTTGGGTCACACGCAAGGAATGAGCAAAAAGAAGACAGCGACATTGATATTTTGGTTGAGTTTACAAAGAACATTGGAATCAGATTCATTGATTTGGCGGATGAACTAGAAACTATATTTGGTAAAAAAGTTGATTTGGTTTCCAAAAACGGCCTAAAAAACAAGTACCTGGAACAAATTTATTCAGACCTTAGATATGTCTAAAAGAGACAGAAAGCTTTTGCTTTCTGACATGTTAGAAGAGGCTGAAAAAATTGTCAGATATACTGAAGGGATGGATTATGAAAAATTCACCGCCGATGAAAAAACGATAGATGCGGTTGTTAGGAATTTTGAAATTATTGGAGACGCGGCAAATAGAATAGATGATGACTTTAAAGTGGTTCATCCGGAATTGGACTGGAATCATTTAAGGGGCTTCAGAAACCGAATTGTTCATGACTATTTTGGAATAGACTATGAAATCGTTTGGTCAATTATCACACAGGATTTACCCGGATATAAAGAAGCAATATCATCCCTTTGCGCTTCGAACTGACACACGCGCAGACCAAATTATACAAAACAACCCGCAACCGCCAAAAACGGCAAAGCCACCTTAAATTATGGTTTTAGGATGTATCTTTACCCTTTGAATTTGCATGGCAGAAAAGAAACTATTTCTCTTAGACGGCATGGCCCTGGTTTACCGGGCGTTTTTTGCCTTTAATCAAAACCCGCGCATTACCGGCACGGGACTTAATGCCAGCGCCATGTTTGGTTTTACCAACACCTTGCTGGACGTGCTCAACAAACAAAAACCCACCCACATAGCCGTGGTTTTTGACACCGACAAACCCACGGACCGGCATATAGAATATGAAAAATACAAGGCGAACCGCGAGGAAATGCCGGAAGACCTCAGGCGTAGCTTACCCTACATACAGCGAATTATTGAGGGGTTTAATATACCCCTGATTACACACGACGGTTTTGAGGCCGACGACATCATTGGCACGTTTGCCCTGCAGGCGGCTGAACTAGGGTTTGATGTGTTTATGATGACGCCCGACAAAGATTTTGGGCAACTGGTTCGCGACCATGTTTATATATACAAACCTGGCCGCATGGGCAATCCGGACGAAGTGATGGGAGTGCCGGAAGTGCTTAAAAAATGGGAGGTGGAGCGGGTTGATCAGGTAATTGACATTTTGGGGCTTTGGGGTGATGCGGTAGACAACATCCCCGGTGTGCCCGGGGTGGGTGAAAAAACCGCCAAGAAACTCATACAAGAATATGGTAGCGTAGAAAACATATTGGCCAACACCGCACAACTAAAGGGCGCCATGAAGGAAAAGTTTGAAAACAACCGGGAACAAGCCCTGTTGAGCAAACGCCTTGCAACCATCAACACTGCGGTGCCGGTTGATTTGCATCCGGATGAGCTTATATTGAAAACTCCCGACGAAGAAAAACTAAGGGAGGTGTTTCAAGAGCTGGAGTTCCGGACCATGATGAAACGGGTATTTGGCGACAACAGCACTCCAAGTGCGGCTCCTGCAAAAAGCAACCACATGCAGGGCAGTCTATTTGACACACAGGAGACGCTACCTATTGAGCCGACAAGAGAATACAAAACACTACAAGACACAAAACACCATTATGTGCTTTGCACGACGGAAGAGCTCATCAGCGAGGCCATCCGGCAAATGAAGTCGGCAGAAGCATTTTGTTTTGATACAGAAACGACAGGGCTTGTGGCGTTTGATGCCGATATCGTCGGGTTGGCGTTGAGCAGCAAACCACAAGAAGGGTATTACATTCCCTTCCCCAGGGAATTTGAAGCGGCCAAAGCACTATTTGCCCGTTTTAGTGATCTTTTTACCGGGAGTAACCTAAAGGTAGCACAAAATTTAAAATACGACATGTCTGTGTTAAGGCGATATGGAATCGTGGTTTCCGGACCTTGTTTTGACACCATGCTGGCCCACTATCTCATTGAGCCGGACATGCGCCACAATATGGATTTGCTGGCAGAAAGTTATTTGCACTATAAACCCATCAGCATCGAAACCCTTATTGGCAAAAAGGGCGCAGCGCAACTCAGCATGGCTGTGGTAGATGTAGAAAAAGTGAAGGAATATGCCGTTGAAGACGCAGACATCACCCTGCAACTTAAACAAAAACTTGAACCGGAGCTACACAATAGAAATGTATATAATGTTTTTGAAAAATTAGAAATGCCGTTAATTACCGTACTCTCCAACATGGAGCAAGAGGGTGTTAGGGTTGATACTGATTTTTTAAAGGACTATAGCAAAGTATTGAACCAACAGAGTCTGGAGATTCAAAGTCGGATTTTTGAACTGGCCCGGGAAGAGTTCAATATAGCATCTCCCATGCAGGTAGGCAAAATCCTATTCGAGAAATTAAAACTCATTGACAAACCCAAGACCACCAAAACCGGTCAATATCAAACGGATGAGGAGACCTTGCTTTCACTGGCGGGTGAGCATGAAATCGTGCAGCGTATTTTGGATTTCAGGCAGTTGCAGAAACTCAAAGGGACCTATGTGGATGCTTTACCCCTATTGGTAAACCAAAGAACAGGAAGGGTTCACACCTCTTTCAATCAGGCTGTGGCCGCCACAGGCCGGTTGAGCAGCCAAAACCCCAACTTGCAGAACATTCCCATTCGCACAGAGCTGGGCAAGGAAGTGAGGAGGGCTTTTGTGGCGCGAGACGAAAACCATGTATTGTTGAGTGCTGACTATTCTCAGATAGAATTACGCGTAATTGCCCATGTGAGTGGAGATGAGGGGATGATGGATGCCTTCAGGCAGGGAATAGACATTCACACCGCTACAGCATCGAGGGTGTGGGGTGTTCCGCTTGATGAGGTGGATAAAGACATGCGGCGCAAGGCAAAAACCGTCAATTTTGGTATCATCTACGGAATATCCGCGTTTGGATTGAGCCAGCGGGTGGGCATTTCACGGAAGGAAGCCAAAGAAATCATTGACAACTATTTCGAGAAGTTTCCGGGCATTAAAAACTACATGGACAACACGATTGCCTTTGCACAACAGCATGGCTATGTAGAAACCATCATGGGAAGGCGACGCTACATACGGGATATTAACAGCAGAAATGCCACCGTGAGGGGTTTTGCGGAACGAAACGCCATCAACGCACCCATACAGGGCAGCGCTGCAGATATGATCAAAATGGCCATGATTAACATACACAACTGGCTAAAGGAAAACCACCCTGACACCCACATGATTTTACAGGTACACGACGAATTGCTGTTTGATGTACCCAAAAACTCAGTGGACAAGGTGGCGCCGCATATCAGGCATATCATGCAAACAGCCATGCACCTGAAAGTGCCCGTGGAAGTGGAGTATGGTACAGGAGACAACTGGTTGCAGGCCCATTAAGAAAGGTCAACAAAACGCTAGGGATATTCGTTATAAGGGTAGAAAATACAACATCATGAAAACCACCTGTTTTTTTGGGGTTATGTTATGGATGGCGGCTCTTGCTGCGCAGCCGGGAAGCGAATTGCTGGCCCGGCAATACATGCAAAACCGCGAGTATGAAAAGGCGGCTGATTTGTATGAGGAATTAAGCACCAAAAACCCCACAGAAATTAACCTGTATGATGCGTATCTGACCGCCCTTTTAATGAGCAAACAGGGTGAAAAAGCAGAAAAACTGGTAAACCGGCGCAAAAAAAAGTATCCGCAGGTGCTGCAGTATCGGGTAGATGAGGCCTATTTGCTGGAAAACAAAGGTCAAGTGCCGGAGGCAGAAAAACTGTATAAAAGAGTGGCTGACCACCCCGACCTGACCATACAGCAATATTATGAAGCCGCCGACGCCTTCCGCCGCCGATCCAAATACAACTGGGCGATTTATGTGTATGAACAAGGAGAAGAAAAGTTTGGTTTTGCTTCAGATTTTTCAACCCGCCTTGCTCAGATGTACATGGAAACCGGTAACAAGGCCAAAGGACTGGAAAAATACGTGCAGATGGTGCTAACCGCCGGATATGCCTATGAACAGAGCAAACAGTTGTTTGAAATGAACGTGACGGACAGTGCAGATTTTGCAACATTGCGAACGATTTTGTTGCGAAAACTGCAAAAATCACCGGACAATTATGAGTTGAACGACCTGTTAAAATGGACCTTCATTAAAACCAAAGACTGGGAATCGGCTTTTATTCAGACCCGGGCCCTCGATAAGCGACTAAAGGAAAAAGGGGTTCGGTTAATTGAACTGGGAGATCTTTGCGTAAGCAATGAGGCCTGGTCTGTTGCAACCCGTTGCTATGAGTACGTAAAAACCCTCGGCGCTACAGGTGAATACTATAATGCCGCAGTTTCGGGATTGTTGGAAACGCGTTTTCAGCAGCTGAAGACCGAGGCAAAACCCGCACCCGAAACATGGCTGGCGCTGGAAGCAGAAATGCTTCAG
Organism: Flavobacteriales bacterium; assembly: GCA_947496375.1. Lineage (GTDB taxonomy): Bacteria > Bacteroidota > Bacteroidia > NS11-12g > UBA955 > RGEC01. The sequence continues at coordinate 118,539 of CANMCY010000004.1, forward strand.
TTTTTGGCAGAAAATGGGTACAACGATGGTACCTGGAGCATTACCTCACGCCTGTCTGACGTTTATACCCAATACAAACACACGCCGCAAAAAGCCATAGAATTACTGGAGAAGTTTTACCAATCGCCGGGGATCTCTCTCAAAAACCGGTCGCAGGCCAAACTGGCCTTGGGAGATGCTTATGTAGCCCATGGTGATGTGTGGAGTAGCGAATTGCTATTTGCACAGGTAGAAAAAGACTTCCCTGAAGACCCGTTGGGACAGGAAGCCAAATACCGCCGGGCAAGGTTGAGCTATTACCGGGGCGATTATGACTGGGCGATGCTGCAGCTGGATGTGCTGAAAGGTGCCACCACGCAGCTGATTTCCAACAACGCCATACGGCTTGCGCTCACCATTACCGAAAACCTGGGCATAGACAGCAATTATGATGCCCTTGAGCGGTTTAGCCGCGCCGAATTGTTGCTGGCGCAGAACAAGCTGGAAGAAGCAGAGCGCGAGATGGACAGCATTCCCAAATTATACCCCGGCCATTCTTTGTCGGATGATATTTTGTTGCAAAAAGCCGTGATCCGCGAGAAGCAGTTCCGCTTTGCGGAAGCGGCGGAACTATATAACACGCTGGTGGTGGCTTTCGGCCACGATATTCTGGCGGATAATGGATGGTATCGGCTGGGTCTGCTCTATGAGTACAAACTGAAAGACCTTGAAAACGCACGTAAGGCCTATGAAAAAATCATTCTGGAGTTTCCGGGCAGTTACTTTATACCGGATGCCCGTATAAGGTTCAGAAAATTGCGGGGCGATAAGCTCGGATCCTAAATAGTTTGCTAAGCAAGCGTAACAAAGTCGTTTTCAATTTTTACATTGAAGCTAATCTCTGCTTTTAATGCTTTAAATACGCGAATTATCGTATCGATAGTAGCGCTGTTAGCACTGCTTTCAAGTTTTGAGATTTGCGCCTTGCCAACACCAATAAGCCGGCCAAGTTCTTCCTGCGTTAAATTTCGATCTTGTCTGGCGGCTTTAATCATCTTTCCAAGAACGTCCATTCTTAGTTCATACTCATATTCCTCTCTGCCCTTGCTTCCCGGCTTGCCGATATATTTGTCTTTCATCTCTGCAAGTGAGTAGGTTAATAATTCTTTCTTAGCCATGTCCAATTGTATTATGTGTTTTCAAAATATTTATCCTTTAGTTTTGTTGCTCTGGCGATTTCGTTACCGGGCACTTTATCTGTTTTCTTCACAAAACCATGGCACGCGATAACCAATGTTTCTTCCGTTTTTCTTTTATCCCAAAAAGCAAGTAACCTAACCTGCAGGCCGGCATAACGTGTTCTGAACTCCCAAATATCATGCTGCAGTTTTTTAAATAGCTTTGGATCGTTTGTTTGCTCCGCAAGATCTATGTTATACAAGACTTTTTTAATGACTTTGGGTTCTAGTTCTGACAGAAAGGCATCAGCGTCTTTTAAAAACCGGGTTTCAAAATGCCTCATTTCAGTCTGATTAGCTCATACAAAGATAATAAAAGTTGCCAAATATAGAAACCCCTCAAAAAAGATTGTTTTATTGCTGGTCTTTTTTGCATCAGTGGATGTAATACCCACGAAAATTAAATCTACTCAGTTTCGGATAATTACGTGGTGATAAACTGGGCTCATGATTGTTTTTTCCCAACAACCTGTTCTTTCCGTTTACGCCGCAACCTGTAATACATCACAATACACCCCACAAACAAGCCGGCCATAACCCATGCGGGCACATTGGTGTACCACACGATTTTCTTTTCAGCAGCGTCCTTCGTAAATCCGGCAAGCGCCTCAATGGCGGCCACGGCGGCTACGGCGAGGCACAACAGACTCATTACATGGTAGCGTATCATTCTTTTTTCGGTTTATGGTTCCGTTAACGTTCAAAATTTCCCAGTCGGAAAAAGTCTGGTCACTTTCCATGCCTTCTCCGGTGATAATTTGCTCCGGCGTGGTAATTTTTACAAACTTATTGGTGTAAATGCGGCCCTTTTGCTGGTCCCATACCAGCTCTTCTGTTTCCAGTTTCTCGCACTTCATATTCAGCACCCGCACATTTCTTCTCACCACCATTCGTTTTTGCTCTGTATAGGAGATGCCATATTCGCTGAGCAAATAACTTTCAATATTCCCGCGCGCATCCAAAAACTCGGCCCGAATGCCTTTGGGCATTTCTATGTAAGGGTTGCGTACATTTTTCACGCCAATCATTTCAGGGCTTTCAACAATGGCCTTTAAAATCCCGGAATCTGTATATTCAATGGTGACATTTTCTGCCGTTTCGCGGGTGGCAATGCTGTCGGTTTTTTTGCTTCGGTAACTGCCCCCCGGCTTTTCAGAACAGGCGCCCCAAAGCAAAACGATAGCCAAAACCCCAAAGATGCGCATTAGTCAAATTTACGGCGTTGGAACCAGATATCTCCCAGGTTCATACTGAGGGAAAACACAATGTATTCTTCACGGGCCAAACCAACGGTATTTTTCCCTCTACTAATATAATCTGCCTGAAAATGGACGATGCTTCTCAAACTGCGGTTGTCGTAATAGCGACGGGAAAGTGGAATACCAAAACCGATGAAAGCCCTTTGTTCTGCTACGGTATACGGATTCCCGGCAGAGGTAAGCACGTTTTGTGTTTCAGCCATGGAAACCCCCATTCTTACGGGTGGACGCATCCTTTTTTTACCGGGTGTTTTTTCGTCCATTGGGTTCAAGGTCAGCGAAAGGCCATAATCACTGCGGTGAGCCAGGGAACCCCCCGGATTGAAAAATGCGGAATAATTGCCCCATAACGATTTTCGGTAGTCCACAGCCACGCTGATGGATCGGCGGAAACGAAACTGATAACCCACACCCAAAGAGGCCGGCATGGTAAAGGGTCTTTTCCCTGATTGCTCATCCAAAACCGTATCCACCACCAGTAAGCGATTTACGCCACCACTGCTCACAAGCTCTAAGGTTCTGGCTGTGCGAAACCTGTTGGCGCGCATGCCGCTGTGAAACCCATAACTAAAGCCCAGCGAATGAGCCGCACTATCTTTTTCCAAGGTAAATAGCAGGCCGGCTCGGTGTTGTATTCCTTTAACATCAACAATCCTTTCATCTTCCACAAACTGAAACCCAACGGTGTCGGGAAAACTAAAAACCGCATTGTCTTTTAGCTGCCCAAACATATATCCGCCGGAGTAACCGAGCTGCACAACTTTTCCAAGTTTCACGGCCTGTGTCAACTCTAATATGTTAACCCCCCCGCTTCCTACATGGGAAGTGCGATTTTTGAAGGGTGCGGCACTTTCGTATGTGTAATTGTAACCCATGCTGGTGGAAGGATACAGCGCAATGGCTGAATTCCAGGCATAAGGGGTGGTTTTATACTTTTTTATCGTTTTTCCATTAACCAGGGTTTCATAGGGCGTTCGCTTTTCGGTTCGGTAGTTGTTAAATGCCATGCTGATGTAGCTGAACGAACCCCCATTAAAAGACTGGGTTTCATTGCCGGACTGAATTTTCCCAAACCTGCCATTCATCCCAAAATCAAGGGTGGCGTAGCGTAAATTGCCCAGGGTGGCCGGGTTTAACAAGCTGTAGCTGTAGGCACCACTATAGGTTTGGCTTGCAGCACCCGCCTGTAAAAAATTGGGTTGAATGAGCTCACCCAGTCCGAAATTGCTGTAAGGGGAAAGGGTATAGTTCTGCCCTGAAGTTTGAGCATTCAAACCGGCTATGCCTACAAAGGCAAGAATGCAAAGGGTTTTTTTAATATCCATTCAGGCGCAGGGTGTGATATAATCCGTAGTGAAGCAACATGGGCTCTGCAAATATCTTTGTTTTGAGGCGTTCTGCCAAAAAAGGGGCATCCCCACCGGTCATAAAGGCCTTTCCTTCCGGGAAGGAGGATAAAAACCGCTGCACACGGCCCTCCACTTCCAATATGAAACCCTGCTGCACACCGCTTAGTATGGATGTTTCTGTGGTGTCTCCTTTTTCGGGGACGAACGGGTGGTGGCTAATTTCAGGAAGGCGGTCTGTAAAAGCTGCAAGCGACTTGTAACGCATCATCAGGCCGGGAGATATGCTGCCACCCTCATATTGGGTTTTGTTTATATACTCGAATTTTAAACAGGTGCCGGCATCTACCACCATCGAAGTCCCGTTTGGGTTAAAATAAGCAGCACCCACCGCAGCGGCCAGTCTGTCAGCACCCAGCTTTTCCGGAGTTTGGTAGCCCAGAGAAAAGGGCAGTTTTAGCAGTGAACTCATAAAAACCACGGGGGCCTTGACACCCTGCAAAGGGGGCTCCCGGTCGGTTACATTGGCTACGCAAACAGCCGTGTAGTCAGGGATGGGTTGCTCACCACTCCAAAAACCACTATCTACTAACAAACCGTCAGCATCAAACCGGGCAAATTTGCTTCGGGTGTTGCCAATATCCAGGGTCAGGTACATATAGGGTAAATGGGAATGCTGCTTCAAAGTTACGATAGTGCGTGTTTGTTGCTCTGATTTTTTGCAAACCGGAACTTTTGCCCATTTTACTTCGTAATATCGCGGCTGTTGAACCGGAACACGTTTCCTTTTGCCATTGCCCTTGTAGGCACACTGTTGCGGTGCTGTTGGCCTGCCGATATGGAGTGGAAGTTTGACGAACAGGAGATGTTTCGCCTTGCCGGTGAGGCCTGGAATCATGGGTTGCCCTTTATGGGGATGCCTTCCGGCGCAGGTCTTCCCAATGCCGGCTTCAGCATCTGGCCGTTTGCGTTATTGTATGGCATTCACCCAACGCCATTATTTGTGGGTATGGGTGTGCAGTGGCTCAACTCATTGGCGTTGTGGCTGATGTTGTATTGTGCCGGCCGTTATGAGGAGCCGGTGCGTACGCGCTTGTACTGGGGGCTTGCGGCCTATGCAGTTTCTGTGATGCCGGTGCTTTTTGCCCGAAAAATATGGGCCCAGGATTTGTTGCCTGTTTTTATTGCCACGCTTTGGTGGGTGTATCTAAATAGGCAGAAATTGCCGCTGCTTTTTTTTGGGGGTGTTGTGTGTGCGCTTGCCGGACAATTGCACCTCAGCGGGTTTTTTTACGCAGGAGGATGGTTGCTGGCGCTGCTGATATGTAAGAAAATCAACAAAAAACAGGGGTTGTTGCTGGTATTGGGTGGGTTGGTAGGGTTTCTGCCCGGAATCCCATGGCTGCATGCCGTTTTACAGCATGGTGGGGGGATTTCTCATTGGGGAAATATTCTTAAGATGGAGTTTTGGCTGAGGATGCTGACAGACACGCCCGGATTTAACATCCATTATGCTGCAGCAGGAGAGTTGTCCACATTTTCGGCGTTTCCGAATGGTTTTTATCTGGGCCTGATCCTTGGGTTGGGATTGATGGTTTGCGCTGTGGTTGCTACGATAAATGCGGTAAAAGCGATTTTCACAAAGGGGGTTTTGGAAAATGATATTAACTTTTTGTTAATATCAGGGGTCTTTTTACCGGGTCTATTGATAACCCTTTCTGCCATTCCGGTTCGGTCTCATTACATGATTGGTGCGCTGCCTTTTTGCAGTATTGGCATGGCGGTGCTTTTGCAAAAAACAACCCTCAAGGGTTTGTCTATGTTAAGGTTATGGGTTTTGTTGCAATTGGTTTTTACCCTCACCTTTATGGTTTTTGTGCATCGCAAACAACACCTTAGAGGAGATTATGGCAGCACCTATAGGTCTCAAACTTCGCTAAGGTGATTTGTAGAATATAGTAAAACAAACCCAAATAGTTTTGTTTTTGACATCATCGACGATAATGCTTAGGGTGTTGGTTTTATTAAACAACACAAAAAGACAACAAAACGAACATTATAATAGACAACCACCTAAAAAGCGTATTTTGTTGACAAAAGTGTATTATATTTGCACATTAATTCTTAATTAAAACTCAAAGTGCTATGCGTAATTACTTTTTAATGTCTTTAATTTTTGTTGCGGGCGCTGTTAAAGCCAACAACATTGCCGTTACCAACGTTTCCCTGGCAGGCCAAAACGTTTCGGCAGGCGTGAACAACGCGGCGAACTTCACTTACATTGAATTCGATTTATCCTGGGATAACTCCTGGAGAACCTCCTCTTCACCCGTAAACTGGGATGCCGCCTGGGTTTTTGTTAAATACCGAACGGTGGGTAGTAGTGTTTGGAATCATGTTAAGCTGGCTCCCAGCGGCCACAACAGCAGTGGTACCGGCACTTCATATAGTGTTCAGGTGGGGCTTACCGATGAAAGCATAGCCCACAGCGCCACAACCAACCCGGCCGTAGGGGCCTTCATCTACCGCAGCGCCAATGGAACAGGCTCCTTTTCGGCTGCCGATATTCGCCTGAAATGGTTTTACCGCGATAACGGCGTGGGCGACAACGACATTGTGGATGTGGACGTGTATGCCATTGAGACGGTGTGGGTTCCTGATGGTAGTTTCTGGCTGGGTGATAATGGAAATGCTGGAGCAGGGGGAAGTGCTCTCGTATTGGATTATCCCTTTCATAAAGAAACAAGTCCCCGGACCGGTTTCGAAGTAACATCCGAATCTTCCATTCTTACCCAATCGACCGGGGGCGGCTCGACGACCGCTTTAAGTGCCTATTACCTAGGTTCTTTTACCTTACCTTCAGCTTTCCCTAAAGGATATACCGGCTTCTACTGCATGAAGTATGAATGTTCTCAGCAACAGTATGTTGATTTTTTGAATGCTTTAAACTCAACCCAACAGACCAACCGAACCCCCGCAAACTATCTTAGCTTCAGGCAAATGATCACCTCATCGGCAGGGGTATTTTCAACCACCTTGCCCAGCGTTCCCACAAATAGCATCCACTGGATGGACCATGCTGCTTACCTGGACTGGGCCGGGCTGAGGCCCATGACAGAATTCGAATATGAAAAAGCAGCCCGTGGAACTGCAACCGCTGTAACCGACGAATATGCCTGGGGAAACACAAGCGCCACACAACATGTCGGCACAATAACTAACGGCGGCACCTCAACCGAGATATCTGCCACAAGCGGCGCGAATTTGGCATATCATGGCGCTGGAGCATCAACAGGACCCATTCGTGTTGGGGCCTTTGCTAATTCCGGAACCTCGCGCACCACCTCGGGTGCTTCATTTTACGGCATCATGGAACTTTCCGGTAACCTAGCAGAACTTGTTGTTTCAGTACAGGGTACCACCTACAGCGGGGTGCATGGTGATGGTTCCCTAACATCAGCCGGTCACGGAGACGTAACCAACTGGCCCGGGCTTAGCAGCGGTGCCATAACAGGTGCAGGTACCACGGGAACCAGGGGAGGCGGGTATAGTTCTGACTATATCCACCGTTGCAAAATTGCAGATCGCTATTTGGCGAGCACTAATATTAGCCTCCGAAGTGCACTTGTAGGTATTCGCGGGTTGCACTCGAAGCCACGCACTGCTGCTGAATCTAAATAAACCCAACAAACCCATTCACCGACTTTGAAAAGGTTCGCTTTTCTTTTTTTCGTTGGCTTTAGCCTTTCTGCATCTGCCCAGTATTTGGGTGGTTCGGGTGATGGGGATATTAAAACCGGCATCAGCAGCAAACTGCTGAACGGCACTGCCGGAACGGCTGCCTGGTTCTATGGTGGCAGTGGCGATGGCGATATCAAAGCGGGTGCAACGAACAAGCTACTGGACGGAACCACCGCCGTGTTGGCTTGGTACTATGGTGGCAGCGGCGATGGGGACATTAAATCGGGCACCAGTTCAAAAACATTGAGTGGCACCGCCGCAACCACCAACTGGTTTTATGGCGGAAGCGGCGACGGGGATGTAAAATCTGCACGGCTTACCAGCTCCTACCTTGGCGAAATTGAATGGGTGGGAACCAACAGCACAGACTGGAACACTACGGGCAACTGGCGGCAAACCGTTTTGCCGGTGGACGGGCGGGTAAAAATTAGCTCTGCTGCCGTGCGGGATTTGTACCTGGACCAGAACAGAACCATCAACACCCTGGATTTCAACGGCGCTGGGCGCAAGGTACTTACGGGCAATTTTAACTTAACGGTAAATACCGGTTTTGTTGGGGCAAACAGCACCAATTATGTGAAAACAACCGGCACAGGCACTGTAAAAACAAGCATCTCCAATGGGGGTTCTTTTGCCTTCCCTGTAGGAAATACAGATTACAATCCGGTTACCATTGCCAACAATACCGGCAGCAGCGACAATTTTGATGTGCGTGTGCTGAACGAAGTATACAGCAGCGGAACATCGGGTACTTTGCTGTCAGATCCAAGGGTTTCTGCCACTTGGCTTATTAACAAAACATCAGGCACATCCAACGCAGGCAACGGTGTAGACCTAAGCTTTACGTTTGATGACGCTCAAAAGAAAAACGGCCTATCCAACGACAATAACATTCGTTTGTATCACTACGGATCATCCTGGGTGAAACAATCCTCAAATGGCAGCATCAGCAAAACCGGAACTACGATTACATACACCTATCCCCAATACAAAGGGTCTTTTTCACCGTTTGCACTAGGAGACGAATCAGTTGTTTTACCGGTTAATTGGCTTTATTTTAATTGCCTGCGTGAGGAAATTAACCGGGTAAATGTCGTTTGGGCGGTAACACAAGAGCAAAACGTGTCCGGATATACCGTGAGTCGAAGCACAGATGGGGTAATTTATAATGACATTCACAGTATACCTGCGGTGGGAAATACCGTCGGTATACAACAATATGAGCATACCGACCCAGATGCGCCGTTGGGAACTGCTTACTATAGAATTACCCAAAAAGACCTATCAGGAGAGAAACAGGTAAGCGAAACCTGTGTTTCGACCGTTTCAAGGGCCATACAGGTGGCCGATGTGGAGGTGTATCCCAACCCTACAGACAAAAAGCTTATGGTTACCGCCATAGAACCCGAACGATCCTTCAGCTACAACCTGGTAGATATTGCGGGAAAAACGATACGCAAGGGGCAAAGCATTGAAGGGCGGTCTGTGGTGGAAACATCCGATATTCCCACCGGTATCTATTATTTACACATACAGGGTTCCGGGATGTTGCTTAACAGAAAAGTGCTGATAAACCACTAAACACCTGCAGCATCAACCAGATAATCAGCGGCTTCCGGCCCTAAATTAAACAGGAGGTCCATCGCACTTACACTACCCTGAAACCCATGTCGGTCTTCAAAAACCTGGGGGTAAGGATGGACTTGTGTTAAGGGCTCTGTTGTTACTGTTTCATTCACAAATTCCAGTGCTACGGGGCACTTCAGCTGCGCATGCAAACAGGTAATAGATTGCACAATTAAATGGAGTAGCGAGGTTGGTTTTTGTTGTAATACTGGCCAAACCTTATAATCGTAAAACTCAAAAAAAGGCGCACTGCCGTAAGCGGTGGTAATGGCCCTAATATGCTCCTTTACCCACGGATTTTGCTGGCTTATCTGAGTATCGCAAATTTGTTTTGAACCACCATGCACAATAGGTACTGATAATGTTTGAAGATTGTTGGGCCCTGCAATGGTGTACCTGGAACGAAAGGTCTGTTTCTCAAAACGCCCCCCAATGGCTACACGGATTACGCCTTGCTGTATGCCATACAAAAACCAGGAAACCGAGGGAAACAGGTATGGAGGCAGATTGTTAGCCATGAGATAACGCGTCGAGCAATTCTGACATGGTTTTTTGTAACACAGGATGCATAAAACCCGGGGCAATCTCCACCAGGGGTCTCAGCACAAACACCCGTTCATGCATGTAGGGGTGAGGTACGCAAAGTCCGGGCTCGTTGATGATGCGTGAATCATAAAACAACACATCAATATCGATAGTGCGTGGCCCCCATTTTTCTGCCCGGTTGCGTCCCATATCCTGTTCTATCTGAAGCAGCATTTCCATTAATTGTATGGGAGGTAGGCGGGTTTTAACGCGCAGCACCCTATTTAGAAAATGGGGCTGGTCGGTCTTTCCCCAGGGGGCTGTTTCCACAATGCTGCTTCGGGCGTCAATAGGCCCAACCCATTCTGTAATGGCTTCTTCGGCCTGAATTAGGAGGGTTTCTCGGTTGCCCAAATTGGATCCGGTAGACAGGTAAACCGTATGCACGATACAAAAGTAGTGAATGCGGCTATTTTGCTGTGCCCCTCTCCGTCTTTTCGCTTGTGTTTTTGCTTAAAAAAGACCGTAGGCGCAGCGAGGCATTGCTGCGTACATCCATATAAAAGAGGTTATAGTCGCCTATATGGTAGTTGGGGTTTTTAATCAGTCGGCTGCCCGGAAACTGTGGGTGATGCACCCACAAAACAGTTTTTTCCACCTTGGCATCACAAATCTGCGGGCGTACTTTTTTAAAATTCTGCAACACCGCCCCTTTATGCAGGGATTTCGAAGCCGGCAGGGTGTCGGTAGTCCATGTAATGGGGTTGTGACATACCGCAGGAAAAGAAGAAATTCCGTAGCCATAGCGCCAGGTTCGCCAGCTGGTCCAGCACCCAAAATCTGAGCTGTCTTTGCAGGGTGGAATCAGAGAGAAAGAATCTGCCGGAACCGGCATGCCGGGCAGGTAGGCACCAATAAAATCCTGCTGCAAGGGTGTACCTTCTACAAATTCGCGCAAAATACGGTGAGCATGTATGGTTCCCTGGCTATGGGCGGCAATCAAAAACGGCCTGCCGTTTCGGTGCTGGCTTAGGTACACTTCAAAAGCCCTTTTTACATCCGTGTAGGCCAGATCCAATGCCTGTTTTTTATCTGATAAATTGGGCGTAATAAAGCAAAAATAGTGGGCTTGCCGGTAGCGGGGAGCATAGACACGGTAACACCCATTGAAAATACTGGCCTGATAACGAATGCTTCCTTTATCTGTATCGTCATTGATGTTACTGTTTCGAATATCTGCGTTCCACAGAAACGAATCGTTGCTATTCCCTGTGTATGAGGTAGGGTGCACAAAAAACACATCAGCCAATGGGGGCTCATTACTTCCTGAAACACCCTTGGGACGCTCGTCTGAAGGGTCGGTTTTTAATGGGTGGGCGGCCCAGTTGTTTAGGTCGTTGTATTGGGGCGCCGGGGGTTGCGGACAGTCAGCAAACCGTTTTTCTAAAACATAGCGCTTCATCTTGCGGTTTGTGTTTTTAGCGCCCTGAGCAAAAGCGGATGTAACCCACAGGGTCGAAAACACACAAAATAACACGAGCCGGTTCATGAATTGTATCGTGTGTTCAAAGGTATTACATTGTGATACAGCAAAACAACGACGCTTGTCACCGGTCGAGATTTTATCGAGAGAAAGCTATTTCGGCAAGACATTTGCTTGTTTTTGGGGTAAATTCGCCACCCATGAAAAAATTATTTTCTCTAAGCTTTCTTTTACTGACTTGCAGCACACTGTCTCTGTTGGCACAGGACCGTGTTTCCACCTACAGCGAGGAAAAAACCGAAAAGTGGTCCGTAAGAAAATTTGAGGGAGATCCTTTGAATGTTAGGATTTATACCTTTAAGAATGGCCTCACCCTTATCACCAGTAAAAACACGAGAACACCCCGCATTCAAACCATGGTTGCTGTCCGCACCGGTAGCAAAAATGACCCCACCAACAACACCGGACTGGCACATTACCTGGAGCACATGCTTTTCAAGGGTACTGACCGCTATGGAACCCTCGACTGGAGCAAAGAGAAACCCCTTTTGGACCAGATCGATGCTTTGTATGAGCAATATAACCAAAGCAAGGACGAAAGTGCCAGAAAAGCCATATATAAGAATATTGACAGCGTAAGCCGGTTGGCGGCAAAATGGAGTATCGCCAATGAGTTTGATAAAATGTGTCAGGCCATGGGAGCAGAAGGAACCAATGCGTTTACAAGCAATGAGATGACGGTGTACATCAACGACATCCCCACCAATATGTTTCACAAATGGGTAGAGCTGGAATCGGAGCGTTACCGCAATCCTGTGCTAAGATTGTTTCACACCGAGCTGGAAGCGGTATACGAAGAAAAAAATATCAGCTTGGACCGAGATGGAGATAAAGTAGATGAAAAACTGATGGCCGAACTTTTTAAGAAACACAACTATGGCCTTCAAACCACCATTGGAACGGTCGAGCATCTGAAAAACCCCAGTCTGAAAGCCATTAGGGAGTATTTTAATGCCTATTATGTTCCCAACAACATGGCCATTATACTGGCTGGCGACATTGACCCTGATATGGCCGCCGATGGCATTGCTGAGCACTTTGCCTGGATGCAACCCAAACCGGTAAAAACGTATGAATTTGAGGGGGAAATACCCCAGGGTGCCCCCCGTCGTTTCGATGTGGTGGGACCTGATGCAGAATGGGTGAGTATCGGATATCGCATGCCGGGTGCCGGAACCCGCGAGGCCCGCGCCGCCAAACTGATAGACCTGATCCTGAATAACAGCAGTGCCGGTCTGATAGACCTGAATCTGGTAAAAGCACAGAAGGTGCTGAGTGCCAACAGTGGTGTTAATGTGTTGAACGATTACAGCGTATTTGAGCTTACCGGCAAGCCCCGTGAAGGGCAGACACTGGAGCAGGTGCGCGATCTGCTTGTTTCACAAATGGAATTAATCAGCGCAGGCATGTTTGACGACAGTCTGGTGAAAGCCATCATCCTTAATGAGGAAATCAGTCGTCTCGAACAATTTAAAGAAAACGCCAACCGCGGGTATTTTCTCATGGAAAGCTTTATCAACGGTCAGGGCTATCAAAAGCAATGGAATGAGTTCTGGGCGATGAAGCAACTCACCAAAGAAGATATTATGGAGGTGGCAAAGGAATTTCTGAACCGCGAACGAGTGGAGGTCTTTAAACGCCGTGGGGCTGACAGCGCAGTCGCCAAAATAGACAAACCGGAAATCAGCAGCGTGGAATTAAATCGCGACAAACAGAGTGCCTTTGTAACAGAATGGTTGGAAGAAGAGACCCGCTCTTTGACACCGGTTTATGCCAATGTGAAGGATGGGATTGTTCACACAGCCCTGGGTAAGGCCGCCGTTCATTATGTAAAGAATAGCGAAAACCGCCTATTTGCGATGTCTTATGTGTATGCTTATGGTAAAAACCACAACAAGACACTTCCTCTGGCCATGCAATACATGCGGTATGCGGGCATTCCAGGAATGAATGCTGAACAAATCAGCAAAAAGATGTACGCGCTGGGATGCAGTTTTTACACCAGTGTCGGAGACGAAGAAACCTATATTTCACTTACTGGCCCGGAAGAAAATTTTGATGCGGCACTTCGCATTCTAGAGGGATTATTAAACAATCCCGTAGCAGATGAAAAGGCCTTTAAGGATATGATAGAAGGGGAGTTAAAAAAGCGGGAAGACAGCAAGCTCAACAGCCGCGCCATTAGCAGCCGGTTGAACAGCTATGCCATGTATGGTGCCGACAATCCGTCTCGCTGGATTCTGACCAATGCGGAGTTGAAAAAAATAACAGCAGCAAACCTAACAGATGAGATGAAAGGAATGAAGGCCTTTCCGCATGAGATATTGTATTATGGACAAAGAGAGCAGGCGAAATTGCTGGGCGCGCTAGGGCAAATCCACGGTGAGCCAAAAACGTTCGCCAAAACCAAGCCCGTTAAAAAGTTCATCCCTCGCGAAAACAACGAAAATGAAGTGTATTTTGCTGATTACAAACAGGTTCAGGCCAGTATATACTGGTTGAATCGCGATGGTTTATACAATGCAGCAGAAGAGCCCGTTGCCACAGCGTTCAATCAGTATTTTGGGGGAGATATGAGTAGCGTGGTGTTTCAGAATATTCGTGAAGCAAAGGCCCTTGCCTACAGTACGTATGCAGGATACAGCATACCCGACGAGAAAGACAAATACTGCACCGGCATGGCGTTTATTGGCACCCAGGCCGACAAGTTTCATGATGCTATTGCCGCCATGAACGAACTGCTGAATGGTATGCCGGCAGATAGCAATGTGTACGCTTTGGCCAAAGAAAGTCTAAAAAACCGAATTGAAACTTCACGCACCACAGAAGACTATCTTATCGGCACCTACATGAGTCTCCGCAAAAAAGGCCAGGATACCGATGCCAACAAAGCCCTGTATGAAGCCCTTCCGACCCTTTCGCTGAAAGATATTGAAGCATTCCATAAAAACCATATAAGCAACCGCAAACGGGCGCTGTGTGTGGTGGCAAGCAAAGAGAAAATCACCCGTAAAGACCTGGAGAAATACGGAAAAGTGACCGAGCTGAGTCTGGAAACGCTATTTGGTTATTAACCGAGCCCCCATAGCATGGGGTTAAAACCCCATGCTATGGGGTTTTTTGGGTAGCGAGGTTATTCCGCTCCGTCAGTTTTGGCCCTATCAACAGCTTTTGACCCCACCATTTTGCCCATTTGCATTCCCACTTCAATGTCACTTCTGTAATGCAGGGCGCCATAAAGGCGGCTTTTGCTGGCTTCGTCGGCCATTGACATATAGTCGGCAGCGCGGCCCGGATTCACATGGCCGAGTATCGTTGCGGCAGCGCCGCTGAAAGTGCTGTGTCCGCTGGTATAGGCGGGAAAATTGGGCAAGCCGGTTAACGTCTTGATTTTATTGTTTACCTGAGAGGGCCTTGGGTTGAAATAGGCGTATTTGGCATCCCAGCAGCAAATAGCGGCATCAAACATGGCCATATTTAATAACGCAAGGTTTCGGGCCCAGCGAACTTCGCTGAATCGCATATTCACAAAGTCTTCACAGGCAATGGCATTCCAGTGACCGGGAGGGGTGTAGGTGCCGGCGCCATCGCCCCAGAAATGCACAATACGCATCTGATCGCGGGTTGCATTTTGGCTATACCACAAAACTTCATCCAATTCTTTGGCAAATTCAGCAGACCCGGTAGAGGGAGGTGCCGGTGGACGGTTGTTGATGACTTCGGTAGTATCCATCAAAAAACCGAGGGTTTTCCCAAACAAGGGCAGCATGGGCGGTCTTTTTGGACTTTCCTGGCTGATCCATGGGGTTTCACCACGAGCGATTGCACTATTTTCCAGCTTGGCCCAGTCTGCGGGTGTCCCAATCGCTTTTCCGGCCCTATCATTGCGTGCCCGCTGAATAAATTTGGACGCGACAGCTTTACCAAGCGAAACCCCTGCATCAAGCTCGCTGCGTACATTGGCCCCGGCCAGAATACGGGTATTGAGGCATTCGTTCAGTTTGTCCTGAAGGTAATCCTGTTCGCCGGGAAAAAGCAGACTCATCATGGCAAAAGCAGCCCCCGCCACTACGGCTTCCTCGCTGGGATAAGCATAATCTTTCACCACAGGAACAAGTTCCTTAATGGTATTATCTACCACTGCGGGCCTTGATCGACGGTAAAACCCTTTGTAATGGTATGCAGCCAACAGGGCATCATATTGTGCCGCTGAAACATAGGCATACGCTCGGGCTGCGTATGGCGGATTGGCAAAAGGAAAATAGGGATAAACCAATGGATTCGCTGCACTGGGGATGGGATAAGTTCCGTCGGGGTTTTGGTATGGCGGTAAATTGTACTTGGCTACCAGCTCACGTAAAATTTCATTCCAGCGAAGTACCGTTCCGGCACTCCAGTATTTCAGCAGCGCTTCGTCTTCATCAGACATATTGGCCTGTCGGCTCTTAATTTCAAGCAGCTCAAGTTTATAATCCGGGGAGGTAACGGCTATGGGGTTGTCGCATCCAAATTCAGTCACAGAAGACAACAACACAGGCCTCCAGCTACCGGCTGATGTGTCGGTTTTGTCAGGATTCAACGCCGCAAAATTTTGGTTGCGCTGCGTAATCTCCTTGCTGCAGGAAGCCATAGCAAGCAAACCGGCAATCCCCACTATTTTGATGAAACGATTCATTTTTTGGCTCCGTTTTTAAACTCAACCTGATAAACTACGCCGGCCATCAAGGTTTTTGCCTTCCCCATGTTGCGTCCGGTGAGCGTGTGCATGCCTGTGAGCATAACACTCATTCCACTTACACGCGGCACAGGATATTTAAGATTAACCCCAACCCGTAAAGACTCCATATCATTGCTTAGAAAGGGCATATCGTTTTTGCGCATGTCAAATCCCCCAAGGGTATTCATGCGATCCGCAAGCAGTTCAAAGTATTTTTCAGCCCCATCTCGCCAGCCCAATCGAAGGTTATAAGAAAACATGTCCGGTATAAAAACCTCATTGCTATATACCATTTCGGTGGTGTAATAAGCGTTGCGGTCTATGGTAACATTGTTTCTGCGGGTGTACATAGCAGAGGCGGTACCATACCAGTGACCTTTTTGTACATCACCCAGCAAGCGTAATGACGCGGTTTTACTGCGCATACCAATACTCAAAGGCAGATAATCAGCAACGTAGTTGCTTAAAGGGGTAGAAACACCCCCTACTGCCACCAGCGAACCATTAAAACCCTTAATTTCTTTGGCCCACAGTTCTTTTTTAAGGAATAAGTTCAAATCCTGAATTCCCTTTTGTCCGATTAATGTTCCTGCTGTTACGCGGTTATCAACCCATGCGGCAGACGCAATCAAATTGAGACTGTTTGAGATGCCGTAATTGGTCATTGCCATTACCGAATTGGATTTAAAAGTGCCAATATTGGCGTTGTCTCGGTAGAATGTTCCTTCCCAATAATGATCCCATGTTGTATTGCCATATACAAATCCGCCACATAGATTTTTTTTAGCCATAAACAGGGCATCGGACTCGGTTTGTGCCGACAGAGAAAAACACATATTAAACATGGTTAGCGCGGTAATAATTCGCATATAATGGACAATTTAATAAGCAAAAGTAAACAAAACAGGGTATATTCCAAGTAAAGTTAATATTAATTCCGAATACGCATGTAATGAATGGTTGCGAAAAATCGGCATACCTGAGGTTATCTTTGCAAAGAAATGCGTCTTGACACCCTGGCTCCCCTTATTGAAAATCTTAAAAACGGAACCTACCGAAAAGCGGTTATTACCACCCATCATAAACCTGACGGGGACGCCATGGGAAGCAGTCTGGGGTTGTATGCCTTTTTGAAACACCATATTGCAGATGTGCAGGTAATCACACCCACGGATTATGCAGATTTTTTGCATTGGCTGCCTGGTCATGAAACCGTACATATCTTCGAAGAAAACGAAGCAAATTGCACATCCATTACCGAAGACGCCGACGTGATTTTTTGTCTGGATTTTAACCGGTTGTCCCGTATAAACGAATATGGAGAAGTGGTGCGCAATGCACGCGGTGTAAAGGTAATGATAGACCACCATCTGGAGCCGGAGCACTTTCAGCAGTTTGCCCTTTGGGACCCCAAAAGCAGCAGCACGGCAGAGCTGGTTTTCCATTTAATCAAACATTATTTTGGTCTGGAACATATTTCAACAGATTGCGCTAACTGTCTTTATACAGGCCTGATGACAGACACTGGAAATTTCCAATACAGCAACACCAACAGTCTTACCCATCTGATTGCTGCAGATTTGCTGGAGCAAGGCGCCGACAATGTGGCAATTCACGAACGTATTTATGATGTGTTTACCCCTAACCGAACCCGTTTGTTTGGTTATTGTATGTTGCACAAACTGGAGGTTTTGCCCGAATTGCGCACGGCTCTGATTTACCTTACCCGTGAAGAACTGGAGCAGTTTGATGTGAAAACCGGTGACACAGAAGGATTGGTTAACCTGGGGCTTGGCCTGAGAGGCGTTGTGCTAAGCGTATTGATTATCGATCGTACCAAAATGGTAAAAATGAGTTTCCGCAGTAAAGGTGATTTTGCGGTCAATGAATATGCATCTAAATATTTCAATGGCGGCGGTCACCGAAATGCTTCCGGGGGCGCCAGTGATGAGCCATTGGAAAAAGTGGTACAAAAATTTCGCGATACGATAAAAGACTATAAGGAAGCGTTACTGTCAATATGAATTTTATCAAGAAACACTGGCTGACCCTTACGCTGTTGCTGCTCATACTGGCTTCATTGGCGTTTTTTCTTCGTAAACCCCTGGGTATATGGCTGGGAGGATGGGAAAAAACCAACCGAGGCGGGTATTTTAGGGTAACAGAAGGCAAAAAATGGGACAAAATGCCCGGTGCCGGTTATCACATCGTATTTCAATATGTGCTAACAGGACCGGAAGGCGACACCCTTGTAAACCTGGCCAAACCCGGCGTGGAACAACACATGATGTACCCGGTAGAGCCCAGAAATGAGCTGGAAGACGCCATGCAGAACGGGGCTCCGGGTTCTGTGGTGGAAGTGCTGATACCCACAGATTCCCTCAAACAGCGAATAAGTCAAAACCTGCAGATTATGAATCTGCCATCCGGGGAACATGCCAAATTCAGCATTCGCATTATAAAAGTCTTAAACGATGCACAGTACGCCGGCTATCAAAATCAGCGATTTATGGAACGGCTGCAGCGTGAAAACCGGTTGATTGACCAGTTTGCTGCCCGCGTTACTAAGCAGTGGGTGCTGGACTCCTCTCGTTTTATTAAATACTTTATTGATTCAGCGCAGCAAAAACCCAGACTCGTGCCCGGTCAGACCGTGAGTTTCCACGCCGAGGTAGCCACCCTGGATGGACAGCTGCTCATCAACTCCGCGCCCACCGGAAAAAAGTACCTGATGGAAATTGGTAAAAACACCTACAACCTCGCCGCTTTTGATCAGGTATTGCAATATTTGAGTCCGGGGGAAACCGGGGTGTTTCTGGTTACCAGCGACTATGGATATGGAGACCAGGGATACATGAACCTAGTGAAACCCTATACCCCCCTGATGGTAAAAATAACCCAATTAACCCTAAACCAGCCATGAGCAAAAACATCATCATTACAGGTGGAGCCGGTTTCATCGGAAGCCATGTGGTGCGCCTGTTTGTGACCCGCTACCCCGAATACAACATCATCAATCTGGATGCCTTAACCTATGCGGGCAACCTGGAAAACCTGAAAGACATTTCGGAAAGCACCAACTATCGCTTTGAAAAAGTAGATATACGCGATGCAGAAGCTATTCACGCCGTTTTTGAGAATTATAAACCCTTTGGCGTCATACACCTGGCCGCCGAGAGCCATGTGGACAGAAGCATCAGTAACCCCATAGATTTTGTTATGACCAATGTGGTAGGAACCGTTAATCTGCTTAATGCTTTCAAACAGCACGGCGATATGCAGAATGGAAGATTCTACCATGTGAGTACCGATGAGGTATACGGAACCCTCGGAGACGATGGCAAATTCACCGAATCCACACCCTACAGCCCCAACAGTCCCTATAGCGCCAGCAAGGCCGGCAGTGATCATTTTGTTCGGGCTTACCACGAAACCTATAAAATGCCGGTGGTCATCAGCAATTGCAGCAACAATTACGGCAGCCATCATTTTCCGGAAAAGCTGATACCGTTAATGATTAACAACATTCGCCACAACAAGCCACTGCCGGTGTATGGAAAAGGGGAAAATATTCGAGACTGGTTGTATGTTGAGGACCATGCCCTTGCCATTGATGCGATATTTCACAGGGGGCGCAACGGAGAAACCTACAACATAGGCGGCAACAACGAATGGAAAAACATTGATCTGGTGAAAACTTTGTGCGCCATCATGGATCGTAAACTGGGCAGACCTGCAGGGGAAAGTGAAAAGCTGATTACCTACGTAACAGACCGTGCCGGCCACGATTTTCGTTATGCAATTGACGCATCTAAATTGATGACCGAGCTCGGATGGGCGCCTAGCGTGGCGTTTGCCGAGGGATTTGAGAAAACCGTTGATTGGTATTTGTCGAACCAGGAGTGGTTAGACCATGTGACAAGTGGTGAGTATCAGCAATATTACAAACAACACTATTTTTAGGAGTTGAGAGTTTAGAGTTGAGAGTCTAGAGTTGGGAAACGCTGTTTTTAGTTGATAGTTAATAGTTGACAGTCGACAGTTGGGAAAAACTATTTTTAGTTGGGAGTTGATCGTTAAGGGTGTAGAGTTGGATTGCATTGCATGAATAATATTGACTTTTTTTACGTTAATGGGTTCAATATTTTATTGGGGTGTTTTGTGTTTAGCTCCATAGGAGCGAAATATTACTAGCCCCGTAGGGGCGACATATCGATGTTGTTTGCGCCCATATGCGACCGCCTTCGGGGTCGAGCATTCCATACACCGTTCCGGTTACGGATGTTTGACCCCGTAGGGGTCAGGGCTGCAGACGTAGTTAAAAATAAAACGGGGGTTTCTATCGATTGGATTCGGCAACCACCATGTATAGGCATGACCGCCTTCGGGGTCAATCATCTCTGGCGCCGTAGGCACTGTATATTAATAACCCCGTAGG
>CANMCY010000005.1 GCA_947496375.1 Flavobacteriales bacterium
CGAATTAAGAAAGAATCTGAAGGTCAATGCTCTTTTTTACGGGGATTTGTATAACAAACGCGTGTATGGCGGGCTTACCCTAGGGCTTTACTGGAGGCCATTCAAAGCATTTAGTGTTAATGTCAACAACACGTTTTATGGTCGGGCCTGGCTGAATCCCGGTATTGCCCTGGCGGTTAATGCGGGGGCTATGCAAACCTATATTTCTGCAGAGAATTTTCTGGCGCCGGTTTTACCTGCCATTGCGAGAGGTGCCGCTGTGAGAGCGGGTGTGAATTTCACTTTCGGAAGAGCCAAAAGCAGGGGTGAAAATCTCAATAATTCGCAGGATAAGGGTGGCAACGGGAAAGCAGCACCGATAGATCCCACATCTATCCAATAATCCGCATCTTAGCAAACTTCAACACCAGCTTTTTCTCACCCAGTCCTTCAAACAGCACGGTGGCTTTCCTATTATCGGCATCGCCGTCTACCGCAATGACAGTGCCGTGGCCAAACCGCTGATGCGTGACTTTATCCCCGGCTTTTAAACCGCTGATATCGCCGGGTTCAAAGTTAGGGTCTGGTTCCGGTAGGTTGGTATTGCGCGAGGGGGCCGTTCCCAGTAATGTTGAAATCGGTGTTTTTTCTGTGCCTTGTCGGTTTTCCCGCCGTTCGAATAATGCATTGAGCGGATTTTCTTTTTTGAGTCCGGCCAGGTTCATGTCCAGATACTGATTGTCTATTTCATCAATAAACCGGCTGGGTTCGCATGGCATAAGACTTCCGTATCTAAACCGACTGCTGGCATAGCAAAGGGTGAGTGCTTTTTCCGCACGGGTAATGGCTACATAAAACAAACGTCTCTCTTCTTCCAGGTCTGCCCGTGATGTCAGAGCCATCTGAGATGGGAACAGGTTTTCCTCCAGGCCACCAATAAAAACATGTGGAAACTCCAGCCCTTTGCTGCTGTGTATGGTCATTAAACTCACGCAATCCCTATCCGGGTCCTTGTCTTTCTGATCATCGGTATACAAAGCCACCTCTTCCAGAAAGTTGGAAAGCGTTTTTTCTTTTTCGCTTTCATCATCTTCCGTAAATTCCTGAATGCCATTTAGCAATTCAGTCACATTCTCATACCGGCTAATGCCTTCCACGGTTTTATCATCGTACAGGGTTTTTAGCAAGGTGGTTTGTTTGGCCACGTGGGTAGCCATATCAAACGCATTGTGGGTTTCGGTCATAGCCATGAAGCTTTTCATCATCATGGCAAAATTCTCTACCCTGCTTGCACCGGTGCCCAGATCGGGGTAGTTGCGGGCATTGGCCACAATATCCCAGATTCCGGTTTTATTTTCAGAAGCCAGAAACAGCAGCCGGTTTACGGTTGTGTCTCCAATACCCCTCGCAGGATAATTGATTATGCGTTTAAGGGCTTCTTCATCGTTTGGGTTGACCGTCAATCGGAGGTAGGAGAGTAGGTCCTTGATTTCCTTTCGCTGATAGAAACTCGTGCCACCGTATATGCGGTAATCAATGCTTTGTCTTCTCAGGGCTTCCTCAAAACTGCGGCTTTGGCTGTTCGTTCTGTACAGAATGGCAAATGCCTTGTTGGGCAAATGTTTCTGGTTTTTCTGTTCAATGATTTGCTGGGCTACAAAGCGGGCCTCATCACTATCGGTAGCTGAGCGCACCACTTTGATTTTATCGCCCGTTTCATTGGATGTCCATACCTCTTTTTCCAGTTGTTTTCGGTTGTTTTTGATTACGCTGGAGGCAGCATTGACAATATTTCGGGTGCTCCGGTAGTTTTGTTCCAGTTTCACCGTAAATACATCCGGATAGTCTCGATTAAAGTTTAGGATGTTTTGGATGTTGGCACCCCGGAATGCATAAATACTCTGAGCATCATCCCCTACCACACAGATATTCTGATGTACCGCTGCAATCCGCTTGGTTATCATGTATTGCACCGTATTGGTGTCCTGATACTCGTCTACCATTACATACTTGAAGCGATGTTGCCATTTATGGCACACATCGGGGTGTTTTTCCAGCAGCAGGTAGGTGTTAATGAGTATATCATCAAAATCCATGGCACCGGCTCGGAAACAACGTTCGGTGTAGGTTTTGAAAATTTCAGCGAATTTGGGCCGGTTGGCGTTTTTGTCTTGCTGATTGAGCTCCTCATTTTTGTAATAGGATGCTGCTGTAATCAGGTTGTTTTTTGCCATGCTGATTCTCCCCAGAACCATTCCCGGCTTATACGTTTTGTCATCAAGATTCATTTCTTTCAAAATGCCCTTGATAAGACTTTTGCTATCGTCGGTATCGTAAATGGTGAAGTTGGAGGGATAACCCAGTTTATCCGCTTCCTGCCTAAGGATTCTGGCAAAAACGCTGTGAAATGTTCCCATCCACAAACTCTTGGCTGCAGCCCCAACCAAATTTTCAATGCGGTTGCGCATTTCGCGGGCTGCTTTGTTGGTGAAGGTGAGGGACAAGATGCTGAACGGATCGGCTCCCTTTTGCAATAGGTGGGCTATGCGGAAGGTCAATACGCGTGTTTTCCCGGATCCTGCACCGGCAATAATCATCACAGGACCGTCTACATGGGTTACGGCCTGCCGCTGAGGATCGTTTAGTTTTTCCAGGTAAGGCGGAATGTCATCAGGTTCGTTTTGGTCAGGCCAACGCATAGAGAACTACAAAATTACTGCAGCATTGTTGCCGCCTGTAAAACACTTTTGCACAGTTCATGCCCAAAAAAAATATTGCAGGTTGGTCTTTTTAATTGTAAATTTGTTTAAACAAACATGAAAAGGCGCGCTTTTTTACATGGATTGTGTGTGCTACCGCTTGGTACTATGGTAAAAGATATAAAGATATTGCAAGAATGGGTTGATGGCACCCCGGCTACAGTGCGTCAGCCGGTGTTGTTTATTGGTCATGGCAGCCCCATGAATGCCATAGAATCCAATCCTTACACTATGGCTTTACGGGAAATAGGGGCCCGAATTTTAGAAAGAAACAGGCCCATAGCGGCAATGGTAGTTTCGGCCCATTGGCTCACCCGCGGTACTTTGGTGCAGAAGTCCGCAGCCCCTGAAATAATATATGATTTTGGAGGATTCCCGGACGAACTTTACAAGGTGCAGTACCCGGTTGCAGGGAACCCGAATATCGCAACAGATACTGCCTCGCTGATAGCAGGTGCAATGCCGACAGAAGACTGGGGCCTCGACCATGGGGCATGGGCAGTACTAAAACACCTGTTTCCCAAGGCAGATATTCCCAGTTTCCAAATGAGTATTGACTGGGGTAAACCCATGTTGCATCACTATGAATTGGCCGGAATGTTATCTGCATTGAGGGAAAGAGGTGTCCTAATCATAGGCAGTGGTAACATCGTGCATAATTTGGGTGTTAGTATTCCCATGCTGGGCAGCGGTAATCGAAAGCCTTTTGATTGGGCTGTTGAGTTTGATGCATGGGTAGCCAATGCGCTGCAAAACGGCGATTATCGAAAATTAACATCATACGAAAGTGCCGGCAAAATGGGCTTACTGTCGGTGCCTTCTCCGGATCATTATATTCCTCTGCTCTACACGCTTGGCTTGGCTCGCCCGGGTGAAAGCGCCCGAACTTTTTATGAGAGTGTAGAGTATGGCGGTATCAGCATGCGCAGTTTTATTGTTGATTCCTAAGCATACTGGATTTTTTGGAAAATTCACTTTTTTTGCGTATATTCACACTCATGAAAAGAAATGGCTTAACGCTGGTTGCACTGTTGTTCACCTCCATTTTTGGACTGATGCATTGTAAAAAATCCACCGGCACCGGCTTTGAACATGCCATCATGCGCCCTTGGTTCGATAAGAATTGTCAGTCATGTCATGGAAGTGGTGGCAGCAATAGCCGCAACTGGTCATACAACCCTGATGATTACGAGTCTTCTATCAAAAAACATGCATCTCATATTTATGAGGTGGTGTATACCCAAAAATCTATGCCCCCCGCCGGACTGACTCAGAATGAGCTGGAGCAATTTAAGGCATGGTATGATGCGGGTTATCCGGTAAAATAACATGGGCATTAATCAGGCAAAAGTCTTGTTGATTATATTTGCCTGATGCAAGTTTACACGGGTAGTGACCTCTTGTGGGTATTTATTCTGATTATCGGAATAGGGGTTTTTGTGGTGAGTTTGCTATGGCGCAAAAGGGAACGTAAAATCCTTCGTTCACTCTCAAAATTAATCGCCATTGAGAAAGAAGATCACAGTCAGCGTGACTTTTCACAGGTAAAAGATGTTGAAGAGGCATTGAAAAAGCTGTTTGAGTCCAGAAAAGATGAAATGGATCAATTAAAGCGGCTGGAGGGCTACAGACGAGACTATATCGGTAATGTGGCCCATGAATTAAAAACACCTATTTTCAGTATTCAGGGATATTTGGATAATATCCTGGATGATGATGATGTGGATGACGATACACGGAAAATATTTTTGGAAAAAGCATCCAAAAACACACAGCGTTTGGTGCAAATTGTAAGTGATCTGGATACCATCACCAAGTATGAGAGCGGTTTTCTGCAGCTTGAGTATGAAGATTTCGACATCAAAGAGCTGGCGGATGAAGTAATTGATAGTTTAGAAATACAGGCCAAAGAGCGAAAAATAACGCTCTATGAATTTGCCGGTTCCGGTAGGTTTTGGGTTCATGCCGATAAATTCAGAATCAGGCAGGTGCTCACCAACCTGGTGTTAAACAGCATACGCTACGGAAAAGAAAGCGGGTATACCAAGATCAGATTGAGCGATACCGGTGAGAAAATTATTGTGGAGGTGGCTGACAATGGCATTGGCATTGGCAGAGATTCGCTGTCTCGCGTATTTGAAAGATTTTACCGCGCCGATAAAAGCAGAAGCAGAGACAGCGGGGGCAGTGGCCTGGGGCTGAGTATCTGCAAACATATCATGGAATCACACGGTGAACATATAGAAGTGATGAGCACAGAAGGGGCCGGCAGTGTTTTTTCTTTTGCATTAAAAAAGTCCGAAACTACCGAGGTTTAGTGGTTTGGGATTTGGACAATCCCTTGAATGTGTGAATAATTTTGATGGGGTTTTAGTGTTTAGCACACCGGTGGAATTAAATTTGCCCCGCTAACAATACAAAAAAATAAAGTATGACCGACATCAGCAGCAAGGGAGCTCCTCAGTATAATCCGCTGGAGAGCATGATGAGCCGATTTAATGAGGCAGTGAATATTTTAGGTTTAGATAATCATTTTGCCAATCTGTTAAAAGTTCCGGATAAGGCCGTTATTGTGAATATTCCGGTAACAATGGATGACGGTACAATTCAGGTTTATGAAGGATACAGGGTTGTGCACAGCGTGCATCTGGGGCCCAGCAAGGGAGGAATCCGCTACAGTATGGATGTGCACCTTGACGAGGTAAAAGCCCTCGCTGCCTGGATGACATGGAAATGTGCTGTGGTTAATATTCCCTATGGCGGTGCCAAGGGTGGCATTAAGTGCGACCCACGCAACATGAGCAAAGGAGAACTGGAACGCCTGACACGTGGTTATACCCTGGCCATGAAGGATGTTTTTGGTGAAGATAAAGATATTCCTGCGCCCGACATGGGCACCGGTCAACAGGAAATGGCCTGGATATTGGATGAATTTAGCAAAATTCGTGGCCAAAACAGCTGGGGTGTAGTAACAGGGAAGCCACTGGTACTGGGCGGTAGTCAGGGTAGGGTAGAAGCTACCGGCCGCGGTGTAATGGTAAGTACCCGCAGTGCACTGGCCAAGCTGGGCATCAAACCCACAGATGCATCCTGCGTTGTGCAGGGATTTGGCAATGTAGGAAGTATCTCGGCCAAACTGATAGCTAAGCTCGGAGTGAAAATTGTAGGCATTTCCGATATCAGCGGTGGGTATCACAATCCCAATGGCATAGATGTAGAAGAGGCCATGGCATACGTAGCCAACAGCCCAACCCGCAGTCTGGAAGGGTATACTGGCGGAAGCAAAGTTTCAAATGCTGAATTGCTTACCCTGCCCTGTGATGTGCTGGTGCCTGCTGCCATGGAAGATCAGATAACAGCGGAGAATGCTGCAGATATAAAAGCCAGACTGATTGTAGAAGGTGCCAATGGTCCTACCACAGCAGATGCTGACCCTATTCTTAACGCCAAAGGCGTGCTGGTAGTGCCGGATATTCTGGCCAATGCCGGAGGCGTGACTGTGAGCTATTTTGAATGGGTACAAAACCGCCTTGGATACTACTGGACAGAAGAACGGGTGCATCGCCGTGCAGACAGGGCCATGAAAATGGCTTTTGATAATGTGTATGCCGCATCAGAAAAATATAAAGTGAACATGCGCATTGCGGCCTACGTGGTGGCCATTGATAAAGTAGCCAGTACCCTCAAACTGAGAGGTTCCTTCTAATTTCATCACATGACACTTCACAGAGAAGGCTTTAAAATCATCTTGTTCTCCACCTTGATTTTGGGTGGTCTTAACTTTGGCTTGCATGAATGGCTGGGTGATAACCTGATTGTTCAGTCAGTACTGATACTCTCTTTAATTCTGTATGTGCTGATTATACAGTTTTTCAGGAATCCCAGAAGATTTACCCCCCAGGATGAAAACCATATCATTGCTCCTGCAGACGGTAAGGTTGTGGTGATTGAAGATGTGGAGGAGCCGGAGTTTTTCAAGGGCAAGCGCAAACAAATCAGCATATTTATGTCGCCGCTTAATGTGCACGTTAACCGTTATCCTATTTCCGGCAAGGTAATTTACCAAAAGTACTACCCGGGTAAATACCTGGTGGCCTGGCACCCCAAAAGCAGCACCGAAAACGAACGAACCACCGTGGTGGTTGAAAATGCGAAAGCCCAGATTCTGTTCAGGCAGATTGCGGGTGCTCTGGCGCGGCGTATTGTTTGTTATGCCAAAGTGGACGATAAGGCAGTACAAGGTGCGGAGTACGGATTTATAAAATTTGGAAGCCGTATCGATCTTTTTTTACCCGTGGATTGTAAAGTCAATGTCACTTTGGGACAAAAAACAACCGGTGGAGAGACCATACTTGCTTTTCTGGCCTGATTGTTGTAAATTTGAATAAATAACATTTAAATAAAGCATATCATGAAAAAAATAATCGTTTTCGCCATCTGCGCCGTTGGATTCGCTTTCGCAGCGCATGCACAGACTACATCAGCCGATGTTGCTGCCACCAAAACTGAAGATCAGTTGGCCGCTGAAAAGAATGGAACTGCGGTAGCCACTACGCAATCAGCAGAGAAAAAGCAGTGCGCAGGAGCCAGCAAATCTTGCAGTAAATCAACTGCAGGAAAATCTTGCTGCAAAGCAAAAACCGGAGAAGCTTCTGCTACAGCAGCCGGTACTGAAAAGAAATCATGCTGCAAAGACAAGGCAGCAGGTACTGCCGCCTGTAAGGGTCATGAATCAGCCGCCAATGGCGAAAAGAAATCATGTGCCAAGCCCTGCTGCAAAAAAGCTGAGCACTAAACCATTGTAATTTCATAAAAAAGGTCGCCGATTGGCGGCCTTTTCTTTTTTATGCGTGTCGCTGCCCGTTATTTTGCATCCTGAATGCAAAAGGATAAAGGATTTCGCCGGCGGGTAATTACCTTAATTACAGTTGTGCTGATTACCGCTGCGGTGGTGGCAGTTTATCTGGCTTATGGGGTGCACTCCCGAAGCAATTTACCGCTGATTGTTCCATCTAATGCTGACTGGTTCTACCATTTTCAAAGTCGCAGCGTAGATGAAGCCGCCCGAAAATCTGCAGACAGCCGCCCGTTGTATTACGACAGTTTCTACTACACCCTCCTCAAGCTGCCTGTTTTACACAACGTAAAAGATGCCGGTCAGCCCGGTATTTATCTCATGACCGATGTGGTACTTTTTGCTGATAAAAAAGGATGGTATGCGGCTCTCACTGTCACTTCAGATGAAAAATTAAACGCATTTTGCAGGGATAATGTACCTTCTGACCTAATTGAAAAGCCGGTAGAAAAACCGGAATTCACCTATGTGAAATCTAAAACCAGAAACCTTTATTTTGCCTATAAGCACAAGGCATGTGTATTTTACGTTCCCGCTGATACCGCTTCAGATGTTGCTGCCGCTGAAGCTGCATTAAATGCAGTTTTCACCCAAAAAGACAGCAGTATCTATAATATTCAGGCCTTGCAAAATATTTACGACAAGGAATGTCAGGTAGTATACTGGGGAGGGAATATGGGGCATGGTGTGCAACTATCCGGCGAAATGACACAATTTCATTTCTCGGATTCCGTAAGAAACCAAAAGCCGATTTCGCCGTTATATCTGTTCAGCAAAGCAGGAATATCCTACAACGAAGCTGATATTGACCGAATTTTGAATAAAAACAACCAAATCAAGTCCCGTGAATATCTGAATCAGACATTTCGGGCGATGTATTACTTTTTAAAACCATTTGTACAATGAGTGTTGCAACAACCTTAAAAAAACTGCTTAGTGAGCGAATCCTGATTATTGACGGTGCCATGGGTACCATGATTCAAAAACATAAACTTACCGAAGAAGATTATCGCGGTGAACGATTCAGGGATTATGCCCATTCGCTGAAAGGCAATAATGATTTGCTGGTGCTGACACAGCCGCAAATAATTTTAGACATTCACCGTGCGTTTCTGGAGGCAGGGGCCGATATATTGGAAACCAATACCTTCAGCGCCAATGCAATTTCCATGGCAGATTATCACATGGAAAACCTGGTGTGGGAACTCAATGTAGAAGCAACCAAACTGGCCAGAAAGGCAGCGGATGAATTCAATGCCAAAAATCCGGAGAAACCCCGTTTTGTGGCCGGTTCCGTGGGGCCAACCAACCGCACGGCAAGTCTCAGTCCGGATGTGAATAATCCCGGTTACAGGGCAGTGAATTTTGAGGATTTACGTGTTGCCTACCGCGAGCAGGTGCAGGCATTAATGGAGGCAGGATGCGATCTGCTGCTGGTGGAAACCGTATTTGATACGCTGAACTGCAAAGCAGCCCTCTTTGCGATTAACGAACTCAAAGAGGAAATGGACTCTGATATACCGGTAATGGTAAGCGGAACCATCACAGATAATTCTGGGCGCACACTCAGCGGACAAACACCCGAGGCCTTCTGGAATTCGGTTTCTCATGGTGACATTATTTCAGTGGGTTTTAATTGTGCACTTGGGGCAGAACAGATGCGTCCCTACATCGAAGAATTGAGCCGTGTGGCCTGGATCAATGTTAGTTGCTACCCCAATGCGGGTCTGCCTAATGAATTTGGTGAATACGACGATACCCCTGAGGGAATGGCAGCTGTGCTGGAAGGATGGTGCAAGGAAGGATGGATTAATTTGGTGGGCGGCTGTTGCGGAACAACTCCGGAACATATTCAGTCAATTGCCCGCGTGGCAGCCATGTATAAACCAAGGGCCATACCTACTTTAACATTGCCATAAGATTAGACTGTAATTTTTTTATCGAAATGGTTGTATCTTTGCAAACTCATTTAAAAAATGGCTGATATTCAAACCATGAATACGCCCGCTACGGTCTTTGATCTTTTTGCAGGGCTTGAATCTACTCAACACGAACAAATCGTTTTTTGTCAGGATAATGCCACGGGGCTCAAAGCCATTATTGCCATTCACAACACGGTTCTTGGACCGGGTCTGGGTGGTACGCGCATGTGGACGTATGCCAATGAAAAAGATGCAGTGCGAGATGCGCTGCGCCTTAGCCGTGGCATGACCTACAAGGCATCGGTAGCCGGACTCAATCTCGGAGGCGCCAAAGCAGTGCTCATCGGTGATCCTAAAACAGCCAAAAGTGAGGCGCTCATGCGTAAATTTGGTCGTTTTGTTGAAAACCTGAATGGTAAATATATTACCGCTGAGGATGTAGGAACTACCACCCGCGACATGGAATACGTGAACATGGAAACAGACCATGTGGTAGGTTTGCCTGAAATGATGGGTGGAGGTGGAGATCCATCGCCGGTAACTGCGTTTGGTACCTACATGGGTATAAAGGCCTCTGCAAAAAAAGCATGGGGTAATGACAGTCTGAGTGGTAAGAGCGTGGCTGTTCAGGGTATTGGTAAAGTGGGTATGCATCTTTTGGAATATTTACAAAAGGAAGGTGCAACATTGTACGTAGCCGATATCAATGAAGGTGCCCTGAAACAGGCCGCTGAAATGGGAGCCATTCCCGTTAGCGGCGACGACATGTATGATTTGAATGTAGATGTATTCGCTCCTTGTGCTTTGGGTGCCATTCTCAATGATAACACCATCCCTCGCCTGAAGTGCCAGGTGGTGGCAGGCGCAGCCAACAACCAGCTGGAAGATGAAAAAGTTCATGGCGACATGCTCAAAGCCAAAGGCATCGTGTATGCACCCGATTTTGTAATCAATGCAGGCGGATTGATAAACGTTTACAGCGAGTATAACGGATATGTGCGTGAGCAGGCCATGGCACAGGCAGAAAATATCTACAAGACCATTCTGGATATTTATTCCCTGGCCGATGCTCAAAATGTGAATAACCAGCAGGCAGCTATCAAACTGGCTGAAAAGCGTATTCATGATATGATGCTGGTGAACAGCACCTATTAAGGTAGCAATCCTTAAATCCCCCCACTAACCTGATATTTCAGGATTTATATCTGTTTTTTCATTTAAATTGCATTAATTGCAAATAATATGAGATTATTGCGACATCCCATGCAAAATGCAGTTGTTTGCGTTTTGCTCATTGTGTTGGCAGTGGTCTTACAGGTATTATTCTGGAGACAAGCTGAATGGCCCGCCGGTGGTCAGGATAGCTGGAATCATTATCTATATGCACGTTTTGCTCCCGGTCATCCTGAATTATTCACTGATCAGTGGGGTAAGCCATTTTTTACCCTGATTGCAGTACCCTTTGCCTATTTTGGAATAGAAGGGGTGTATGTGTTAAATATCATGTGCATGGCAGCTGGTGGATGGCTGCTGTATTTGACCGCCAGGCGACTCAATTTTAAAATGCCTTGGCTGGCCGCTTTATTTTTCCTTTTTCAGCCCGTTGTTTTTGGTAATATTATCAGCGCACTCACAGAGCCGCTGAATGCGTTTGTACTGTGCCTGGCCATTTATTGGCTGGCTTCGCTCAGGTATATTCCTGCTGCTATCCTGGTTTCTTTGTTTCCGTTTTTTAGGTCGGAAGGGGTGATATTGTGGGCAGTTGTATTGCAGTTTTTTATAGTCCGAGCTCGCTGGAAACCCCTGATTTGGTTGTTTTCAGGTACATTGGTTTTAAGTTTAATCGGGGCGTTGGTCTCAGGTGATATATTCTGGATACTCACCCATAATCCTTACTTTAAAGCAGAAATAGAAAATCGTTTTCAAATTGGCCATGGCGATTTCTGGCACTATCTGCATGCGCAAAGACAAATTTGGGGAGGAATCGTCACTGCCTTGTCTGCATTAGCCCTGGTATGGCTACTCGCTCATATTGTATACCTCGTTCAGAAAAAAACTCCGGAAGAGAAGAGCCGATTTTGTTTCTGGCTGATTGCTCCTATGTTTATGGCATTTTTTCTGGCCCATTCCTGGATTTGGTATAAGGGCTCATTCGGATCACATGGATTGCTGCGCGTGTTCCTATTGACAGCACCCCTCACGGCTTTACTGGCTCAGTATGCATCCGATAAAATTTTGACCATTGATATTAAGATCATCAAGCGGTTATACATCGCTGTTATTGTCATCCTCATAATTTCAGGGGCCTATGCCGGAAATAAAACTCCCTATCCATGGCAATCTGAGCCCACTGTGGCTGCTTTTCCCGGAGAACCACAGC
Source organism: Flavobacteriales bacterium (assembly GCA_947496375.1). GTDB lineage: Bacteria > Bacteroidota > Bacteroidia > NS11-12g > UBA955 > RGEC01. Next base: position 11,896 of record CANMCY010000005.1, read on the forward strand.
TAAATAGTGCATTAAGTTTTATTGACCAACAGGGGTTAAAAAACAAAGTGCTGGTACATCAGTTGCCCTGGCTGAATGCCCGTCTGGGTCTGGATCCATGGGCAAAACCTGAATCGGCAGAAACCTTTTATATCTGGAGCATAGACAAAAGGCCAGGCAAGGACTGGATGCCCGACAGCGCCGTAGTGCTATGGGATAATTTTCATGCCCGTAGGGATGCCCCCATGACACTTCAGGATATTAGAAAACTGACACAGTACCGGGAGCTTAGGTATTTTCCCGCTCAGGATAGTATTTACGATGTTCGGGTATTCCTGAAAGTAAAATAAACAGGTGTTTAAAGTTTTAGCAAATCACGCATTTTGCGTTGAATCATCTGGGCAGCAAGTGCCGGGTTCAGGCGGTAAAGGATATCCATCCATTTTGCATCTTGGCCTATGAAAATATGGTACGCATTATTTTCAATCCCTTTCACCATAGCTTCCGCCACCTGTAGGGGTGATGTTTGGGAATAATTTTTGAGTTTAGAGGCAGGAATTTCTGGTGGTGTTACACCCGAATGCAAGGTGATTTCTGTGGAAACCGCTCCCGGAAACGCAACAGTAACCCCAATGCCGGTTTGTTTCAGCTCAGAACGAAGTCCTTCTGAAAACAATTTAACGGCTGCTTTTGACGCACCATAAAACACTTGTCCGGGTACCGGCACATAAGCCCCCATACTGCAAACATTCAGGATGTGTGCCTCTCTTCGAGGCAATAAATGTGGCAACATAGCCCGGGTCATATTGACCGTGCCAAAAAAATTAATATTCATCACCTTTTCGATATCCTGCATGGATATATTTTTTACTGTGGTGAAGGGTTGTATGATGCCGGCGTTGTTGATGAGCCCATCAATACAGCCATGCTGATGAATGATTTGGTTTACCATGGCGGGCAATTTGTCTGATTGGGTTATGTCTACGGCGTGACTGGAGATTCTCACCGCTAGTGACCCTGCCTCCATTTCGGTTTTGTGCAGTCCTTCTTCGTCCTTATCAATGCAGGCCACTCGTGCGCCTTTGTCCAGTAAATGCAAAGCCAATGCTCTGCCAATGCCATTTCCTGCGCCCGTTATGGCAATGGTTTTTTGTGCAACTATCATGGTTGCTGCAAAGAAGTGAAGTAATAGAAAAAGAAATCCTGACTAAGGTCAATCAGTGGGTTGATATTTCGTTGAGAGCGGAAACCAAAGCATCCAGGTCTTCAATGGTATTGCTTAAATGAGGCGTAATTCTGACACCTTTGATAGCGGGATGATCGATGGCAACGGTAAAAATTCTGTATTTTGAGAATAAAATGTCTGCCAGTGCTCCGGGTGTGTATCCGTCTACCGATACATTGGCAATTGCACCACAACGTTTGGGATCTTCCCAGGGCGTATTTATGCTGATTCTATTTTGATTTGCCACTTTCGATGTCCAGTATTGCATCATATACCGAAGTCGTTTTTCTTTGAGTGTACTCCCTATTTTGTGGTGAAAATCGATGGATTCGGGAATGCACTGCAGTGTTTGAATAGGCCGTGTTCCCACATGCTCAAATCGTCTGATGTTATTCATGGGCTGGGTTGTATCTCCCATCAGTGGCCATAATATTGGGATATGCTCTTTTCGCATCCACAAAAAGCCCGAACCCAGGGGGTTACAAAGCCATTTATGTAAACTGGCTCCTACAAAATCGGCCTGAAGATCGGCTAAGCCAAATTCCAGCTGGGCCACAGCATGCGCGGAATCAACGGCTACCATGATGTTGTTTTTTTTGGCCTCCTGTGCAATTTTTGCCACCGGAATCACCTGGCCTGAAAGGTTAATCATGTGGGTGAGGTGAACCATTTTGGTTTTTCGGGTAAACAAACGTTTGTAAGCTTCGGTCACATCCTCATCGCTGTTGGGGCGAAGCGGCACCTCTGCATATTTTAGTGTGATTCCAAATCGCTTGGATGCCTGTTGGAATGCCTCGGTCATGCTCCCATAATCCTGATTGCCGAGCACCACTTCATCTCCTTTTTTCCAAGGAAATCCCATGATGATAATATTCATGGCTTCGGTAGTGTTACGCACCAATGCCAGCTCTTCCGCATCGCATGTTAGAAAACCGGCCAGGGCTGTTCTGGCTGATTCTATGGCTTGCTGTTGCTCTCTGCGCATGAACAGACTGGTTCGGGTATTGATGTCGTTTTCTTTGAGATGATGAAACGATAGCGTGGATGCGGGCTGGTGACTAAAATACCCATTTTCCAGATTGATGAATCCTTCAGGCCTTGAAAACAGGGCTCTCACAGCGTTCCAGTAATTTTCATCGGTTTCACCGTTCTGCAGGTGCGGTGGCATGGGCAGAGCAAGGGTGTTGAAGAATGATGGGATTAGGGCAGTTCCGGACAGCGCCACTGAACCAGAGATGAAATCGCGACGGTGCATGTCGCAATTTAGCCATTGACCTGTGAATTAAATCATATCCTTAGGCAAATTTTCTTCGCCGGGTTTGTAATGCTCCCTGAGTTCGGCCGGTGATTGCGTTTTACGATGCATGCGCATCTGAAGCAAATCTACCAGGAATGAAAATGCCATGGCGAAATAAATATATCCCTTAGGGATTTCAAGACCCCAGCCCTCGGCAATGAGGGAAAAGCCAATCAGCAATAAAAACGCCAGCGCCAGCATCTTAAATGCGGGGTGTTTATTGACAAAATTACTGATAGGGCTTGCGGCAAACAGCATCATCACTACAGAGAAAATAACGGCAACATACATTACCCATAATTCTTTAACCATGCCAATGGCGGTGATAATGGAATCAATGGAAAATACCAGATCCATGATGAGAATCTGAAAAATAACCGAGCTTAAACCGGCTTTTTTTATTTTTGAAGAAACATCGCCTGATTCGCCTTCTGTTTTGTGGTAAATTTCAGCAACACTTTTGTACAGCAGAAATAATCCCCCGGAAATCAAAATTAAATCTTTGCCTGTGAAACCTTTTCCCATCAGGGAAAAGAGCGGTTCTTTCAGTTGCATAATCAGCGAAATGATGCCCAGTAATGCCAATCTTAGGATTCCGGCCAGTATCAGACCGATTCGCCTTGCTTTTCTTTGCTGCTCTTTTGGCAGTTTTGATGCAAGAATGGAAATGAAAATGACATTATCTATACCCAATACTGCTTCCAGCAACACTAGGGTAAAAATGGAAAGGATTATTTCAAGTTCCATGCATTCAGGACTTAATGTCTTTTAATTTCAACTGAAGATTGGTTCTGCCGTTGAAGGTGTTTTCTTCTATGCAGTAGCAGGCATGAAAAGTTTGTCTGTTGCTTACTGCATGGATGTGATGACTCATTCCAAAACCAATACTGTCAAGTCCCGCGGAATGCTGGTGAACCATCATTTTTAGATGCTTATCCTTTAGTACCCGGGCAGAACTGTTGGAATTCAGGTTGTCACTTCTGAAAACCGGTATCATATTTCCAGGGCCAAATGGGGCCATCTGATCAATGATGTTTAGCATTTTGGGGTTAATGTCGTTAAGCGAAATCTGAAGGTCGTATTCTATTTCCGGAAGCGTGGGAACGCCATCAGCTTTTTGTTTCACCACATCTTCAAACCGCTTTGCAAAGACTTCAAAATTCTCAGTCCGTATGGATAGTCCGGCCGCATACTTATGGCCTCCGTATTGTTCCACCACATCGCTGCAGGCGCCTATGGCTTCGTGAATGTCAAAATCCTTCACGCTGCGGGCGGAACCGGTGAGCATGCCATCGTTTTCAGAAAATACGATGGTTGGTTTGTAAAATTGCTCTACCAGGCGGCTGGCAACAATCCCAATAACTCCCTTATGCCATTGGTTCCCAAACAGTACGGTACTCTTTTTGGCCAGTAATTCTGCACTGTTTTCCACCAGAGATATGGCTTCCCGTGTGATGTCGTTGTCCAGTTCCTTACGCTCATGGTTGCGTTCCTGAAGCACTTTGGCCAGTTTTCTGGCGGTGTTAAAATCTTTTTCAATCAGCACTGCCACTGCAGCTTAGGCATCGGCAATACGACCGGCGGCATTAATACGCGGGCCGATTCCGAATACGATATCAGAAATGGATAGTGAGCTTTTTTGCTGATATCCCTCCAGAAGTGCCTGAATTCCCAAAGAGGGATTTTCGTTTATCTTTTTTAGCCCAAAATAGGCAAGGGTGCGGTTCTCTCCCCGAATGTCTACCAAATCACTGGCTATGCTAACCGCCACCATGTCAATATATTCCATGATGCTATCCAGTGGCAGGTCGTGTTTTTCGGCAAATGCCTGTATCAGCTTGAATCCAATGCCGGCACCCGATAACTCTTTGTATGGATATTCACAATCCTTCCTTTTGGGGTTGAGCACCGCGGCGGCATTCGGAATGGTACTACCGGGCAGGTGGTGATCGCAAATAATGAAATCTACACCCTTGGTGTTTGCATAGTCAATCAGGTCATTGGATCGAATTCCGCAATCAAGGGCGATGATTAGTCCAAATCCGTTATCTGCCGCATAATCAATTCCCATTTTACTAATGCCGTAACCCTCCCGATATCTGTCGGGTATATAGTAATCGATTTCACCGGTATGCCGATTTCTGAGAAAGCTGTATACAATGCTGACGGCAGTAGTGCCATCCACATCATAATCTCCAAAAACCATGATTTTTTCGGCATGGGTGATGGCTTTGTCAATGCGTGCAATCGCTTTTTCCATGTCCCGCATGAGAAAAGGGTCGTGTAGATCTTCGATTTTTGGACGAAAGAATTTTTCCGCCTGCTGATAAGTTTCAATGCCTCGCTGTACAAGAATTGTGGCCAGGTAGGGATGAACGTTTATTTCCTGGGAAAGACGTGCAACTTTTTCTTCGGGGGGGAGGGGTTTTGCACGCCAGACGAATTCCATAATCTGCAAAAATCGTAAATTTTAGCGAGGGTAAAAAATAAATCGATGATAATGTGCAGAAAGCCGATGATAATGCGTTAAGGCAATGGCCTGAATTCGGGTTCTGCAGGAAATTCCTGAGGGTCAGCCAGTGGACATCGCATCCAGCAAACATCTATCCATTCGCCATTTTTCCAACCGGCTTTTTTATGAACGCCCTGTACCTCAAAACCACAGGATTTGTGCAGTTGGATGCTGTTTTCATTGGGCATTCCTATCAATGCAAAAGCATGGGTGAAATTTCGTTGAGTGAGGGTGTTGAGGAGGGTGCTATACAGTTTTTTACCATATCCTTTTCCCGTGAAATCCTTTGCCAGATAAATGGATGTTTCCACCGCCCACCTATATGCCGCACGCTCCCTGTGGGCACAGGCGTATGCGTATCCTGCTACTGTATGGTTTTGCTCCAGAATATAAAAAGGGAACCGCGCTGCTATTGCGTCTAATCTTGCGCCGAATTCATCCATATTGGGTACAACCGTTTCAAAAGTGTAGGGCCCGTTTAGAATGTAGTACTGATAAATCTCCCGGATGAGCACAACATCTTCAGTCCTGTAAGCGCGTATGGTCAAGAGGTCCTCGGGCATCGATTAATTTGTAAATCTGATGCAAATTTCGTATATTTGAATGATAGACATGAGATTAATTATTGTTACGTCTCTTTGTTGCCTTGTCACTCTGGTCCGGGCACAGATCACCATCACCCAGGCAGCCATGCCTTCCGCTAATGATACCATTCGGTACTCTTCCGTTGCGCCGGCGGGGGTGAATTTAAATATTCAGCAAAAAGGAGCGTCCCAATCCTGGGATTACAGTAAGCTGGTTGCCAACGGGCAGGACATTTATCGATACGCAGCGGCCAATAATACCCCCTATTTGCTGTATTTTTTTAATCAGGTAGGCCTGAAAACTGCAGATAGTCTGGGAGCAGGGCCTGTGATGCTAAAGAATATTTATTCTTTTTTTACTAAAAACAGCACTGTGTTTAAACAGGAAGGAATAGGGTATTCCTATCAAGGGTTTCCACTCGCAGCGCAAAATAAAGACGATGATGAAATCTATCAGTTTCCGCTTAAATACGGAGACTCAGATGTGTCTACCTACAATTTCAGATTTGTTATTCCCGGTAACCTTCTCACGTTTGTTCAGGCAGGTGTGAGAACCAATGTGGTGGATGGCTGGGGAAGCATTGTAACGCCTTACAAAACGTATCCCAATGTGCTGCGCGTAAAAACGCTGGTTAATGGCACCGATTCTTTGATAACGCAATTTGGCAGGGTTCCTATTCCACGCCGACAGGTAATATACAAATGGTTAAGTGCAGATGAAAAAATACCGGTTCTGGAAATGACGGGAACAGAAACCGGAGGCAATTTTACCGCTACTCAGATCCGCTATCGCGATAAATACCTGGGACTGGTAAGTCCGCTCAGACCGCAGGCGGGCTTTAGCATCAGTAAATCTTCCGGTTTTGTAACGGTGGATACCTTTACACTCACCGACCGCAGCAGGCCATTTGCCACGGGATGGAACTGGCAGATAACGCCCGGTGCCGGTGTTTCATTTGTGAGCGGTACCACCGCCGGCAGCCGCAATCCCCGCGTGGTTTTTAGGCAAGCCGGTCTCTACAATGTATCATTGGTTGCCTCTAACACATTCGGTACCGATGATACTACTGCAGCCAATGCAATCAGTGTGCAATATGGCTTGTCTGTCGATAATTTCAATCTGTCTGAAAAGTACTTTTATCCTAATCCGGCAAGGGGACAGATTACCATGGTAAAACCGGGCACACTGCAAATTTTTGATGCAACGGGACGCTGTGTTTTGCAGTGCAAGGTTAGCGCTTCTCAGGTGGTTTCAATTCATGCGCTGCCGGTAGGTGTATACACTTTAAAGGTGAATGATTCAGCTGCAATGCCGCTATTGCATTATTAAATCAATTTTTGTTGAAATGGCAGGGTAATATCTGCCGAAATGCTTGTCAATCCATGCGCTAATCTTTACTTTCGCAGTGGTTATTTACTACTCTTGTGAAGATTGCAATATTAAAAGAAACCCGTGAGCGAGAGCAGCGGGTAGCCGTATCGCCTCAGGTGGCTGCTGCCTGGGTTAAACAGGGTTTTGAAATTTCGGTGGAATCAGGTGCCGGCGCCGGTAGCTGGTTTACTGATCAGCTATATACAGACGGCGGTGCCTCGATTGGCACTCAGAAAGAAGTGCTCAGTAGAGCCGGTATTGTTATGAAAATCAATCCGCCAACTGCTGAAGAGATTGCCGCAATGCCTGAAGGATGTCTGCTTTGCAGTCTGCTGTATCACAGAAGTAACCCTGAAATAATAGCCGCACTGAATGCTAAAAAAATATCAGCGGTTTCGCTGGATGCAATTCCCCGGATTTCCAGGGCCCAGGCCATGGATGTGCTAAGCTCACAGTCGAACCTTGCCGGTTATATGGCCGTTATCAAGGGCGCCGGTTACCTGGATAAAATATTCCCGTTGTTGATGACGGCTGCCGGAACCATTACTCCGGCGCGCGTGTTGATTTTTGGTGTGGGTGTAGCCGGTTTGCAAGCCATTGCCACGGCCAAGCGCTTGGGCGCGGTTGTTGAAGCCACCGACGTTCGTCCCGAAACCAAAGAGCAGGTGGAATCGTTGGGAGGCAAATTCATAGAGGTAAAGGGCGCTGAAGTGGGTAGTGAAGGTGGTTACGCCAAAGAGGCGACCGAAGAATATCGTGCAAAACAAAGAGAAGCTGTCAATAAATCGTTAGCCCAGGCCGATCTGGTCATTACCACGGCACTGGTTCCCGGTAGGAAGGCCCCGATTTTGGTGGATGAAGAGCAGGTGGGCATGATGAAGCCGGGATCAGTATTGATAGACATGGCGGCAGAACAAGGTGGCAACTGTGTATATACAAAAGAATATGAAGTGGTAAATCATAATGGGGTTAGGATTGTAGGTGCTGCTAACATGGCGGCTGAATTACCTATCAATGCCAGTGAACTGTTTGCCAAAAACCTGGTGGAGCTAATGAAACTGATTGCTCCAAAATCAGAATTGGTATTGGATGTGAATGATGAAATTGTGGCCGGTTGTCTCGTGTGCCATGAGGGGGCTGTAAGATTGGCTGCGGGTTAAAATAAATTATCAATAAGAAATGGACTTAATATTCAACTTTATAGGCGAGAATATCTCAATGATATATCTCGTAATCCTCATGGTTTTTGTGGGGATTGAACTGATAGGGCATGTGCCCAGTGTGCTCCACACACCCCTTATGAGCGGTGCGAACGCCATACATGGTGTGGTATTGATAGGCGCCATATATGTGCTGGGCCATGCTGAAGAAAACGATACTTTTAGTCTCATAGTGGGCTTTATTGGCGTAATTGTGGGAACCCTGAATGTAATCGGCGGATTTGTGGTTACCGACCGCATGCTTGAAATGTTTAAGAAAAAACCCGGGAAAGGAGCCAAATCGTGAGGCATTTTCAGGAAGTGTTATTTCTATTGGGTTCACTGGGATTTGTAGTGGGCCTGAAGATGATGGGTAAACCGGATAGCGCCCGTAAAGGCAATCTGGTGGCTGCAGTCGGTATGCTTTTCGCTGTTCTGGGTATAATGTTTTTCAAACACGGCGAGGAAGGTATTCACGTAGTAAATAATGTAGGACTGATTTCAGCTGCCATTGGTGTTGGAACGCTGGTGGGCTGGCTGATGGCCAAACGAGTACAGATGACAGCTATGCCCGAAATGGTTTCTCTATTCAATGGTATGGGTGGTTTGTGTGCAGCATTGATATCGCTGCTGGAATGGAAATTTAAAGGGGATTCTATTGCCACTATGCCTGCAGGTGAATACCTGGCAATTATTGCAGGTCTTATCATTGGTACCGTATCGTTTGTGGGCAGCATTGTAGCGTGGGGTAAGCTCAGCGGTAAACTGGGAGATTTTAGGTTTCCCGGACAGCAGTTTATTAACATCATTATGCTGCTTGCCATAGTAGGTGCTGCCTGGATGAACTTTGGTGCCGCCGCCGATAACAATATGCTTTATTTCTATCTGGTAATTGTTTTGGCAGCAGTTTACGGTTTACTGTTTGTGTTTCCTATCGGAGGTGCAGACATGCCTGTGGTTATTTCGTTGCTCAACTCATTTACCGGTGTGGCTGCTGCCTGCGGTGGATTTTTATACCACAACAATGTAATGCTGATGGGTGGAGTACTGGTGGGTTCTGCAGGTACTATCCTTACCATCGTAATGTGCAAAGCCATGAATCGCAGTCTTACCAATGTGTTAATTGGTGCCGTTGGCGGAAGTTCTGTTGCTGCGTCTTCAGGCGGTAAATCCGGTGGCAGTGTTCGTGAGGTGCAGGCAACCGATGTGGCCATTTTGATGAAATATGCCCAAAAAGTGATTGTAGTGCCCGGTTATGGTCTGGCAGTTGCACAGGCGCAGCATGTAGTGCATGAGCTGGAGGGATTGCTTGAAGCCGAAGGGGTGGAGGTGAAATATGCCATTCATCCTGTAGCGGGTCGTATGCCGGGTCACATGAATGTGTTGCTGGCTGAGAGCAACGTTAGTTATGATAAGCTCGTGGAAATGGAGCATATCAACCCAGAGTTTGCTACAACGGATGTGGTCCTGGTGGTAGGTGCAAATGATGTGGTGAACCCCGCAGCCAAAACCGATCCGTCAAGCCCAATTTATGGTATGCCCATTCTGGATGTAGAAAACGCCAAACAGGTTATCGTATTGAAGCGAAGTATGAAATCCGGTTATGCGGGTATTGAAAATGAACTTTTCTACAACAGCAAGTGCGGCATGTTGTTTGGCGATGCCAAAGAAAGCCTGCAAAAGCTGGTGAATGAGGTAAAAACACTGTAATAAAAATGGTGCGGCAAACTATTATTGCCGTAATTTGCATCTGTCCATGAAATCAGTTCTACTTACCCTGTTATTTCTGCTCACTACAGCGTCATTTGCGCAGTCTTATTATCATCAAAAGCCCCAGAAAGGCAATCCGGGTGGTGTCAATAAAGAAAATGACCAGGAAAATGATAATGGCGGTGGCTGGGTACTTATTATGGATTCGGCTGCAAAGCCCTCATATTCTGCTATTCAGGCACTTCCCATAGGTTTTAACTTTCGTTTTGCCGGCCAGTCTGTTACTCACTTTAAAGTGAGCAGTACGGGCTTCCTGACTTTTGATACCCTGGCGGCTAATGCCCCGATAACCGGTCCGGAAGCACTGCCCAGCAGCAACTTGCCAAACCAAACCATCAGTATATGGGGAATGGGGAGCTATGGTAATAATGATAAGGTAATCTGCAAGGTTTTTGGAAATCCTCCAAACCGACAGTTCTGGGTTAAGTTTTACAGCATGAGCACGCCGGGAGATAGTGTATCATACAACTATTGGAGCATGGTGCTGGAAGAAGGCAGCCATGATATTCATCTGGTTTCTATGAATCACGGGGCAGTCCGGGATTATGTTTCATCCAAACATTCCCTAGGTATACAGATTTCAGCGTCTAACGCGACCATGGTTAACGGCAGTCCCAATATTCTGAATAGCCCACTGGGAGATTCATACAGTGACAACTTTTACTACCGTTTTACCTACGGAAATCAGCCGACAACGGATGTGGCTGTTACTTCGTTTCATTTGCCGTTACTTACCCTTGCAGGAAAATCCAATGCCATAAAAGTGGTTGTTAAAAATGAAGGAGCCCAGGCGGTTACCTCATTGAAGCTGAATTATCAGCTTAATGCCGGTCCCATTCAAACCTTTGATTTGAACGGATTGAATATCCTGCCATCTTCAGGTTCTGAGGATACACTCAAAGTTCCGGGTAATATGGCAGCCGTTATACCGGGTGATATTCAGCGGGTGAAGGTTTGGATAAGCAATGTGAATGGTGGCAATGAATTGAATACAAATAATGACAGTACAGCGGCTCATACCACCGTTTATGCCGGTACTGCGCCCAAACACAGCAAGGTATTGTTGGAATACACTACGGGTGCATGGTGCACAGATTGTCCGCCGGCAGATGCAGTAGTGGAAAAAATGAAGAAATCCCTGAGTGATTCCCTCATTGTGATTGCCCACCACACACTGGATGGTATGGCACTGCCCGGCGATTCTTTTGTGAAAGAGAAACTGGTTTCTTTCCCTGCTGCAATCGTTCAGAGGGATGCATTGCCTTCAAATCAAGAGATTGCCGTTGAAGGCACTGCTAGCTGGACATCTGCCGTACGCAATGCATTGCAAATGCAACGCTGGGCAGACATGCGTTTAAGTAACCTTCAACTGGATACCTTTGGTTTGCTTAGCTGGAAGTTGAAGGTAAAAATGCTGGATTATGTGGCCAAATCGGATATTAGGGTAGGGAGTGTTGTTGTAGAGGACAACAGACGCGGAAACGGTCAGGCATTCGATCAACAGATTGCCAATAAATATCTTATCGCCGACGGCAGTACTTTCAAAGGCAAATCCAGTCCGCTGGTGGGCTACTTTCATCAAAATGTACCGGTATCTTCTCCAACAGGCATCTGGGGCGCCCCATGGTTGGCTTCCGCAGAAGTTCTTAAACCCGGTGACAGTTTTGAGTGGAACATGAGTTACCGTTTCGACAAACTGTTAAAGAAAGAATTCATGGCTTCCACAGCACAATATTTGCCCAGCGGCACTGATGTGTTTGTTTCCGGGAAGCCCATAGATATGAGGGTGGTGTCATTCTTGGCACTAAACGGTCAGGATGGGGATAGAAGTATTTTATCGGTAACCCAATCCAGGTTGTGGGAGGTAAGTCTCAATAACCGCAATATCAGCAAGGCAAATATGCGCCTCTATCCCAATCCGGCCAATGAACAGGCATTACTTGCCACCGACATGGCAGGAGAGAAGCGGATTGTTTTATTTAATGCTGCCGGACGTGTGATCCGGGAGTTTACTACCAGGGAAAGTGCCATTTTGATTTCAACCGAAACCCTTTCAGATGGTATTTATTATCTGCAATGTGTGGGTGCCGACAATGCAAAGCAGGCAACACTGATGGTGCGTCACTGATTCAGTGAAATCAGATCCTGAATCATTTCAATGGCCTGTTCTGCATTATGAACCGGCTCAAGGCAGGTTTCTCCCAAACAAACATAGATATGAAGAGAATCCAATTTTTTACCGGTAAATTGAGGTAAATCATTTCCGCTTTCTGTAAAAGAAACCTGGGCATGAGATGGCAGGGCAAATAGCAGTTTTTGTGCTGCTTGTTCAGATTGGGGACCGGTGCAGGTTACCTGTATTAAACCTGAGGAGGAAGACAGTGCCATTCGGCCCCAATTGCTGTACCAACCCGGGTACTCTGATAGTTGTTTTTTTACAAAACCCATCAAATCTATGCCCATGGCCATATAGCCATTCTTCTGGAAAATGGTGCCCAACTTGCCGAGCGTATGCGCCATCACAGAAACAGAACTGTTAATGACATCATCAGCCAGGTCTGTTTTTCTAACAATCAGATTTTCCCCATCCTGAGGCGAAAAATAAAATGCACCTGTTTCGGTATCACGGAATTTTTGTATGGCAGTATCGGCAAGGGTTTTGGCAAAATGGGCGTATTCGGGTTTACCGGTAGCCGTGTAAAGGGCGGTCAATCCCTCGGCAACACAGGCATAATCTTCCAGGAACGCAGGAATGCTGGCTTTTCCCCGGCTGTAGATGCGATATAGCACGTTGTTTTGCCATAAGTTTTCTGCTATCCATGATGCCAGTTTCTCTGCCCGGTGCAGATATTCAGGGTTGTTAAGGTAAAGTCCTGCTTCTGCCAGGGCTTTTAACATCAGTCCATTCCAGGCAGCAATAATTTTATTGTCGAGTCCGGGGCGTGGACGTAAATCCTGGAAATTACGCAGTTTTTGTTTTACGGTTCTCAATAGTGCCGTGTAAGAACTTACATCCATATTCAGGGTTTCCAGCACCTGCAGTGGCGCCAGTTTTCGGTGAAGGATGTTTTGACCGTGCTCCCAGTTACCGTTTTCAGTACAAGAAAAAACCGTTTGGGCAAATTCCAGTTCATCTTCAACCAGGCATTGGTTCATTTCCTCATGGCTAAATACATAAAACTTGCCCTCTACACCTTCACTGTCAGCGTCTAATGCGCTGAAGAATGCAGTTCCGTCACTCAACTCTTTCAGGCAAAAATGAATGCATTCTGTGGTAATTTCTTTGTAAAGCGGTGCATCGGATATGGAATATGCCCGGCTGAATAAACTGATGAGTTGGGCGTTGTCATATAACATTTTTTCAAAATGGGGTGCAAACCACTTCCCGTCAGTACTGTATCGGCAGAAGCCACCGCGCAGATGATCGTAAATGCCGCCATTGGCCATTTTAAGCAATGACAGGTGGGTAAAGTCGAGGGCTTCCTCATTGCCAGTCTGCAAATAATAATCCAGTAAAAATTCATACTGATTGGGCAGCGGAAATTTAGGCACCCGGTTAGCTCCACCCTCTTCCCAGTCAAAGCCCTCTGCTATTTTTTCGTAGAGGGCGGGAATTTCTGCTTTGGTGAACAGCGTTGAATTTACCGATATCACCTCATTCATTCCTTTGAGCCCATTCATTACCTTGGCAGCATATTCCCTTGCTTTCTCTTGATCATGATTCCATAGGGTGTGAATTTGCAGTAACACCTGCTGCCATTTATCAATGGGGAAGTAGGTTCCGGCGTAGATGGGACTGCCGTCGGGCAGACAAAATACGTTTAGTGGCCAGCCCCCTCGTCCCGTCATGAGCTGGCACGCGTCCATATATACCATGTCTATATCCGGGCGCTCCTCACGATCTACTTTCACATTGATGAAAAATGCATTCATCAGTTCAGCGGTTTTTTCATCCTCAAAACACTCTTTTTCCATCACATGGCACCAGTGGCAGGCACTATAACCCACGCTGATGAGTACAGGTTTGTTTTCACGCTGCGCCTGTTGCCAGAGTTTTTTGTGCCATTCTATCCAGTTGACCGGGTTGTGGGCATGTTGAAGCAAATAGGGACTGCCGGCATGGATAAGCGAATTGGTGTGTTTGGGATTGGCTTTCACGTGAACTTGATGTTAATTTGAACAATCATGGGCAAAGTTCGTTTGGCAGGCGCAATAATCAGCACATTGCTGACAATTAATGTGGCGTTCAGCCAGCGTGTGCTCACGGCCGATACCTTGCCCCGCAAATCTTTTGTTAATTATCGCGAAGCAGCCGATACGCTCTGGAGTAAGCTGGCCTCCAGGAAGAAATCGTCGCTGCTGGCGTATACAGCATCAGATTCTGTATACTACCGTATGCTTAGAAAACAAAACCCTGAACTGAGCGAGCAAATTTCGCGTGGTTTATGGCTAACCTACGGCTATAAGGTCGATAAGTCCTATGGAAAGGCATATAAACAGCTGAGAAAACAGAAAATCGGGTTGTCGCGGTCAAAAAAAGATACAATTCTTGTTTCATTTACCGCAAATAATGCGGAGATTATTCGGGTGGAACAATATTTTAAAAAAGGGAAGTTGCAGTATTGTTTGCGTTTTATGTTGTGGAATGCGGAAAATGGATGGTATTACACCGGAAGTATCGATTTTTATGAAGACCGAACCCGATTACGCTAAAGGCCTGACAGCAGTGTTTTTACCATTCCCGGGCCCTGGTAAACAAATCCGGTATACACTTGATACAGCGTGGCGCCGGCGGCTTTTTTATCCTGAATATCTTTAGCGGTGAAAATACCACCCACACCCATGATCGGATAATCTGCACCCAGCAATTCCCGCAATTGTTTGATTATTTCATTGCTTTTCTGCCTTACAGGAGCGCCGCTGAGGCCACCTGCACCAATTTTTTCAAGGGTATCTTGTCCGCAAACGAGATTTTCTCTGGAGATAGTAGTGTTGGTAGCAATAATTCCTTCGATATTGCATTCGCGAACGGTATCAGCAATTTCACACAGGGCTTCCGGGGTTAAATCCGGTGCGATTTTCAGTAGTATGGGTTTAGAATTTTCGTACTGATTTCTGAGCCGTTGCAGTTCCTGAAACAGGGCTGTTAAAAATGCCTTTTCCTGCAATTCGCGTAAGCCGGGGGTGTTGGGGCTGCTCACGTTCACCACGATATAGTCTACCCAGGGATAGATTTTTTCAAAACAAATGCGATAATCGTCAATGGCATTTTCGTTGGGCGTTACTTTGTTTTTCCCAATATTGCCTCCTACGATCAGGCCTGTGGGACGTTTTTTCAGACGTTCCACCATGGCATCAATTCCCTGATTATTGAAGCCCATGCGGTTTATCAGCGCCAAATCTTTTTTTAGGCGGAAAAGTCGTGGTTTCGGGTTACCATCCTGTGGCAGCGGGGTAACTGTTCCTACCTCCACAAACCCAAAGCCAAGATTCGTTAATAAATGCAGCCACCGGGCGTCTTTGTCGAAGCCGGCGGCAAGGCCAATGGGATTGGGGAAATTAATTCCCAGAAAAGTAACGGGTAGTCGGGTATTGCTTGCGTACCGGCGTTTAAAGATATTCTTTATCAAAGGCATTTTTAGTGCCAACGAGAGTAAATCCATGGCCACATAGTGTGCCTTTTCGGGCGGCAGCATGAATAATAAGAAACGCAGGATACGATACATGGGCTTTAGTGCTTGAAATGACGTATACCTGTCATCACCATGGCAATGTTGTTTTCATTGCAATAGTCAATGCTTGCCTTGTCTTTGATGCTTCCACCGGGCTGAACCACCGCTTTAATTCCGGCTTTATCGGCAATTTCTACGCAGTCAGGGAAAGGGAAGAACGCATCGGATGCCATCACAGCGCCTTCCAGGTCAAACCCAAAACGACCCGCTTTTTCAATGGCCTGGTTTAGCGCATCTACCCGGCTGGTTTGTCCGGTACCGCTGGCCAGAAGCTGTTTGTTTTTCACCAGTACGATGGTATTGCTTTTGGTGTGCTTTACAATTTTGAGGGCAAACTCAAGGTCTGAAAATTGCGCATCGGTAGGCACCTGATCTGTTGCGGGCTTCATGTCGGTAGCAGAGGAAAGGGCATTATCACGATCCTGAACCAGTTCTCCGTTTAAAACAGTTCTGATCATTTGCTGCTTGAATGCCCCGTTATGGGTTTTCAGCAATATGCGGTTGGTTTTTGTCTGAAGAATCTGCATGGCTCCCGGGGTGAAATCATCGGCCATCAGCACTTCAAAGAAAAGGGTATCTATCTTGCGGGCGGTTGCCTCGTCTACAGTAGTATTGATGGCCAGAATACCTCCAAATGCCGATACCGGATCGCAGGATAGGGCTGCATCCCAAGCTGCTTCCGCAGTTTCACGGGTTGCCACACCGCAGGCATTGTTGTGTTTTACTATCACGCAGGTAACACCCCTGTTTTTATCAAAATCTCGCAACAGGCATAGCGCACTGTCCACATCCAGCAGGTTATTATAGCTGAGTTCTTTGCCTTGTAATTTGGTGAAAATAGCATCAGGGTTACCCTTGAAAACAGCTTTCTGATGTGGGTTTTCACCATAACGCAACGGGTGACTTTGGGTACCATCAAACCAGTCGGCAATTTGCCTGTCGTAATGGGCTGTGGTATTGAACGCCCTGCGGGCAAGTTCTTTTCTTTCGCTGATGTTCAATGAGCCGTTGCCATTGTTGTATTTATCCAGGAACCAGCCGTAGTCTGCTTTATCGCTGATGATACAGGTGTGATTGAAATTTTTAGCACCTGCCCGAATTAAGGAAACGCCGCCTATGTCTATTTTTTCAATGACTTCCTGTTCGCTGCCACCGGCATTCACGGTTTCTGTGAAAGGGTATAAATCAACGATTACAAGGTCCAACAACGGGATTTCATACTGCGTAGTTTCCGATAAATCCTGCTGGTTTTCACGGCGAGCCAGAATTCCTCCAAACACTTTAGGATGAAGGGTTTTAACCCTTCCACCCAGGATGCTTGGATAGCCGGTTACATGTTCAATTCCGGTGCAGGGAATACCCAAATCTTCAATAAATTTCTGGGTTCCTCCGGTGCTGTAAATGGTTACCTTATTTTGATGAAGGGCACGAACGATGGGCTCAAGACCGTCTTTGTAAAAAACAGAAATCAGCGCAGATTTGATTTTAACATCCACTGTGCGAAATTAGCTTTCAAAAAACAGGAACGGATGTAGATTGTCACAAAGGTTTTTACATTTTGTACACAAACCTCAGGTAGCAGAATATTTGATTTTTACTTGTTCGTTCAACTGGCGGTTACCCTTGTTATGACGTGGTTCATAAGGACAATGCCTGCAACCGCTTCCGCAGCAAATACCGCGTTTAAAAAGATAGAACTCGGTGAAAACCAGGTATCCATTTTCGAAATAATAGTCTGAATGTGCCTTTTCAGAATCCTTTTGACTCATGTTCGGCAAGATTAGTCTTTGCCGTGGCAGCTCTTGAACTTCTTGCCGCTACCACATGGACAAGGGTCGTTTCTGCCCACTTTAATCTCATTGCGAATCGGCGACTGAGGAACAGACTGATGTTCGGGAGCGGTTGGTGGCATGGATGGGTCCTGCATGCTGCCTCCTCCGATTTCCTCGCGGCCTGTTTTCATTTTGGGTTCTTCTTTTCTTTTGCTCGCACGCGCTTCTTCCACCCGTTCGCCGCTTTCAATTTCACTGCGGAAAAGTAGCCCCAGAACGCGCTGGTTAAGGCGATTTAGCATTTGTCCGAACAATTCAAAACTCTCAATTTTGTAGATTAACAGTGGGTCTTTCTGCTCGTACTGTGCGTTGTATGTGCTTTGTTTCAGCTCATCCAATTCGCGCAAATGTTCTTTCCACTCATCATCAATCATTTGCAAGGTTACCATCTTTTCTAGTTCATGGATTAGCTCCTTGCATTCTGATGCCAGTGCTTTTTGCATGGGTGTTACAATCTGAAATGAGTGAATGCCGTCAGTCATGGGTACAAGCACGTTTTCAATTTTATCGCCTTGCTCTTGGTGAATACCGCGGAAAACAGGCAACGCCTGCTGACGAATGCGTTCGTTTTTATCCTGGTAGTGCTTAGTCAGACTTTCGAATAACTGTTCAATCAAGGCTTCTTCTCTGCTTGTCTGAAAGGTTTGCTGGTCAAAAGGCAGCGCTGAGGCGAGGGTTTTGATTACCTCCAGTTCCAGCTGCTCATAGCTATCCGCATCTTTTGCCTGTTGTACCTGTTCGCTGCACCAGTTATAGAGCATATTTTTAAGATCTATGCTCAAACGGTCGCCAAACAGAGCATTTCTGCGCATCCGGTAAATGTTGGTGCGCTGTTTATTCATTACATCATCGTATTCCAGCAGGCGCTTGCGCACACCGAAATTGTTCTGCTCCATGCGTTTCTGGTTGCGTTCAATGGTTTTGGTCATCCAGCTATGTTCAATCACATCGCCTTCTTTGTAGCCAAATTTATCCATAAAACGGCTCACACGCTCTGAACCGAAAATACGCATCAAATCGTCTTCAAGACTCACGTAGAAACGGGAGGTTCCGGGGTCGCCCTGACGGCCGGCACGACCGCGCAGCTGACGGTCCACCCGTCGGCTATCATGCCTCTCTGTACCGATAATGGCAAGCCCGCCGGCGGCCTTTACCTCATCTCCGATTTTAATGTCTGTACCACGACCTGCCATGTTGGTGGCGATGGTTACAGCACCGGGTTTTCCGGCCTCAGCCACAATTTCTGCTTCCCGCTGGTGCTGCTTGGCATTCAGTACATTGTGTTTAATCCGTTTCATGGTCAGCATGCGGCTCAGCAGTTCGCTGAATTCTACGCTGGTTGTACCCACGAGCACAGGCCTGCCTGCCTCCTGCAGTTTCACCACTTCTTCAATAACGGCATTGAATTTTTCACGCATGGATTTGTACACCTGATCTTCATAATCCTTGCGAATGGCGGGTTTGTTGGTGGGAATTACCATTACACCCAATTTATAGATATCCCAAAGTTCCTGTGCTTCGGTTTCAGCCGTACCGGTCATACCAGCCAGTTTGTGATACATTCTGAAATAATTCTGCAGGGTAATGGTGGCATAGGTTTGCGTTGCCGCTTCAATGCGCACGTTTTCTTTGGCTTCTATGGCCTGATGCAGACCGTCGCTGTAGCGGCGTCCATCCAATACACGACCCGTCTGTTCATCCACGATTTTTACCTTGTTATCCTGAATAATGTATTCTACATCTTTTTCAAACATGGTATAAGCTTTCAGCAGCTGTTGCACGCTGTGGATACGGTCGCTTTTGATGGCGAATTCACGCATCAGGTCGTCTTTACGACGAAGTTTTTCTGTTTCATCAGCAGAGGTTCTTTCAATTTCTGCAATTTCACTACCCACATCAGGGAGTACGAAGAAATTGGGGTCTTCACCCGCTCCTGTAATCAGCTCAATGCCCTTGTCTGTGAGATCTACACTGCTGGTTTTTTCATCGATTGTGAAGAAAAGCGGGGCATCGGCCTTTGGCATTTCCTTTTGCTGGTCCTGCAGATAGTAGCTTTCAGTTTTGGTCAGAATGGTACGAACACCCGATTCGCTGAGGAATTTAATCAGCGCACGATTTTTGGGTAAACCACGGTGAGCGCGCAACAATGCAAGTCCGCCGTCTCCTTCTTTGCTGCCTGTATTTCCTTCTTCAATCAGTCGTTTAGCATCGTTCAGCGCAGTTACAATATATTTCTTTTGTGCTTCAACTAGTTTTTGAATGCGGGGTTTTAGCGCATCGAACTGCTGGTCGTCACCATGGGGTGTAGGTCCGCTTATAATGAGTGGGGTTCTGGCATCATCAATCAACACGCTGTCAACCTCATCCACAATGGCAAAGTGATGTTTTTTCTGCACCTGTTCCTCCGGACTGTGTGCCATATTGTCACGCAGATAGTCGAAACCAAATTCGTTATTTGTTCCGTAGGTGATATCGGCCAAATACGCTTTGCGTCTTGATGCGCTATTGGGTTGATGGTATTCGAGGCAATCTACCGATAGTCCCAGAAAGTTGTATAGCGGGCCGTTCCATTCGCAGTCGCGTCGGGCCAGATAATCGTTTACGGTTACTACGTGTACCCCGCGCTTTCCAAGTGCATTCAGGTAAACAGGCAGTGTGCTTACCAGGGTTTTACCTTCACCGGTGGCCATCTCTGCAATTTTCCCACGGTGCAGGGCAATACCGCCAATCAGCTGCACATCGTAGTGAATCATATTCCAGCGTATATGTCCACCTGCAGCCGTCCACTCATTGCTGTAAATGGCCTGGTCGCCCTGTATCGATACATGGCTCTGATTTACAGCTATTTCTCGGTCGAGATCGGTGGCAGTTACGGTTAGCGTATCATTTTCCGAAAGGCGGCGGGCAGCTTCCTTTACGGCAGCAAATGCTTCGGGTAGTATTTCCGCCAGAATTTCTTCCAGACTGCTATCACGACTTTTTTCCAGTTCATCGATCTGGTGAAACAGGCCATCTCGCTCATCGGTCTGATCTTCAGGGGTTTGTTCCAGTTCCGCTTTGGCGGCTGTAATTCTACCATCAATTTCAGTGAGATGCAGGTTAATCCGGTCTATGAAGTCCTGCGTTTTGTTGCGCAGTTCATCATTGCTCAGGGTGGCGTATGTAGCAAAATGCTCATTTATTTTAACGACTATGGGCTCAATTTCTTTGCGGTCGCGGTCGGTTTTGTTTCCGCCAAAAATATTGCCAAGTCCGGATACGAGTTTTCCAATCATAGGATAAGGTGCGAAATTACATATTACAACATGTAAGCCAAAAAAGGGAGGGATGAAAATACCGACATTTTGGCCGAAAATGAAAAATCCCTCCGTAAAGAGGGATTTTTCATGACTTTTTCAGGAATTTTTATTTAACCGGAATTTTTTTGGAGGTAGTAATGGCCTCCACATACTTTTTGTTTAGGTTAATATTTAAAATTCCATCGGTGTAGGTGGCTTTTATACTGTCTTTCTCGCAGTTCTCAGGCAGTGCAAATGAACGTTGAAATGCTTGGTAACTGAATTCCTTTCTGAGAAATTTACCCTCCAGTTTTTCCTCTTTCTGTTCTTTCTTTTCTGTGGAAATGGTCAATACGTTGTTTTGCAGTTCAATGTTGAAGTCATCCCTTTTCATTCCCGGTGCAGCCAGCTCTATTCTGTAATCTTTGTCTGACTCTCTCACATTGACGGATGGGGTTGTAGTGGTCAAATCTCCGTCCCATTCCAGCAAATCTTTGTTCAGGAAATCTTCCCACAGGGAGGTGAATGCCGGAAACATCCGGGCGGTGGTGGTGGCTAATGTGCTCATGATTGTATATTTAAAATGTTGGACTGCAAAGTTGAAATCTGGGGAGGGCGTCCGTAATGATTAAGGTCAAAACCGGTGATGTTTTTAATTCCCGGTATATTGGGCCCGTAAGGTATTTTTTTATTTTTTGTTGAACTTTTGGTCCGGTAAATTGTTTAAGTTTTATATGCGATACGTAATTGTTTCCATTTTGGCATTGCTCACGTCTTCTGTTTTTTCTCAGAATATTGTCATCAAAGGCGTTGTAAAAGATGCCGCTACCAATGCCCCGGTTTCTAAGGCAGAGGTGAAAATTTTAAAAACCGAGGTTTCCGGAATTTCAGATTCTGCTGGTAATTTCCTGCTCATGCTTTCTGAACCGGGCTTTTATGTGATTGCGGCAACAAAAGAGGGTTACAATGACGGTTTTGCAGCAGAGATGTTGTTTACCTATGATAAAAGTCCATTTGTTCAAATCAGCATGGAAAGCGCAAGCAAAAGCATTGGTACGGTCAATATTTCTCGTAGCGCCATTCAGGCACGAAGGGCAGAGAGTCCGGTGGGTGCTCAGTCATTGAGCATTCGTGAAATTGAGCGAAATCCTGGGGGTAACCGCGATATCAGTAAAATTGTGCAATCCCTGCCTGGAGTTATCAGTGTACCGAGCTTTCGTAATGACATCGTTATCAGAGGTGGTTCTCCCGCAGAAAATAAATTTTACCTGGATGGTTTTGAAATTCCTGTAATTAATCATTTTCAAACCCAGGGCAGTACCGGTGGTCCGGTAGGGATTCTGAATGTTAATTTTATTAAAGATGTTAACTTCTACACTGGTGCGTTTCCCATAAATTACGCCAATGGAATGAGTTCTGTAGTGGATTTCAGGCAGATTGAAGGTAACAGCGAAAAGCCCAAATTTCGTTTCACACTGGGCAGCTCCGATCTGGGTTTTACGGCAGACGGGCCTTTGGGGAAATCTAAGAAAACTACTTTCATCGTTTCGGCTCGTCAGAGCTATCTGCAAGGGTTGTTTACCCTCTTGAAATTGCCTTTTCTTCCCAATTTTATTGATTATCAGGCCAAGGTAAAAACGAAGCTGAGTGATAAATCCGAGCTCAATGTGGTACTATTGGGAGCCGTTGATTATATACGGTTAAATGAAAAGGTGATTGAAGGCATCACTGATACATTAACCCTTAAGTCCAATCAGTATATACTGGGCTATATCCCCGATTATCAGCAATGGAATTACATGATTGGTGCTTCCTATACCTATTTCGGAAAATCCAAGCATCAGGTGTTTCTGAGCCGAAATATGCTGAGTAACATCAATACAAAGTATCAAAACAATGATGAATCGGATCCGGCCAAGAAAATTTTGGATTACCGCAGCACGGAAGAGGAGAACAAACTCCGATATGAACAGTCTAGGCGCTATGGCCGCTGGTCTGTAATGAACGGGGGAGGGTTTGAATTTTCACAGTACGGTAATAAAACATTTAACCGAATCAGCACACCACTGGGACCACAGACTATCAATTTTCAGAGTGACCTGAATGTGGTAAAGTACAATCTATTCAGCAAGTGGAGCCGCAGTTTTTCTTCAGGTGCCATGGTGGCAATGGGCTTTAGACTTGATGGTTCAGGATACAATACCTCCACTGCCAATCCCCTAAATCAGCCCGGAATATCGCTGTCGGCCTCTGTTCCTGTGGCAAATGGTATATTTTTTAATGCGAATGTGGGGCGCTTTCACCAGTTGCCTGCCTACACACTGCTGGGTTACAGAGACAGCATGGGTTCACTGGCCAATAAGTCCCATCTGCAATACCTTCAAAACAGCATGGCTGCAGCGGGATTCCAGTACAACTACGGATTGGAAACCAAAATTACCCTGGAGGGTTTTTATAAGCAATACCGTCGCTATCCGGTAGGTCTTCGCGAGGGAATTAGTTTGGGTAATTTGGGTGGAGATTTCACCATTGTAGGCAACGAGCCGGTGATTTTTAACGGCACAGGCCGCGCGTATGGCATGGAGTTTCTGGTGCAGCGCAGAAGTCGCAAAGGACTTTATGGTATTGCAAGCTACACGCTTTGCTGGAGTAGTTTTGCCGACCCTCAGGGCAAGCTGGTAGCCAGCGCATGGGATAGTCGGCATACAGTTGTCCTGACCGGTGGTATGAAACTGAAGCGAAACTGGGAATTGGGCGTTAAATGGCGCTTTATAACCGGAAGACCTTTTACCCCGTATGATACCAACCGATCACTGGCCAAATACAGCTGGGATGTGGTTGGGCAGGCAGTTCCTGATTATCGCCGGTTGAATACGCTCAGGGTGGGAAATTTTAATCAGTTTGATGTAAGGGTTGATAAAGTTTGGTATTTCAGGAAAAGTTCACTAAATTTATATATCGATATCCAGAACTTTTTCAATACGCAGTATGTGGGACCAAACACACTCGTGGCTGCCCGCAATGCCAATGGAGCATTGATATCAGATCCATCCAACCCCTTGCAGTATCAAGCCGACTTTTTACCCAATACCTCCGGTACATTGCTGCCCACCATTGGTGTGATTCTGGACTTTTAAGCCATAAAAAAACCGCCATAAAGGCGGTTTTGTCAAATTGCAAATTTTATCAATATTCGTAAGTGAAGCCGGTTTCTTTGGGGTGAATGCACATTACCGGTGTATTGCTTCTGTTTACGATTTGCTGGGTGTAGGTACCTCTCAGCATATCGGTGATTCCAACCTCCATGTCTGTCATAATCAGTATTAGGTCTGCATTGGCTTTCTCTGCGTAGCGCATGATTTCAGTGGCGTAGTTTTCAAGCAATTTGTCTTCAATTTCCACGTCTTTGAAGTTTACGCCGTTTTGCGACAACTTGCTTTCTACCGATTTTACATTGGCTTTAATGCGGTTCTGGGTGAATTCATCACTACTGCCCTGATAAACCACGTGGATTTCAGAATTGAATTTCTTTCCAACATGAATGGCCCAGTCGGTTTTCTGCCGACTTTCAATGGAGAGATCCATGGGCATGATGATTTTTTTGTAACCTTCACCCACAGAATGATTTTTTACTACCACCACCGGAACTTCTGCACTCTGAATGGTTCGGCTGGCGTTTGATCCTATCACCTGTTCAATTCCGTTGGCACCGTGGCTGCCCATAATGATGGAGTCAAAATTTTCATCGTTGGCAATCTGGGAAATAGTTTTGTATATGCGACCTGAGCCAATTCTTGTATGAACATTGATCCCATGCTTAGATTTTATTTCAGTGGCGATATTTTCCAGACGGTTCTGAACGGCCTCCTTGACCAGCTCAGTTTGATTACCGCCCCCAAAAATTCCTCCAAAAAGACCTTCATCAACGATGTTAACTAGGGTAATTTCATTGTTGTAGACTTGGGCAACTTTAATGGCATGGCCTAAAGCGCTGCTGGCCACATCTGAAAAGTCGGTAGGCACGAGAATGTTGTTATTGGTTTTGCGTTGCATATAAATTAAGTTTTCGGTGCAAAATTAGTGCACTTGTGGCTACAAAAAGCGATTTTAGTCACATTGTGACAAAGGTTTTCGTTAAAAAAAACAAAAAGCAGGACAAGCCTGCTTTTTGTTTTGGAATAAAATATGCTTTAAGGTTGTCTTTCCACTACAAAACGGCCGGTTTGCAGTCCCGCGTCCCCATTCAGTTGAATGGTATAAATTCCCGGGGGCAGTGAAGCGGTATTTAAAACGGTTTGCCCTGCCGAAACTTGCGACTGATATACCATTTTGCCCGAAGCTGAGTACACTGTAATTTTATTGTATGTTCCTGCCCATGAAACGGTTGAGGTCTGGTCTGCGGGGTTAGGATATATCTGCATACCGGTTTTCAAGAACTCAGGTTGCTGAGATGCACGGGTTTTTACAATTTGTACCGTCAAACAGAAGGTAGTACTGCATTTGCCAAGCGAATCCCAAACAGTAAGGCATATTTTGCGGCTGCCGCCGAATTTGTATGCGTGGTATCCGGGTGATTGCAGCTTACTATATGTGCTGTCACCCCAATCCCAGCTGTAAGAGTACCCTCCTGAACTGAGGTTGGTTACATAAACAATACCGGATTTACTGATGCTGTCAACACGGAATTTGGCAGTTGCCGAGCAGGGGTTGCAGTTAATATTGATATTCTGGCAGATGCTGGTATCGCATTTTTTGCAGGTATCATTAAGTTTCAGGCAAACACTGTAAGTGCCATTGTTGGTATAGTTTACAGTTGCGGTTTGCCCGGTTCCTATAATGGCTCCTGCACTGTACCAGGTGTATTTTACACAGCCATTATTCAGATTGTTGGCCGTGAGCGTAACTTTTTTGCAATCTACCCTGTAGGTATAGCCGGCGCCGGCTTTTTTCCAGTTGCAGGGCGTAGAGCAATCTACGTATATTTTCTTGCAAATGGTGGTATCGCATTTTTTGCAGCTATTGGTGAGTTTCATGCATATCCAGTACCAGCCATTGCTGCTGAAGCCAATGCTTTGGGTTCTGCCGTTAAAGGTAGCCAGCGGAACATTATTTGCATTGGAAACAGTGAATGAATAACCGATGCATGAATCGTTCAGGTTGTTGCCTTCCAGAATCAGATTGGGGCACTTCATCGTGTAACTGAATCCTGCACCGCGTTTTGCCCAGTTGCAACTTTCGGTGTAACAGGACACATTCACAGTTTTGCAGATGACAGTGTCGCATTTTGTACAGCTATTGTAAAGTTTAAGACAAATGGTGTATGATCCGTTTTTGGGCAGGGTAATGGTTTTCAGGCGGCCTCCGATGCTATCGGCATACACTCCATTAACGGTCCAGTTGTAGGATATACATGAATCAGCAAGATTCCATGCCTCCAGCTTCACCACCGCACAGGTGTTTGTGCTGACAATGCTGAAACCGGCTTGTCCCCAGGTGCAACGCTTTACCGGTAAATTTATGACAACCTTTTTGCAGATGGTGATTTTACAACGTTTATCTGAGGAAACTATGGTTACGCATACATTGTAGGTGCCCGATGTTTTGTAGGTCTTTTGTGGGTCTTTACCTGTGGCACTGGTTCCATCACCAAAATTCCATGTATAGGTGGCGTTTTTATCTGTGCTGTAGCCGACGAAATTAATGGTACCACTACTGCCACTCTTAAACAGGAATCCACCCTGTAAACGGCAAGGTTCTTCAATCACAATTTTTTTACAGATGGTAGTGCAGCATTTTTGTGTTTTGTCGCAAATGCGAACACATACTTCATAGGTTCCGGGCTTTTTGTACCATTTGGAAATACTTTTACCGGTGCCGGTGCTGCCGTCCCCAAATTTCCAGGTGTAATAATATCCGGTGCTGCTGAACGCTTCAAACTTTACCTGGCCTCCGGTGCCATAATAGACTTTTAGCTCTCCTTTAATATTACAGGGGTTGCTGCAGCTGATTTTAACTTCTTTGCAAATTTCTTTAACACATACCGTTGTGGTTCCGGGCACTTTCCAGGTAGCTTTCAGGCATACTTTGTAGATACCATCTTTAACGAATGTTTTGCTGGGGTCGGTACCTGTGGATGTACTGCCATCACCCCAGGTCCAGCTATAGCTGACGCCGGAGTTGTTGACCAGGCCTGAGGTGGCAAGAAAACGAACATTCCTGCAGTCCGCTTTCCAGGTGAAATCGGGTTTAAAATTTAAACAGGCATTGGGTGGGCAGGTATCAACTTTAATGGTTTTGCAGTAAAATGAATCAACGGATTTACAGATGTTTTTGACCTTAAGACAAACCTGATAGGTGCCGGGTTTGGTGAATTTATAACTCAAGGTAGAGCCCGTAACCCATTTGCCATCGATTTGCCACCAATAATCAAGGCAGCTGTCCGACTTTAGGATGTTGGCTGATGCAGTCAAAGTCAGGCATTCTGAGCGATACGTCCAGCCGTATTGATTTTGTGCTTTGAGCTCCTGATTGTTGCCCATAGCGAAGATGGACGTCAGTAAGGTGAATAGGAGGGTATGTTTTAATTGCATGTTTTGAGTTATGGATTTTAACGATAGACCCGGTTTTGATTAAAAACGTTGTCTAAATATGATTCAAAAGTATAAAATAAAAGCCAAAATCTATCAATACAAAATAAGTAATCCTTATTTAGATTAATTCAAAGCAAACTAAATCATTAAATCCCTGCTGATTGCATCTGAAAACAGGCGGCCCCGCTCTGTTAGAATAATATGGTTATCAGTATATAATATAAGGTTTTTTTGTGACATTTCCAAAATAATTGGTCGTTTCAGGGTTTCCCAGCCAGCATCTATTTCATGGATATCCAGAATGTTTAATCCCTTCTGTTTTCTGAGCCGTGTAATAATCAGTTCGTTAATAAATTCATGATCGGTAAGTTCTTCCTGTACAAAATTCAGCTGCCCCTTTTCTATACCTGAAACGTACTGTAAATTGTCAGATACATTCCAGCGCCTTGTGCGTTTGCCGTCAAAGCTATGGGCTGATGGTCCAATACCCATATAGGGTTTATTGTTCCAGTAATTGCTGTTGTGCCTGGCTTCAAAACCGGGTTTACACAGGTTGCTGGTTTCGTAATGCTCCCACCGATGTTTTCGGACGAATTCCTGCAGCACTTCAAAATGCCTTGCCTGTTTGTCATCGTCAAGCTCCGGAGTTTTTCCCAGTTGAATGTCTTTAAAAAGTCGGGTATTGGGTTCTGCGGTTAACGCATAGGCAGAAATATGCTGAGCGCCGCAACTGAATGCCCAGTCAAGGGTATCTGACCAGGCAGCATCACTCAGCCAGGGACTACCGTAGATCAAATCAAGGTTTACGGACCGAAAATTCGATTGTACCAGCATGTTCATAGCCAAAAGCGAATTGGCTGACAGGTGAGCCCGGTTCATGGCCTTAAGCTCTATGTCGCTTAGCGACTGAACACCAAGACTGATGCGGTTGATCCCTATCTCTTTCCATTCCTCAATTTTTACCGTATCCACGTCTTCAGGATTTACTTCGAGCGTGATTTCGGCATCATTTTCAATGCCCACGGTTTGCCTGATATGCTCCATTAAATCGCCAAGTTGAGCTGTTGGCAATAGGGAAGGGGTGCCACCGCCAAAGTATAGGGTTTCCCATGCTCCGGGCCATTCCTGCTGGCGGGCATCGTATTCTCTTTTTAAATATTGAATAAAATCATTTTTGTAGCGCTGCCCTGTGGTGAAATGAAAATTGCAGTAGGTGCAAGCTTTGCGGCAAAATGGAATATGAATGTATAGTCCTGACAATTCAGGGCAAAGTTCGTAATTTGCGGACAATAACGTTTGTTAAAGAAATTTCAAATAGGGTCATGGTTCGTGTTGCAAGGATTTTTTACACTAGCCCTTGCAGCCGGGAATGCTGACAGTAGCGGGATGAACGATATGCTAAAGCGGCTGTATGCGGAAGGTTTTTTTAAACCCGGAAAACAGGGGTATGTCCACAGAAGGCCGCCGGCAGACATAGTCCTATACATCAGTGAGAAAGGGAAACAGCAGCGTTACACCCCGACCCATTTTATAACTATGCAGGATAGCTGGCTCTCGTCGCAGCTCAATTCCGGTTATCCTTTCGCATCGTATCAGATAATACCGGATACTGCTGTGGAAATGCAGGTGTTTGTTACCATTAATTACGAAATGGGACCCCGCTGCAACTATGATTCAATTGCAGGTAACGGATTGAAATTGTCTTCATATTTTTTAAGAAAGACAGGCGCATTGGCTGTAGGCATGCCTTATTGTGATGACGATGTGCAGCGTTTTCGAAGCAAAATGCTGGCAGTAGACGGATACATGCTGAAAGGCGAGGCTGAGCCCTCCATATACTACGGGAAATTCGTATTGAACCATGCTGTAACGCGGCAAAAACGCGACCGTCTTTCAGGATTGATGGGTGTGGCTACGGAAGCCAATAAAAGACCCGTGATTACGGGAGAGGCCGATGCTGCATTTTATGATCTTTTTGGCCATGGTATTTCATTTTATACTCGCTGGAGGCGTTTTCAGGCACGTTCACAGGAGTTGTTTGCCGGTGCTGAATTGCCCTATTTATTGGGGTCTCCGTTCATTTCTGGTTTTCACCTGGGGTTGGAAAAATACGATACCGTATACACCCGGCTGAAACGCAGTGTGATGTTGCGTTTTCCCGTTTCCAGGCAGTGGAGATGGAGTTTGGGCATTGAGCGAACCGGGATTACAGGTTTGGGTATAGACACATTATGGGTAAAAAGCAGACGAAGCCTGCCCTACAACGCACCCAGCCGCACCTCAGGATACGCGGTTTCGATAGAAAAAACGGGGTCGGGAGGTGAGGCATTTCCCAGACGCGGAAGCGGTTTTAAGGTGGAAACTACGATAGGTAGCCGAACCTGGTTGCGCGATGCCAATATGGCTGCTGTTACCTGGCAGAATAACGAAGGCAAACAGGAAAACATATTTGATAGTTTGGGTAGGATTGGAAAACTTAGGCAAACGACTTTTAGACTTCGATACTCAGGTTCTGTGTTGATGCCTGTGATTAAAAACTGGGTAGGTGTATTGTCCTTTATGGGAGAGGAATACAAGGCGCCCAATATGAATTTTGCTGAATTGTCTCGTTGGGGAGGAATAAATTCCATCCGAGGGTTCAATGAGCAGCGTATTTTTGCAAACTCATTTCACATGGCTAATCTTGAATTTCGATTTATGGCAGGCACTTCCGGATACGTAGCTCCGTTCGTTTCGGCTGCTGTATATCGCAATTCTGCAGCGCTGCAAAATAGGTTTCAGGCAATTCACAGTCTGGGCCTGTCTGGTGCGGTTAAAACCGGTGCCGGAATACTGAAATTTGCATGGGCGTTGGGAAATGACGGTAAGGGTTTTGTTTTTAGGGATGCTAAATTTCACTTGGGGCTGAGCAATGCTTTCTAACTATAAATATCATTGGGTTTTTATCCTATTGGCATTTTTCTGTTGTCATGAAATTTCCGCTGCAGCCAATGATATAAACAGAAAACGCAGGAGAGATAACAGGACCGTAACAGCCAGGGATACCCAAAAAAAACTCAAATTTTCATTTATTGACAGTCTGAAAAATGATAGTCTCAAGCATAAACTTGTCTCCAGATTTAGCATCAATGTCAATAAAACAGTCATACCCAAGGCAATTGACCCTTTTGATCCATACGCTCATCAGGCATTCTATAGGGTGGGGCAGGCCAAGTTCTGGTTTTTTCTGATATCACTGCTATCGCTGGGACTGTTTCTGTATTATCGGGCTGCATTTCCCAAGCAATTTTATCAGCGATACCGGGGGGTGTTTAATAACTATTATTTCAATGAATTAATATCAGACAGATCACTTTCTTTCACTTCCGGAAGTCTGGTCTGCATTTTGGTATCTACCTTTGTTATGGCTCAGACTGGCCTGTTGATTGCAGTTTACAGTCAGTTTTTACAGCTAAACAGTCTGGTGTTTTTCATTGTGATGCTGGTTGCGGTTTCTGTATGGAAGCTGGGTTTATATTTTTCACAACGACTGCAGTCTTTTGTTTTTTCTGCTGTAGACGTTTCCAGGGCGCTGCTTCAAAAACAAATCTCTGTAGATTTTTGGGTATCGATTGTGATATTTCCTGTAATTAATATCATTTACTATAATCCAAATCGCTTGAAGGATTTTAACATGTCTCAATGCCTGCTGCTTATGGTATTGGCCTGGTTTGTTTTAAAAATGCTTGTGCAGTTATTTTACTTATTTCGTGAAAATAATTATTCATTCACCAATATTTTGTATTTTTGCGCCTTGGAAGTTTTGCCCCATGCAATTCTGACAAAAACCCTTTTCAGCATCTCACAAACTCAATGAACGAAAGAGAGAAAAAGGTAAAGAGCATTCTCATTACCCAGCCCCCACCCGAAGCGGGGAAAAATGTATATGAGGATTTTGCAAAGAAAAATAAGCTGAAAATAGATTTCCGCTCATTTATTCACATAGAGCCGTTAACAGCCAAAGAAATCAGAAGGCAAAAGGTGGCCTTCCCCGACTATACAGCCATTATTTTCAACTCCAAAAATGCCGTGGATTCGTTTTTTACCATGGCACAGGAAATGAAAGTGGAAATGTCTCAGGATACCAAATATTTCTCGGTGAATGAAAACGTATCCAACTATGTGCAGAAATACATTGTGCCCAGAAAGCGCAAAATGTTTCATGGCAAAGGAACCGAAAAGGATTTTCTAGCCCTGATGAAAAATCACAGTTCAGAGAAGTTTCTTTTTCCCTGTTCAGATATTCGTAAGCCAAACATCCCCAATTTCTTTGCAGAACATAACCTGAACCTCAAAGAATGCATCATTTATCGCACAGTTAGCAGCGATTTAAGTGATTTGCGTGAGGTGTTTTACGATATTCTTGTGTTTTTTAGTCCGGCCGATATTAAGTCTTTGTACGATAACTTCCCTGATTTTGTTCAAAATGCTACCCGCATTGCAGGTTTTGGTGATAGTACCCAAAAAGCCATTCTAGAGCATAACCTGATACTGGATATTCCCGCGCCTGCCCCCGACAGCCCTTCTATGCTGGCAGCCCTGGATAAATACGTGAAAAGGGCCAATACCGAAAAGAAATAATCAATCGGGCTTCCTCGCTACAAAGCAGGTTTTAATTTTGTCTTTACCGGTAAGAAATAAATACATTTCGCCACCGTCTTTTAATCCCAGTTTTTTGCGAGCTTCCTCGGCCGGTAATATGAAGTCCCGCGCACTTACATTGGCTTTCAAAATCCCCAATAACTTAATTTGCTTTTCAATTTCACCCAAAGAACCTGAAAATGTATGTTCCAGTATGAAGCTGCGGCCCAATGCATGCGGAATAATCGCATTTCCTGTCAGGTAATAACTGTTTTTGTTGATGGGGGTTAATCCTGATTGTTCAATGATATGTTGTTTGAATCCCGCTTTGATAGCTGCTGCGGTCAATTCGCAAAAAATCGGTTTTTCTGATGCCATCAGGGTAAGCTGAGCATCATTGTCAATGATGCTGAATCCAATGTCATTCACCTCTACTATGCAGGTTTCATTGGTATCTGCACTGCCTATTTCGGCGAGCATTTCCCTGATTTCATTTTTATAGCTGAAAACATACATTTTCACAGGGCAGTCCACTTGTTTTTGAAACCATTGGATGTCGGTCATGGGGCTGAGCTTAATCAGCCAGCGACGGGAAATACCGCAATGATTTTTGTACAGTGTAAAAACGTCGGGGGAGTATGCCGCCGTATTGCCCGTGATGCGATTTCCATCGGGTCTGCGGTCAGGATCCACATAAACGCAGCTCCATTGGGAAGTATGCTGAAGTAAAAATTCTTCAGCCCCCATATCTAACCGTGTCACATTGTCTATGCCCATTCGGACCTGGTTGAATCGCACAATGGCGTTCAGTCCTGTGTCTGTATCAATACTGGTAATTTGATCAAATGACCGGGCAAATGCATGGTCATCCACCCCAAGTCCGCCGGTGAGACTCAGTAGTTTTTCGCCTCCAAAAAGGTGGGCTTTTACCGATGAGATTCTCTCGGAAGTGCATTGTTCCAGTGGCACAGTGGCAAATAAGCATTGTTGGGTAAGCCATGAAGGCAGTTTGTGTTTCGCCTTCAGCCGGCAGGATTGCTGTTCCTGAATAGTTGTTTTTATAAAAGTAGCATCTTCATCGGAAATTCCTGATTTTTTGTCACCTTTGGAATAAAACCCATCGGATATTCGTTCAATACGAAGTGAATCTCCCAAAATTGAGTTTAATTTGCAGTAAATTTCCCTAACCATGAACAAGGCAAAAGTAATCATCGCAGTCCTGATTTGTATAACCGCAGTTTCCTGCGCCTCTCTGCGCAAGAAAGACAAGTGTCCTACTGTGGGAACCGCAAACCATGGCATGAGTATTAAAAAGTAATGTCTGCACCACTGCGCCTTACAGACGAAAACGGACTCAAAGCCCTGATCGCTGAATCGCACGTGGCTCCGGTATTGATTTTTAAGCATAGTACCCGTTGCTCCATCAGCAGCATGGCCCTCAATCGCATGGAAAAAGCCGTTCCTTATATACCTTTTCGGCTTGTGGACGTAATCGCCGACCGACCTGTCAGCAACCACATAGCAGAGGTTTTCTCTGTGCATCATGCTTCTCCCCAGTTGCTGCTCATACACCGCGGAGCATGTGTGTATGAAGTGTCCCATCTGGAGATTCAGCCACGTGAAATTCATGCCGAATTATCGTCTCTTCAATAAAAACTGCAACCATCAAACCGATTCACAGCATAGGAGATGAAATTAGCAGTGCCAAAACGGTGCTGCAAGATGATTTGGCCACATTTGAAGCTGGTAATGTGCATCCTTTTTATGGCACCTTTGCACTGGGAAGGGATGTGGAGTGGGCTTGCCGACAGTTTGTACTGAACATGAAGGAAGACGACGAAGAGGGGATAGGTACTTTTCTGAATATCGCCCATAAAAGTCCCGCCATGTTGGGAGATCAGGTTGCAATTACCGCAAGGATTATTCGCTTGCAAGGCAATGCCATTGATTGCGAATTTGCTGTGAAAGTGGGAAACCGGCTGATTGCGGAAGGCACCCAGGGACAAAAAATTTTGAAGAAAGAAAAACTTGCCCGCATCGTGGCTGAACTAACCGGTGGCTAAAAAATTAAAAATAGAGATACTGAACCGCAAGGCCGGTTTTAATTTCCATGCCGATACCAAGTATACGGCCGGGATTATGCTCACAGGAACCGAGGTGAAAAGCATACGTGCCGGCAATGTAAATATGGGCGATGCGTATGCGGTGATGGATGATGGTGAATTATGGCTCAAGCATTTGCACATTTCGCCATTCGCCCAGGGCAGCTTTGGTCAGCACGAGCCGCTGCGGGACAGGAAGTTGCTGCTAACCCAAAAAGAACTCAGAAAAATTGGCGTAGCCCTTAAAAATGTGGGCATTGCTGCATTCCCCATCCGATTGTTTGAAAACGAAAAAGGCCTTTTTAAGCTAGAGCTGGGGGTAGGGCCTGGTAAGAAGACGCATGACAAGCGGGAAGATTTGAAAACCAAAGATGTACAGCGGGAGATGGCGAGGTTTAAGCATTAATAAATACCTTCGCATTTCATGCGTTTTTGTATACTCATACTTATTTTTCTAATTACAGGTAACGCCTCCGCCCAGTCCATTATGGCTGGGGTAGAGTATACAAACCTGACATGGCAGGGGCTTAACAACAAAGAAACGCAGGGTGTCGGCTGGGGAAGAGGGCTGACACTCATGATTTCTAAACCCCTGACTCCCTCATTGTCTTGGGGGATGGCCCTTGGCGCAGGCGACGTGCGGCAACAATTCGAAAATTCCGAATCAGCCGATGTGGCGACTTACGGGAAGTTACAGGGACAATTAATCTGGTCGCCGCTGAAAGCGATGGGTTTTGCCAACAGTCGCTATAACCTGGATTTGTTGGGCTGCTACTCCGCCGTGTATTTGCCCGCCTTTCGCAAGGCCGGTTTTCATGACGTTCACGCCGATGTAGGGGCGGGATTCAGACAATCTTTCAGGATGGGAAAACATACGGGAATATGGGCCGATGTATCCCATCATCAGCGTCTGGGCGCTGATTTTAAAACGTTTATTGCAGTTCGTGCGGGGTTGGTTTTTAACCCTTAGTGCGAAGAATTACCTCGTTTTCCAGTATGTGAATGCCTGCTGCACCCTGAATGCAATGTTCCATAAGGGTGCGGGCTACCTGTGTGTCTTTCACCGCTTTGTATCGCGCAGGTATCAACCAAGAAAACAACGACATAATCTGTTTGCTGATCCATTCTGCCATGCGAAATTCCTTTCGCGGACCCAATAGCATCGATGGCCTCAGTATGACCAGTCTTTTGAAGTCCATCGTTTTTAGTTCGTTTTCCAGTTTGCCTTTTACCCTGGAATAAAACAAACGTGATTTTTCATCGGATGCAGTCGCTGAAACCAAACAAAACGATTCGGCTCCGTTGCGCAGGGTGGCTTTGGCCAGTTCTAATGGATAATCATGGTCTACCTGAAAAAATCGTTCCTTGGTTTTGGCTATGCGAATGGTGGTTCCTAAACAGCAGTAAACATCATGGCATGGAATATTGAATTCAGATAAATCACCGAAATCCACCACCAATTGCTGCAATTTTGGGTGCTGAATGGGCAAGGTTCTTCTTCCCAGGGATATAACTTTTTCATATTGCGGATTGTCCAGTAGCATGGGCAACAGAGCCGTGCCTATCAATCCTGAGGTGCCTGCAATGATTGCTGTTTTCATGAGGTAAAAATCTCGATTATTCCCCTTGTTGCGGAGATGATATTGCGCAGTTCAAAACCCAATTCCGGGGCTTTTAAGCCACGATAAGGTATGTGGTAGTGTTCTGCTATGGATTTGGTAGTGAAATCGTGAGGCGTGTGCACAAATGGCCTTAATTCGGGCATTTTTTCGGGGCCATGCAGTCGGTCAAAGATCATTCCTCCTCCGTTGTTAATGATGATAACCAGTAAATTTTGGGGCATTGGGTTACACCACCAGGCATTTTTATCATATAAAAATCCAATATCGCCGGTAATGCAATAAACCCGTTGTTGTGGTTTAGCCCAGGCATAGCCAACGGCAGTACTAACAGATCCGTCTATACCGCTGCTGCCTCGGTTCCCAAATACAAAATCAGGTAGATGATTACAGCGGTTGGCATGCCGCACCACCATGCTGTTTCCCAGTTGCAGGCAGGCATTACGCGGAATTTGTCTGATAACATCATGCACAAGTTCGGCCTCTGTATCGCCCTGAATTTGGTTTTCAAATGCATATTGCCAGGCACTCAAAAACGCACTGTCCTGGTTTTGGGCACAATCCTTTAGCCATTGATGCATGAAGCCGGCTACATCCGTTTGGAGGGTTTGCGGTTTGCTGAAAAAAGGATCACCGGTAAATCCGCCGTCACCCAGGTGAATGTGGTGTTGAATATGGAGGTTTCGTAAATGCTGTTTCAGCGATTTGCTTACCATGCTCAGGCCCAGCGTAATCAATACATCCGGCGTTTGGTTTTCATCCGTTAAATGGAGTTTTTCAATGCCGTTTACAATCTCACCTCCCTGCACATTGCTTAGCACATCTGCCAGTACGGGTGCATGTTGGGATATGGTTTTCAAGGCAGCATTCACCGATTCGGAAGGTGGGTGCTGTCCCACCACCCACAGTGTTTTTCGGGAATTTAAAACTTCACCGGGAATGTTTTGAGTTGCGGGCTTTTCAATTTCATATTTCGGTGGATTTATAAAATTTGCCGATTTTTCAGCATCAAGTCCTTCATAAATGGGTTCCGCAAGGGGAATATTGATGTGTACCGGGCCTTTGGGCCTTTCCATGCTTGCATGCCATGCTTCAGCGGCCATCTTTGCCAGTGTAGATTCTGTTTCTTTGGCATGTATATCTGCTGTTAAGTGAAAACTCCGCAGGATGTGTTTTTCAAAAATATCCTTTTGCCGAATGGTTTGTCCATCCCATTGATCGATCAGGTTTTCCGGCCTGTCGGCGCTGATGGCAATCAATGGCACCCGCTGGTAGTAGGCCTCACAAATGCCGGGATACAGATTTAAAACGGCCGTTCCGCTGGTACATAATACTACGGCGGGTTTACCTGTGGCCTGTGCTGCGCCCAGCGCCATAAATGCGGCGGCTCGCTCATCGGGTGCGGAAAGCAAATTAAATCCCCCAATTCTTAGAAAACCGGCAATGATAGGAGCGTTGCGCGATCCCGGAGAAATTACCACATGTTCAATGCCCTGTTGTTTTAATGAATGGGCTAAGGAATCCAGGTTATGGCGTAAATGAGACAATCGATTGCAAAGTTACGAACCTGCCGGGAAAAACGGATTGTGCGCGCGTTCATGGCCTACGGTTGTAGAAGGTCCATGTCCACAGTGCAGCGTATAATCATCGGGCAGGGTAAAAAGTTGTTCGCGAATGCTGCTCAACAATTCTTCATGGTTGCCACCGGGCAAATCGGTTCTGCCTATGCTACCCTGAAACAGGGTATCGCCGCAAATTACCGTTTTGCTGTCGTGGTGTATGAATACCATGTGTCCGGGTGCATGCCCGGGTACGTGACATACTTCCAATGATAATCCTGTCAGTTCCAGTGTGCCCTTTTGCAAATCAATATCGGGTTGTGGGGAAGGGGTGTACTTTAGATTCCATAAAGCTGCCATACTTTCTGCCCTTTCAAACAGCGGAATGTCCAAATGGCTTAGGTATAAAGGCACATTCCATTTATGCTTTACATAATCATTTCCCATAATATGGTCTATGTGTGCATGCGTGTTCAGAAGCGCTACCGGATGTAGATTGCGGGATTGTATGAAATCAGTCAATATGATTTCTTCATGGGCATTATAGCAGCCCGGATCAACAATGATGCATTGTTTTTCTTTGCCAATAAGGATATAGGTATTTTCTGCAAAAGGCCCGAACTCGAAACTATGACATTCCATCTTGCAGCAAAAATCGCATAGATAATTTACAAAACAACCATTTACTTTTTTAGGGTGATGGGTATATATAGACATGAAAATGATGAAAACACAATATTTAGTCCCATTGTCTGTAATGGCTTTCATGGCAGAAAATGCCTTTTCACAGGCCTATTTCAATGGCAGTGTAAGCGAAGCGGTGAGTGGCACCAAGTTAAAAAACGTGAAAATCATGGTCATTAATAGCCGCGATACCAGCTATTTTGATGTAGGCGCAGATGGCAGGTACAACATCACCACCAAAGAAGGTAAGAATCGCATTTTTGCCATTGCCGATGGTTACATCACCGAGCTAAACAGCATGGAAGCTGCGAAGGGCTCTGTGAACAAGGTGGATATTTCTATGGTGTCAAAATCAAAGGTGGAGACCGATGATGGAAAACGTATCAAATACCTCAGGTCTGCAGAACCTGCTACCGATGACGCAACACCCCGATATGATTATGAAACCGGTGTCCCTGCTACTTTCAAATATATGAAAAGCACTGAACCCAAAACCTCAGCCATGGGCATACATCCTGTTAGGACAATACACGGATTCCCTGTGGCTTCGGTCGGTGCGGCCGGAAAATTAACGGCTGGAAGTATACTGGATTTTGGCAAATGGAGAATGTGGTCAGACCTGCACGAGGGCATTTTTCAGCAGTTTGGCAGGCGATACAGGCATCATGTGAGCAAGGGCGACCGTTATGTGGTGCAGGTTACCACACCCGCAGGTGTACCTGTGGTTGACGCCGCCGTGGTATTGAAATCGGGCAGTGAGGTTTTGTGGAATGCCCGAACCGACAATACGGGTAAAGCCGAATTGTGGAATATGGCCCCCAAAATAGAAGGGAAAACGCCCAAAGTGCGCTTCACTGCGGAAGTTACGGCATACGGCAGAACGGAAATGATGGATAAGGTGCATCCTTTTGAAAAAGGCATTAATTTTTGGATGATGGATGGCCCCTGCAGTATGGCCGACCAGCTGGATGTAGCTTTTGTAGTGGATGCCACCGGCAGTATGGGCGATGAAATTCACCACTTGAAACTTGATTTGGATACCTTTATCAAAACCATTGCGTTGCGCAACAAGGACATTAACTTACGTCTGGGTTCGGTATTCTACCGCGATCGGGGGGATGAATATGTGCACCGTATGTCACCCTTCAGCAGCAATGCTCACGTAACTGATAATTTTATTCTTGATCAGAAGGCAGCCGGTGGAGGCGATTTTCCTGAGGCGCTCGATGAGGCTCTCAAACAGGCCGTACTGAACATGAACTGGAGCAGCACGGCCCGTGCCCGCATTATTTTTCTGATGCTGGACGCCCCATGTCATCCGGATGAGCCAACTTACGATACTCTGCAGAAATACGTGGCCATGGCTGCTTCCAAAGGAATTCGGATTGTGCCCGTGGCCTGCAGCGGCACCGATAAGTTCACCGAATTTATGCTGCGCAATATGGCTTTGCTCACGAATGGGAAATACCTGTTTCTCACCAATCATAGCGGTATTGGCAACCCCCACATTGAACCCAGCACAGATATATACTCAGTGCGCAGTTTGCTCGATGAAATGCTTGCTGTGACTTCGGAGTTTTCAATTGTACCTGATTGCCGAAAATACCTGGATCCCAATGCCATATTTCACACCGATTCGCTGAGGATTACCACAGACCCATTTACGGTGCTGGATAGCATACAGTCATTAAAGCTCAGTAATAAAGACAGTGCTGCCTTGCGTGATAGCGCCATCATTCGGGAACGGGGGAAATATGGTGCGGTATCATGGGTGAAAATTTATCCCAATCCCACCGAGGGTCCACTTACAATTAATGTGCAAGCGGATATAAGAGAGGTGTTTATTGCCGATATAGGCGGAAAGCTATTGCAACGTTTTACCTGCAAAAAAGGCGATGTGCTCACACCCGATTTAAGTGCCTACAGTTCCGGCATCTATTTTGTGAAATACCCAACAGCCAACGGCTGGGTGGCAGAAAGAATCGTCTTGAGGCGATAGTGAAGAATGGTATTTACGGTCAACAAAAAATCCCGGCATGGCCGGGGTTTTTCGTTAGACATAAAATTTAGAATAAAATCTTTTATAATTTGATTTAGTTAAAATGAAATTGTATTTTGCAGTGGGGAAAGTTGCCTTATCAAGCCCGTTAGTTTTCTGGAGATAGCATGAGTTACGACCGAACCTAGCCCCATCGGGGCGAAATTTTAGTAATTAACAAAAAAGCAGAAATAAAACTCCGTAGGAGTGAAATAAAAAATGGCAAATACTTACTCTCAAGTTTATGTGCAAATCGTTTTTGCAGTAAAAGGAAGACTAAATCTAATCAATCCTGCATGGAAAGATGAGTTATATATGTACATCTGTGGTATTGTAAATGGCAACAAACAAAAAGTGTATGCCATTGGTGGGGTTCAAGATCATATCCATATTTTGGTTAGTTTAAAGCCCAATATTGCCATCTCAGACCTTGTCAGGGATATAAAAGCCGGGTCGTCTAAATGGATAAATGAAAGACGATTAATTCGGGGTAGGTTTCAATGGCAGCAAGGATTTGGTGTGTTTTCATATGCGCAGTCAAATCTGGATTATATCATAGCATACATCAATAATCAGGAAATCCATCATCAGAAAAAATCATTTAAGGATGAATACGTTGAATTACTTGAACTTTTCAAAATAGATTATAACGAAAACTACCTTTTTGAATGGATTATTTACTGATTGTTTATGTCGCACCTACGGCGCTGTGAAAACGAAAACTGCTGTTTTCTAGTAATATGCCGCGCCGCTGGCGCTGAGGGGTCGTTATGAGGATGTGTTATTAATATATCGCCCCTACGGGGCTACTGCACCCCGCTTTTCGGAAATACAAACCTTTCACTTACCGGGCAGCGATGGGTACTAGCTCCGTAGGAGCGGCATTTTCATAGAAAATGCCATCAGGGTTACCACGAGCGCCGTAGGTGCGACATAAGACATTGAGACCCATCATAGCAGGATTGTTATGCCGGACCTGCTGTGCTGAGGCAGTGTTACCGGGAAGTGGTTGGTGAGTTTACCAACCATACGGCTAATGCCAGCCAAACATCCAACCCCATGGGGACGGCATAAAAAAATCCCGGCATTGCCGGGATTTTTTTATCAATATACGAAATTATTTTGACAATTACAAATGGATGCACTCATCATACGCCTGGGCCACTGCTTCCATCACCGCTTCGCTCATGGTAGGGTGGGGGTGCACACTCTTTATGATTTCGTGGCCTGTGGTTTCCAGGTTGCGCGCAACTACCGCTTCAATAATCATATCGGTAACGCCTTCGCCCACCATGTGGCAACCCAGCCATTCACCGTATTTCTTATCAAAAATCACTTTAACAAATCCTTCTTTGTGTCCGCCGGCACTAGCTTTTCCGCTGGCGCTGAATGGGAACTTGCCCACACGGATATCATATCCTTTTTCCTTCGCCTGCGCTTCGGTTAAGCCCACGCTGGCTACCTCCGGATGGGTATAGGTACAGCCGGGGATATTGCCGTAGTTTAGAGGATCGGTATGTGTGCCGCAGATGTGCTCTACGCAAATGATGCCTTCAGCACTGGCAACGTGTGCCAAAGCAGGTCCGGGAACGATATCGCCGATGGCGTATACGCCGGGAACGCTGGTTTGGTAGTATTCATCCACCATTACTTTACCCTTATCGGTTTTAACTCCCATTTCTTCGAGACCCAGATTTTCCAGGTTGGTTTGCACACCGGCTGCACTTAGCACATTGTCAACTTCAAATGTTTGTTCACCGGTTTTGGTTTTTACGGTTACAACACAACGCTCGCCTTTGATTTCAACCTTTTCAACGCTACTTTCGGTTAAAATTTCAATGCCACGCTTTTTGTAGGTCATAGACATGGTTTTGCTTACCTCTTCATCCTCAATAGGTAGAATGCGGGGCATAAACTCCACGATGGTTACTTTGGTTCCGATGGTGTGGTAGAAATAGGCAAACTCCATACCGATGGCACCGCTACCAATGATGAGCAATTCCTTGGGCTGCTTTGGCATTACCATGGCTTCGCGGTATCCCAATACACGGGTGCCATCTATTTTGATGTTTGGCAATTCGCGGCTGCGGGCGCCTGTAGCCAATATAATATGGTCTGCTTCAACCGTTTCGGTTTTGCCATCGGCGGTAACGGCAATTTTACCTTTTCCTGCCAGTTTGCCGGCACCTTTAATCACGGTAATTTTGTTCTTCTTCATCAAGAACTCCACGCCCTTACTCATATTGCCGGCCACACCGCGGCTGCGCTGAACCATGCCTTCAAAATCGGCCTGGTGCGAAGAAACGGTAATTCCGTAATCCTTGGCGTGATTGATATAGTCAAATACCTGAGCACTTTTCAGCAATGCCTTGGTGGGAATACATCCCCAGTTCAGGCATACGCCGCCCAATTCTGATTTTTCAATAATGGCAACACTCTTGCCAAGCTGAGAGGCGCGGATGGCTGCTACATAACCGCCGGGTCCGCTGCCGATAACTGCAATGTCAAATTTCATGAGATGGGTATATGGCTGCAAAAATAAGGGAAATTGTTTTTTTCATTCCGGATTTCTGAATATCCTTTTATGATGTTTATACAAAAAACGAGACCCGGCCGACAGGGATACCCTCCTTTACCCCTGAAACATAAGCCGGGCCTCTATTAGAGAAAGATAAACCAAAGGATCACAGGGCTAAATTAATTGCACTGTTGAGCCATTAGATTTAAATTTTATGTAAAAGTAGTAGATAAAAATACAAAAAACAAATTATCTTAGCGAAATGAAAGAAAAAATGTCGGAATTGGCCGCTGTGAAGCAAAAGTTTAAGATTCCTGCCGAGAATAAACTCATTCTTTGCCTGGATGGAGGAGGAATGCGAGGCATTCTGAGTATTCAATTATTAAAAACCTTTGAAAAAATAGCCAGTATGCCGGCTTATGCCGTATTTGATATGGTATCAGGAACTTCTACAGGGGCGATTATCGCTGCTTTGCTGGCTACAGGGCATACCGCAGCACAGATTGAGCAGCGCTACAACCTAATGGTTGATGAGGTATTTAGTCCACTTTTTTTGGGTAACCGATTTTTCAATCCCCCGCGTTTTACCAAAAAGGCCTTCCGCCGCTTTGCGGCAGAAAACTTCCGCGACATTACCCTTAGAGAAGCTACAGCAATGCATGGCACAGACCTCTTAATAACAGCCAAGGATATGGCTGCAGGTGAAGAGACCTTTTTTACGGCTTTTCAATTATCGGATAATCAATTTTCCGGCACCTATGCCGATGTGCTGCTCAGGGCCGCACTGGAGGCATCCATGTCTGCCCCAACCTATTTTGCCCCTTTGGAACGCTTTGTTGATGGCGGCACAACCACCTACAACAACCCCTCGAGTGCCGCCATCATCGAGGCGCTGAACTATAGCGGCAATCCCGGCTATGAATACGGTAAAATTACCGTTATCAGTCTGGGTACAGGCATTTCACCCCAGTTTGTGAGTCTGCCCGAAATCAAAAACCCCAAAGGTCCTGATATCGCTTTCTGGCTAAACTGGTTAATGACAGAAATGGGACAGGATGCTTCAGATATGCAAACAGATTTGCTGCGTTCCCCCCGGTTCAGGGATTTGATCGACTACCGAAGATTTCAAATTTCATTTGACAGACAGGCATTAAGTAAGCTCCCGGATGTCAAATTTACCGCACCCATGCACGGCTTTGGTTCGTTGCATGAAGTGAGCGATAAAATCTTGTGCGGCATGGATATGTCTGAAACCAAGTTTTACGAATTGGTCAAAATCATTGGTCAGCAGATGGGACTATACATCGAAAAAAACAACGGATTTACCCGTGATATGGTGCTGAAAAACAAGGTGAGAGATGAGCTTGTTACCGCCCGTGGCGACGTGGCTACCATACTTAAGCAAATGAGCAACCACCAATGGTTGCAGAATCAACCGCTGGATTAAAGGCTTAACGCCTTGTTTGCGGCCCGCTTACGGTCATTTTCATCGAGTAATATTTTTCGCAGGCGAATACTCTGTGGGGTCACCTCCACAAATTCATCCTCCTGAATATACTCCATTGCTTCCTCCAAGGTAAATTCGGTGGGGGGAGCGAGAACGGCATTATCATCTTTACCCGCAGCCCGGAAGTTGGTCATTTGTTTGGCTGTACAGATATTCAGAACAAGGTCACCGGGTTTTATGTGTTCACCAATGATTTGGCCTGTATAAACTTCCACACCGGTGTGTATGAAATAACTGCCCCTGTCTTTGAGTTTGTCCATGCTGTAACCGGTAGAAGTTCCTTTTTCTTTACTAATCAGAACACCGGAAATGCGGCCGGACATGCTTCCTTTAAACGGCTCATAACCTTTCAGACGGTGGCTCATAATGGCTTCGCCCTGGGTGGCGGTGAGCATGTTGCTGCGTAACCCCATGAGACCGCGGCTGGGAATTTCAAATTCGATCCTTACCATGTCGCCTTTGGGCAGCATGCTCAGCATTTCGCCCTTTTTTTGGCTTACCAGTTCTATCACTTTACCGCTGGATACTTCGGGTACATCCACCGTAAGTACCTCAATGGGCTCGCACTGCACACCGTCAATTTCTTTCATAATCACCCGCGGTTGTCCAACCTGAAGTTCGTACCCTTCTCTGCGCATGGTTTCTACCAAAATGCCAATATGCAGTACCCCACGACCATATACAATAAACTGGTCTGCGCTGCCGGTTTCTTCTACCCGCATGGCCAGGTTTTTTTCGGTTTCCTTCATCAGGCGGTCACGCAAGTGGCGGCTGGTAAC
This sequence comes from Flavobacteriales bacterium, assembly GCA_947496375.1. Taxonomy (GTDB): domain Bacteria; phylum Bacteroidota; class Bacteroidia; order NS11-12g; family UBA955; genus RGEC01. Next base: position 56,692 of record CANMCY010000005.1, read on the forward strand.
AAATTTGCCTTCCTTGCCAAAAAACGGACTATTATTGATAGAAAACAACATGCTCATGGTGGGTTCATCAATGGAAATAGGAGGCATGCCTTCCGGGTTTTCAAAGTCAGCAATGGTATCACCGATTTCAAAATTTTCAATGCCGGTTACCGCACAAATGTCACCTGCAATAACCTCGGTGGCTTTGGCCTTGCCCAGTCCATCAAATAAATAGAGCTCTTTGATGCGGGATTTTTGTATGCTACCGTCTCGTTTTACCAGCGAAACCGGCATGTTTTCTTTCAGTGTGCCGCGATTGAGTCTTCCTACGGCAATACGACCTGTATAGTTGCTGTAATCCAGGCTGGTTATCTGCAGCTGGGTAGATCCTTCGGTTACCACGGGCTCCGGAACCACTGTCAGGATGGTGTCCATGAGAAAGGTAAGGTCCTGGGTAGGGGTTTTCCAGTTGGGGCCAAACCAGCCCTGTTTTCCGCTACCATAAATCGTGGTGAAGTCCAGCTGTTCTTCCGTAGCACCCAGGTTAAAGAACAGGTCAAAAATATCGTCGTGGGTTTGATCGGGGTCGCAATTCGGTTTATCAACCTTATTGATAACCACAATGGCTTTTTTACCCAGACTCAGTGCTTTTTGCAATACAAATCGCGTTTGAGGCATGGGCCCTTCAAAGGCATCCACCAGCAGCAATACTCCGTCTGCCATGTTGAGTACGCGCTCTACTTCTCCACCAAAATCGGCGTGGCCGGGGGTGTCGATGATGTTGATTTTAGTGCCCTTCCAGTTCACGCTCACGTTCTTGGCAAGAATGGTGATACCGCGCTCTCGCTCCAGATCGTTGTTGTCGAGAATGAGCTCGCCCACCTCCTGATTTTCTCGAAACAAACTGGCCTGATAAAGCATTTTGTCTACAAGTGTGGTTTTTCCGTGGTCTACGTGGGCGATGATGGCGATGTTACGAATGGGCATGCTGGTTTAAAAGTGCGCGAAATTACCGCTTATTGACCGCATTTTCAGCATACCGTATCATCAATTGATTGTTAATTGTGCAGTGGTGTGCTACTTATTTTTATTATTTATTGCAAAAGCGTAGAAATAAAACTATTAAAAATCGCAAATTTTGGTTGGGTGGTTGCTGAAAATTGCCAGATTCAAATCCTGTTAGGGGTGATAATGCTCTTTTGTGGTTAATATCACAACGCTTATTTTTCGATTGCCCGTTTATTGCAAAATCCCTCCATTTCTGCAGCATTTTTTTGCAGCATGAAATCTATCATTATATCCATCATTATGTTTGTGTTTACACTAAATGCCCATGCTCAAAAGCTTTTGACTGTGCTGGAAAACTATCGTCCTTTGAAAAACGCACATAGTGTGAATGAAGGAAAAGTCTGGGATGATTTTTATGACGAAATGCCTGCTGCCAGGCGAATGATTGTGCCGGGGTTTACCTGGAAATGGGCCGGTTACACCTTTGATACCCTGTTTATCGGTCAGGGTCGTATAGTGGCTGAGAAGCATGGTATCCTTTTGAATTTAGGTATGTTTGAAGATCTTTGTGATCGTGGTATCGGAACCGATTCATCCCTTTCTCCCATATCATGGAAAATCGTGCGAAAGTGGAGAAAAAAGATTGTGATCATTGAGTGGGAAAATGCCGGGTATTTTGATGATTGGAGCTATCGGGGTCGGTGCGACCGTCATATCCATTTTCAGCTTTGGTTGTATGAAAAAGACCACAGGGTAGAATTGCATTGTCACCGCGATTTGTGGTTCAGGGATGCCGCTGCCCCATTGCGGAAAGCGGAAGCACGATTGCTGTTGCCGGAGGGACAAAAGGTTTTTGCCCTTACCTATCAGCCATAATTGGAGGATGCCGTATTTTTGCGGCTCCATGTCTTTCGAAACCGAAATTGCCCGTCGCAAAACATTTGCTATTATCAGTCACCCCGATGCCGGTAAAACCACCCTTACCGAGAAATTTCTGCTGTTTGGCGGACAGATTCAAACTGCAGGTGCCGTAAAAAGCAATAAAATCAAGAAAACCGCTGCCTCCGATTTCATGGAGATTGAAAAACAGCGTGGTATCTCTGTGGCAACTTCGGTGATGTCTTTCGAATACAAAGGCAAGTTGATAAACATTCTGGATACCCCCGGTCACAAGGATTTTGCGGAGGATACTTACCGCACGCTTACAGCGGTTGACAGTGTGATTCTGGTGGTGGATTGCGTAAAGGGGGTAGAGGAACAAACCGAGCGTCTGATGGAAGTATGCCGCATGCGCAAAACCCCGGTGATTGTGTTTGTGAATAAGCTGGATCGCGATGGTAAAGACACTTTTGATCTGCTAGATGAACTGGAAAGCAAGCTGAATATTCATGTACATCCCATGTCATGGCCCATCAATATGGGCAGGGACTTTAAGGGTGTGTATCTGCTCGAATCCGGGAGTTTGAATTTGTTTGAAAGCAATAAGTCCAAGGTAAGTGACGATTATGTACGGCTCACCGATTTGCATGACGAGCAGCTGGATGAAAGGGTAGGAGAGAAGGATGCTGAAAAGCTGCGTGAAGATGCTGAACTGATTGAAGGTGTGTATGGCAATCTGAATCGAGACCACTATTTGCATGCGGATGTGGCTCCCGTATTTTTTGGCAGTGCACTCAATAATTTTGGGATTCAGGAATTGCTGGATACCTTCATAGAACTAGCGCCTATCCCACAAACGCGTCCTACTTCTCTGCGCGAGGTGGATCCGAATGAAAAGAAATTCACCGGATTTATCTTTAAAATCCACGCCAATCTCGATCCCAAACACCGCGACCGAATTGCCTTTTTAAGGGTGTGCAGCGGTGTTTTTGAGCGAAATAAACCCTATACCCACGTGCGTCTGGATAAACAGGTGCGTTTTGCCAATCCATACACGTTTTTAGCTCAGAGCAAAGAGGTGGTGGATGATGCCTATCCGGGTGATGTGGTGGGTTTATACGATACCGGGAATTTTAAGATTGGTGATTCTCTCACAGAGGGTGAGAAGCTCATGTTTAAGGGTATTCCAAGTTTTTCTCCTGAGATTTTTAAGGAATTGGTGAACCTGGATCCCATGAAAAGCAAGCAGCTCGAGAAGGGCATACAGCAGTTAACCGATGAAGGCCTGGCCTCTTTGTTTACCCAGGAACCCGGCAGCCGCCGTTTTGTGGGTACTGTAGGAGAACTTCAGTTTGAGGTGCTGCAATACCGGCTTGAGCATGAATATGGTGCCAAATGTCGGTTTGAACCCCGGCAGATACATAAGGCATGCTGGATGAGCGGCGACGAAAATGCGCTTCGGGAATTTATGAAATTCAGGATGAATAACATTGCGATGGACAAGGACGGTCAACCGGTTTTTTTGGCCGAAACGGGCTATATTTTGCGTAGCATGCAGGAGAATTATCCGAAAATTTCATTTCATTCCATTAGTGAATTTAATGTATAGTTGTAGAATATAAACAACAAATAATAACATTTTGTAATTTCGGTAGTTTAACAATAAAAATATTATACCCTAATTTAAAAATTATAAATCAATTAATATCAATAATATAGGCATGTAATGCAACCCTAAATCACGTTGGTTTATTAATAGAATTAATTCAAAGGCGTAGATTCTATATAATTTTGCACCTTATTAAGGTTAATAGTCTGCCAATGAAATTTTTTCGCTCAATGAATAGTTTTGTACTGTTCTTATCTTTCACGTTTTGCTCCCAAGTTGCACTTGCCGTATTGCCTGCCACATGTCCGATTATGCAAAAAAGAAACAACGGCAATGGATTATGGGGTGATTGTGCCGGGCAGGGTGGTGTGCCTGTGGCAGCCAATGTGGTGGGAACAAGTTATGCCAACTTTTTCACCAACAACAATATTGTGGCTTCCACCAAAACCGGCGATATTAATTTTTACTGGCCGGGTGTTACCAATATTACTGAACTTTACGTCATTACCCGAGTTTGGGTGGGTACTACCATTCTGGCCACTAAAGTGGGGCCTCCTCCTGTGCCAACTGTGCGAAATGGCAATACCTATGCTACCTATTGTTTTTACGTGGTGAATCTTCCCAATGCCGGGGTATTAACTTTGGAATTTACCAACCCCCAAACAGGCCTGCCTGCGTATCTCTGTGCGTATGATTTGAAAACAGGAGCAACCACCACCACATCGGTTTCATGTGCACCCACCTTCAATACCCAGCCGAGCAGTAAATCTGTATGCGGAGATACTACTTCATTTAGGTCAAGCGTGAGCGGTGCATCCAGCTACCAGTGGGAATATTCTTCCAATGGAGGTAGTTCCTGGAGCAACGTTACAGGGGCGCATTTCAGTGGGACAACCACCGCCACTTTATCTATCATTTCCAACGCTACAACCTATAACGGCTATAAATTTCGGCTTGTTGCCACAGGTGCAGGGTCATGTGGAAGCACTACAAGCGATGTAGTTACCCTCACCGCATACCCCAAGCCCACCGCAGCATTTGATGCCGGTGCCATTGTTTGCGGCGTGGGAACCTACAATCTGAGAATCAATTTTACCGGAACAGGCCCTTGGAGTTTCACCTACACCACCAACGGAGGATCTGCCACCACCGTATCCAATATCGCGGCAAATCCATACTACCTCGCTGTTTCGCCCTCAGTTACAACTACGTATGCCATTACAGCACTCAATGACCGTTACTGCGCAAATTATTCTGTATCATCACCGGTAACGATAGTGGTGCAGGCGAAACCTACTATAACACTTACATCGAGTTCAATTAATTATTGTTATAATGCCTCCGCCGGCAATGCTACACTGGCCTATACAGGAACTACACAATCTCCTGACCAATATAGTATTACTGCGGGTTCACGTGCCATGCCCTCCTTCGCGGCCATTTCTAACGCTTCCAATGCTTTCAATTCCGGAAGCGGCAATATTAGCGTGGCCATTCCGGCAGGTACAGCAGCAGGTACCTATGATTTTAACCTAAAGGTAAAGAAATCTACTCCTGCCCCCGGTTGTGAGTCTGAAACCGTGGCGTTTACCATTGTGGTATTGCCAGCACCACCGCTTACCGTTACATCTTCAGTTTCATCGGTTTGTTTAGGTGGATCGGTAACCCTCACTGCAAGTCCTGATTTGAGTGCCGCCAGTCCTGCCCACACTTATGCGTGGACCGGCGGAACTGTAGCCAACAGCACCGCTGTTTCTACTTCAGCGACGGTAACAGCACCTACAACCTACACAGTTACCGTTACCAATAGCAGCAACGGCTGCACCGCATCGGGCAGTGTGAGCATTACGCTGAAAACAGGACTTACGATCTCTGTAAACAATGCCACCATATGTCCAGGAGACAAAGCTGTACTTACGGCTTCAGGTGCCAGCACCTATTCATGGACACTTTCACCAAGTGGAACACCCACTGATTTGTCGTCCACAACGGGCTCAACCGTATTAGCCAATCCTACTGCCACCAAAACCTATCGTGTAACAGGTTCAAGCGCAACGGGCTGTCCGGGAACGGCCGATGCTACAGTGACTGTGAGTTCAGGGCTTGGGTTGATGTTATCAAATTCTATATCCATTTGCCCGGGTAGTCCTACTACGTTAACGGCTACAGCCAGTGGTTCTCCCACATTTTCATGGGCACCTGCAAGTTCCTTGTCGTCAGGGTCCGGTGCTTCGGTGACGGCCACACCATCTGCCACCACTACCTACACAGTAACTGCTACTGCAGGATCATGCACAGAAACAGGAACAGTAACGGTGACGGTAAGTAACCCACCTGTAACTAGCTATCCGCCCAGAGAACTATATCACTGTGGTTCACTTTTTAATGGTAATGATTATTTTACTTTAAGAGTAAATTCAACCTCTGCAGTGCAGTGTATTTGGCAATATTTTACTACTTCTTGGCAGCCTCCAATTACAGCAACCTCATCTTCTTCCGGTGAATGGAGAAATAATGCTGCTGGCTCTACTTCAACTTTAAATGAGCTCTACATTAAAGATAACGGAGCACCTTCATTGCAATTTCGAGTAGGTGTAGTTTCGGGTACCTGCACAACTTACTATTACACGGATCTGGTAGACTTGAACGTTCCTACACCTGTTTTTTCAGTGTTGTCTGATCAGAATTTATGTAGTGGAGGAACACCAAGCCAGCTGTCTATAAACGGTTCCTTTACCAGTGGTACTGGAACAGCAACCACTGCCGTTTATCAATGGCAGTCATCCACTGATGGTGTTACTTTTAGTAACATAGGTGGTGCATCATCTTCTTCATATTCACCTGGAGCTTTAAGTGCAAATACATGGTATAGAGTTGGTTTAAATTCTGTAGCGGGGTCAACAGATTGCAAGTCAATGGATTATTCCTCATCTGTAAAAATTACTGTTTCAAGCGGGATTTCAGGCAATACCATATCCGGCACCAGTTGTTCATCGGGGCCCGCAACCTTAACCGGTAGCGCCATTACAGGCGGTACTTACCTGTGGCAGTCTTCATCAAACGGCAGCAGCTGGAGCGATATTCCGGGTGCAACCAGTCAGAATTATACAGCCCCTACCATTTTAACTCAAAAAACATGGTATAGAAGGCAGGTTTCTGTGGCAAGTTGCACGGATATTAGTGCATCTGTTACGCTGCTTCCTGCCATTTTGGGCAATGAAATTGGGGGCAATCAAACGGTATGTTTAAATGGCACTGCATCATCATTTGGAACCGTAACACCAAATGGAGGTGAAGGTACTTACACTTATCAGTGGCAATCGGCACCCGATAATTCGGGTACTCCTGGTACATGGGCTGATATTGGTGCGGCAACAACAAATTCATACACCCCATTAACTACATCTGCGGGAGTTACATGGTATCGGCTACGCGTAATTTCAGGTACCTGTACTAGTTTTAGTAATCAAAGTCAGGTTACGGTTATCAGTCTTACTATCAATGCTTCACCGTTAACCGCAACCGTTTGTAGCGGAACCACCACTACCATTACCGCATCAGGGGCCTCTACGTATTCTTGGTCACCGTCCACCGGGCTTGATGTAACTGCAGGTCCAGTGGTTAAGGCCACACCCACTACTACCCGAACATATACGGTAACAGGCACCGATGCAAATGGATGTACTGATAACGAATTCGTAACCATTACAGTAAATGCATTGCCAACTGCACCTACCTCAAACGGTACATCCACCTATACAGCATGTAATCCGCCAACAAACAGTGTGAATTTAAATTCAATCTTTATTTCAGGCAGTGCAACGGCTCCCGAGGAGTATCGATGGTATACTGAAAACACCAATCCCCCTGTTATAAGTCCTGTTGCAAACCCTACGAGTACAAGCACCAACGGAACATATTATGCATTTACCTATAACACTTCCACTGGATGTTATTCATCTTCTTCTATTTCAGCCACTTTAAATTTAAAGCAAAATACGCAGCCTGTGCCTCTTGCGTTTAGTTATTCTGCCTGTTCGCCGGCAACCTTCAATTTACAAAGCAATGAACCCACAGCACCCTCAGGCACCACCTGGGAATGGCAAACCGGCAGTACATACAATGTTTCCAATGCAGTTGCAACCCCTACAGCAGTATCCTCAGGAACATATTATTTGTTTGGCGTAAATGGAAGCTGCACCACCGTGGCCAGTGGCGTTGTTACTGTTACCATCAATTCTTTGCCAACGGTTAGTATTACTACAGCATCAGAATCTGCCTGTTCTCCCAATAAGGTGGATATCACCAATAATTACACTGTTGGCAGTGATATTTACCAATGGTACACCGTCAGCAGCAATCCTACTCCGGCTACCCTGGTATCTGATCCCACGCAGGTATCCGCAGGTACCTATTATCTGTATGCAACCAATACTACCACATTATGCCAAACCAGCAGTCCGGGTAGTGTTGTTGTTACCATCAACTCACCGCCCACAATTTCAATTACCACACCGTCTCTCATTTGTGAAGGTACCTCAGTAAATATTGTATCTTCTGTTTCTTCAGGCAGTCCCACCTACCAATGGTATTCTGTGAATACAGCCATCAATAGCACATCCACATTATCCAACAGTAGTCCCTATAGCAATGTAACCACCAATACCCTTACCATAAATCCAACGACAGGGTTAAGTGATGATTTATTTTATGTAACGGCAACTGAGAGTGGTTGTTCGGCATCATCTTCCATGGTTCCTATACCTATGTCTACAGTCGTGTCCTGCACTTCTCAGCCCTCCAACAGCTTTGTATCAACCCTGCCCAATGGCACCTATTTTAGTTTCAGCGTAGATGATTTTAATGCTAATATTCAATGGCAGCGCTCTAAAGATGGTGGCACTACCTGGCGAAATCTGGATACTGCTAAAAGCTATGATAAAGCTATCTATTACGGAATCTATACAGCTCGCCTGGATATTTTGTCTGTTAATGACAGTATGAATAATTATCAATACAGGGCTATCGCTACTACCAGTCCATGTTCAGGCGGATGCACCACCAGTATTGCCACACTTACAACACCCGTTAGTCTCCCCGTCAGTGGCATGAAACTCACAGTTGCCAAGTCAGGTGATCAGCTGGAGCTTAAATGGTATGTGATGTCGGAAGAGGATGTGGAATATTACGTTGTGATGTATGCAGAAAACGGACAAGACTTTACCTCCATAGGCAAGGTATGGGTGCCCAATCCGTCTTTTACCGCAAAATCATATAGCTACGGGGTTCCGCCAAGAAAAGGATATTACAAAATACAGGCCGTAGCTGAACGCCATGCACCCGTATTCAGCAATGTATTCTGGTATCAGTCCGGTGATGCCATTAAAACTGGCATCAACCCCAATCCGGTTCAGGCAGATAAAGGTTCGTTACTGTTGTCTGTCTCAGGTGTGGATCATGAGTTGCCATTTAAGGTGAATGTTCATGGAGTGGATGGCCGTTTAATCCAATCTGCAGAAATGAAAATGCAATCCGGTACCCATGTTTTTCAATTAAATGAAAATGCACTTTCAGGATCTCTCGTAATCCTAAGCGTTGTGCACCCGGATCTGGGGGTAATTCAGCGTAAAAAAGTGATAATCCAACACTAAACTAGCAAAACAAGATACTGTGATAAGAGGGGCCTAGGCCCCTTTTTTTGTGTCTAAAATATAATGTTATAAAAATCTACGAAATGTAGTTTAATTGAAAAGCGTAGAATATATTTGCACAAAAATCGAATAATAGAATAGTTCTACCATATAAATTTATGAAAACTTACTCCCCTCCCTCACAATATGTTAATTTTTTAGATCAATTTTCCTACCCACTGGGTAGGTTATCTGCGCAGGTATTCCTTATTTTGGTCATTCTTTTTCCTAAATATGGCTTATCTCAGAATTGTGCTGCCAATGCCGGACTGGATCAGGTTATCTGTGTCAATCAGTCTCTCAACCTGAGTGGACAGGTGTTTCAACCCCAGAGCTCACCTGTATATATTCGGTGGAGGCAGGTTTCGGGACCCAATACTGCTACATTCAGCAATGCTTCAGCCACCGGAACCGCTGTCACCAACCTCGTTCCGGGTCAGTATATTTTTGAACTGGCCAATGCCTGCACCATAGACACGGCCCGCGATCGGGTGGCCATTACCGTATTACAGCAAACCCCTTCAGTGGTGGTGGGGAAGGATACCCTGATCTGCGCGCTGTCCGCGGTGAATTTATCGGGTAGTGTTCCACCTACAGGCGTTACCGGCACATGGACATCAACCCCGTCCAGCGGCACTTTTTCTAATGCAAACAGCCCAACTGCTACCTTTACCCCAACTTCAAATTCAACGGTCTATACCCTGACATGGATGTTAAGTAACGGCACTTGCAGCACCTCAGCGAATATGACTGTTCGTGCTGTGGGCGCGACAACACCTGTGAGTGCGGGAGCTGACTTTACCGTCACATGCAGTAGCACTTCCACTGTATTAAACGGTTCCAATCCGGGAGTGATGCCACCCCAATCTGTATTGTGGACGTATGTGAGCGGGCCGGCAACACCGGTTTTTAACAGTAGAATCGTCCGAAATCCAACCATTTCCGGTCTTGTAGTGGGTACGTATGAATTTAAATATGATGTTTCCGGTCCCTGTGCATCCGGTTCCGACAATGTGGTGGTTACGGTCAGCAATGTAAAAGTTCCTCCCAATGCCGGAAACAACAGAAGCTATACCAATTATTGTTCTGTGAATCCGGTAACCACTGAAGTATTGAGTGGAACGCCGCTGCTGGTAGGTGAAACAGCCAAATGGACCCAGGTATCAGGTACAGGCGCCACATTTTCACCCAATGATTATGAAAGCAGCGTTACGGCTGGGAATTTACTTTCTCCTGCCAAGTCATGGTCTTTTAGGTACACCAAAACAGCTGCTAACGGCTGTGTATCATTCTCAACGCACAATGTTTTCAGGGTAGATTCATTAATGAGTCTGACCGTCCCTTCGAGCATTAGCCCGGCATGCAATGCCAACGCAATTTTTGACGTTACATGGACGGGTGCATCTTCTACGGTGAATGAAGGCATGACAAGGACTGTGACCTTTGTTTCTGGCCCGGTAACACCTACGGGAAGCCCATCCAGAAGCGGATTGAGCACCTATGCTGATCGATGGACGATTTCAAACCTTACAACCCCCGGAACCTATGTTTATCTAGTTACATATTCAAATCAATGCGGAAGCCAAAGCCGATATATTACATTAAATATCAGCAGAACGCCCGGGGCCGTCAATGCCGGTTCCAGCATTGTAGTGCCCTGTGCACAGAATTTTACCTATCCAACCGGTTTTTCGTCCACACCCGGAACCCTGGCTTGGAAGCAGGTATCAGGTCCCAATACAGCAGCCCTTACCAATGTAAATTCTTCGGTGTTAACCGTGTCTAATCTGGTTGCCGGTCGATATGTGATGAGACTCACCAATAGTGGCGGAGCCAATTGTCAGGCAAAATCTGATACCATGCTGGTGATTGTGCCCCAGCAACCCACAAGCACTGCCCTGCTGGGCCCTGATGATACCGTTTGTGCAGGTCGCTACCGATTAAATGGCAGCAGGCCGGCCCCCGGTGAGCGCGGAACATGGACCGTTTCACCTTCCTCAGGCATTACATTTTCCCCCAATAATACCAATCCCAGGGCTTATGCCGTTGGTTTGGCCGTAAATACTGTTTATACCTTTACGTGGACTATTAACGGCGCTTGTGGTATAATGTCAGACCAGCAGGTTATTACTACCACATCTTCTGCTGCGCCGGCTGTTCCCAACGCGGGTAGAGACCAGTGTCTGTCTTCATCTTCCACCCTGGCAAACCTTTCAGGCAGTAGTCCCGGCACAGCAACCCCGCTATGGACTGCGCTCAGTACAGGTACCACATTGGGCAGTCCATCCGCCCAGAATACCACAGCTACAATCAGCGGTGGCACCGGTGTATATGCTTACCGATATCAGCTCTCATTAGCCGGTTGTGATGCCTTTGATGATACCGTTTTGGTGAGCATCAATCACAATGTTACTGCTGTAAACGCCGGTGCAGATCAGCAGGTATGCGGTATATCCCTGCCGACATCCGTAACGCTTACCGCCAATATTGCGGCGCCTGCAGGTGCTACTTCTTTATGGAGCCAGTTAAGCGGGCCGAATGGTGCTGTCGTTGCAACGCCTGCAGCAGTATCCTCTCAGCTTTCTGGGCTTGGAATTGGTGTTTATGAGATGAGATATGCTATTTCGGTAGGTTCCTGCATTCCGGTTGGCGATACCACCCTCATTATTATCAATGCTCCTCCAACTACTGCCAACGCAGGCGCGGATCAAAGTCTTTGCGGAGGTGGCACCGGAGGCACAGGGTCGGTTGTATTAGCTGCCAATACCCCAACATCGGGTTCCGGAATTTGGAGTCTTGCAGCCGGTCCGGGCAGTGTTACATTTTCCAATGTCGGAAGCCCAACGGCAACCGTATCAGGTTTGATTTATGGAAATTATTTTCTGGTATGGAACATTACCCCTTCGGGTGGAGCCGGCATTTGCAATACCAGCGCGGATACAATGGTCATCAGGGTTGTGCCGACAGCTTATGCCGGTTTGGATGTTTTGTATTGTGATGTTTCCAATGTGCAGCTCAGTGGCAATTCGGGTACGTCGGGCACTTGGAGTTTCATTAGTGGAATTTCCACCCCAACGCTGATTACCAACTCTTCCTATACGGCAATTGCAAGTGGGTTAAATCATGCAACCAATGGGGCGGCTTATGTATTCCGATACACACTGCCTGCCATCGGTAGTTGTTCTTCAACCTTCGATGAGGTGACGATTACCAATTATAGCAAACCTTCACAGGCAGATGCCGGCAACGATATCGAAATATGCCACAACGCATCTTCAGTAACCCTGAGCGCAGCATTACCCTCAGCAGGAGTGGGCTACTGGCAGTATATATCCGGGCCGGGCACCCCTTCCGCCGGAGCAGGGAACGACACTTTTACGGATTCCGTGATCCAAAATCTGGCTGCCGGTGTTCATACATTCAGGTTTAGTGTTTATACCCATCCGACAGCATGTTTGGTTTCCACAGACGATGTGCTGGTTATCAGGGAAAGACCAGCCAATGCAGGCAATGATACTGCGGCTTGTTCTCCTGATTCGATTTTTCTGAACGGTGGAATATCGGCGTTTAACAATACCACCTGGAGTTATGTTTCAGGACCCGGTACTCCGGTTTTTTCAGATGCTGCCAATCCGAAAAGCCGCATTAAGAGTTTGCAGCCGGGTACATACGTGCTAAGGTATACAATTAGCGGGCCTGTGGGTTGTTCAGCGAATTCGGATGATATTCAAATTACCATTGATGAAAAAATTACGGGTTTACAGGCAGGCAGGGACACCCTGATATGGGTAAATAATGCGGTAAGTCTAGGCAGTTCAACCACAATCAGCGGTGTTTCTTATCAATGGTCACCGACAACATTTCTCAGCAATACGGCTGTTTCCAATCCATTGTTTTCCATTGGTTACAGTCCTGGATCTTACCTATACACCGTAACAGGAAGCCGAGGTGTCTGTTCAGCCGCGGATCAGGTTGTTATTTCGGTTCAGGGTTCTAAAATCAGCGGAACGGTGAGGCAGGATGTTGATGGTAATTTGGACAATGATGTTGATGGTGTGGGCTGGGCAAAATCCCCTCCTGTAAAAGTTTTTCTCCTCGAAAATGGCTATCTGGTAAAACAGACCAATGCTGACCCGGTAACCGGTGCCTACACATTTAATGATGTGAATACGCAGATTGAATACGCTGTGATGATTCATACAGGTACTCATAATATTGGCGACAGACCTGTGGGTAAAACCTTATGGGATTACTTTTCAACCACAGGAGAAGAATATGGATCTAATAACCTTTCCGGCACCGGATTGGAAAGTGGAACACCCAACGGTACCATTTTGGTTAAATCAGGTAATGCTTTTGTGACAAATGTGGATTTTGGCCTTAATTTGATTCCGGTAGCCAATTTATCAATTATTTATAATGTAATTAATAAAGGAGGGACATTTAGAAATGCCTGTCCGCCTTTGTCAGGAACAGATGATGAGGATGGAGTCCAAACAGGTTTAAGTCCATTAAACGATACTTTAGTTATAATTACATTGCCACTTACAGGCACCCTTTATTATGATAATGTTCCCGTGGTGCAGGGACAGGTCATACCCAATTATGACGACTCGAAGTTGACGGTTGATCCTAGTTTTAATGGGGCATCCGAGGCACTATACTTTACTTATGGATGGAAGGATCGCTTGGGTAATATCAGCAACAATATTACTCGTAATTATGCCCTCATGATATATAAAAGTGTAGCAGTTGGATTTGATATTCATGCGGATGGCGATGCACTGCAGGATGGGATAATCGATGGTTCATCTATTCGTTCCCTCTCAGGGCAGTCTATAAAAGCGTACCTTGTTGATGAAAGCACGGGATTGGTCGTGGATTCCAATCAGGTATTAAAGAAAAGCAATTTGTATTTTTATAATTTGAATTCTTACAGCAACTATACACTTCATTTGTCAACCTTGAATGCTGCAATTGGGAATTCGCCACCATCAGAATTTAATTTACCGGCAAATTGGCAGATTACGGCAGAACAATTTGGTACTAGTAATGCAGCAGGTTCCGGTGTTGAATCAGGCATCCCAAATGGTATAATACCGATTCAAACTGTTGAAACTGATATTTTGAATGTGAAATTTGGATTGAATTTTAAAACAATCTCGCACCGTAAAAAATACCTGCTAGATCCCAATGCCGTAACCGGGCTTACCGGCAGACCTCGCGGGAGCTTTACCCACTGGTTGCCACTTTACCATGCCAGCGGAAATTTTGATACCTCATTCGTTGCCACAGGCACAGGTGCTATGCCCGGAAGACTCTCCGGATATGATCTTGAGGATGGTCGTATTAAAGGACTTACCGGCCGTTCCACCGCTAAAGTTTTAATACGTAATTTACCGGATACAGGCAACGCGATACTGCAATATGAGACTGGTGGTAATACCTATTTATTACCACCCAATCCGGTGGCTTCACATCCATCGTATGGATTGTGGAACGCTACGCACGGAGGATATTTGCTTGACGGTTTTAATCCCGATAATCTAAAAATGCTGCTAAAGATGGCTTATCAGGATTCAACTTCATTTGAATATGCCTATGTGGACAACAGCAACACCCTGGGAAGTTTTTCTCTTTATACTGTGGGCTACATTACCCCGCTGCCCTTGAGCTTCCAAATGAAAAATTGTATCCCAAACCACCACGCTACACTGGTTCAGTGGAGAACGCTGGGTGAAGAGGGTTATCAGAAATTTAATGTCATGAGGGCCACCGGGTCTAATTCTGCATTCTTTAAAATTGGTGAGGTAGCTGCTCAGGGTTATTCTGTTTTACCTACCGACTATAGTTTTAAGGACGAAAACACGATGGATGCGGATGTTTACTATAGAATCGACATTATAAAACATGACAATGCTGTTTTAAAAGCCGGGTATTGCAATACAATGCCTGCCCATAAGCCCATGAATAGCTCTTTTTGTAAGGCCTATCCGAATCCGGCAAATAATTTTATAACCATTGATTTAATGAATGAAGAGGAAGGTATGGTGCAGATTGCATTAAAGAATGCCATTGGGCAGGAGATTATTCAAATGCAGCATTATCATGCTAATGATCAGTCTTCGGTGAACCTGAATGTATCATCATTAATTCCGGGTTTATATTTCCTGGAATGCAGCAAAGAAGGGGAAGTTTACAGGCAGCGTATCATCAAACAATAGGAAGACGGCCGCAAAAATCAGAATTTGTATAAAAAACCCAACCCGAGTACCCATGAATTTTGCCATGCATTCTCTCCCGGTCTGGCGAGGTCTTTGTCAAAAACACTGATGAGGGTGTAATTGAAATTCAGGTATCGTGTGAGTTTAACGGTCAGTCCGGCGTCTATGCGGCTGTCGAGCGGACTGGGATTGCGTTTAAAGTTGTACGGTATAAAAGCAAGGTAGTTGGTGCGAATGAGGATTTGTTTATTAAAATTAAACTCTCTGTTGAAACCGGTTTGTATCTGAAACCCCTGTTCACTGCGAATATATTGCCCCTTGTTTACCCCGGCAATGGTGTTTTGGTTGCGCTTTTCATACAAAGATTGATTGAGCATGAAAGTCTGTTTGAGGGAGAAAAGAGCCAGACGTCCATAAAATCGTTCCGATGGTTTTGCTTCAAGTCCGATGGCCGACATTAATGAACCCTGGCTTAAAAAACTGCTGACTAGGTTTTTGACTTCTCTTCCATTGGCATCGCGTGTGTAATTGTAACCGGGCAGGAGCTGTGTTTGCAGATTTAAACCTCCAAAGCCACTGAGCCACGTTGCTCTGTCAAAAGAAATACCGTATTTACTGTCTATAAATACGTTGTCCATGTTTTTTCGGGTGCTTCTGAACTTATTCCCCAAATTGTCGGTCATGGTACTGGAAATAGCTCCGGCGTTTATTTTAAGTATATTATCCCAAGCTTGTCTTTTGTATTTGAGATTGTAAAAAGCCCGAACATAGAAGTTACCGCTGAGGTTGTTGGCTGAACCTCCGCTCCAATTGGGGCTGGTGCCGGAAAGGGCAGTGGTAGCACCCACTTCGGCGCCCCATCTGATGATTTTAGTAGAATCCACGGCCTGCGTAGAATCGGGGTTTGCATAACCATGACCGGCCTGTAACAATGTGCAGAATATGATGATCAGGGCATACCGCATTGGGAGGGGTATACAGGAATTATGGTTTTTCTTTGGTGATTACCTCTTTGGTTCGGTTGATGGCTTTTACAATGATGAACAGAACCATGGAGATGATGATGAAATTGAGGGTGGAAGCGATTAATTTGCCGTAGGTAAAGGGCCCTGCAGCCAGGGACTCTATCTTTTTAAACCCTCCGATAAAGGCAATAATAGGCATGATGATGTCATTAACTATGCTATCCACAATTTTTTGGAAAGCACCGCCAATCAATACTGCAACAGCCAAATCTATGACATTGCCTTTTTTGATAAATTCCTTGAACTCAGTAATAAATCCCATACATATTATACTGCAAAATAATGCAGGTTAATCAATATTGCAGTGATTAGGCCGCAGAGGTGTTTTCTGTCAGTACCTTCTTAACCAGGTCGGCAGCTTCCTTCAGTACAATCGCACTGAAAACCTTAAGCCCGCTTTCATCAATGATTCGCTTGGCTTCTTCGGCGTTGGTACCCTGCAGGCGCACGATGATTGGAATTTTTACATCTCCAATTTTTTTGTAAGCCTCTACTACGCCATTGGCAACGCGGTCACAACGTACGATACCGCCGAAAATATTGATGAGTATGGCCTTCACATTGGGATCGCTCATAATGATGCGGAAACCTGCCTCTACGGTTTCAGCATTGGCGGTTCCGCCCACATCCAAAAAGTTGGCCGGCTCCCCGCCGCTGAGTTTGATAATGTCCATGGTAGCCATAGCCAGCCCGGCACCATTAACCATGCAGCCCACGTTTCCGTCAAGCTTCACAAAGTTAAGGTTGTATTTGCCGGCTTCCACTTCAGTGGGATCCTCTTCGGCGATGTCGCGTAAAGCGGCATAAGCGGGGTGGCGATAGAGGGCATTGTCATCCAGATTTACCTTGGCATCCACAGCAATGATGCGGTCATCACTGGTTTTAAGAACCGGATTGATTTCAAACATGGCACTGTCTGTCTCTTCATAAGCTTTGTAGAGTGCTGAAACAAACGATACCATTTCTTTAAACGCTTTGCCTTCCAGTCCCAGTTTGAAAGCGATTTTACGGGCCTGAAACGCCTGGAATCCTACAGCCGGATCAATCCATTCTTTGTGGATTTTTTCAGGGTGCTGTTCGGCAACTTCTTCGATATCCATTCCACCTTCCGTGGTGTAGATGATTACATTTCTTTTGGTTTGCCTGTCCAGCAACACGCTCATGTAATATTCTTTGGGCTCAGATGGTCCGGGATAGAATACATCCTGAGCCACGAGTACTTTGTTCACCACTTTTCCGGCTGCACCGGTCTGTATGGTAATCAGGGTTCCGCCTAAAAGATTTTTTGTAATTTCTGCCGCCTGTTCGGGGGATTTTGCGATCTGCACGCCTCTGTGCTCAGTGCCGGCAATTTTGCCTTTACCGCGGCCACCCGCATGAATCTGTGCTTTGATTACGCACCAGTCGCTGTTGAATTCGTCTTTAACCTTGCGTGCAGCTTCCATGGCCTGCTCGGGTGTTTCGGCAACAAAACCACCCTGAATGGCCACTCCATAACTTTTCAGTATTTCTTTGGCCTGATACTCGTGAATATTCATGCTTGTTTTACGGGACGCAAAATTAACTATTTTATGTCGTCTTACCTGATTTTTATGATAAGTTATCTCAAAAAAGAAAATTTGCCGTAGGTTTGAAGTGTGATGGAGCCATCAGCCCTTATTGTTGCCAGGAGTGTTAAGAAGAGCTACGGGAAACTGGATGTGCTGAAAGGAATTGACCTGGCTGTTCAGTCCTCGGAAATTGTTTGTATTACAGGGGAGAGCGGCGCCGGTAAAAGCACGTTGCTGCATATTTTGGGTACGCTTGATACACCTGACGCAGGAGATGTTTTTATTAAAAATGAACGCATCAATGGAATGGATAGACGCAGATTGTCTCAATTCAGAAATCAGAATCTGGGTTTTGTGTTTCAGTTCCATCAGTTGTTGCCGGAATTTTCTGCGCTAGAAAATGCCTGTATACCGGCGTGGATAGCAGGTATGAGTAAAAAGCAGGCAGCGGATAAAGCAATGCCCTTGTTTGAATTACTGGGGATTGCAGACCGAATGCATCATAATCCATCAGAGCTTAGTGGCGGAGAGCAGCAGCGGGTATCTGTAGTGCGTGCACTCATCAATAATCCGGCGGTGGTTTTTGCCGATGAACCGAGTGGGAATCTGGATAGCAAAAATGCCCGTGCCTTGCACGATTACTTTTTAAAATTGAGGGAAGAACTTGGGCAAACCTTTGTTATTGTTACCCATAATCCGGAATTGGCCGGTATGGCAGACCGGCATTTGCACATGAAGGATGGTCTGTTTTTACAGAATAATGAATCTGTATAATTCCGCCAATCAGATTTTTATTTAATTAGCCTGCAGTTTATCAAACCGGAAAATCTGGAAAAAGGATGGTAACAGTAGTTCCTTTCAGTGGGGTAGAGGCTACCTTCATATCCCCGTTGATAATATCCAGCATTTTAAATATCAGCGAGTATCCAATGCCATAGCTTTGCAATTCACTGCTGTCTTTGTGGTGTACCTGCAAGGTGCGGTTCTGAATTTTTTCAAGTACATCCGGTTGCATGCCATTTCCGGTATCTTTTACCTCAATGCAATGTAAATCTTCTTTTTTATGGTAATGGACGCTGATGGTTCCATTTTTGGTAAATCTATTTGCGTTACTGATCAAATTAGTTAAAATGATATTCAGGGCGCTCTGAGAGGTGGATGCGGTAGCTTTTACCGGCACTTTGGATATCATTTCATTGTTATTGATTTGCAATCCTATTTTCACAAAACTTTGCAAGTCTGCCACCATGCTGTGCAGAGGGATTTTGGGTTGTACCGTAGTGAATGATTTACCACTGGATCTCTCGTTCAAAATATTCGAACATAGTATTTCCAATCTTTTGGTGGAATTAATTATTAATTCAAGATGGTTTAAAATATCTGCTTTTTTTAGTCTTTTCTGGTATTCATGAACCTTATCACCCACCACATTGATGTATTTAATCGGAGCAAAAATGTCGTGGTTGATAACGCTGATATAGATACCATTGATTTTATTGAGTTGCGTTAATTCAGCTACTTTGGCCATTAACTGTCCATTGATTTCTGTAATTTCATGTGTTTTTTCACGAATGATTTCAACAAGCTTCCTGTTTTTTATTTCGGCATTGCGTGTTTTTAGCCATGTAATGAAACTGATGGTAATTACCATGAAAACAATAAACAGGAAGAGATATGATGTTTGAAAATACCAAGGATTTTCCTTTTCTATCCGAATTGTCAGAACTACGGTTTCTTTGCCATTGTCATCAATATACAGAAACTGTAAGTTGTGATAGCCCGGTTCTTCCACCAGTACATTCACCCTTGAAAGCTCATTGTAAGGTATGAAAGCCAGGGTGTCATCGATTCTGTAATACAGGTTTAGGCTTTTGGGGTTGGCCCAGTGCACCGTTTGAATATGAAATCTGACTTCATTGATATTGTTAGTTAACTTGAGTTTTCCATCCTTTATGGTGAGTGTTTTGCCAAATCCGGTCACCTTTTTTATCTGTATGTTTTGTCCAGATTTTCTGTAAGGGAAGTCTTTTAGGGGCCTAAACTGAATGATTCCCATTAAGCTGGGTATGCTGAACAGGGTATCTCCAAAATTCAGGTAGGCGGGGTAAGCTCCACCATTCATTTCGTCTGTGGGCAGACCGTCATTGTAATCGAAGTATTGTGGCTGAGGTAAAAATTCGCCCCCCTCAATCACTTTATCAAAGCTCTTGGCAGGGAAACGCAGTAACCCGTCATTGGTAGATGCCCAAAGGAAATTGTTTTTATCCTTCACCAGGAAATGGGTCCTTAGCAGTGAGCCATAATGGTCGGATTTTAATTTTTTCAGGGTTTGATTGACAGAGTCTATGGTGAATAAACCTTCACCATAGGTAGTCACAATAATTTGTTGGTTATGACGAAAAAAAGACCGGAAGCAAGTGGATTTTTTTATGTTATTAATCTGGTTGCCGACAGGATCATAGATGAACAATCCTCCGCAATAGGCCAGCCATATTTTTTTGTTGATGACTATACTTTGGTTAACCAGACCATACCCAATGGGCGTTTGTATTTGGTGAATAACAGTATCTTTTTGAGGGTCGTAAGTAAATATACCATACGTATTGAGTATATAGGTGGTTCCCTGATAATTAATGTAGCTTTGGTTCTGCCCCATTGGTATGATGTTTTTGCCTACTTTTTTTGGGGTTAAGGTGTTTAAATCCAGCGTATAATAATATTTATGGGTATTGCCTAATATCGTTTTTTCATTGATATAGTGATAGGAATATGAGAGGTTATAGTTTTTAAAAAAGTCTCTGAAAGAGACAGGGGTATTGCTGAATTGGTTAGGATAATCGGCAACAAACTGACCATTTCTGAGGGGAATTTGTAAATAATATTGGTAGAAATCAAAATTATTTTTAGGTAGTTTGTGTTGGTAAATAGAGAAATTGGATTTACTGTATATGAGCAAGCCATCGGCAAAAGTTCCGATGAATAGTTTGTCGAGTTTTTGACTGAAAATAGCAGTAAAAATTGCAATATCGGTGGGTATATCCTCTGTAATAAGTTTCCAGTAATAGGATTCATTCCCCTTATCCTTATTTAAAATCCAAGCTTTGTTCTGATGAATTAAAACCGGTGTTTTATTATTGTCTGTAAACCATCTTACACCAGGTATTTCACTGGATTTTACAGGAAGTGAAATGGGCTTTATCGTGGTTTGATTGATGCAAAATAATTCATTGCTATTGGAATTCAATATCCAGTAATTGTTTTGATAGAAGATGTCTTTGATAATTGAATTACTTGTGTGAATTAACCTGTGGCGGTTGTTTTCGAAACGATATATATGATTGTTTCTTCGGATGTATATGGTTTTGTCAGGTGATATATTAAATGCTGAGGCCCCTTTCAGCGAGTCTTTAACCTGATTCCATAGTTTATTTCCAAATGGTACATCGACGGAATATAAAGTATGGTGGAATGGAGGAAAGTCAGATGCGGAAAAATCCAGGTTTTCCAAAAAGGTATCGCGGGTAATTTTATAGGTTTTTCTGTCTACGCAATTAATAAATAGTTCTTTACGCTCATTTTGAAAAATTTTGGCAATTCTTTCAGGGATTTTGGAAGGATAGGGTGTGATTTGTGAACCATCAAAGTGAAAAAGACCATTGGGTGTGGCTATCCACAATCTGCCTGTTTCATCCTGCAATAAATCCGAGATGATGTTTTCGGATAACTGCTTGTTTTGTTTGTTGAAATAACGGGGATAATAGTCAGGACTGGATTGTCCGCTAACAATCGAGCAAAGCGATACAATTACCGCGAATAGTAATAAGGTTTTGCCTTTCGGACGAATCATTTATAGAGCTGAACCAACTCTACAACGTTGTTTACATTCAGCTTGTGGAAGATACGGGCTTTAATAGTAGATACGGTATTGCTTTTAATACCGAGTTCTGTGGCAATATTCAGCGTAGACTTACCCTCCATCAGCATTTGCAGAATCTGGTTTTCCCGTTTGCCCTTGATGAGCGGCTTTTTATTCAAACGGGGCATGCTCACACCATTGATAAACTCAGAAAAACGACGGGTTATTTCCACTTCGGAAGTTTTCTTTTCGCAGTAATCAATTTTGTATTTGCTGAGAATGCGCTGGAACATCACTTCAGGATGCATTGAAAACAATAGAATGCGGGTATCAGGGTTGCGCTCAATGATTTTTTCTACCAGGGTAATGCTCGACCCCTCGGGGAAGGTCACATCAAGAATAATGTGGGTGGGCTTTTCCTTCTCGATGGTGGGTAACAGCATGCTCAACTGCGAACACTCAACAATGTTCTTTATGTTAAGATTCATGGAAAGGATTAGCTTTATGCCACTGAAGATAATGGTGTGATCATCTGCAATCAGAACCTTTACTTCATTGACATCTCTGGGGGCTTCCGGTACGTGAATCATATGAATTTATTCTTAAATTTTATTTGTTGTCTGCAAAAGTATTGAATTTTGTCATAAAAATCAACCAAACGAATATTCAACAATGATAAGTAGTACAAAAATCGGTTTTGGGCATTCTGTGTAAAATTTAGAAAAAGTTTTATCTTTTATGAAAAAATACTAATTTTGGTGAATCAGCAATACGAAAAATCGCAAATTTATGGATTACCAAAGTGCCTTTATTCAAATTATCAAAAAGTCAGTACCGGCACATCTTCACCTGGCCGAGGAAGTGAGCTGTGCACTGGGTATCAGCGCAGACAGTGCCTACCGAAGATTGCGCGGTGAGACAGACTTTACGCTGAATGAAACGGTAAAGCTGTGTTTGCATTTTAGCATTCCGCTGGAAGCCCTGAATTCGGAAATGGAGGATGTGGTAACTTTTAAAATCAATAATATTCTTGGCAATACCGATAGTTTTTCCAGCTATTTGGACTCATTAGACCGAGATCTTACCTGGCTTTCCAAATTCGATGACAGTATGCTGTTTTATGCAGCGGAAGATACCCCTGTCTTTTACCATTTTTTCTTTCCCAGACTGTCGGCTTTTAAAATGATTTACTGGACCAAAAGTATTTTAAATACACCCCATTTTCAGGGGCTTAAAGTGGAAGATATGTCTTTACCGGAGGAATGGAAAAGTAAAGTGCTGGATATTACGCATAAATATCAAGGTATCCCCACCACGGAAATCTGGAATGAAGACACGATTAAGAGCACCCTTCAACAAATAAAATTTTATTGGGAGGCCGGTTTTTTCAGGGAAATGGCTTCGGTTACAGCAGTGCTTGAGGATTTGAAAAATTTGATTGATATGGCTTCCAAACAGGCCGAACTGGGCAGGAAATACAATCCGGTTAAAGGAACCTTTACTGATACCCCTTTCTCGCTGTATATCAGTGATCTTATGATTGGCAATAATCATGTGTACATGGCCAGCGGAGAGCGCAGCACCAGCTATATCGGTTATGCATCATTCAACTATATGCGCACTGCCAATACCACTTTTAACGGGCAGGTGAGTGGTTGGCTGGACAATCTCATTGCCAAAAGCACCCTGGTGAGCAAGGTAGCGGAAAAACAGCGCAACCAGTTTTTTAAAATCGCACTCAGGCGGGTGGAACAGTTAATGGAAGAAATATCGGCGGGCTAATGGGCGCAGGGGCCTCAGATATACTTCTTAAGCATTGGGGATATCCGGCATTCAGGCCCGGACAGGAAAATATTATTTCCCATATACTCACCGGTCAGGATGTGATTGCGCTGTTGCCCACCGGGGGAGGCAAGAGTATTTGTTTTCAGGTACCTGGTATGATGCATGATGGCCTCACGCTGGTGGTTTGTCCACTCATTTCTTTGATCAAAGATCAGGTGGATGCACTTGAAAGGCGAAATATTCCTGCAGTGGGGCTGCACAGCGGCCTTTCATTCAAAGAAGTGAGGAACATTATGGACCACGCCCTCAGGGGCGGTTACCGCTTTTTGTATGTATCCCCGGAACGCTTGGCTACTGATAATTTTCGGGAATACCTTCCCAATCTCAATATAAAGTTGCTGGTGGTAGATGAAGCCCACTGTATTTCGCAGTGGGGGTATGATTTTCGGCCTGCCTATCTGCGTATTGCGGAATGCAGGCAATTCTTGCCTAATGTGCCGGTGGCGGCATTCACGGCAAGCGCCCCTCCCTACGTGGTAAAAGACATTGCCGATAAGCTGGCCCTGAATGAACCCCGCATCAGCATGGGGGATTTTGGAAGACCCAATCTTCATTTTCATGTGCATGAAAATGAGGATAAATATGGATTTATTCTCAAAATGCTTTCCAACACCCGTGGCAGCAGTCTTGTATTTGCAAGAAACCGTAAAGAAACGGAAGAGCTTTCTGTTTTTTTGCAACAGCATGGTTTGTCTGCTGATTTTTATCATGCCGGGATGAAGGCCGCAGACCGGGTGCGAAAGCAGGATCTATGGATGAAAAACCAGATTCGGATTATTTGCTGCACTAACGCCTTCGGGATGGGCGTAGATAAACCCGATGTACGGTTCGTATTTCACCTGACACCCTCACCAAGCCCCGAAGATTATTATCAGGAAGCAGGACGGGCAGGACGGGATGGGCAGGATAGCTGGTGTATTATGCTATATCGCCCTGCCGATTTCGAACAAATGCGTGTGCAGGTAGATGCTCGTTTTCCTAATGCGGATGTCCTGGCCCGTGTATACCATGCCCTGATGGCGCATCTCAATATTCCTGAGGGCGGGGGCATGCATCAATGGTATGAAATGGATCCGGCCGAAATTGCCGGTCGATACAGATTTCAGCTTTCCGAATTCATTCATGGTCTCAAATCCCTGGAATTGTTGCAGTTTTTCAGTCTCTCGGAAGGAGTTCATACCCCCTCGGCCATTCATATTTCTGCTGATTATACATCAGTGTATGATTTTAAAATCCGATACCCGGAATTTGAGCCCATCATCGATTTATTGCTTCGCTCGCATGCCGGAATTCTGGATAACTACATTCCCGTTTTTGAAAGCGTGCTTTGTAAGCGATTAAGAATAAAGGAAGCAGCACTTACAGAAACGCTAAAACGTCTGCAGGCCTTGCAAATACTGGATTATCGGCCAGCTACCGAAAAGCCCAGGGTGTTTTTATATGACCCAAGGCATTCACGGCCGGTCTTCAATACCAAAAACCTGGAACCGTTGAAAAAAGCACGCCTGCAGGCCATTGAGCAAATGCAACTGTATGCCTGCAATAAAGACTGCAGGGCTTCCTGGTGGATTGCTTATTTCACCTCTAAAACAGCCGATGCCTGCGGGCATTGCGATTTGTGTACCAGAAAAAAGAAATCGGGGGCAGTGACACCGCATACCTGGTCTGAAAAGATCAAAGCACATATTGAGATGCATCAGCCGGATTACAATAATATGCTGGAATGGCTGCCCGATGATGCAGCAGTAAAACAATTGCGATTGTTGATGGATGAGGGTATTATTGCAAGCAATTCTGAAGGGAAACTGATTTGGGCCGGCAGGTAAGTTCAATTGTGTTTACCGTGACCAATGATCTGGTTACGGATCAGCGTATGCATCGTATTGTGGGAGCATTTGCCGAGGCCGGTTACCGGGTAAAACTGGTGGGCAGGGAATGGCAGGGTTCAGCGCCCGCATCAGGTCTGGGATTTCCGGTAAAGCGCTTTCGTTGTTTGTTTAATAAGGGTAAGTTATTTTACCTGGAATACAATCTGCGTCTGATGTGCTGGCTGCTTTTTCAATCCTTTGATTGCCTTTGGGCCGTGGATTGCGATACGGCATGGCCGGCACGGTTGTTTTCTCTCATTCGAAGAAAGCCGTGGGTGTTTGATGCCCATGAATTGTTTAGCAGGGTGCCTGAAGTGATTGACAGGAAGAGGGTTCAGCGGATATGGCAACTCACCGAAAAGATGGCGTTTTCCCGTGCGGATTTGTGTATTACTGTAGGGCCTGCTTTGGCCGGATGGTTTGAGACAGCGTATGGCCGAAAGGTTGAAGTGGTGAGAAATATGCCTCCGGTATCCGGGGGATTGCCCTACCGGCCGGAAACGGATAGATTCATTCTCTATCAAGGGGCTTTGAACAAAGGGAGAGGGCTGGAGAATCTCATCAAAGCCATGCATGCTGTAAATGCCAGGTTATTGTTGGCCGGAGAAGGGGATCTAAGTAGCCAACTACGGCAATTGGTTGTTGATGAGGGTCTTTCTGAAAGGGTTGTGTTTTTAGGTAAACTTCCTCCGTCAGCGCTGCCCGAGCTCACTTCCAGGGCTTGGATTGGCTACAATGTCAGCGAACCAATGGGGCTTAGCTACCAACTTTCACTCAATAACAAGTTTTTTGATTACGTTCATGCCGGTCTCCCTTCGCTCATCAATCCATTTGAGGAATATGTAAAGCTCAACGCTGACTATGAAGTGGGGCTACTCACCGAGCCCAATGTTGAGACAATCAGTCGAAATTTGCAATTATTACTAAATGATAATGAGGTACATTTGCGATTATCGCAAAATTGTATCAAAGCTCGTGAAATGTGGAACTGGGAGCATGAAAAGGAGCATCTGTTAACAATTTTTCATAAAGTCTTTAAACGTGTCTAAAACCCTCCATATCATCGCATTCGATATGCCATATCCTGCTGATTACGGTGGGGTTATTGATATTTATTACAAAGTCAGGGCGCTGAGTGAGCAGGGTGTGAAGATAAAATTGCATGTATTTCTGTACGGCGGAAAAACAGCATCACCCCATCTGGAAAGTCTTTGTCAGAAAGTTTATTATTACGAGCGTAAACGATTTAAAAATCCATTTACGGGAGAATTGCCCTACATAGTGGCCACCCGTATTGATGAGCAGTTGTTGTTAAACCTGAGTAAAGATGATGCTCCGATTTTGTTTGAAGGTCTGCACAGTACCGCTTTGCTATCTGCTCCGGAATTGTCGGGAAGATTTAAAATGGTAAGAACCCACAACGTGGAGCATGACTATTACCAGTTTCTGGAAGAGGCGGAAACCAGTTTTTTCAAGAAGTATTTTTTTCGCATTGAGAGTGAAAGACTACGCAGGTATGAGTCTGTGCTGGGATATGCCAACCTTATCATGCCTATATCGCCCAAGGATACTGCGTATTATAAAACCAAGTTTAGCAGGGTGCAGTACCTGCCTGCATTTCATACCTCAGACAGGGTAGAATCTCAGACAGGCAGAGGCGAATTTGTGCTCTATCACGGCAACCTGGGGGTGGGTGAAAATAATAAGGCAGCCCTTTTTCTGGTGCATGAGGTTTTTCCTTATCTGGAAATGCCCTGTTTCATTGCAGGCAATCAACCCACAAGACAGCTAAAGACGGCCGCTGAGGGGATGCCCCATGTAACCCTGCTTTCCGATATCAGCAGTGAGGAAATTTTACAGAAGATTGTGCAGGCCCATGTAAATCTGCTGGTAACATTTCAGTCTACGGGAATAAAACTGAAGCTGCTGAATGCCCTGCACAAGGGCCGATATTGTGTAGCCAACAGGCCTATGGTGGCTGAAACAGGGCTGGAGTCTCTGTGCATGGTAGCCGATGATGCCGAAAGCTTGATAAGGGCTACCCAAAGCGCTTGGTCATCGAGTTTTGGGGCAGAAGCCTTGTTGCAAAGACAGTCTTTGCTCAATGAGGGTTTTTCTAATAGCAACAACGCCGCCCTCATAGCGTCTTATCTTTAATACGCATATCCTTATTGTGCAGAAGTAAAAGATTTTGCATGATTAAGTCGTTGTAATTTTGATAAGGAATATGAAAATTCGTCTTTTATTGCTCACTTCTGTCTTTGCATTGCGTTTGGCGGGACAGGGAACACAGGTCAATCGCTATCCCGGCATTTACTATCAGCGCGGGGTTGAGTTATTCGATGAAAAGAAATATAATGCGGCGGTAACCCAGCTGGGGCTGTATTTGCAAAGTGATGAGGTGTTAACCAACCGGATAGAAGCAGAGTATTATCTTTCTGTGAGCAAGATGTTTGCGGGGCACACAGATGGGGAAGCATCCGTAAGGCGGTTTTTACTCAACAATCCCGGATCCCACAAAACCCACATGGCCAATCTTGCCATGGGGGATTTTTATTACCTGAAGCAAAAATACTCTACTGCGCTGTCCTATTATAAAAATGTGGACCAATCGGCCATATCCGGAGATATTTCAGACCGATTCTACTTTAGAAAAGGGTATTGCCAGGTGAGTACCAAAAAATATAAAGATGCGGCCGAAACCCTGCAGCCATTAACCAAAAGAAACAATGAATACAAAACCCTGGCCTTGTATTATTATGCCTATTGTGCCTATTACAACGGGCAGTATGCCGATGCCCTGACTGCCTTTCATTCCATTGAAGATGAGGGACCGAAAGCAGTGAAACTTTATATTGCCCAGATCTATTATCTGCAAAACCAGTATGATAAAGCGTTGTTGGCAGCCGATAAAATCAAGGGGGGAGTACCCGCCGGCAGGGTGAGTTTTTTGAAAGGAAAATGTTACTACCGCCTGGGTAAATATACACAGGCAGCGGAGGCGTATAATGCCAGCGGTATGACCCTCGACAGTCTGGATAGAAACGAAGTGTATGAATTTGGTTTTGCCAATTATAAAGCCGAGCAATGTACCAAGGCCGTAGAATGGTTAAAAAACATTGCCTATTTGGGCGATAGCATTGCACAATATGCCAGTTACAACCTGGGAGATTGCTATTTGAAACTGAGAAGCAAACGTGACGCCATGAATGCATTTGCTGAAGCGTATAGAAACGCATATAGCAGGGAGGTAGCGCAGGATGCCCTGTTAAATCAGGCGAAAATAGCCGTAGAGCTAAATGAAAGCAATGCTGCTACCTTGCTTCAGAAGTACATCTCAGCGTATGGGAATTCTTCCAAGAGTAAAGAAGCCAAAAAGCTTCTGGCAGGTCTGTTACTAAATACGGATAATTATAGAGACGCAGCAGCAGTGCTGGAGAGCATCTCCGACCCGGATCCTCAGACTGAAGAAGCATTTCAGCGGGTGAGTCTGGCCAGGGGCATGGAGTTGTTTAAAAACAGAAACTGGGATGAGGCATCCGCCATGTTCGATAAGTGCATGTCAAAATCAGCCAATCGCAATCTGGCGGGGCAGGCAGCATTGTGGAAAGCGGAGGTATACATGCAGCAAGGTAAGTTTAATCAGGTTTCAGATTTTTATCAGCGGTTTCTGGATGCTCCCGGCGTAAGCGATCTTGAGGTCTATCCTTTTGCGTTTTACGGATTGGGTTATAGCCGCTACAAGGAAGAGTCTTATGGCGATGCCATTCCATATTTTGAAAAATTCCTGAAAACCATCAGCCGTGGTCGCTACGATGAGCGCATTTACAACGATGCCCAGCTGCGTCTGGGTGACTGTAATTATTCACAGGCAGCCAAATTGGGCAAAGATGCCAATACCCAAAAGCGAAAGCACATGGAGGACGCCATTACGGCCTATGCCTATGTTACCGGTAAAAAAGGGGCAGATGCCGATTATGCATTGTATCAGACTGGAATGTTGTATGGGCTTCAGGGACAGCTGTTTGACCTGTCGGGAATGCGTGAGAAAAAAATTACAGCGCTGAAACGCCTGGTGACTGATTTTTCATCAAGCCGTTTTTTACCGGATGCCTACTTCGAACTGGGCTCTGAGTACTGGGTTGCAGGCAGTAGTCGTGAGGCTGAGCGCTATTATTCATCTCTGGTAGATGATTTTAAAACCCATCCTTTGGTGCTGCGCTGTCTGCTTAATCTGGGGCGGTTGTACAACAATAATGGGCAGAGTGAAAAGGCAGTGGAAATGTATACGCGTCTTTTTGATCAGTTTCCGGGTACACCCGAAGCAAAAACCGCCTCAGAAAACGTGAAACGCATATACACAGACCAGGGTAAGGGTGGCGAATTTGTTAAATGGACGAAGAACAGGGGCGGTATGACGGCCTCCGAAACGGATAGTTTGCTTTATTTCACTGCGTTCAACCTATATGAAAGGGATAAATACAAAGAGGCCGCAACGGCTTTTCAGGAATACCTGACAGAGGTTAGCAGAGGGTTTTTTAAAGTGGCTGCCAATTATTACAAGGCAGTTTGCCATGAAGAATTGAAACAAGCCAATGAATCGTTGCCGCACTATAAAATTGCTGCCGAATCCAATGGCTTTGAATTTCAGGAGGATGCTGTGCTTAGCGTGCTTGAAATTTTGGGGGCTAAAGCAAGTTGCGGTGATGCAATGCCCTACCTGACCCGCCTTGAGCAAATTACCCGCGACAAGGAAAAAAGACATCAGGCATGGAAAAATATGCTCCGTTGCTACGAACAGCAAAACAACTGGGCAGAAGGAAGGATCCTGGCGGCGAAAATCGGAACAGAGCTCAGCAGTACGGATGATTTAAAGGCCGAGGCCCTCGTATTTATTGGTAAAGCAGATGTGCAGGATAAAAAATGGGCCGATGCGCTGATTCGTTTTAAGGAGGCCTACACTAAATTTAATAACAAGTTTGCTGCAGAAGCCAAATACCGCGAAGCGTGGGTGTATTATACCACGGATAGCTTTGAGCTGGCCAAAGAATCCTGCTATGGTGTGCTGGATCAGTTTAACAGTTATGACTTTTGGGTTGGTAAATCCATGTTGTTGCTGGGCGATGCATTCCTGAAAACCAAGGATGAATTCAATGCTAAAGCCACCTGGAATAGCGTGGCCGAGAACTTTGAAATTCAGGAACTGGTGGCCGAAGCCCGCGAAAAACTGGCTCGTCTACGCGATAAAAAATCCAGACCCGGCGACGAATAAGCCATTAGTGCTCGGTGTAGATATCACCCAGTAATTTCTCCGTTTGCCCAAACTTCTCGCTGGTTTTTTTGACCAGATTAATCGCTTGTTTGGCAGCAATCTCTGCATCATCATATCTTTTAGGGCTTATAACAATGCGACATAGGTGTCAGTCTGTCAAAATCTAATTACCCATAAACCCCAAAAAAACACCCGTTTAAGGGTGTTTTTTTTGTTACAATCTATCTTTTACTTTAAATCCAGCACTTCACTGCCAATTTTAAAACCATCGCTATAAAGCTCAATGGTATATTTACCTTTTTTCAAATCCCTGGCAGGGCGCCATTTGGTGGCCGGTACGGCCTTGCTCTCCTGGTCGTAGGATACAGAGAATTTATAGGTGTATTTGCTCTCTTTGCTTTCATACTCGAATGTGCCGCCTTCGCTGCCGGGATTGGTCAGCGTGATACCTTCCGGACCGGTTACTTTAACAAAGATGGTTTTATCTCCGGGTTCTGCTACTTTGTTTTCAGCCAGTGTAAATGAAGTTCTGAAAGCTTCTACATCTTTTGCACGGTTGGTTGTGGCTTCCTTACCGGTAATCCAGCGTTTTTTGAGCGCTTCTACTTTGATACTGCCTGCCTGTAATCGCTGGGCGATATTTTTGTATTTTTTCTTTTCAGCGCTTAACTGTTTATTTTCAGATACTGCGGCCTCTTTCTCCAGTTGTAGTTGGTTGTTTACCTCTTTTAACTCTTCATTTTCTTTCTGCAATTGATCTAATTGCAGCGACAATGCTTCGATTTTTGCCTTTAATTCCGCAATTTCAGCATCGCTGGCATTTTTATTATTACGCAGTTTGCTGACCAGTGTAGCAATTTCGTTCTTTCGTTTCACGAGGTCAGCATTTAGCTCCTTATTGTTATCTACCAAAGCAGCGCTGTCCCGCCTGAATTTTTCAAGTAAAAATTCTGCTTCTTCCAGTGCGGCTGTTTTTTCTTTTAAGTTACCTTCTGTGGTTACCAGTTTCTTTTCCACGATTTCCTTTTCATTGCCGCCTTTTTGCCACATGTAAAACAATCCGGCATTCAGGGCTAATAAAATGCCGATGATGGTGTACAGCAGTGCCTTACTGTTGCGATTTTTTTGTTCGGCCTGGTTGGTGGGCGTTGTTTCCATAATTAGGGTTTTTAACGATATGTGCAAATGTAAAATTACAAAATATCTTTTAAATATAAAATATTTGCAACTGTCCAATACAATGGAAATAATTAACGAGCCAATTCCGGGATTGTGGTTGCTGAAACCCAATGTTTTTGCCGACCACAGGGGGCATTTTTATGAAAGTTACCGCGCAGATTTTTTTAACAAGGAAGGGATAGATATCAATTTTGTTCAGGATAATCAGAGTTTATCCAACCGTGGGATAGTGCGTGGATTGCATTTTCAGGCCCCGCCCCATGCCCAGGACAAACTCGTGAGGGTGGTGGCCGGTGCGGTGCTCGATGTGGTGGTTGATATCCGTAAGGATTCTCCTACCTATGGAAAAACATTCGCGGTGGAATTAACGGCTGACAATTTCCTCATGTTGTTTATTCCTAAAGGATTTGCACATGGGTTTGCCACGCTGGAGGATCATACCATTTTTCAATACAAATGCAGCGACTACTATGCCCCGTCTGCAGAAGGGGGAGTGCTTTGGAATAGCCCTTCACTGGAAATAAACTGGGGCTTTGATGAGCCGGTACTGTCGCAAAAGGATACGCTTCATCCTGATTTTAGCCACTTTGAATCTCCGTTTTAAACGGTGATTTTTTGATTAAGTCTGTCCATATCCCATTTTCCTTGGTTTTATTAAAGCCTAGTTTTGATAATATGTGCATCGAAATGGTATTGTCTCGGTGAACCTGTGCCAGAATCGATGGCAGTTTGAGTGAAAGAAAACCCCATTCTACACAAGTTTTCACTGCGTCTGTAGCAATGCCCTTCCCCCTAAATTCAGGGTGCAATCTATAGGATAAGTCAATCTGGTTGCTGAGGTCCTTTCGCACCCTGAGGCCACACAAGCCGGCCAGTAAGCCACTATCATTATGCTCTATAGCCCATAACCCGAATCCATGACGCTTGTAATGAGGGTAGTAATTAAGCCATGATATAATATCAGACAGGGATTGCTGCCGCAATAGTCGGGTAAATCTCCGAGTTTCAATGTCAGTATGGATTTCCAGGATTCTCGGTGCATCATGAAGTTCCATTTTGCGAAATCGACAGCCGGTTGTTTGGGAAAGTAATGGAATTTGCATGGCTGATGCAATGTTACCCATTGATTCTTATGTTTGCAATATGCAGGAAATTACGCTTTCACAGGCCCAGCAGAGGGTAGATGAATGGATCAAAAATGTTGGGGTACGTTATTTTTCAGAATTGACCAACATGGCAGTTTTAACCGAGGAAGTGGGAGAACTGGCGCGTATCATGGCCAGAACTTATGGCGACCAGAGTTTCAAAGAAACAGATTTAAACAGGAAGCTGGGAGATGAAATGGCAGATGTGCTTTGGGTATTAATTTGCCTTGCCAATCAAACCGGTGTGAATCTGACGGAGGCCTTTGAGCAAAATTTGCAGAAAAAACAGGACAGGGATTCAGAAAGGCATAAAAACAACCCCAAACTAAATCCCTGAACTTCTGCTTACGACAGAATGACTTTGTTTAACGACTAGCAGGCAAACATTCCACAGGGCTATTCGTTACCTTTGTATTCATTTTGGAAAATAACGATCTCAGCTCCCGCAAAACAGATCATATTCAGCTGGCCTTCGAGGCACAATCCAAAGGCCTGGATGATCGATTCTATTACGAGCCCATGCTTCATGCGCACCCGGTTTCCGGTGCTATCCCCCCGTTGCAGCTGGCCGGAAAGGTTTTAAAGGCCCCATTGTGGATCAGTAGCATGACCGGCGGAGCACAGCTGGCGGGCAACATTAACCGCAATCTGGCTTTGGCCTGTAAAAATTTTGGCCTTGGGATGGGTTTGGGCAGCTGTCGGTCTTTGCTTGAAAGCAATGACTATTTTCATGATTTTGCTGTTCGGAAATTTATGGGGGATCAGCCATTATTTGCCAATCTGGGAATTGCTCAGGTAGAGGAATTGCTTGCGCTTAACCAGTTTGAAAAAATTCGTGATATGGTTCGCCGGCTCGAGGCCGATGGTTTGATAATCCACGTAAATCCTTTGCAAGAATGGCTGCAGCCCGAAGGTGACCGAATTGTCAATCCGCCGATACACACCATTACACAATTTCTGGAAATGGCCGATTTTCCGGTCATGGTTAAAGAAGTGGGGCAGGGGTTTGGGCCTGCAAGTCTTCAGGCACTGGCACAATTACCGCTTGAAGCCATAGAATTCGGTGCCTCCGGTGGTACCAACTTTAGCATGCTCGAAAACCTGAGGCGTGATGATTTTTTCAGAGAACAGTTTGGTCCCGTGGCCAATATTGGCCACAATGCCAATGAAATGGTAAGCTGGGCCGCTGAACTTTGCACTGCTCCTGCAAATAGCGTTAAAACACGCGCATTCATTGTTTCCGGTGGAATCAAGAACTTTCTGGACGGTTATTATCACGTTCAGCGTTTGCCCTGGAAATCGCTCTATGCTCAGGCGTCGGCATTTTTGAAACATGCCATGCGCAGTGAAGATGAACTAATGGAATTTACCGAAAATCAGATTCGGGGATTGGAACTTGCCTATACATTTCTTACCGTTAAAAAATGAAAAACACTCAGCCCGTCAAAGGATTTAGCAAACTTAGCAAACACGCAAAGCTGGAATGGCTTATATCCCGGTACAGCCAAAAACCGGAATTGTCGCAGTCTATGCTCAGCGGATACTGGCACGCTGATGCAGAAGTTCAAAAACTGCACGATGAATTTATTGAAAATACCATCAGCAATTATTACCTGCCTTTTGGTGTTGCCCCCAATTTTCTGATCAACGGAAAGTTGTATGCATTGCCCATGGCCATAGAAGAGAGCAGCGTGGTAGCTGCAGCGGCTAAAGCAGCCAATTTTTGGCTGGATCGCGGCGGTTTTCAAACCCGTGTTATCAGCACCCGGAAAATAGGGCATGTTCATTTTTTGTGGGAAGG
This sequence comes from Flavobacteriales bacterium, assembly GCA_947496375.1. GTDB lineage: Bacteria > Bacteroidota > Bacteroidia > NS11-12g > UBA955 > RGEC01. Next base: position 91,622 of record CANMCY010000005.1, read on the forward strand.
AGCTGATCCACAGCAACTTTTCAGTTTTTTTGACAGGGTAAAAAGTAAGTTTTTTGATCAGGCAGAACCCCTCACACGCAATATGGTGCTTAGGGGTGGCGGTATTGCTGATATTCAGCTACGCGACAAAACCGAGCTTGAGCCGGGATATTACCAGCTGGAAGCAACATTTGAAACCTGCGACAGCATGGGTGCCAATTTTATCAACTCATGCCTGGAAAATTTTGCCAAAACACTGCAAACAGAAATCACTGAATATGACACATTAAACGCAGCGGAGCGTACCGTACAGGTAGTAATGAGCATTTTGAGTAATTACACCCCTGAATGCATTGTCAGAGCCGAGGTTTCTTGCAGTATTGATGAGATTAACGAGGGCAGTGGTATCGGAAATCGTGAGTTTGCCGATAAATTTTGCCGTGCCATTCGGATTGCAGAAATAGAGCCTTATCGGGCTGTAACGCACAATAAGGGCATTATGAATGGCATTGACGCGGTGGTGCTGGCTACCGGCAACGATTTTAGGGCCGTGGAGGCATGTGCTCACGCTTTTGCCTCCCGAAGTGGCAGTTACCGCAGTCTTACCCATGCTGAAATTGTAAATAATCGATTTGTTTTTTCATTGAATATTCCCTTATCGCTGGGAACCGTAGGAGGTATTACCAACCTGCATCCCATGGTGAAATTTGCCCATGAAATTCTCGGTAATCCGGGTGCTGCAGAATTGATGCAGATAGTGGCTGTTGCAGGTCTGGCCCAAAACTTCAGCGCCGTGCGCAGTCTCATCACCAGCGGTATACAAAAAGGACACATGAAGATGCATTTGCTGAATATTCTCAACCAGCTGGAGGCCACCGATGAGGAGAAAGAAAAGATTGTGGATTACTTCAAGGATCATGTGGTCAGTTATTCAGAGGCCGTTCGGGTGTTTTGCAGTTTACGCGGGGTGACCGCCCAATCCAATTAAGTTGTGAAATCCTATTTTTCACACGGTAAAATTTTGCTGGCCGGCGAATACGCTGTGATGTGTGGTGTGGAGGCCCTGGCCCTGCCTGTAAAAGCGGGTCAATGGCAACATGTATGGGAAATGCCCGCAAAAGGAGTGTCTAAACTGGTGTGGCAAAGCAAAGAAGCAGACGGAACCGTTTGGTTTGAATGCAGAATAGACACGGATATTATGCATGTATCAGAAACAGATAACACGACATATTCTGATACTTTACTGAAGCTTTTATTGCATATCAAAGAGCAAAAACCGGATTTCTTTTTGCACAAAAATATTCGCATTGAGACTGAATGTGAATTTGACAGAACCTTTGGACTGGGCAGCAGCAGCACCCTGGTTTGCAATTTGGCCAAATGGAGTGGTGTGAATGCGCATGATTTGCAGGAACGTGTATTGGGTGGCAGCGGATATGATATTGCCGTGGGAAATCTGGGTAAACCACTGGTATATTGGCGCGAACAATCCGAGCCCAATTGGTCTGCATGGCAATTGCCCGTTGATTTTACCCAACATTGGTATCTGGCCTTTCCGGGTAAAAAGCAAAATAGTCGCGAAGCATTGAATGACGTTAAAAAGCAGCTGGAAATCATACAGACTGATGTTGCGCTCCTTCAGCAGATGAATGCCTGCATTCAGGCCATTAAAACACCGCGCAGTTTGCCCATGCTGGAGGCGATGCTTGAAATGTGGCAGGCGTTGCTGGCTCAGCGTCTTGATTTGCCACGTCCTTATGAAACCCTGGGTTTATCGCCCGTTAGGGGGGGATTGTGCAAATATCTGGGGGCTTGGGGTGGGGATGTGTTGCTCATCAACCATACTTTTCTGGAGGCCAATGAATCTGCATTTGAAAATATGCAACTTGTTCCCTGGAATGAGTTTGTAATCTCAATATAGCGAAAAAAAACGACAAAAACAAGTGAAATCGACCTATCGTTGCTCGTCTAACATAGCCCTGGTAAAGTACTGGGGTAAGAAAACCGGTGGTATTCAGCTTCCGGCCAACCCTAGTATTAGTTTTACCCTTAGGGACTTGTATACTGAGACCACTGTTTCAGTTGAAGGAAACAATACCACCGGAAAACCGGCGTTTGATTTCTTTTTTGAGGGACAGCCCAAACCTAGCTTTATACCGAAACTTAGCGATTTTTTCGATCGTGTTGAGCGTGAATACAGCATTTTGAAAGCATTTCGACTGCATATTCACTCATCCAATAATTTTCCGCATGGAACCGGCATTGCCAGTAGTGCTTCAGGATTTGGCGCATTATCCTGCTGCCTTGCAGCACTGGAGCATCAACATACAGGCAAGGTTTTGGAATCTGAACAAATCAGCCGCACGGCCCGTTTGGGGAGTGGCAGTGCCTGTCGCAGTATGTATGAAGAACCCGCCATCTGGGGTATTCACCCGGAAATTGAAGGCAGCAATGATGAATTTGCCATTCCCTTGCCATACCCTATGCATAGTGCATTTCATGAGATGATGGATGCGGTTCTGATTATTGATGCGGGCGAAAAATCGGTAAGCAGCACCGTGGGGCATGGATTATTGAAGGGGAACCCTTTTGCTGCTGCCCGATATGGAGAAGCTACTTTGCATCTTACGGAAATAATCCAGGCCCTGAAAACCGGCAATATGTCTGACTTTATCCGAATTGTGGAGCAAGAAGCGCTGCAATTGCATGCCATGATGATGCTCAGCAACCCATATTTTATTCTCATGCGTCCCGCTACACTGTCGGTAATTGAAGCGGTTTGGGCGTTTAGAAGGGATACCGGCATTTCACTTATGTTTACCCTTGATGCCGGCGCTAATGTGCATCTGCTATTTCCAAAAGCTCAATATCAGCAAGTTAAAAACTTTATTGAGTCCCAATTGTTAGAATATTGTCAGAACAAACAGTACTTTTGCAGTGCAATAGGTGCTGCTCCGGTTCGAATTGAGTAAAATATCATGCTAAAAGATACCCTCTATTATTCCAAAATTTTACTGTTCGGTGAGTATGGTATCATTGAAAATGCCATGGGCTTAAGCATTCCGTATCACTTCTATAAAGGGAAGTTGCTGATGGCAGGAGCAGAAATGACCGATGAGCAAAAGGAAAGTAACCAAAGCTTGCGGAATTACTGGCAGTACCTCGCAGACGAAAATAATCTGTTGACCCGATTCCTGAATCTGGACAGAATGAGCGGGGATATTGCCTGTGGATTGTACTTTGACAGCAGTATCCCGCAAGGATTTGGTGTGGGTAGCAGTGGTGCACTGGTTGCGGCCATATACGATACCTACGCCCTAAATCCGATCAATCCTGACTCAGTGAGCGAGAACGATGATTTGCTGCAGCTTAAGCAGTTGTTGTCAACAATGGAGAGTTATTTTCACGGAAAAAGTTCCGGTCTGGATCCCCTGATTTGTTATCTAAATCTGCCGATTCTGGTAAAGGGAAAAACAGAACTGGGCGCTGTGGCAATTCCTGACGAGAATACGCTCGGTAAAGGAGCGATCTTCCTTATGGATAGTGGCTCACCCGGCAAAACGCAGGGTATGGTTTCCTTGTTTCTGCAAAAATTAAAGGATGATGGTTTTAGAAACCTGGTAAGAACTCAACTTAAAAAATACAACGATGAATGTGTGAAAGCATTCCTCAAAGGCGATACAGGCCCCCTGTTTGATAACTTGAAACAGCTCTCAACCCTGTTTTTGGAAAATTTCAGACCCATGATCCCCGATCGGTTTGAAACCCTCTGGAGAAAAGGTATAGAGACCAATGCATATTACCTGAAACTTTGCGGAAGCGGCGGTGGAGGTTTCGTGCTTGGTTTTACCGAAGATCTGGAAAAGGCACAGATATTACTAAAAGGCCATAAATTGCAGGTCATTCACCAGTTTTGAATAGGATGACCGGCCTAAGCCGGAAAAAATGGATCAAACTTACCTTGCTGCTGGGTGCGGTGCGGTGGTATAATGTGCTGTTGTTAACGGCTGCACAATATATACTTGCTTTTTTTATTTTTGGTGAAAACAGGACGCCTGAACAGATTTTCCTGGATCGCAAATTGCATCTGATTGTGCTGGCTAATGCCTTTGCCGTGGCGGGTGCATTTCTCATCAACGTGTTTTATGATGCCGATAAAGATCTGGTGAATCGTTCAAAATTCGCCACGTTGTATCGTTTGATTGGTCAGGAATACGTGCTGAACATCTACGTAATTTTTTGTGTGACTGCAGCACTACTGGCATTGATGGCTTCATTGAAAGTATTTCTGTTCATGGCCGTATTTGTGTTCATTCTCTGGTTCTACAGCCACAAATTACAAAAAATACCCCTTTTGAGGGAGGTTTCGGCCTCTCTGCTGGCGCTGGCGCCGCTGTTGACCGTGTGGCTTCATTTTGGAGATATGCATACGGGATTGCTTTTATATCTGGGAAGCTTATTTATGTTGTCATTTACCCGAGAAGTAATCAAAGATTTACAGGGCAATAAAGGCAATATCATTTTTGGTTACACTACCATGGTGGTGGTAACCGGAACCCGCTTTGCAAGAAAGTGGCTGCTGGTGCTGAATATGCTGCTTCTTTCACTGTGGTTGCTGGGAAATGCCAATTTTAATCATGGAATGGGTTTTTACAGCATGGTCAGTTTAATTTCTGCATCACTGTCATTCCTGGTGAGTGCCATTGTGGGCAGCACCTCCGGCAGTCAGGTTCTTTCATCGGCTGATGCCATCCTCAAGGCCGGTATTGTGATCCACTTACTTTCACCGGTAGTGGTGGTGTGGATGTAATTCTCTTTTTATCCGGGTTGCTGCGTTTTATCTTCGCAGTGTGTCGGAACGAATAACCCTATTTGCCGAAGTATTGTTGCCGCTGCCGGTACCAAAGGCCTATATATATAGGGTGCCGCAAGAGTTAAATGAGCTGTTGCAGGCCGGACACCGCGTTATCGTTCAGTTTGGACCCCGAAAAGTGTATTCCGGCATTATTCTTAGGTTTTCGGAAACTCCGCCGATAGGATATACTGCCAGCTACATTCTGGAGATGCTGGAGGCGGAGCCGGTGGTGCTGCCTATTCAATTGCAGTTCTGGCAATGGGTAGCTTCATATTATATGTGTTATCCGGGTGAAGTAATGGCAGCCGCATTACCCGCAGGTTTTCGTCTGCAAAGTGAGAGTTTACTTACGTTGCATCCTGAATTTGACCCGGAAAATATTCCTGAGCTCGATGAAAAGGAAACCGTAATATTTAATGCCATGGTAAAGCTCAAGGAGCTTAAAACCGATTCCATTGCTGAAATGCTGGGGCAGAAAAGCGGCATGAAACAAATCAGATCCCTTTATTTAAAAGGGATAGCTGTTTTAAAAGAGGAGGTGTCGGAACGTTATCGTCCCAAGTGGGAGGATATTATTTCGCTGTCGACCCAGTGGAACGATGAGGTTTTTGCAAAGGAAACACTCTGTCAACTGGAAAAAAAAGCGCCTAAACAAGCCGATGCTATCATGGCTGTGCTGGGTCTCGGAAAAGGCAGTCTGACCAAGAAAGAATTGCTTTCAAAACATGGTCTGCAGGCAGCTCAGATATCATCGCTGGTTCAAAAGGGATTGCTGATACAGGAAAGGCGGCAGGTGGACCGCCTCGCGCGATTGGTAACAGAACCGGATGAACTGGAACTGACTATCGAACAGCAAATGGCCGCAGATCAGGTAGCGGCTGCTTTTGAAACCGGCAAAAATGTACTGCTTTATGGGGTGACCGGGAGCGGTAAAACGTATTTATACATTCAACAAATAAAACAGGCGCTAAATAATGGAAAACAGGCGCTGTTACTAATCCCTGAAGTGGCGCTTACTGAACAGCTGGTTTCTCGGCTGGAACATTATTTTGGTAATGAAATGGGTGTGTGGCATAACTACTACAGCGGACATGAACGTACAGAACTTTATGAAAAAGTATTGCGGGGGGATGTTCGTTTTGTTGTAGGTGCCCGTTCAGCACTGTTCGCTCCCTTTTCAGATCTGGGGGTTGTGGTTATTGATGAGGAGCACGAAAATAGTTTCAAACAGTTTGATAAACGGCCTCATTATCATTGCAGGGATGCCGCGATTCAATTGGCACGTCTGCACCAATGCAGGGTACTGGCTGGCAGTGCCACACCTTCCTATGAATTGTGGAATTTGTGTACCGAAGGTCGCTGGGAAAAAGTAATTTTAAATAAAAGGTACATACATACTCCACCGCCACAGGTGCTGCTGGTAAACACAGCAGAAGCAGGCAAAAAAAATAAGCCCAAAGGTCCATTTCATAACCACATGCTGGAGGCCATAAGTCAGTGTCTGGAAGCCAAAAGCCAGGTTATTGTTTATCAAAACCGGAAGGGATTTGTACCCTATATCAATTGCGATATGTGCGGTTACACACCCCATTGTGTAAATTGTGATATTACCCTTACGTATTACAAAAGCAATGGACAGCAGCGCTGTGGCTATTGTGGACACACCCAGCCCCCCATGAATGTTTGTCCGGCATGCGGAAGTACGGCAGTGTCCATGAAAGGGTTTGGTACCGAACGCATTGCTGAGGAATTGGCACTTGCTTTTCCTACGGCCAGAATTGCTCGTCTGGATCAGGAAAGTGCCCGCAAACGCAGCGATTTTCAGCGGATTTTTAATGGTTTTGCCAATGGCGATATCGATATTTTAGTGGGCACCCAGTTGCTAAGTAAGGGCCTGGATTTTCAAAATGTGGGGCTGGTGGCAGTACCCGATGCGGATATGCTGCTTAATATCCCGGACTTCAGAACCCATGAACGGGCTTTTCAGCAGCTGTTTCAGGTTGGAGGAAGGGCAGGCAGGGGCGCAAAACAGGGGCAGGTAATGATTCAGTCCAGACAAACTTCACATCCCGTTTTGCAGGCGGTGTTGAATGATGATTATCTGGGTCTTGCACAGCATGAAATTCTGCTTCGACAACAGTTTCAGTATCCTCCATTTTTTAGGATGATAAAAGTGACCATCAGACACAAGGATTTGCGCAAGTCGGAGGAGGCATCGAAGTATTTTGCGGGTTTACTCAGAAGCATACTCAAAGAGCGACTGATGGGGCCTCAGGCGCCTATGGTAGGGAGGGTGCGCAACTATTATCTGCAGCAACTCCTGATTAAGATGGATAAGAAAAAAGATGATGCCGGGAAAGTGAAAGAATTGTTGTGGAATGCTTCATCTAAGGTGATTGCTATGTCAGATTTTAAAGGGGTTTGGTTTGATTTTGATGTGGACCCTGTCTAATGTTGAAAATTGGCAATAATTGAATATTTTGTTGTTATTTTGAAGGCCAATGGAGACGCTGGAAACAACCGAGACAATGACTGCTCAAGATTTTCTTCCCTTAAATGGAACTGACCACATAGAATTTTATGTGGGCAATGCCAAACAAAGTGCTTATTATTACCAATCTGCCTGGGGTTACAAACTCGTTGCCTATTCGGGCCCGGAAACGGGTGTGAGAGATCGTGCAAGCTATGTTTTACAACAAGATAAAGTTCGCCTGGTACTTACTACCTCTCTGCAACCTGATTCTGATATTACACGTCATCATGCCAAACATGGCGATGGAGTAAAGTTTCTATGTATATGGGTAGATGATGCCACCCAAAGTTTTGAAGAAACCGTAAAACGCGGTGCAAAACCTTACATGGAGCCCACCCGCTTTGAGGATGAGCACGGCTGGGTGGTTATCAGTGCCATCCATACCTATGGAGAGACCATTCATAAATTTGTAGAACGCACCCACTACCATGGGCCTTTTCTTCCCGGGTTTAAGGAGGTGAAAAATGCCATTGATGTAGTTCCGGTGGGTTTAAGGTACGTAGATCACTGTGTGGGAAATGTGGAACTGGGCGCAATGAATCAATGGGTTAAGTATTATGAAGATGTGATGGGTTTTAAGTTGCTTATCACTTTTGATGATGAGGATATCAGCACAGAATACAGTGCACTGATGAGTAAGGTGGTGAGTAATGGCAATGGCTACATCAAATTCCCTATCAACGAGCCCGCCGAAGGTCGTAAAAAATCTCAGATTGAAGAGTACCTTGACTTTTACCATGGCGCAGGTGTTCAACATATTGCCATTGAGACAGATAATATTATTGAAACTGTGGGTGAACTGAGACGCAGAGGGGTAGAGTTTTTATATGTTCCTGAGACATACTACGATGATATCCCTGAACGTGTGGGGCAAATTGATGAAAATCTGGAAGCGCTAAAAAAGCTGAATATTCTGATTGACAGAGATGAAGACGGGTATTTGCTGCAAATCTTTACCAAACCTGTGGAAGACAGGCCTACTCTGTTTTATGAGATTATACAGCGCAGGGGAGCCAAAAGTTTTGGTAAGGGCAATTTTAAGGCGCTTTTTGAGAGCATTGAGCGCGAACAGGAGCTCCGGGGCAATCTTTAAATAAACTCAACCTGCACGTCCTGCTTAATATCAGGGTGCAGACTGCGTGCTACCGGACAGGTTTTAACGATCCGCAGCAGGCCTTCTTTGGCATGTTCATCGTGCTTTTCCTGCAGTTGTATTTGTAAATGGATTTCAATTCTGACGATGCGTCTGGGATCTGTGCCCATGTGTTTGATAGTATGGGCTTTGGTACCCTCAATATGGTATCCGTGGTTTTGGGCGTAAATCCCCATGGTAGTGATGATGCAGTTGGCCAGACTCAACGCGCATAAATCGGTGGGAGAGAAGGCCTCGCCTTTACCCTGATTGTCTGATGGTGCATCCGTAATAATGCTATTTCCGCTTTGCAGGTGTGTGTTTTGGGTGCGAAGTTCACCCACATACACGGTTTCAAATCCGTTCATTGGGGCGAAGTTCGGGAAAAAGCATTAACGCAGCAAAGTGATATTGCCCGTGTAAATTCTGCGTATTTTATCCGTTCCCATCAGCTCAATTCGGCATGCATAAACGCCCGATGGGGCCGGTTTCCCCATGTAATTTCCGTCCCATCCGCTTTTCATGTCCACGGATCGGTAAACAATTTGCCCCCACCGGTTTAGGATAATCATGGAAAACTGGGTAAATCCTTCCAGATAGGGCTGAAACAAATCGTTAGGGGCTGCATCATTGGGGGTGAAGGCATTGGGAATGAAGAATACCGGCGGACAACTGTCTATCAGTGAAATGGCATCTGTTTTGCGGCAGCCGTCGACACTGGTTACCGTTACGCTATAATCTCCGGCCAGGTTGGCAATGATGGAAGATGTAGTTTCATTTCCGGGGCTCCACAAATAGGTGTACCCCGCGCCGGAACCTGCATCCAGCAGCACATTGGCATTTCTGCATACAAATCGGTCATTGCCCAGATCCACCTGCGGCTGAGTGCCTTGTCTAACGGCAATCGTTTTACTCGTACTGCCGCACTGTGAGTATACTTTTACGGAATACGTGCCGGGTTGGGTAATGGTTAGGGTGCGGTTGTTGGTGTCTTTGCCGGATAAATTCACATCAGGGCTGGTCCAGTGGTATTGGGCACCACGAAAATTGTTGCCAGCATTCAGGTTCAGGGTAATACCGCTTCCGCAAAAAACCGTATCGCGCATGGGTATGGGTTCGAAGACACTCTGAATAACCAGCACCCAGATGTTTTGGGTCTTCTTGCTCGAATCAGAGAAGGTGCTTTCACATGAGGTAAGGAATAATCCGGTATCAGGGTAGTTTACGTTGGGCTCTCTGAGTGCTGAACTGCCGGGTACGCCGCCCTGAAAGGTCCATTTCCAGCTTACAGATGGCAAGCTGTTTCCGGTATTGAATTCTTTGTAATTAATGCCCGAACCTTTACAGATAATGAGGGAAGGGGTTTGTGCAATGGCATTAATTGCATATATGCTTAAAAACAACAATAAAGACTTTGTTCTCATGGCATTTCTACAAATGTACTGCGATTTTTAATATTAATCGTCGTGGTTCAGTGGTCTTTGCTTAATGATGCCTCCCTTGGTTTCTTTAACGCTGTGCATAACAACAAATGCGTTGGGCTCTATTAAATCCAGTTCTCGTTTTAATTTGTTGATTTCAAGGCGCGTGATAACGGTATATAGGATGTCGATTTCATTGGTTTCTCCACGTTTTCCATATCCTTTTTTACCATTGTAAATGGTTACGCCCCTGCCCATTTTGTTGCTAATCATTGTTTGAATTTTTTCGCCTTGGGATGAAACGATGGTCACCCCTACATATTCTTCTATTCCCTCAATCACAAAATTTAGGGTTTTTGAGGCCGCCAGGTAGGTAATCATGGAATACATTGCTCTTTCTGTGCCCAGGAAATAAGCGGCCGAAGCAAAAATGACTATGTTGATGAAAAGGACTACATCACGAATGGTTGTATTGGTTTTTTTACTCAAAAAAATAGCCAGAATTTCAATGCCGTCAATCACACATCCTCCCCTTACTGCAAGGCCTATTCCTGCACCAAGAAAGAACCCTCCAAACGCAGCCACCAGTAATTTATCGTGAGTAACAACGGGGAACTCCACCCAAGCCAGTATCACGGCCAGCCCCATAACGGCTATGGTTGTTTTTAGCGCAAAGGTTTTTCCCAGCGTTTTAAGCCCCATGATGACCAATGGAATGTTGATTGCAATGATGAGTATGTGAAATGGAGCACCGCTAATGGCAGAACTGAGCAAGGATATACCTGTAGCGCCTCCATCAATAAATTCGTTAGGCAATAAAAAGGCCTTGGATCCGAATGCTGCAGAAAATATGCCTACTATAATCTTCGCGATATCCAGTATGTGGCTAAATACGTTGTTTTTTGAGTTTTTTAGCTTCATGGTACTGTTATCCAAATTTCGGTTATTGTTGCTTGTCCGAGGGATGATTGTAGCTATTTGCAATCGCTCTTTTTACTGCATCCTCTCCATATCGATTGCGTATTTTGTCCATGGCTTGATACAGGTTAATCATTTCTTCGGTGTGCTCAAACAGATTGATTTGGAGGGAGCCGGTTACCAGTTCGCTGAACCGCACCCCAATGAGTCTCACCAGCATGCGTTTTTCATATAGTTTTTCAAATAACTCGCAACTACAGGCAATCAGGGTGTGGTCTGCGCTGGTGTAAGGAATGCGTAGCTGTTTTGTGTAGGTGTTAAAATCGCTGTAGCGTATTTTTACGGTAACACAACCGGTTACTTTATTTTGTTTTCGAAGCTGGTAGGCCAGGTTTTCAGCCATGCTCACGATAAGACTCTTTAGCATTTGCACATTGATGGTGTCCTGTTCAAATGTTCGCTCTGCACTGATGCTTTTTTGTTCCCGGTAAGGTTCTACGGGGGCATGGTCTATACCCTGGCTTTTTTTCCAGATATCGGTGCCGGTTTTCCCCAGGGTTTTCTCCATGAGCTCCACCGGCATGGATTGCACTGTTTCAATACGCTGAATACCCAGCCCTCTAAGCGTTTTGTAGGTTTCTTGTCCCACCCCGGGTATTTTTTTTATGCTTAGTGGCGCCAGAAAGGGCTTTTCATTTCCGTGCAGTATGTTTTTGGCCCCAGCAGGTTTGGCCTCACCGGTGGCTATTTTGCTCACGGTTTTGTTGGCACTTAGGCCAAAGGAAATTGGCAGACCGGTTTCATATTGTATTTTCACACTTAACGCTTTGGCGATTTGCCAGCAGCCAAAAAAACGGTCCATGCCACTCAGATCCAGATAGAATTCATCAATGCTGCTTTTTTCATATACCGGAACATTTTCAGCCACAATGTCGGTAACCATGCGTGAATAACGGCTGTATAATTCGTGGTCGCCTCGTATGATCATGGCATCGGGGCACAGCTGCCGGGCCATTTTTACCGGCATGGCACTCCTTACCCCATAAGCCCTTGCCTCGTAACTGCAGCTGGCTACCACACCTCTGTCGCCCGTGCCGCCAATAATCAGCGGGATGTTCTGCAAGGCGCTGTTGCGCAAACGCTCTACACTTACAAAAAAGCTGTCCAAATCCATGTGCGCAATGTGTTTTTTCATGATAAAAAAATTAACAAAAAGTTGGCATTTAAATTAACAATAAAAGATGAGGATTCAAAAACGATTATTCACCTTTGGTTGTTTATTGTTTAATGTTTTACAGCATGCCTTCAATTTTGGCCTGTTAATTTGGTGGCAGCCCCGGGTTTTGTTGTATTTTTGTATAGAATAGCGATTGGATATATTTAAATCATATCTTCGGAAACTTCTGTCGGCAGTATTTTTTCTGTGGATTTCTGTTTCTTCAGCTACCCACATCGTTGGGGGTGAAATGACGTATACCTATCTGGGTTCAAATCGGTATAAGGTTAGACTCGATTTGTATATTGATTGTGTCAATGGAGATCCGGGTGCCATATCCAGTGATGCCACCGCTTGGTTTGGCGTATGGGATGGAAATACAAGGAGAATAATCAGCGGCTATCCGGTTGAAATTTCGAGGACCGGGCCCAAAAGAATCCAAAAAACCAACTACAACTGCATATCCATTGCTCCCAATGCCTGCGTAGACCATTACTGGTATGAAACCACGCTGACACTGGCCCCGCGCACAAACGGTTACATTATCTCGTTTCAGCGATGCTGCCGTAATAACAGCATTTCCAATCTGTTTGATCCGGGAGGTACCGGTGCCAATTACTGGACAGCCATACCCGACGCCCGTAGTACTCCCAATCAAAAAGAAAATAACAGCGCAGTATTCAAAGAACTTCCCCCCAACTTCCTTTGTACCAATACGCCCCTTAATTTTGATCACAGTGCTACAGACCCTGATGGCGACAGTCTTGCCTATGATTTGTTTTTGCCTTACACAGGGGGAACACGAACACAGCCCAGGCCCGATAACCGGTTTAACGGTAATCTTGAAAATCCACCATTTTCCCGAATCACTTGGGGTTCCGGGTATTCTACCAGTTCACCGATTGACGGCAATCCCTTGCTCAATGTTGATCCCATTACCGGTAAAATGACCTTGGTACCCACGCAAACCGGTCAGTTTGTGGTGGGAATCCGGGTGAAGGAATACCGCAAAGGAAAGCTCATTTCTGAGACCATGCGGGACTATCAGTTTAATGTGCAGGCCTGTGTGATTGATGTGGTGGCTTCTTACTTTGTGCCAACCGTGGTTTGTGGTTATAAATATCAGTTCAGAAACCAGAGCAAGGGCGGAACACGCTATCACTGGGATTTTGGAGTGCCCGGAATCAGTACGGATACATCCAATCTATACCAGCCAACCTACACGTTCCCGTATGCAGGTAAATTTAAAATTAAACTCATTGCATGGAAAAATAATTGTTCAGATACTTTTGAAGCAGAAATGGAAGTTCTTAAACCGGAAAAGCCCGATTTAAAGTCTGATACGACCATCTGTGAAGGAGCAACTCTCAATCTGACCTCTAATCTTACCGGCGATTTTTATCTTTGGAGTAATGGTCAAACCACCCCCTCGATTACAATCAATCAACCGGGGCTTTATTGGCTGGAGCTTACCAAAAATACCTGCAAATGGCGAGATACCATGGTGCTGACCGTTGACCGCACCAAAGTGGCGATTACCGGTGATACATTGTATTGCAGTGATGAGCAATTCTCCCGAACCCTTAAGGCAACTTCCGGCCTGAAAAGCTATCTGTGGAATACCGGTGCGACCACCCCCAACATTACTGTCAGTCAGTCCGGAATGTATTTTGTTGCCGGAACCACAGTGAATGGGTGCAAATCCATTGATACTGCCTACATCAATCGCTTTTCACCTGTGGTAGTATCCATCAGGGATACCATAGTTTGCCCCGGAAATCCGGTCACATTCAACAATCAGAACCCCACCGCCACCGCTACTCGCTGGAGCAATGGTGAAACAGGATCGTCCATTACCGTAAAAACGCCCGGCACCTATGTGGTGCGCGTTACACGCGGACTTTGCAGCACGTGGGATACATTCAATCTGAATAATTTTCCATCCACCCTATCACTGGGGCCTGATATGCGGTTTTGCGAGCGAATAGATACACTCCTGACTGCGCCGCGCAGCGATTTTCAGTCAGTGGTGTGGAATAATGAGGTTACCGGGAATACCTTCAGACTGCAAAAGTCGGGTAAGCTTACCATTTCCGTTATCAATCGCTTTGGCTGTCCTGAATCAGATTCTATTAATGTAAACTTGTTTTTAAACCCTCGCGTGAATCTGGGCAATGATACCCTCGTCTGCCTGTCGGTTCATCCCGTGCTGGATGCAGGTTCGGGCATGGAGTGGTATCGATGGCATAATGGAACATCAGAGCGAACCTACAAAGCAATTGATCCCGGAACCTATTGGGTAAAGGTGAAAGATGCCAACGGGTGCTTTGGCTCGGATACCGTAACCATCAATAAAAGAGGTGATTTATATCCTTCCACATTGTTTATGCCTAATGCATTTACGCCGGATGGAAATGGCATCAACGATTTCTACCCCATGAATAAATTCCCTAAAGTGGGTACGCTATATAATGTGAAGCTTTACAACCGCTGGGGCTCGAAACTGATTGAACTTGAATCGCCGGATGTGAACTGGGATGGCAATATCAATGGGGTACCCGCACCCGAAGGCGCTTATGTTTACCTGGCAACATGGATTGGATGTGACAACGAACGTCGAACCATTAGCGGCAGTTTTCACATTTTGCGGTAAATATCCTCAATTAGTGAAAACACCCTTTTGTCTATGGGGAATGTAAAGTCATCTGTCTGAAGCGTATGAATGTCTTCCCATCGAAATTCTACCAGATAATCTTTATTCCATCTTTTCTCAATGGCTTTATATACAGAGATTTCTGTCTGTAAATTCACCATATAATAGAACGAAATAATCTGTTGTGAGGGGTTGAAGGCACTGGGTTGATAGAATTCATTTACGAAAAATAAATCCCCGATGCCAATATCCACATTCAGTTCTTCCTTCCATTCCCTAATCAAGCAATCGGCAAGGCCTTCGCCGGGCTCTAGTCCGCCACCGGGGAATTTGGTAAAAGCATGATCCCCGCCCATTTCTGTAGAAATCAGCAATTTACTTTCCTGTATGGCGATGCCATAGACCCGGATATTAAAAGCGCCCGTGCTCACGGTGCGAAATTACCCGAATCGCTTAATATCTTGCATATTCTGGCAGGAATCGACTTTCTTCAGGCAGCAATCTGTGGTTGGCAACCCGTCGAATACCATTCTTTAATAATGGTGAATTGAAATTAATGATCAGCCCCAGGCGATAATTACCCAGCTTCATATTTCGCAGCATTTTATGAACATGCTGATCGGTAACCTGTTCGCAGGTTTCAAGCTCTATCGCCAGTTTATCATCCAGCACCAGGTCTATGCTGTATCCATCATCTATGTGCAGGTTTTTGTAGGTAACAGACAGGGGTTTCATAGAGGTTGTTGAGATACCGTTTTGCCCAAGTTCATACAAGAGGCATTCACGGTATACACTCTCTTTCAGACCGGGCCCAAGGGCTTTGTGGATTTCAATTGCCAGACCTATCACGGTGTGGGCAAGATGGTTTTCAGGTATGTCAATCATGGTGGTAGAGTTTAATGGTACGAAGCTATTGGCTTTATACAGGTGAAAAAAATGACAATTATCATGCGTAAATCCTGAGGTTGTCATACCTATAGAAACAAATCATGGAAGGTGCCTTGGTCAGTCCTTATTTTTGTATGGAAAATTCGGATGAAAAAAACCATAATTCGCAATGCAAGCCTTATTAATGAGGGCGTAATTTACAGGGCAGATGTTCTGCTGGAAGGACCGTTTATTGCCAGAATTGAGCGCAATGGAATTCAGGACATTGTGGCTGAGGAGGTTGATGCGGAGGGTTGTTTTCTAACCCCGGGCGTTATTGATGATCAAGTGCATTTTCGCGAGCCGGGCTTAACCCATAAAGCAGAAATATATACCGAAAGCCGTGCTGCTCTGGCCGGAGGTGTTACATCTTACATGGAAATGCCCAATGTGATTCCTAAGACCACCACTATTGAAAAACTTGAGGAAAAGATGGGCATAGGGGCTGCCCGCAGCGCGGTTAATTATTCCTTTTTTATGGGCACCACCAATGACAATCTGGAGGAACTGAAAAAGGTGAATCCCAAAACAACCTGTGGGGTTAAAATCTTTATGGGCAGCAGTACCGGCGACATGCTGGTAGATGATGCTGAGGTGCTTAACCGCATTTTTGCTGAGATTCCGGTTTTAATAGCCACCCACTGTGAAAATGAAAATCGCGTAAAGGAACGCCTGGCACAGTGGATTCAACAATATGGTGAAGATATTCCCCCTGCCGAACATGCCAGGATTCGCGATGAAGAGGCATGTCTGCTCAGCTCCTCATTTGCAAGGGAACTCGCAATCAATCACAATACCCGTTTGCATATACTGCATATCACCACTACAGAGGAGCTGGATTTGTTTCGAAATGATATCCCGCTGGAACAGAAACGCATCACTTCTGAAGTTTGTGTCCACCATTTGCATTTTACCGCTGATGATTACGCGACGCTGGGCAATTTCATCAAGTGCAATCCGGCCATCAAAGAACCACGGCACAAAGAAGCGCTATGGAATGCCCTGTTAGACGACCGCTTGGATATCATTGCCACCGACCACGCACCTCATACCTTACAGGAAAAGCAAATGCCCTATACACAGAGCCCTTCGGGTCTTCCTCTGGTTCAGCATAGCTTGCAGCTCATGCTTGAATATGCATTGCAAGGCAAAATCAGTTACGAAAAAGTGATAGATAAAATGTGTCACAAACCGGCTGTTTGTTTTCAGATTGACCGTCGCGGCTATATCAGAGAAGGTTATTATGCCGATTTAATTCTTGTCAGGCCCCATGTTCACTACAAGGTAACGCCGGAAAATATCCTGTATAAATGCGGTTGGAGTCCGCTAAACGGGATGTTGTTTAATCATTCTATAGAAAAGGTATGGGTGAATGGTGCGCTGGGCTGGGATCATGGTCTTACTGATAACTATAACCCTATGCGTCTGCATTTTACCCGCTAGGCAAGTTTCATTCTTTTCAAATAGAAAGGGAGCAGCACCTGGTTAAAATCCCCTGAAACATCAATGGGGTAGAAGTCTATGTTATACTGAAGACATCGGTCTTTTATCAGTTTATCCATGTCGGAAATTTGCGACAGATAGGCGTCTTTTATTGCTGCCGGATTTAGCAGAATATTCTCACCCGTTTCTGTGTCAATAAAACGTGTGGGTTTATTGTCAAAAGAAAATTGAACCTCCTGGGGAGCATGTTGAACATGAAACAGGATGATTTCATTTTTGGCGAATTTTATTTGCTGAATGGCCTTCCAGATGTTTTCATCATCTGCCAGGTTTTCAAACATGTCGCTGAAAATAACCACGAGACTCCGGCGGTGCTGGGTTAAAGCAATTTGCTCAAGACAATAACCAATATGGG
Organism: Flavobacteriales bacterium; assembly: GCA_947496375.1. Lineage (GTDB taxonomy): Bacteria > Bacteroidota > Bacteroidia > NS11-12g > UBA955 > RGEC01. The sequence goes on from CANMCY010000005.1 coordinate 109,114, forward strand.
TATTTATGGATGTCTGGGGTTCTTTTTTTACATCCCAGTACCCCTGAAGTTCATGTAGGATTTCCTGCAGATGCGCCCTGCTGCTGCGGGCAGATGTTTGCTGAATGATGTTTTCACCAAAAGTGGTCAATCCAAAAGCATCCCTTTGTTTGTAGAGCAATCGGCATACTGAAGCAGCAGCCAATACAGAGAATTTAAGTTTTGCCATACTCGCTTCCGGGAAATACATGCTGCCCGAAACATCCAGTACGATGCGGCAGCGAAGATTGGTCTCTTCCTCAAACCGTTTGGTATAAATACGATCTGTTCTGGCATATAGTTTCCAGTCAATGTTTTTGGTGCTTTCTCCGGGATTGTAAGGTCTATGCTCGGCAAACTCAACCGAAAATCCATGGAAGGGACTTCTGTGTATGCCTGTAATAAAACCTTCTACCACTTGTTTTGCAAGCAGTTCAAGATTTCCATACTGCTGAACCTCTTCCAGTAACATCGTATATCAAATATACAAAAAGAGGTCGGTTATTCCGACCTCTTTTGTTGAATAAAGATTTTGTTTACAGTACTGCGTCAATTTTTTGGGTGATGGAGGGCTTGGGTACTGCACCTACGATCTTATCAACGATTTGTCCGCCTTTGAAAACGAGCAGGGTAGGGATACTGCGTATGCCATAATTGCCGGCGATATCGCCATTTTCGTCAACGTTGAGTTTGCCTACCACGGCTTTACCGTCGTATTCTTTAGCGATTTCTTCAACGATAGGTCCGATCATACGGCAAGGGCCGCACCATTCTGCCCAAAAATCTACCAGTACAGGTTTGTCTGATTGCAGCACCTTTTCATTCCAGTTGCCGCTTGTGAAAGTTTCAGCCATGTTTTATAAAATTAGTAAAGATTGTTTTTCAAATGTCGTACCAAAGATAGGCGTACCGGTAATGTGACATTTTGTCATTTTATCAACTTTTTACCACCTAGTTCCATTCCTATTCCAAATAATGCAAAATCATACTTAACCGGATCTTCGGCGTCAAATTTTTTAAGATTGACAGTGAGTTCTAATGCAGTGTACCAATCTGCCTGTTTGCGTGTTATGAGTTTGAGTTGTGTGGCAGTTCGGTGCACGTGCACATCCAGCGGACAAATAAGCTGTGATGGTGCGATGTCTTTCCACAAGCCGAAATCAACCCCTTTTGCATCTGAACGTACCATCCAGCGGAGGAATAGGTTGATTCTTTTGCACGCGCTTTTTCTTAGGGGTGTCTGCAGGTGTTTTTCGGTTCTGTTAAGATGGGGCAGGGAGAAAAAATACCGGTGAAAGTAAATCAATGCGTTTTCTACATGAGGGTCATTGATTTTCATGCCTGACGAAAAGGCAATTTCTAGGCTGTTGTGAAGGGTGTAATGATGCTGAAGAAACTCTAGGAAATACAGTAAGTCGCAGTATTGAAATGTACGGTGTACCCATTTTTCGAAACGTTTTCTGTCTTTTTCCCGGTGGTTTACAATAAAATCATGGGGGCTTTCATCCATCAGCGCCGTCAGTCTGTTTGCGCTGTTAATGATGGAAGTGCGGTTGCCCCAGGCCAATAGGGCGGCGAATAATCCAGCAATTTCAATATCCTGTTTTTTGCTGAATCTGTGGGGTACAGAGATAGGGTCTGGGGCAATAAACGATGCATCGTTAAACTGTTGAAGGTTTTCATCCAGCAAGGTTTGCAGCGTTTTTTTATTCATGGTTTTATGCTCCAATCCAATCCAGATAGTTCCGCTGGTTAATCAGATGAAACGGCACCTCGGGGTATCCTTTGGCAAAGGCAACGGGTATCCGGCATTTGTCATCCGTCCATTTGCACTCAAAAGCAGTCAATTGCTTGTTTTCAACTTCGATAAGGTCGATTTCCTGCTGGTCGTAGGTTCGCCAGAAATAACTTTCTGTATCGTGGCTATGGTAGGCATGGTACTTGTTTCTTTCAGACAGAATATATTGTTCCCAAAGCGCTCCCACATCCCTGCGTACGGCTAGTGGCCTGAAATCGCCGATGAGGGCGTTTCGGATACCATTGTCGGCAAAGTACCATTTGCGTCCTTTGGCAACTTCCTTTCTCAGGTTACCGCTGTAACCGCCGCGGCTGTAAATAACAAATACTTTGCTCAGCAAATCCAGGTAGCGCTCAACGGTGTTTTTACTCATGCCCAGTTGCTGCCCAAGCTCCTGCATGGACACTTCATTTCCCACCTGATGGGCCAGTAATACCAGTAAATCTTTGAGCTTTTGTGAGTTGTTGATTTGCTCAAACATCAAAATATCTTTGAGTAAGTATGTGTTTACGAGTTCTCTCAGATAATCGGTTTTTTCTTTATAGGTTTTCAACTGACTTATTTCCGGGTAGCTGCCCAGGATGAGTCTGTCTTCCAGGTTTTGCCGGGTTTGTAGCAAGCTTTCCTTTTGCTTCCATTCCATTTGAGCAAGCGGAAATAAATGGAAATTGAGCGTTCTGCCTACCAGGGGATTTCCCATTTTCTCAATATCGAATGCAGATGAGCCGGTAAGGATAACATGCAGCGGTTTTATGTTGTCAATCATCAGCTTCACCTTGCGTGCAACATCGGGAATGAACTGTGCCTCGTCTATTATCAACAGGCGGTATCCCTCCAGCATTTTTCGGTAGTTGGCTATGGTGCGGTTTTCCAGCAGTATGTGGGTATCGTTGTCCTCACCGTTTAGCCAAAGCGTTGTTTTTTGCTTTTTGCCATATAGGGTTTGAAGCAGTTCGGTCTTGCCTACGCGGCGTGCTCCCAGCAACAGTGAAACCTTTTGTTTGCTGAGGTTGTCTTCCATGATTTTTAGCAATTTTCGATCAAACACACTTCAAAGTTACTAAAAAACATTAAAACAGTCAATGAAATGACTGAAATAATGTAAAAAACGTCAATAGACTGACAGAATTTATATAAAAAACGTCAATGAACTGACAGAATTTACATAATTAGGGTTGGGTTTTTCTTGATAATTAGCGCTTATACCCTTTATTTGTAAGGTTAAACGGCTTTTAGGGCATCATCCAGATCCTGAATCAAATCATCGAGATGTTCAATGCCTACACTCAGGCGGATTAGCGAATCTTTTAATCCCGATGCTTCCCGCTGTTCCTTAGGAATGCTGGCATGGGTCATGGTTGCCGGGTGCCCCACCAGACTTTCTACCCCGCCCAGACTTTCAGCGAGCGAGAATAGGTGGGTGTTTTTTAGGAATTTTATGGCCGATTCTACGGAATCGTCCTGTAAGGTAAATGAGATCATTCCGCCAAAACCCCGCATCTGTTTTTTAGCCACTGAATGTCCCGGATGCTCTTCAAATCCCGGCCAATATACGGTTCCAACTTTTGGATGTGCCTTCAGCCAATGAGCGATGGCAGCTCCATTTTCACAGTGTCTTTGCAAGCGCACGTGCAGGGTTTTTATTCCGCGAAGTACCAGAAAGCAATCCTGTGGGCCGGGTGTGGCGCCACAGCTGTTCTGAATGAAAGCCAGACGGTCTCTGAGAGCAAGATCATTTACACAAAGCGCTCCGAGCACCACATCACTGTGCCCGTTTATATATTTTGTGGCACTGTGCATCACAATATCTGCTCCATATTGTGCCGGATTTTGCAGGTAAGGGCTGGCAAAGGTATTGTCTACTACCACAATCGCACCGGCAGCTTGGCCAATCTGGCAAACTGCTTCTATGTCTATGATACGAAGCAAAGGGTTGGTTGGGGTTTCTGCCCATATCATTTTAGTATTGGGTGTGATGGCTTTTCGTACGTTTTCAGCATCAGTCATATCTACGAATTGAAAACGAATTCCATAGGGCTCAAAAATCTTGGTAAACAGTCGATAAGTACCTCCGTACAAATCGTTGGTGCTGATTACTTCATCGCCGGGTTTTAACAATTTTACGCAGGCATCCACAGCGCCCATACCGGTGCTAAAACACAATCCGTAATTCATGCCTTCCAGGGCCGCCAGATTTTTTTGCAATACATCCCTGGTAGGATTCTGGGTTCTCGCATATTCATACCCTTTGTGTTCTCCGGGTGCGGCCTGAACATAGGTGCTGGTCTGAAAAATGGGTGTCATGATGGCGCCTGTTGTGGGGTCAGGTTCAATACCGGCGTGAAGTACCTTGGTTTCGATGTGCATACTGCAAATTAAGGGTTCGCCGATGAATTGTCAATACACCGTTTATGCACCGAAACTATTTGCGAATGCGGATTAAGGTAGTGTTGCAGCCGATGATGCCATACAATTCTTCTACATCGATGTTTCTGAGTGATATGCATCCCCTGGTCCAGGGAATACCCCTGTTAACCAGAAAATCCCTGCCTTCCGACACCCCATGTATGCCAATTTCTCCACCAATGGATGCATTTTTCGGAATGAGACCTTGCTTTTTGGCCTGCCTGTGCTTTTGCTTTGAATCTTTCGTTGGGTAGTTTAGCCACATAAAGTACTTCCAGCTTTTGTGCGGATATTTTGACTGAACAAAAAAATCGCCTTCAGGAGTGAGGTTGTCACCCTCCCTAAGTTTGTCTGCCATACTGCGCGAACCCAATGCAACAGGATAAGTCTTCAAACGGCGGTTATTGTGCATCAGACTCAGTGTTTTCTCTGATTTGTCAATCAGTACTGTGAGGGATTGCGGCTTTATGCCCTGTTCGCGAATGTAATTTTTAATATCTACAATTTTTGGATCATCGGTTTTTCCGGATTCTCGTGTTGCGCTGTCATTGGCTGAAGGGTTGGAACAGTTTAAGAAAACCGTGGTAATGGTAAACAGGGTAAGCAAAAAAGCTATATGAGATTTCATAACCTTGTCTGTTATTTTAAATGATAACGTGTCAGATGTCTAATATCTTTGAAATGGCCCGGGGAAATATAAAAAACTCGAGCTGATGTATTTTTTCGGTAAGGGTAGCCAGTGTTTCATCAGACGCAACGGAAAACGACTCCTGCAGTACAATTTCACCTTCGTCGTATTTTTCATTCACCTTGTGAACGGTAACACCGTGTATGTTGTCTCCATTTTGCAAAACAGCCCTGTGCACATGTTCGCCATACATTCCTTTGCCACCATAGGCAGGCAATAGCGCAGGGTGTATGTTTAAAATCCTGTTTTCGTATTTTTTTACCAATCTGTCCGGGAAGAGCCATAAAAATCCGGCCAGTACGATGATATCCGGCCTGTAGTGCTCCAGTTGTTCGTCCAGAAAACCTTGATGCAGGCAATGTTCTTTGTGGAATAAAACCACAGGAACTCCCCATTGCTTCGCCCTGGCAATTACCCTGGCTTCGGGTTTATTGCAAAATACGGCTGTAACGCGGGCCTTGGGACATTCCGCAAAGTGGCGGATGATATTCTCAGCGTTGGTTCCGCTACCGGAGGCAAAAATTACAATGGATTTCATGCTCAGTGGAAGACGATGCTTGCAGCCATTAAATCAAAGGTTCTGTAGAATGAAAGTTTGGGCATGTCCGGTGCGTGCATAAATCCATCAAAAGCAATAATGCGTTTGTTGGCAGCATCGTGAAAGAAATATCGCACAAAGGGACCTCTTCGGAAGGTGCCCTCTTCGGTATACCAGCCGCGTAGTATATCGGCATTGTATTTCCCAACTTTTACATGATGTTCCCAGGTAAGCGGAAACAATTTGCTTTCACTCACCTGAACCCTTGTTCCTTCTGTATTTTTAACGTACTTACCGGTAAAATAATTGCGGTTGGCTTTGGCTTTTTCTGCGTTATCTATTGGCACGGAATCGCTGAAGATATTGATAAACACATGCCGGTAAAAACGGGGTGTTTCCTGCCACAGCCACACCACCTCCGCATTGTTGAATTCGAGTTTAAACTGGGGTGGAAAAGCAAATGAAAATCCATATTTGCCCTGAATCATGCGACCAATACTGTCGCTGTACTCATTAGGCATAAGGTTTCCCGGTAAACCTTGTTGCAGCTCGTTTTCAAGAAATTCTTTTTCAAGGGCTGCAGTCAGCAATGCATTATCTCCGGCCAGTGATTCTGCTTCACAGCGAATAACTGTCTGGTTTTGAGCCCATATATTTTTATAAACATTAAGCTGAAATCCTCGACCATCAATGGTTTTGACGATATCCTTTTTTTCGAGATCGCTGCTGTATTTTCCGGCTGTTTTTCCATCTACTTCCATAACCAGAATCATGGGTGCATGTTTTTCTATTCCCTCGATACTTTCGGGGCGGCCAAACCAAAACTGCAATGAGGGCTCAAACTCCTGTTTTTCAGCTTTTTCGGCGTTTAAAAGAATGGGTGAAAATCGATTGTAAGCGCTCTCAAACGTTGCTTTTACCGTCTCCTGATGATTTTCGTGAGATACTACCAAAACTTCAGCCGGTGAGCCTTCGGTCCGGGGTAGCTCGGTAGATTCTTTTCTTGTACACGCTGAAATGCCTGTGATTAAAACAAAAAGAATGGCGATGTGGAATTTCATTGGGGCAAATTTCACCAATTGCCTCAAATAAATTGTCACATGGAAGAGATAAAAGGGAAAATCAACCCTGATGGTTGTTCACCCATTGCATTTTGTAGATAATCAGGGTTCTACCCAGGGGAGCGTAATTGCCCCTAAGGCTATTCCATGCTTTGATTTGTTGCACGGTCACACCATGCTTTCTGGCAATACTATACAGCGTCTGCCCTCTTTGTACTTTATGGTAGGAGGGAAGCCATTTTTGAACATAGGCCGGTTTGTTGGCTTCTTCAATGGCTTTTTCCCTGCGAGCAAAAGCGTAAATGCTGTCTTTTTCTGCCATAAACTGCATGCTAACATCGTAAGGAAGCAGCAAGTGATGGGTCTGGGAACCAAGGGTACTTTTCTTAATAAATTCCCTATTGTATCCCACAATTTCATCCTCGGTGATGTTCAGGTATCGAGCTATGATTCCCATGCTAATGGCGCTGTCTACCGGCGTTTTTACCAATACCGCTGAACGTTCGTTGTGGTTGAAAGTTGAGTAACGGGTAAAGCTCAACACATAAGCCGCAGCAATGAACTTGGGCACGTATTGTTGGGTTTCACGTGGCAGAAACGGCATGATGGACCAGAAATCTTTTTTACCGCCGGATCGGTTAATAGCTTTTTGAACATTGCCCGCACCGCAGTTGTAAGAAGCGATAGCCATCAGCCAGTCGCCAAACTGATTGTAGCTGTTTCTAAAATATTCACACGCTTTTTCTGTGCTTTGAACGATGCCTTTGCGTTCGTCGATATTGTAATCAATGCGCATACCCATACTGCGGCCTGTGTAGGGCATAAACTGCCATAGTCCTGTAGCCCCGCACCAGCTAACGGCATTGGGATTTAGGTGGCTTTCTATGATGCTTACATATTTTAATTCCTGAGGCAAATTGTATTTGTCCAGGACCTTTTCATAAATTGGGAAATAGAGCTGCATGCGTTTATGCAACATTTCATAAAAACCACCGTTTTGTGCCATCAGATAGCGTATGTGGAGTGCCACATGTTGATTGTAGGGAAATGCAATACTGCTGCCCAGTTGATTCATCTGCGATTTGAAAACGTCCTGATTAAGCTGGTTGTGATTGAATGAATCGCTCAGTGGAAGGTGGGAAGGAATGTTTTCGTATAGCAGCTGGGTAAGACTATCAATCTTATCTATATTGGTTTCCATTGTGGGTCCAATGGGTGCCTGTGCCATGGTGGCAAAAGGACTTAGAATTCCTGAGAGAAAGCAGATGAGGATATGTACAGTTAATCGCATTGTGATGTTCCGCAGAGCGAATTTATAAATCAAATCATAAATTAAGCAAAAAGCGTACCATGAATAACGTTTAGAAAAAGAAAAATATTGTTATCTTTGTATAGTTAGTCCCATGCTCAAGGCGGCTGTACGGTTACATAAAATGCGCCTTGTGCATTAAATAGGACAGGTTAACAATTCATGGCGAAAAAAATCAGTTCAGGATCCGTAAAGGTGTCGTCAGAGGCAGAAACACTGGCACTTCCGGTTAGGAAAGATCCACGTTTTCCATCCCTTTCCATAGGTATTCCCAAAGAAATTACCTTTCAGGAGAACAGGGTTCCTTTAACCCCGTCTGCTGTTCAGTATTTTGTTTCAAACGGGCATAAAATCCGAATGGAGACCGGAGCAGGCCGCAACGCGAATTTTTCAGATTCGCAGTACAGTGAGTGCGGCGCTGAAATAGCATACAATGCCAGGGATGTATACGAGTCAGATATCATATTAAAGGTAGATCCGCCCACCTCCAGAGAAGTAGAGTGGATGAGGCCCGGTCAACTGCTGATTTCAGCACTACAAATCAATCAACTGGATGAGGCCTTGCTGAGAAAAATGATGGATAAACGCATTTACGCTATGGCTTATGAATTTCTGGAGGATGATTCCGGTGCATTGCCCATCATTCGCGCCATGAGTGAGATTGCAGGCACCGCCAGTATTTTGATTGCGGCAGAATACCTGAATAATACCCACATTGGGAAGGGTGAACTTTTGGGGGGATTTGCCGGTGTGCCACCCACGCAGGTGGTGGTTATCGGAGCGGGTGCTGTAGGAGAATTTGCAACCAAAGCAGCGCTGGGCCTTGGAGCCAACGTGAAAGTGTTTGATAACAAAATGTATCGTCTGCGCCGTATTCAAAAGAGCTTTGGATTTCATTTGTATACCAGTACCATACAACCGCGGGTGCTGCAAAGTGCCCTCGAAAGTGCCGACGTGGTAATTGGTGCACTTTCAGGAAAAGGGGCGAGGAGCCCTGTGGTGGTGACGGAAGAAATGGTTACCCGCATGCGGGCCAACAGTGTGATTATCGATGTGGCCATTGACAGAGGCGGCAATTTTGAATCCAGCGATATTACCAATCATGAGAAACCGGTTTTCAAAAAGCACGATGTGATTCATTATTGCGTCCCCAACATTGCCAGTCGTGTCAGCCGCACCGCCAGTTATGCCCTCAGCAACGTTTTCACCCCATTGCTCGATGAAATGGCCTCCCTGGGCGGCTTTGCTGATTACCTGAGACTGAAGCCGGGCATCCGAAAAGGAACCTATTTGTTCAAGGGGAGTCTGACCAACCGGGATCTTGCTGATAAATTCGGCATTCGCTGCCATGACATTGATTTGATGGCAGGGATGTACCTTTAAAACCAGCTCCCTTACTTTCCGATTATAGCGATTTTGGCCGTTACCGGAGCTTTCCGTAACGCTTTCCATGAGGGAAAATCTTCCCGTGCCATGTATATCTGATTGACGTTGATGAGGCCATCTGTAGGTTCAATTATCCTGAATGAATATCCATTTCGGTTCAGATTGTTCAGGTAAAATGATACATCCGTATTGAATGCATTGCAATACACGCCGTATTTTTTTTTGTTGGAAAATGTATTGTTTTTTAAATAGGCCACCAACACTTCTTTTTTGTTGGGATTTTTTTGATGATTGTGAGATAAAACAATACTGTAGGCGGATTTCACATGGAAAACAAGCCCGATGATGACAATGCTGAACGCTAATTTTGGGGACCCGGAACGGATCTTTCTAAACCAGACATCAAGAAAATGGGCCATGCAAATTACCAACGGAAAGATAAGGGGCAAATCGTACCAAAAGTTTTTACTGTGGCTTAGGCTAATAATGGGCAACGTGAAACAAATTGTGGCAAGACCCAATCTGGAAAATGATTTATGCCGCCATTGATAACCGGCCCAGATCAATGATAATAGCCCTAGGTACCCGTATACTTGCAACCGGCCTTTAAAACCTTTGATGTAGTACAATACATCCGTATTTGCATTATTTGCCGAAGTAAAACGCCCCATCCATTCTTCCATATTGACCAATTGAATATAGCCGGGTTGCAGTTGCTCCCTAACCGCATAGTAGCTTACAATACACAATCCTGATAACGCAAACGGAATCAGCATTTTAAATGTGAAAAGATTTTTGCGGAATTCTGCATCAAGAATGCCCAAAGTCATTATTCCGGGTAAAATAAAGCCAACAGCGATGCTTTTGGTGAGCCATCCCAGCAGCAGTCCCATGGCGGAAATCCAGGCCCAGTGAACCTTGCCTGAAGTTAAAAACAGGTATCCGGCTACCAAAATCACAGTCTGAAAAAAGCACAGCATGGCATCATGGTCGCCGAATAAGAAACCGTGTGGATGCAGTGTGGCTGGTATTGTGATGGAGGTTACAGCACAAAATAATGCAACAGCCGCGCTCACCCCTTCGCGGAGCAGAAACCAGAACGCTGCAAATGCGATGCCCAGGGCTGCCAGTGCAGAAGGGAAACGTATGCCCATTTCTGTAACCCCCCATATTTTCGTTGACAGGCATTGAGCCCAAATGAGCAAGGGCGGCTTTAATTCCCAGGTTTCAGGATTTCCCTGAAAGTATCGTACCAGCCATTTTCCATTTTGCAGCATTTCCTGGGTGTTGACTGCATTTCTGGCTTCATCCCACTGCTGTATGATGGGTGCTGATAATGAATGGATGTAGAGAAAATACCAGATGCCTGTAATCACCAGCAAACCGGCTACGCTATGCTTGCGGGAAAGGGGTGTATTCCGGGCGCCCTGCATGCGGCAGTCTATTCAATGCTTCGGAGGATTTTGTCCCACCTTACGCCTTTGGTTTCGTATTCCATGTTATTGTCATGGATGAACGGTAAGCCGTTTTCATCAATTTTGATGACTTTTTTAAGACTAAAGAAGGTGAATAATGGTTTTCCAACTACGTGGTCCTCGGGGACATAGCCCCAGTAGCGACTGTCAGAGCTGTTGTACCTGTTATCACCCATCATCCAGTAGTAACCATATTTAAAAGTGTAGGTGGTTACTTTTTCATCGCCTTGCACAAATCCATTTCCATCCCAGGTAATACCGGCCTTCTCGTATCGGTTTACGGCCAGCCGATACCAGTCCCAGTTGTTCTTGGTGAGCGTAATGGTTTCGCCTCTTTTGGGCAGGTAAACAGGGCCATAGTCGTTCAGTGACCATTTGTGCCTGAAATATAGGTTGTTGGTGGTGTCGGGGAATAAACTCACTGACATGCCATCGTCTGCAATATCCTCGAAAATACTGCCCACAGCCGGATCTTTTTTTATCCTCTCAGCATTTTCTTTCCAGGTAAAAATAGTGTAGGGAATAAGTTTTTTGCCCCGTTTTTCAGCCGCCTGAATATATTCAGTTGCTTTGATGGGAATGGTAAAATCTCCCAGGTCATTTCTCACGAGAAAATCGCTGCTGATGGGCTCATTCATGAGCAGGAGGTATCTTTTTTGTTGTTTACCAACCGTTGCCAGTGTGCTCCAAGGGGCCCCGGTTTTTCTCACCATCACTGCACCATTCACTATTTTCAGTGAATCACCGGGAATCCCCAGGCATCTTTTTACATAATTATCTTTTTTATCAACCGGAAACTCTTCTCCATCGGCCGGCCAGTTAAACACCACCACATCGTTATTTTTGATGGTATACCAGCCCGGAAGGCGCATGTAGGGCAATTCTACCGCATCGGAAAACGCAGTAAATCCCATCAGTTCTTTGTGGGCGATAACGGGTACGGTAATGGGTGTCATGGGGATACGCATGCCCACTTTTACGCGGCTTACAACCAGAAAATCTCCTACCTTAAGATTACCCTCCATACTGGGAGTTGGAATGACGAAAAAGTCAAAAAACAATGCCCTCATTCCCCCGGCTACATAAGCGGCAAATAATAAGGCATCGGCCCATTCCCGCGTTCCGGAGTGTTTGGGGATGTTGGTTTTTCTCCATTCTGCAGCCCCGCCTGGGCCTATGAATTTAAGGTCCTTGCGCATGGCAAGTACAGGCAAATAAACGAAAGTAAACAGTATGCCTGTAAAATGTTGCCAGAATTTGAACTGCCCGAAACTTCTCAGCAAATCCAGGGTAATGTTAAAACTGAAAAGGATATTGATGCATGGTATTACCATACCCACCATATACCACCAGGGCCTGCCTACCATTTTTATCCAAAACCACCAGCTGACGATAGGCAAAAATGCTGTCCATGCCGGCTGTCCGGCTTTTTTGAACATCACAAACAATCCGATACGGGTGAGCACAAACGCGAGTGCCCACATGATCATAAATAAGCCCAGTGAATAAGATTCCATGAATGTTTTATTTCAGATTAAATCGACTCAAAATTAAGCATATCCTTCATGGAATACACACCCTGCTTTCCAATAATCCATTCAGCGGCCAGGGTTGCGCCCATGGCAAAACCTTGTCTGTTGTGGGCTGCGTGGGTAATTGAAATGCTGTCAACAGCGCTGTTCCATTGGATAGTGTGGGTTCCCGGTACCTGATCCTCCCGCAAAGCGAGAATGGGGATTTTTCCGCCAAATGATTGTTTTTCATCGTTGGAAAGTTCCCAGTCTTCAAACAAAAGGTGTTCTTTGATTATCCCTTCTGCCATAGAAATGGCGGTGCCACTGGGTGCATCCAGTTTTTGAGTGTGGTGAATTTCGGTAATACCTGCGGCATATTCCCGGTTTTTATTCATGATTCGGGCCAGGATACTGTTAATAAGGAAAGCGATATTGACCCCAACGCTGAAATTGGTTGCCGTAAACAGAGCGCCTTCATTCTGAAATAATAATTTCACATCCTCAAAATGTTCGTACCAACCCGTTGTGCCCACCACCACCGGGATTCCGGCCTCACGGCATAGCGCAATATGTCCTTTAGCCAGTTCAGGGCGGGAGAATTCGATGGCAACATCGGCTTTCTTCAGTTCTTCTGCATCCGGTCTGTTTTCACTGCCGTATTTTCCAACGATTATGTGATTTCTTTCATGGGCGATTTTTTCAATGGCTTTACCCATTTTTCCATACCCGATTAATGCTATTTTCACACGACAAAGTTAATTTTAAAGCAATCAATATTTATTCAGGCATTGTATTCAATCATTTTTCATGATTTTTGCCGTGTTGAAAAAACGTATTCAAAAACCCTGGTTCCTAGTGCTTGTGTCGTTGGTGCTGTTGTGCTTCCTATATGGCACGTACTTGATTTTTGGTGACGCAGTTACCAGCGATAAAAAGGTTAGAATCAGAATAAGAAAAGGATGGACCTTACAGCAATTATCGGATAGTTTAGTCAGCAAGGCCGGTTTAAAACATCCGTCGGTTTTCAGGTTTGTGTCGGAAAACGCCGGTTACAAAATACCCAGACCCGGGGTTATACAAGTTTTGCCGCGTAGCAATCTGTATTCAATCGTTAACCAGCTCAAGGCAAATCGAAATCAAACCGTCAATATTGCCATTAGGGGCAGTATGGATGCAACTCAGCTGGCTATGTTGTTTTCTTCAAAGCTGGAAGTGGATAAAGACAGTTTTTTGTTGATGCTCAAAGACCGCTCAAAACTTGGGAAATTTGATGTGACTGATACAACCTGGGCAACCTTGTTTATTCCCAATACCTATAACCTGTATGCATCTACAGAATTGAATCAATTGATGGATCGGATGCATAAAGAATATGCCTTGTTTTGGAATTCCGGGCGAAAACAGCGTTCAATTGTTCAGCGGCTTACCTGTCATGAGGTGTTAACCCTTGCGAGTATTGTGACCAAAGAAAGTAATAAAACCGATGAGTATGAACAGATTGCCGGGGTTTATTTGAATCGTTTGCGAATCGGAATGCCTTTGCAGGCCGACCCAACTGTAGTGTATGCCCGGGGCAGGGCAGGAAGGGTTTGGGCAGCAGATCTTGCTATCCAAAGTCCTTACAACACATACCTTCACAAAGGGCTTCCTCCGGGACCTATTTGTATTCCTAATCTGCAAAGCATAGAGGCAGTATTGAATTATAAGCAGCATAATTATCTGTATTTCTGTGCCAGAGCCGATTTCAGCGGCTACCACGATTTTGCAATTTCTCTTGCGGATCACAATAGAAATGCAGCTGCCTTTCATAAGGCCATGAATGAAAGGGGCATTAAATAAAAAAGACAGCCATTGGGCTGCCTTTTTTAATCAGAATTATAAGATTTACAATTTCTGGAATTTGATGATCCCATTTTCATTGGATTTGCTCCATTTCAGGTAATAAAAACCCTGAGGCAAATTACGGGTATTGATGTTTAAGCCCGAGATTTCCACCGGATATGCAGCCCCATTGATTCCGGTTACGGTGAGCTGATCAACGGCTTTGTTCAATGATAAATTATCCATGCATGGGTTGGGGAATGCCGATAATTTTACAGTCGCAATTTGATTGGTGTTGCTGCTGGCATCCAATGTAAGAACTTTTTTGGCAGTGGCTGCCTGGTCGCCGGTGGCTGCGCCTGTGCCGTTAGCTGCAATTCCTGCTGCGTAAATGGTCACATCACTGGTGGGGTTTGCGGGTGCCGTCCATTCATAGGACCATGCGCCCACAGCACTGGGTGAATTTTGCACCACAATATCGCGGCTGTTTGCGCTGATAATTCTCGAAGCCGAGGTAGCGTTGGCAGTAGTGCCTGTTTTTTTATTGGTGGCATCCAAAACGGTGCTTTGGAATCCTTTAACTGTAGATGCGCCAAGAACTCCAACAACGATGGTGTAAGTTTTACCGGCTTTGTAGGAAGTTACCGGAGTCATCATGCCTTTTTCGGTTACACCAATATTGATGGATGTGCCTTGAATACCGCCACTGTGACAGGATCCGCAATTGCCGTCAGATGACGGTGCCCCTGTGCGGTCATCGGTTCTGCCGCTTGAACTCCCCATTAATATTACGGCACTGGCCATAACGAGACCTGAAACGATAAAGTAATTTTTTCTCATTTTATAGATTTTAGTTGCAAATTAACATTTTTTTTAGTAAATTTAAAATGAGTAATCCATCATATTTCTGTTAAATGGATGATTGTGAGTAATCCGTGAAAAATGTGGATTGTTTGGCAAACAAATCGCAGCGTTATTTCATTACTTTTGTAATCGCTAAAAAAGTATGAGCAGCCCATCGAGTTATCTGCCCATCGTGATTCAAACAGGAGTAGCCATCGGTTTTGTCGCACTGGCACTGGGTTTGTCTCATTTGTTGGGTCCAAAGAGAAAGACTACCCAAAAAGATGAAACCTTTGAATGTGGCATCGAAACACAGGGTAATGCCCGGTTTCCGGTGTCTGTCAAATATTTCCTAACCGCCATATTGTTTGTTTTATTTGATGTAGAGGTGATTTTCTTTTATCCCTATGCCGTCAATTTCAAAGAAATGGGCGCAGAAGGATTTATTGCGGTAGTTTCATTTGTAGCCTTGTTTCTGGCCGGATTCATTTATGTCTGGAAAAAAGGTGCTTTTGAGTGGGAACGTTAAATCATAATTAAACATAATCACAGGTAAATGGTAAAGATGGTAGAAGCTCCGGAGGGTGTTGAGGGACAAGGTTTTTTTGCCACCTCGCTGGATAAAGTAATAGGAATGGCACGCGCCAATTCATTGTGGCCGCTTCCGTTTGCAACTTCCTGTTGCGGAATTGAATTTATGGCAACCATGGGAGCGAATTATGATTTGGCCCGTTTTGGTTCAGAGCGTCTCAGTTTTTCGCCCCGACAGGCCGATTTGCTCATGGTTATGGGTACCATCGCAAAGAAAATGGGCCCCGTACTCAAGCAGGTTTATGATCAGATGGCGGAACCCAAATGGGTGATTGCTGTGGGAGCATGTGCCAGCAGTGGTGGCATTTTTGATACCTACAGCGTTTTGCAAGGGATAGACAGAATTATTCCGGTAGATGTTTACGTTCCCGGTTGTCCACCCCGTCCGGAACAGATTATTGAAGGCGTGATGAAAATTCAGGATCTGGCCCGAAACGAAAATCTTAGGCGCAGAAATAGTGATGAGTACAAAAAAATGCTGGAAAGCTATAACATCGAAACCCTATGAGTATGGCTGAATTAAACAACGAAAACGTGCTGAAGGCCTTGACAGATACTTTCGGTGATGCCATTCTTCATTCAGAAATGCAGTTTGGCATGCTCAATGTTGAAATTCCGGCAGACAGAAATCTGGATATTATCGGCTGGCTGAAATCCAATGAGTCACTAAAAATGGAATTTCTTACGGATTTGTGTGCCGTGCACTACCCGGAGCAAAAAGGCCGCGAACTTGCAGTGGTGTATCACCTGCACAGCTGGACCAAAAATTACCGCATGCGAATTAAGTGTTTTATTTCCGCACAAAAACCTGAAATAGCCAGCCTGACCGGTCTCTACAACGCAGCCAATTGGATGGAACGTGAGACCTTTGATTTTTATGGAGTTCAGTTCTCAGGGCACCCTGACCTGAGAAGAATCCTGAATATGGACGAAATGGATTATCATCCGCTGCTGAAGCAATATGCACTTGAGGATGAAACCCGCGATGATAAAGACGATAGTTTCTTCGGAAGATGAGCCAGTTAGATACACGCAATTACGACAAATTTGTCAGCACCGAAACCATAGACGGTGAAATAGCTACCCTCAATCTGGGGCCTACACATCCTGCAACCCATGGCGTTTTTCAGAACGTAATGAAGGTGGACGGAGAGCGGATTATTAGCAGTGAACCTACCATCGGCTATATACACAGGGCTTTTGAAAAATTGGCAGAAAGAAGGCCATACAATCAGATTACCCCAATTACAGACCGACTGAATTACTGTTCATCGCCTATCAATAATTTAGGTTGGCACATGACCGTAGAAAAGCTGGCAGGTATCCATGTGCCCAAAAAGGTGGATTACATGCGGGTAATTATCATGGAACTGGCCCGTATTGCGGATCACCTGGTGTGCAACTCTGTTATCGGGGTAGATACCGGAGCCCTGACCGGCTTTACGTATGTATTTCAGGAAAGGGAGAAAATCTATGAAATGTATGAGGAGGTTTGCGGAGCACGACTTACCACCAATATAGGTAGAATAGGCGGCTTTGAACGCGAATTCTCTCCGGTTTTCATGGCCAAACTGAAAAAGTTCTTAAAGGAATTTCATATCAAGTTTCAGGAATTTGACAACCTGCTCACCCGCAATCGTATTTTTATGGATCGGGTAATAAAGGCAGGGCCTATTTCGGCCGAAAAGGCCATAAGCTATGGTTTTACAGGTCCCAATCTGAGGGCTGCCGGCGTTGATTACGATTTGAGGGTGATGAATCCTTACAGCAGCTATGAAGATTTTGATTTTATCATTCCCGTTGGTCAGGATGGGGATACCTATGACAGGTTCATCGTAAGACAGGAAGAAATCAGACAAAGTCTTAGCATCATTCAGCAGGCGCTGGATGGAATGCCGGAGGGTGCTCATCATACCGATGTGCCCGCATTTTATTTGCCTCCCAAAGAGGAAGTTTATCGCAGCATGGAAGCACTGATTTATCACTTCAAGATTGTGATGGGAGAAACACCGATTCCAGTGGGCGAAGTTTATCATGCTGTGGAAGGTGCCAATGGTGAG
This sequence comes from Flavobacteriales bacterium, assembly GCA_947496375.1. Classification (GTDB taxonomy): domain Bacteria; phylum Bacteroidota; class Bacteroidia; order NS11-12g; family UBA955; genus RGEC01. The sequence continues at coordinate 126,622 of CANMCY010000005.1, forward strand.
CTGGGTTATTACCTCATCAGCGATGGAGGCAGAACCCCGTACCGGCTCCATTTTCGCAGGCCCTGCTTCATCTATTATCAGGCCTATCCTGAAATGGTGAAAGGGGCAATGTTAAGTGATGCCATATTAACCATGAGCAGCATGAACGTAATCGCAGGAGAACTTGACGCTTAATAATGAAACCGTGGAAACAGCAGAAAATCAAATAGCATTTAAAGAGGAAACACTGAAGGAAGTAGGCCGAGTTGTTGCTCAATACCCGGAAGGCATGCAAAAAAGCGCCCTTATTCGGGTTCTTCATCTTGCACAGGCAGAATTTGGCTGGTTGTCGGTTCCTGTAATGGACTATGTTGCACGTTTACTTCATGTAAATCCTGTGGAAGTATACGAGGTTGCCACTTTTTACAGCATGTACGATACAAAACCTGCAGGGAAGGTTAAGCTGGAAGTTTGCCGTACCGGTCCCTGCATGATTGAAGGTGCCGAACGTATTGTGAAATATATCGAGGATAAATTGGGTATTAAAGACGGCGAAACAACGTCTGATGGACTGTTTACACTTAAAACCGTTGAATGTCTGGGTGCCTGTGGATATGCTCCAATGCTTCAGGCGGGTGAAAAATATCATGAGCATCTGACAGAAGCAAAAATTGATGAGCTTATCGAAACCTACAGGGCCAATCCGGTGGCCAATTATATGGGCATGGAATCATAACCAAGTAAAACAGCATGGCTAGAAAATTGCTTTTGGAAAATGTGCACATCGAGGGTATTAATACCTATGATGTTTACCGCAAGAACGGCGGATATCGCAGCGTGGAAAAAGCGCTGAAAACCATGTCTCCTGAGGATGTGGTGGAAGAAGTGAAAAAATCAGGGTTGCGCGGACGCGGAGGCGCCGGATTTCCTACCGGTATGAAATGGAGCTTTATTGCCAAACCCGATGGTGTACCTCGTCATTTGCTATGCAATGCCGATGAGAGTGAACCTGGCACCTTTAAGGACCGATATCTGATGGAGAAAATCCCTCATTTGCTCATTGAAGGCATGATTCTGTCTTCATTTGCACTGGGAGCCAATCAGTCTTATATATACATACGTGGTGAATACATGTATGTGCTGCGTATTCTCGAGAAGGCCATAGCAGAAGCTTATGCCAATGGATGGCTGGGTAAAAATATTCTGGGTTCGGGCTTTGATATGGAACTTTCAGTTGCCCCCGGGGCCGGTGCCTACATTTGTGGTGAAGAAACGGCCCTGATTGAAAGTCTGGAGGGCAAACGCGGAAATCCCCGCATGAAACCACCATTTCCAGCAGTAAAAGGCCTTTGGCAGCGTCCAACGGTGGTAAATAATGTCGAGACGATTGCAGCGGTGGTTCCCATTGTTAACGAAGGGGGAGATGCCTATGCTCAGATTGGCATTGGCCGAAGCACCGGTACCAAACTGATTTCAGCCAGCGGTAATATCAATAAACCCGGTGTGTATGAAATTGAAATGAACATTACTGTGGAGGAGTTCTTATACAGCGATACATATTGTGGCGGTATCAAAAATGGTAAAAAGCTCAAGGCCTGTGTACCCGGAGGTTCCTCAGTGCCCATTTTACCCCATTACCTGGTTTGTAAAACCGCAGCAGGACAAGACAGACTCATGACCTACGAAAGTCTGTCTGATGGTGGTTTTGCCACCGGTAGTATGCTGGGATCAGGGGGCTTTATTGTATATGATGAAGACCAGTGCATTGTGCGTAATACCTGGAATTTTGCCCGGTTCTACCACCATGAAAGCTGCGGGCAGTGCAGCCCTTGCCGAGAAGGAACCGGCTGGATGGAAAAAGTATTGCACCGCCTGGAATATGGCCACGGTAAGATGGAAGATATTGACCTGCTGTGGGACATACAGCGAAAAATTGAGGGTAACACCATTTGTCCGCTGGGAGATGCCGCCGCATGGCCGGTAGCTGCTGCCATCAGGCATTTTAGAGAAGAATTTGAATGGCATGTGAATGAACCTAAAGCATGCTTAGATAGAAACTATGGATTGGTTGCCGAAAAAATCTTTGAACCCGCAACCGCATAACGCATAAAACAATGGCTGAACAAACGGAAAAGATAAATGTAACCATAGACGGCAACACCATTGCAGTGGAGCCGGGAACCACCATTTTGAATGCTGCCCGAATGATAGGCGGTGATGTGGTTCCTCCTGCCATGTGTTATTACAGCAGTTTAAAAGGCAGTGGCGGAAAATGTCGTACTTGCCTGGTAGAGGTGAGCAAAGGCAGCGAGAAAGACCCTCGTCCCATGCCCAAACTGGTTGCCAGCTGCAGTACCACTGTTATGGATGGTATGGAAGTTAAAAACAAGACCAGTGAGCGTGTGAATGACGCCAGACATGGTGTGGTAGAATTTCTGCTGATTAACCATCCCTTGGATTGCCCTATTTGCGATCAGGCAGGAGAGTGCCATTTACAGGATCTGGCTTTCGAACATGGACTTGAGAAAACCCGCTATGAGTTCAAACGCCGCACATTTGATAAAATAGATATCGGAGAATACATCAAGCTGCACATGACACGCTGTATTCTTTGTTACCGTTGTGTTTACACTGCAGATCAGCTCACCAATCAGCGGGAGCACGGGGTAATGAAGCGTGGCGATGCCGCCGAAATTAGTACGTACATACAGAATGCACTCGACAATGATTTTATTGGAAACGTAATTGATGTTTGTCCTGTTGGAGCACTGACCGATAAGACTTTCCGCTTCCGCAGCCGCGTTTGGTATACCAAGCCCATGGATGTGCACCGCGATTGCCAAAAATGCAGTGGTAAGGCAGTAGCTTGGATGATAGGCGATGACATTGCCCGTATTACCGCCCGAAAAGACCAGTTTGGTGAGGTTAAGGAATTCATCTGCAATGAGTGTCGCTTTGATAAAAAAGAGAAAACCGACTGGGTGATTGAAGGCCCTCGTCACATTGATCGTCACTCGGTTATCAGCGCAAATAAATACGAAGATCCCATTCCGGAACATACACCCCTGTTGAACAAAGCTTAATATGGATTTTGCATTATTACTTGAAAAGAGCATTCTGATTCTGATTCTCACGGCGATTACCTTGGGAATAGCTACCTATCTCACCTATGGCGAGCGCAAGGTTGCGGCGTTTCTTCAGGACCGAATAGGGCCTAACCGCGCAGGGATTTTTGGTATTCTCCAGCCCATTGCCGATGCCGGAAAGATGTTTTTTAAAGAGGAATTAATTCCCAAAAACGCCGAGAAATGGCTATTTATTTTGGGACCCGGTCTTGCCATGATTACGGCCTGTATTACCAGTGCTGTGATTCCCTGGGGAAGTCACCTGGAATTATTTGGACGCACCATTCAATTGCAGGTTGCCGATGTAGATATCGGGATTTTGTATATTATGGGCATCGTGAGTGTGGGTGTTTATGGTATCATGATTGGGGGCTGGGCATCCAATAATAAATACTCTCTGTATGGTGCCATACGTGCCAGCAGTCAGATGATCAGCTATGAACTGGGCATGGGTCTGGCTCTGATAGCCGTCATAATGATGAGCGGAAGTCTGAGTCTTCGCGAAATCGTGGAACAGCAAAGCGGTTGGGGTGGTATGCAATGGAACATCATTTATCAGCCCCTGGGTTTTATCATTTTCTTTACCTGCGCGCTGGCAGAATGTAACCGGGCACCCTTTGATTTACCGGAATGCGAAACGGAACTGATTGGTGGTTATCACACTGAGTATTCATCCATGAAACTGGGTTTTTACCTGTTTGCAGAGTATATCAACATGTTCATCAGCAGCGCGGTAATGACATGTGTGTATTTTGGCGGATATAATTTCCCCGGTATGCATCTGATTGATAGTCAGAATTTACTGGCAACCCTACAGATAGTGGCTATTTTCCTGAAGATTAGTTTCTTCATATTCGCTTTCATGTGGATTCGCTGGACACTGCCTCGTTTCCGCTATGACCAGCTGATGCACCTGGGCTGGAAAACGATGATTCCCCTCGCCATTGTAAACATGTTGCTCACCGGTGGCGGTATGCTTTTGTTTGGAAACTAAAGTTAATCGTATTGCAGTTCCAGTAAGGCACTTTGCAGTTCACTGAGACTGTGTCTCTCTTTCAGTTTATTTGCTTTTTCGATGCCTTTTTCGTATATTAGTATGGCGCCTTCTTTGTCAGCTTTCCGTTCTAATAATTTGCCTAAATGATAATAAGTGGCAATGTAATCGGGGTGTTTTTCCAATAAATCCTGAAAGATGGATTCTGCTTGTTGATCATCGCCTGCACCTACATATTCAGTGGCAAGAGCATAATTCAGAAAGGGATCATCCGGACTTTCCTTCAAAAAGTTCATTAATTGTGCAATGCGGCTCATTTCAACTGGTAGGTTACGGTTAAAATCCGGTTGGGACTTGGACGAAATCCGGCGCTGAGATTTTGGTCAATATTGAACCGAAAAAAGTGGGCATCTACAGTAGCATCAATAATTTGGAGGGCGTATATGGCGGTCATGGCCAGTATGCCGAAATCACGCATCCTGCGATGCTCATCACGCTGAGCCACAAGGTTAGCATCAAGCAGGGTGTCTTTGTTGAGGGCATAAGCTTGCTCAAATTGTATATTCAGTTTGCGGGTTTTTGAGCGCTGATCCAACATCAGCCATGTGGCTGCACCCATGCCGGCGTATACCACAGGTACTTTCCAATATTTACGGTTATATAACTGACCTGCGCCCGGTATCACGGCACTGTATACAGCCGCCTTCGTTGGTGAATGGGGCGGACCCAGGTGAAAAAGCCGCAGCGGGGGCTTTTCTTTCTTAACTGCAGAATCTGATTGTGCGGTTGCGAAGCTACAAACCCCCAGTAAAACCCACAGAACAAACAGACGGATAAACATGAATCAGGTGCCTCCCATCATGGACAAAATGCGTTCCAAATCGCTTCTGTTCTTGTAGGAGATGATAATTTTACCCTTGCCACTGGGGTTGTTTTTCAGGTGTACTGCGGTTTTAAGCAACTGATGAAACTGCTCTGTAATGCGGTCAACCTCAGGATCCCAGTCGGTACCGTTGGTTCGGAGCACTGCTGAGCGTGTTCCGGTTTTCTTTTCTTTAACGAGTGCTTCAACGGTGCGAACACTTAAATTATCATTGATGATGGAATGATACAGATCCAGCTGGTCCGCGATGTCTTCCATGTTAATCATGGCTCTGGCATGTCCCATGCTGAGTTTGCCAACTTTGATACCGGCCTGAATTTCGTCGGGGAGTTTCAGCAACCGCAGGTAATTATTGACCGTGGTACGGTCTTTCCCAACCCGCTCACCCAGTTCTTCCTGTTTCAGACTGCATTCGTCAAGGAGGCGTTTGTAGCTCATGGCTACATCGATGGCATTTAGGTCGCTGCGCTGTATGTTTTCTATCAATGCCATTTCCAGCATGTCCTGGTCATTGGCAATTCTAATGTAGGCGGGTATACGCTCCAGGCCTGCCAGCATGGAGGCACGTGTGCGCCTTTCCCCGCTGATAAGCTGGTATTTGTCATACCCCATTTTTCTCACGGTAATGGGCTGTATCACTCCATGGACCTTGATGGATGCTGCCAGTTCTTCCAGTTCTGCGGCGTCAAATTCCGTGCGCGGCTGAAAAGGATTGGCTTCCAGTTGATTTAATGGAATCTGGGAAACCGCACCGATAGGTCTGGTTTCTCTGGATGTGATATCAGTTTCAGCGTTTTCCAGTAGGGCGCTCAAACCTCTGCCTAAACCACTTTTCTTTTTGATGGGGTTGCTCATGAGGGGGTTAATTCGGGGTTAAGATCTTGGTGTACGGGTTTGATGAAGCCATTTTTCTCCAGTATTTCATTGGCCAGATTGAGGTAATTCATGCTGCCACGGCTGTCTGCCGCATGGAACAGCACGGGCAAGCCAAAGCTGGGGGCTTCACTAAGTTTGGTGGTGCGCTGAATGATGGTTTCAAACACGATATCCTGAAAATGCGTTTTAACATCATCCACTACCTGGTTGCAAAGCCGTAAGCGACCATCATACATGGTAAGGAGTATGCCTTCAATTTCAAGATTCCGGTTGAGGTGTCCCTGAACAATTTTGATGGTGTTAAGGAGCTTACCCAGTCCTTCCAAGGCGAAATATTCGCATTGAACAGGAATGATAATGCTGTCTGATGCCACCAATGCATTGGTGGTAATCAGGCCCAGCGATGGCGAACAGTCAATGATAATAAAGTCGTATTCGTTTCTCAAAGGTCTCAAAACACCCTCCAGTAATCGTTCGCGGTTGGGCATTTCCAGCAGTTCAATTTCTGCACCCACCAGGTCGATATTACTGGCCATCAGGTTAAGATAGGGAATATCGGTTGAAAGGATTACATCCTTGGGGTTGATATCCTGCACCAGGCATTCATATAAACCCAGTTTGATGTTTTTGGGTTCAAATCCAATCCCTGAACTGGAATTGGCCTGAGGATCGGCATCAATCAGCAGCGTTTTATACTCGAGCACAGCCAAGCTAGCCGCCAGGTTAATGGCTGTGGTGGTTTTACCCACACCGCCTTTCTGGTTGGCGATTGAGATGATTTTTCCGCCAAGGGGTTTTTTATCAGTTTTCATATCTTTTACAAGGTTAAGGTATCTCCAATTTTCATCAGATGAAGATCGAAGCCGGCAGTCTGGAATGCGCGGTGGGTTTCTTCATGATTGATGGTTATGTAGCCGAAGGTATCGTAATGCATGCCAATAACGGTGTGAGTGCCCAGCATGCGCGCCGCTTCTATGGCGTCCTGCACATCCATGGTGAAGTTGCTGCCCAAGGGCAAAAAGGCACATTTAAGCTTGTATCTTCTGGGGATCAACTGCATATCGGAATGCAATGCAGTATCTCCGGCATAGTAAAAACAATCTTCTGCATTCTGAATGATAAATCCTGCGGGGTTTCCTCCGGGCATCCCGTCGGGCAATGTACTGCTGTGGATGGCATTAACCATTTTAACGGTACCAAAATCAAATTCACGGCTTCCACCTATGTTCATGGGGTGTACATTTTCTATGCCCTTCGATCTTAGCCAAGCAGTTATTTCCCAGATTCCAACGCAGGTGCAACCGGATTGGCCTGCAATCGCTACTGCATCTGCCACATGGTCCTCATGGCCATGGCTAATGAACATGTAGTCGGGCTTAATGGTAGATACATTTATGGAAGATGCCAAGGGATTTGGTGTGATGAACGGATCAAATAGCATAGCTTTGCCACCGCTTACCACCTCAAAACAGGAATGTCCGTAGTACGTAACTTTCATTTGCGTCTTCTTCAGTCTGGCAAAATTATTCTTGCCCCCCTTATGTTTACAGGGCTTGTGGTTTCAGTTATCTACATGCTTTTGGGGAATTATGGTTGTAAAAATGTGGATAATTATTCTGATTCCCTTATCTTTCGATATAATGAAGACGCGACCCTTGCTACGCTTGATCCTGCGTTCATCAAATCTCAATCTGAAATTTGGGTAGCGCAACAAATCTACAATGGTCTTATAGAGCTTGATTCTGCCCTGAAACCCATGCCAGCATTGGCTTACAGGTGGGAGGTTAGTGCCGATGGGCTTGTGTATAAGTTCTTTTTACGCAGGAATGCCCGTTTTTTCAATCCTATCGATACCTCATCAACCCTGCCGGTTACATCGCATGATGTGGCCTTTTCTTTTGGTCGCATTGCCAACCCTTCTACGGCATCTCCGTCTGCCTGGATTTTTTCCGGTAAAATCAATGCTGACATCCAAAAGGCATTTCAAACAGAGGGGGATTCGGTTTTTGTGTTGCGGCTCCTAAGCCCCGATCCGACCATTTTGTCTCTGCTTGGAACTGTGTATTGCAGCATTTTGCCGCAGGAATATGTGATAAAGACCTCTGATTTTGGGCATCATCCGGTGGGAACAGGTCCGTTTTATCTCAAATATTGGGAGGAAGACGTTAAACTGGTCATGAGGAAAAATCCTCGTTATTTTGAGAAAGTAAATGGTCAGTCACTTCCATACCTGGAAGCGATTAATGTGGATTTTATCAAGAATAAGCAAACCGCTTTTATGCAGTTTGTGGCAGGTAAATATGATTTTTTTAATGGGGTAGAAGGTAGTTTCAAAGATGAGCTATTAACCCGTGATGGATTGCTGAATTCCAAATACAAAGGGCGTTTTGGTATGATGAAAAAACCCTTTCTCAATACAGAATACCTGGGTTTCTGGCTGGGTGACAGTCTGAATCAGCAGCCGAATCCGTTGGTTAATCTGCATTTGAGGCGGGCCCTGGCGTTGGGAGTAGACAGAATGGCCATGATCCGCTATCTGCGCAATGGGCTGGGTTCGGCCGGTAATCACGGGTTTGTTCCGCCAGTATTGTTGAAAGAAACAACAAACGGTTTGTCTTATAATCCTGAATTGGCAAGAAAGGAATTGGCGATGGCGGGATATACAGATGGTAAGGGCCTGCAGGAGCTGTTGCTGACCACCACCTCAGATTACCTTGATATGGCAGTATTTCTAAAAAAATCGTGGGCTGATCTTGGGGTCAATGTGAAAATAGATGTACAAACCGGAGGAATGCTCAGGCAGATGAGAAATAAGGGTAATCTGGCCATTTTCAGAGGATCCTGGATAGCTGATGTGCCCGATGCGGAAAATTACCTGGCCTGTTTTTATTCCGGTAACTTTAGTCCCAATGGACCCAACTATTCGCATTTTTCCAATCCGGAATTTGATAACCTGTACCGACAGTCTTTTGCCGCCGGCGGTGAAAAGCGTTATGAGATTATGCATAGGGCAGACAGCATTTTAATTCAGTCTGCTCCGGTGCTGGTGCTGTATTACGATCAAAGTTTGAGACTGTATCAGAATCAAGTGACCGGTCTTTCCAATGATGCTTCCAACCGACTTATTTTAAAACACGTTAAAAAAACAACTTCCCTATGAAATATCTACCCTTGGTTTTAGGTTTTCTCATCATTGCCGGCGTGATATACGGCATTGTAAAACTCTACAAAAATTTAATGAACAAATAAATCAGAACTGGCTGGCTGCAATAAAGGCATCCAGTTCGGGGTTGTGGGCCCGGGTTGCATCAAGTTCTTTTCTATGCCCCTGCCACCATATCTTACCCTGGTAAATAAAGGTAATAGACTCGCCGATGTCATACACGGTTTTCATATCGTGGCTATTGATGACGGTGGTGATGTTGAATTCCCTGGTGATATCATGCAGCAATTCGTCGATACGTCTGCTGGTAATGGGATCCAGGCCGCTGTTGGGCTCATCGCAGAAAAGGTAACGGGTTTCCAGGGCAATGGCCCGGGCAATGCCCACGCGCTTTTTCATACCCCCGGAAATTTCGGCAGGGTATTTTTTATTGGCGTTTTCAAGGCCAACCCTGCTAAGGCAAAAGTTGATACGGTCCATGCGTTCTTCATGCGTCATTTTGCCAAACATTTTCAGCGGAAAATCCACGTTTTCTTCCACGGTCAATGAATCGAAAAGGGCAGTGCCCTGAAACAGCATGCCGATTTCGCGTCTAACCTCGCGCACTTGTTCATAGGGGAGGTGCACAAAATCACGACCATCGTAATTAATGCTGCCACTTTCGGGTTTAAACAACCCCACCATGCATTTCAGCAACACCGACTTTCCACCACCGCTGGCTCCGATAATCAGATTCGGGATACCGGGTTCGAACTGCGCATTAATATCAAACAATACCTGTTTATCTGCGAAGCTCTTATTGACATTAACCAGTTCTATCATAATTACAGCATCAGTTTGGCTATGATAAAATCGGCAAACAGTATAAGCACACAGGAGCGTGTAACGGCACGGGTGCCGGCTTCACCCACTTCCAAAGCACCGCCTTCGGTAAAATAACCTTCGTATGAACTCATGCTGGTAATGATAAAAGCAAATACCAAAGATTTGGTCATGGAAACCGTTACGGTAAACATTTTAAACGTTTCCCTGGCACCTTGAATAAATTCATTTGGCGACATCAGATCGGTGAGCCGGGCAGCTAAAATACCACCGCTTACCATCAGAAAATTGGCTACAATAATTAAACAGGGAATCATTATGACTCCGGCGATGATTTTGGGCAAGCCCAGAAAACCGGAACTGTTTATTCCCATCACTTCCAGTGCGTCAATCTGCTCTGTTACCCTCATATTGCCAACTTCAGAGGCAATGTTGGCCCCCACTTTTCCGGCCAGCACCAGACAAGTAATGGTGGGCGCAAATTCCAACAAAGAACTGTCTGAAACGATGGTTCCGATAACCTTCATGGGTATGAGCGGAGAAACCAGCTGATAGGCAGTTTGCAGGGTGGTAACTGCACCTACGAAAACAGAAATGATGGTGACAATTCCAATGGAACCCACACCAATATTATTCATTTCATGGATGGTGCGTTCGAAAAAAACCTTGAAACGTTCAGGTTTGAAGAACATGCTGCGCACAAAAAGGATGTAGCGTCCGAGTTCAAAAAACAGCTTGTTCATTTTGGGGCGGGAAGTTACAAATAAAAGCCAAATATTAAGTAGCGTTCGAGGATGATAATGGTATGGTAATTAGGATTCAATGTGTTTTTGTAGAGATGTGTTTTTTGCTAAGTTGCCTAACTTGCATTTGTTATCTATTTCTGTAGGCGTAATTTTGTAACATAAAATTCTGAAAAGATGAATAGAATTAAACAACTCACCGTACTCCTTTTTATGCATTTTTGTTTAAATGCAAATGCTCAGATTGTAGAAAACCAGGCCTATGAGATTGGTATTTGCGGTTGGGAAACTATAATATGTCCATTCAACGGTAAAGCAAAAATAGGAGCGGAAGTGACTACCTGCAGATATCCGGAGGTAGAACAATCCGGAACCGGTTTAAAATTACCACCTATGGTATATTTCAACGCAAACTGGAAAGTGTTCAAAAATTCATTGGGTTATTATTACATCGTTCACGATTCTTCAGGGTTGTATTTAGAAGTTAATGCGGCAGCGCCTGTCAAAGGATCTAAACTGATATTAGGCAAGCCGACCGGGACAGGTAATCAGCAATGGAAAATTTTACCGGCTCCTTCAGGGTATTATATCCTGTCGAAGTTGGGAAATGATTTGTATTTAACCATGCGAGGCGGTCAATTATCTATGCAGGAGTATTCAAACGCGCCTGATTTTTGTCAAATTTTCTCCGAGAATTTGGCTTGTCCTTATGTAAGTGTACTTGAAGAATCCGGATATACCGATATTTCTGAAATTTTGAGGAATTATAGGTATAAAGGCATGGATAAATACGACTCTATTGATATCCCCAATAATTTTATTAAGAATAATCATTTGAACATACGGATTCAAGAAAGAAAGCCGGAAATTACGTATATCGACGAAATGTATATTGTTGTAAATGGTACACGGATTAATCCCAGTAATTGTTCAGATAAAATTAGAATGAAAGACAATGATTATCTTACGCTTGAAAAAGATGATTCCATAGTACTTGACTTTGAACTTCCGGCTGTATCGGAAATTA
>CANMCY010000006.1 GCA_947496375.1 Flavobacteriales bacterium
ATACAATCCTCTGCATACAAATCAGCTAAACGCTCATAATCGTAAAGGTTAAAGAATTCAACCCACTTTTGTAAAATTTCTTTTGGTCTCATAAAACATAAAAAAGGTTACACTATAAAAGTATAACCTTTTTATCATTATTGCTCCCTGAGTTGGACTCGAACCAACGACCTAGCGGTTAACAGCCGCTCGCTCTAACCAGCTGAGCTATCAAGGAGTTTACCTTTTTCTTGAAACAACCAGTGTTTCTTGAACCGGAGTGCAAAAATAATGGGTTAAACGTTTTTTTTCAAGCAGTTTTGTGGTTTTTTTGCAAAAAAATATTTCATGAGTCTTCTTATCATCGGTTCCGTGGCATTCGATGCCATTGATACACCCTTCGGCAGCACCGGAAAAATCGTGGGTGGCGCCGCCTCCTTCATCAGTCTCTCATCTTCACTGCTTTATAACAACGTGGGCCTGGTGGCCGTGGTAGGCGATGATTTCGATTTCAATTTTATTGAAACCCTCAAATCCCGTGGGGTGGACACCTCCGGCTTGCAAATAAAACAGGGCGAAAAATCCTTCTTCTGGCACGGCAAATATCACATGGATATGAACAGCCGCGATACCCTGGTTACCGAGCTGAATGTGCTGGGCAATTTCGATCCCATCATTCCGGAAGCATGGCAGCAACCCGATTATGTGATGCTGGGCAACCTTACCCCGCAGGTGCAGCTCACCACGCTGAATCGCCTTACACGCCGCCCCAAACTGGTGGTGATGGATACCATGAACTTCTGGATGGACATTGCCATGGATGATTTGCGCGAGGTGCTGAAAAAAGTGGATGTGCTCGCCATCAATGATGAAGAAGCCCGGCAGCTGAGCGGTGAACATAGTTTGGTGAAAGCCGCCAAGAAGATTCAGGCCATGGGTCCTTCTACCCTAATCATTAAGAAAGGCGAACACGGTGCCCTGTTGTTTGGCGAAGATCAGATTTTCTTCTGTCCGGCCCTGCCACTGGAAGATGTTTTCGACCCCACCGGGGCGGGTGACACCTTTGCAGGTGGATTTATCGGCTACATGGCCCGCACAGGAAGCAATCGCTTTGAAGACATGAAGAAAGCCCTGCTGTATGCCAGTTGTATGGCCAGTTTCTGCGTAGAAAAATTTGGTACCGAACGCCTGCAGGAAATCAGTATGGACGATGTGAATGAGCGCCTGGAAGCGTTTAACCGCCTTATCCGCATCGATTAACGCACAGCGCAACGAAACAGCTGGGTATCGCCCAGGAATCCTTTTAATTCATCACCGAAGGCCACCGGGCCTACCCCTTCAGGGGTTCCCGTGAATATTAAATCGCCGGTTTTTAGCATAAAGTACTGTGACACGTGTGCTATCACCTCATCTACAGAATGCATCATCATTTCCGTATTGCCTTGCTGCACAACATCTCCATTTTTGGTGAGGTGAAAGTCCAGTTGGTGTATGTTTAGCCCTGCTTTGGGTATGAATTTTCCAATAACGGCCGAATGATCAAATCCTTTGGCCTTTTCCCAGGGCAGCCCTTTTTCTTTGAGTTTGCTTTGAAGATCGCGGGCAGTAAAGTCAATGCCTACCGTAATTTCATCGTAGTAATCGGCGGCAAACTGCACCGGGATGGATTTCCCATTCTTTTTTATTTTCACCACCACTTCTATTTCATGGTGCACATCCTGCGTGAATTCCGGAATAAAAAAGGGGGCATTGTTTCGCAGCACGGCAGAATCGGGCTTGATAAAAATAACCGGTTCATCGGGCATGGCATTATTCAGCTCCCGCACATGGGCGGCATAATTGCGGCCTATGCAAACGATTTTCATTTGTTGCGAACGATGGTTTTGTCTCTTTCAGGTCCCAGTGAAATTACACGAATGGGTGTATTCAGGTTTTCTTCAATAAAAGCAATGTAGTCCTTGAAAGCATCAGGCAATGCTTCAAAACCTCCGCTGTGGTCGAGATGGGGGCCAAAGCCGGCAAAAGTTCGGTAATTGGGTAGAACTTCAGTGCTGCATAGGTTGGCCGGCACCTGCTGGGTTTCCTCTCCGTGGATGGTGTAGGAGGTGGCTGCTTTTACTTCGGGAATATCACACATCACATCCGATTTCATCATGATGAGCTCGTCTACACCGTTCAGCATGCACGTATATTTCAGGGCTACCATGTCCAGCCATCCGGTTCTGCGTGGCCTACCGGTGGTGGCGCCGAATTCATGTCCTTTTTTACGCAGCAGTTCCCCCATGTCATCATTCAGTTCTGTAGGGAAAGGACCGCCGCCCACACGGGTGCAGTAGGCCTTGAAAATGCCATACACCTTGCGGATGTGCTTGGGTGCAACGCCCAGTCCACTGCATACGCCGCCGGCCAGGGTGGTGCTGGAGGTAACGAAGGGATAGGAGCCAAACTCCACATCAAGCATGGAACCCTGGGCGCCTTCTGCCAGTATTTTCTTGCCTTGCTGTATCGCTTCGTTAATCAGGTATTCAGAGTTTACCAGCTGTAGTTTTTTCAGTGCTTCCAATGCACTAAAGAAGGCAGTCTCTTCTTCCTGCAGGTTGAATTGGGTATAGCCGAGAGAGGCGATCTGTGTAAGATGCATTTCCACGGTTTGGCGGTAACGCTCCATGAAATCTTTTTCCAATGCATCGCCAATGCGAAGTCCGCTACGTCCGGTTTTGTCGCGGTAGGTGGGCCCTATCCCACGCAGGGTACTCCCGATTTTAGCATCGCCTTTGGCGGCCTCAGAGGCGGCATCCAGAATGCGGTGCGTGGGCAAAATCAGGTGTGCCTTTTTTGAAACCAGCAATCTATCTGCGTAGTCGGGGCACTCGTCTTTGATACGGTCAATTTCGGCCTGAAGGCGAATGGGATCCACCACCACGCCGTTTCCTATCACATTCAGTATTCCTTTTCGGAAAATACCGGAAGGAATGGTATTCAGTACAAACTTTTTGCCTTCAAATTCCAAGCTGTGGCCGGCGTTGGGCCCCCCTTGAAAACGGGCGACAATGTCGTATTGCGGGGTTAAAAAATCGGCGATTTTGCCTTTGCCTTCGTCGCCCCATTGAAGGCCTAAAATTACATCAACCATTCGGGTTTATATTATCAGTGTTGGAGAGATTTTTACCACAGTGCATGCAGTCGCCATTTAAAATTTGCGGCTGTGCATAGAGATGCAGGGAGTGGTGTGTTACATCGAACTTTAGCAGGTTGCCCATGGTGGTATTGATCTGCTGTACCCTGGGATCGCAGAACTCTACCACTTTTTTGCAGGTAACGCAGATGAGGTGATCATGCTGCTTGAAACCGAAGGCCTGCTCAAAATGGGAGGTGTTTTCGCCAAACTGGTGTTTTTTGACCAACCCTGAATCTACCAGCAAATCTAGTGTATTGTATACCGTGGCGCGGCTAACATGGTAGTTGCGGTTTTTCATTTTCAGGTACAGTGTATCTACGTCAAAATGTTCTTTGTGGGTGTAGATTTCATCCAGAATGGCGTATCGTTCGGGGGTTTTGCGCTGTTTTTTCTTTTCCAGGTATGCCGTAAAGATTTCGCGTACTTCCTCTTTAATTTTCAGGGTTTTGCTATCGAGTTTACCGGGCATCTGTTTTTAGCGAAAGCGCAAATTTATTGAACATGGCGAATTAAACCACACTTATTTTGCAGTCCGCCTTATAATGTCTGAAATGCGTGTGGCGCTGCTGAATTTTCGGCGTATTTCCACCAATGCTGCATCGGCGTCATCCGAAAGGGTAAACTGGCCCACGTAAACTTTAAAATTCGGCTCATCGTAAATGACAGTAACCCCATATTTGCCGCCGAACGGCTCCTGCGCCTGCTCTTTCAGGGCTTCTGCTTCGGCACGTGTAGAAAAAAAACCGATGAGAATGCGATAACCGCGCACTTTGTCTGAGTTGGCTTTTCGGCGTGCAGTTCGTGTTTCTTCCATTTCTTTCACGGAAGGTTCTACCTCCACTACTACCTGCCCCCGGGCGAATCCGGCCAGCAGTAACATGCCTGCCAAAATACAGAATCTGCGCATGGTTGTATTGAGTGCAAAAAGTGTGCTAAACCGCATGGAGCTCATTGATGATACAAACCTACAATGATTGGCGCTGAAATGAAAGAAAAGTTATCCCTTGGCCGCGGGGATGATGTAACTTTGCAGCATGTCGGAAAAAGCAGCACTCGTGATTCTGGATGGCTGGGGCATAGGAAGGCATGACCGCAGCGATGCTATTTGGAATGCCAAAACCCCTTTCACCGATATGCTGTGGGATACTTTTCCTCATGCTTCGCTGAGAACTGATGGCGAACATGTGGGTTTGCCGGAAGGGCAAATGGGAAACAGTGAAGTGGGCCACATGAACATTGGTGCCGGGCGGATTGTCTGGCAAATGCTTGTGCGCATCAACAAAGCATTCTCTGATGGCAGCATTTCCGAAAACACCATGCTGCAAAAGGTTTTTGCCTGCAAAGGCAAATTGCACCTCATGGGTCTGGTGAGTGACGGTGGTGTGCATTCTCACATTGATCATGCCATTGCGTTAGGCAAAATGGCCGCAGAAGCAGGCGTGAAAGATGTATTTATACATGCTTTTCTGGATGGCAGGGATACCGATCCCAAAAGTGGATTAAACTTTATTAAACGCCTTCAGGACGAGTTAAATGGAACTGGGGTAAATCTTAGTACCGCTGTGGGTAGATATTACGCCATGGACCGCGACAAGCGCTGGGAACGCGTAAAAAAGGCCTATGACCTGATGGTAAATGGCGTAGGAGAATATGTAGCGTCTGCCGAAGCCGGTATTGCTGCCCAATACGAAGCCGGCATCACCGATGAATTCATGGAGCCCCTGCGCTTTTTGCCGGGTTCCGAGGGGCTGATATGTGAGGGTGATACGGTGTTGTGTTTTAATTTTCGCACCGACCGCGGACGGCAAATAACAAGGGCGCTCACACAGGAAAACTTCCCCGATCAGGGAATGCGTGCCCTGATTCTGGATTATTATACCCTCACCGAATACGATGAGACTTTCAAAATAGCGGGCGTAATTTTTGAAAATCAGAACCTGACCGATACGCTGGGCGATGTGCTTTCGGCTGCCGGCAAAACGCAGTTGCGTGCCGCTGAAACTGAAAAATATCCCCACGTTACCTTTTTCTTCTCAGGCGGCAGGGAAGAGCCCTTCTTAGGCGAGGAGCGCATCATGGCCGCTTCGCCGAAAGTGGCCACTTACGATTTGCAACCGGAAATGAGTGCGCACGAGCTTACCCAAAATGCCATCGCTTTTCTCGAGGAGAAACAACCCGATTTTATTTGTCTCAATTTTGCCAATCCGGATATGGTAGGCCATACCGGTGTTTTTAATGCCATTGTGAAGGCCTGTGAAACGGTAGACGACTGCCTGAGAAGACTAGTGGAAGTAGGTTTGAAGCACCAATACCACTTTCTTATCATTGCCGATCATGGCAATGCAGATATGGCCGTGAATGAAGATGGATCGCCTAATACCGCGCATACCACAAATCCTGTTCCCTGCTGGCTCGTAAGCCAAACAATCAATCCGCACCTGCACAATGGGATACTGGCTGATGTGGCACCCACCATTCTGAAAATGATGCAACTTCCACAACCTACGGCCATGACGGGGAGGGCGCTGTTTTGAGGTTCCTGTTAGTTACCCCGTTGGTTGTGTTGTTGGCATGCAATAGCAATTCCGGCAAGGTCCGTCTGCAATCCGGATTGCCTGATATTAAAGTGTATTTTCAGGAAGAAATTAAAAAATTGTCAGCAGATCAGCCCGGCCTGGATAAAACAATTTCTATGGGGGATGAGATTGCTGCATTCAGCGAGGATTCCCTGGATTGGGCTACTGAATTACTTCCTTTTACTGCCCTGGATATGATGTCTGCCTCCTACTCGCAGGCTTTCAATGTGACTGCCGACAGCAATGAGCGACTGAGCATCACCCGTTTCAGTGCCAAAGACACTGCACTGGAAATTCAGGAAATCAGTCTCACGCGCCGCAATTATAACCTGGAAATGATGGAGATTAAAACCCGCAAACGCAGTATGTGGGTAGACCGGGATCAGGTGCTAAGTTATTTGCCCGGAAAGGGTTATAATATTATGATAACAGAAGATTACATTTGGTCTTCACCTAAGCGAACTGAAATAATGGGTACTTTTAAACGACAGCAATTCAAACCATGATCAGCATAAACCATTTTATCAACGGCGAATTTGTTGCGCCCACCGGCGGCGAATACCTGGATAATTTTAATCCTGCCACCGGAGAGGTTTTTGCAAAAATTGCAAACGGTACAAGCCATGATGTGCAAAAAGCCGTAGATGCAGCTAAAATCGCATTCCCTGCATGGAAAGCCATGCCGTCCGAAGATCGTTTTCGCATCCTGAATGCCATTGCAGAAGGGATTGAAGCCAACCTGGAGGAATTGGCCGCGGCTGAAAGCCGTGATCAGGGAAAGCCCCTTTGGTTGTCAAAATCTGAGATGCTGCGTGCATCGCAGAATTTCAGGTTTTTTGCTACTGCAGCGGTTCAATTTGCCTCAGAAAGCCATCAGACCGATACCCGTGCCATTAATTATACGCTCAGACAACCGGTGGGAATTGTGGGATGTATAAGTCCCTGGAATCTGCCCCTGTATCTTTTCACTTGGAAAATAGCACCCGCACTGGCTGCCGGAAACTGCGTAATCGCCAAACCCAGTGAGTTTACTCCCCTCACAGCCCATTTATTCTGTGAGATCGCGAAAAAGGCCGGTTTGCCTCCCGGGGTACTGAATGTGGTTCATGGTTTAGGTAGTACCTGTGGTCAGGCGATTGTGGAGCATCCTGAAATCAAGGCCATTTCCTTCACCGGGGGAACATCCACCGGCAAACATATTGCCGCTGTGGCCGCACCCATGTTTAAAAAACTTAGTCTGGAACTGGGAGGTAAAAATCCCAATATCATATTTGATGACGCAGATCTGAACGAGGCGGTGAAGACCAGCGTGCGTTCTTCATTCCTCAACCAGGGTGAAATATGCCTTTGCGGATCCAGAGTATTCGTACATACCCGTGTGTATGGTGCTTTCAAAGCCGCACTGTTGCAGGAAGTGGCCAAAATGCAGGTGGGAGACCCGTTTGATGAAAAAACCCGGGTTGGTGCCATTGTTTCAAAGCCCCATTTTGATAAGGTTTTGTCATATATCGAACTTGCCAAACAGGAGGGAGGTACGATTTTATGCGGTGGAGAATCCGTAAAACCTGCCGGATTAGAAAGTGGTTGGTTTATTGCACCCACCATCATAGAGGGTCTGAATGCCACCTGCCGCACCAATACGGAAGAGATTTTTGGTCCGGTGATTTCTTTGATTCCATTCGATACGGAAGAGGAAGTGTTGGAGATGGCCAACGGAACCGCCTACGGACTGGCTTCTACTTTGTGGACCAATGACTTGAAAAGAGCCCACCGGATGGCGGAGGCACTTCATTCGGGCATTGTATGGGTGAATTGCTGGTTGCTGCGCGACCTCCGCACCCCGTTTGGCGGCGTAAAACAAAGTGGCGTAGGGAGAGAGGGCGGATGGGAGGCCATGCGATTCTTTACTGAACCTAAAAATGTGTGCATAGCTTATTAAAATATGTTTGAAAACAACGACAGAACGGAACTGAGCGACCTGGGTGAATTTGGACTGATTAACCACCTGGCCTCTTTTTTTGAAAATAAAAACCCCTCTACAGTATTGGGTATTGGCGATGATGCAGCCGTGATTGATTCCGGCGGCACTGAGTATGGACTGCTGACGGTTGATGCCATGTTTGAAGGCATCCATTTTGATTTGTCATTTCATCCGCTGAAACACCTTGGTTACAAAGCTGTAGCCACCGCTGTGAGTGATATATGTGCCATGAATGGCATACCCTCGCAAATTTTAGTTTCTTTGGGACTGAGCAACCGGTTTTCGCTGGAAGCCGTGGAGGAACTTTATGCCGGCATTAAGCTGGCCTGCGAGAAATACAACGTAGACCTCGCAGGTGGCGATACAACTGCATCTCCGCGTGGTCTTTCCCTAACCGTTACGGTGTATGGTCATGTGGCTAAAGATAAGCTGTGCAAGCGTTCAGGGGCTTCGGAAAATGATTTACTGGTGGTATCAGGGGATCTGGGAGCTGCCTATATGGGATTGCAGATTCTGGAGCGTGAGAAAAAGGTATTTATGGACCATCCCGGCATGCAGCCGGACCTTGCAGGCCATGAGTATATTGTGGGTAGGCAATTGCGTCCCGATGCCCGTATGGATGTTGTACAAACCCTATCACAGCTTGGAATAGTGCCCGGTAGTATGATTGATATCAGTGATGGTCTGGCCAGTGAAATTCATCATTTAGGGATGCACTCGGGTTGTGGCTTTGATATTTATGATGAAAAATTACCCATCGACCCTCAGGCAGTAACACAGGCCCTGCATTTTGATTTGAATCCAACGGTGGTGGCATTAAACGGAGGTGAAGATTACGAATTACTGTTTACGGTTGCTCAGGAACACTACGAAAAGTTGAAGAGTCACCCCGATTTTACCATTATAGGTCATGCTACTGCGAACAAAGGGACTTACCGCCTCATAGGTAAATCCGGGGCAAGTTTTGATATCAAAGCCCAGGGCTGGCAGCATTTTAAAGGCTGATTTTTCGCGTTTTATACCGGAAATCCTGCGCTCGTAACTGGCTTTTCCTGTAATTTCGCGGTATGTACCGATCGCACACTTGTGGAGAATTGAAATTGGCCGATGCCGGTAAGGTAGTGACCCTTGCCGGTTGGGCTGCACGCATCCGAACCATGGGAGGTATGGCCTTTATCGATATCCGTGACCGCTATGGAATTACCCAGCTGGCATTTAATGAGGGATATGATGCAGGCATTCTTGAGCAGGCATCGCAAATAGGTCGTGAGTTTGTAATTCAGGTCACCGGAAAGGTGGCAGAGCGGGAAAGTAAGAACCCTCAGATACCTACCGGTGATGTGGAGGTAATTGTTACAGAATTCAAAATACTGAATCCTGCCAAAACTCCGCCATTTCTGATTGAAAATGAAACTGACGGTGGTGATGACCTCCGCATGCAATATCGTTACCTGGATTTACGCCGCGAGGTAGTTCGCGCAAATATGGTACTGCGGCACAAAATGGCCCAGGAAGTTCGACGCTACCTCAGCGACTCGGATTTTATTGAGGTAGAAACTCCGGTGCTTATTAAAAGTACCCCGGAGGGAGCCCGAGATTTTGTGGTTCCCAGTCGTCTCAATCCCGGACAGTTTTACGCGCTGCCACAAAGTCCGCAGACCTTTAAGCAATTGCTTATGGTGAGCGGTTTTGACCGATACTTTCAGATTGTGAAGTGCTTCCGCGATGAGGATTTGCGTGCCGACCGACAGCCCGAGTTTACACAGATAGACTGCGAAATGAGTTTTGTGGAGCGTGAAGATATTCTGCATGTATTTGAGGGGCTTACCCGTCATTTGTTTCAAAAAGTGAAAGGTATTGACCTTCCTGAAGTCCCGATGATGTCATACGCGGATGCCATGCAATTCTATGGTTGTGATAAACCTGATTTGCGATTTGATATGCGCTTTGCGGATTTAAATGACATGGCTAAAGGCAAAGGATTCGGGGTTTTTGACAATAGTGAAGCTGTGATTGGTATTTGTGCACCGGGTGCTGCGTCCTATACGAGAAAGCAACTGGATGAATTGACAGATTTTGTAAAACGCCCTCAGATTGGTGCAACCGGTCTCATTTATTGTAGGGTAGAAGCTGATGGAACATTCAAATCGTCGGTAGATAAGTTTTTTGATCAAAACGCGCTTTCCGGCTGGGCTGCTGCGTGTGGTGCCAACCCCGGTGATTTGATATTGGTTTTGGCCGGTCCTCTCAATAAAGTACGCAAGCAGATGAATGAATTGCGTTTGGAAATGGGTACCCGATTGGGGCTGCGCGATCCATTCAATTATAAGCCGTTGTGGGTGATTGATTTTCCCCTGCTGGAGCAGGATGAGGAAAGTGGCCGATGGCATGCAATGCATCACCCCTTTACCAGTCCGCTACCCGAGGATATTCACCTAATGCAATCCGATCCGGGAGCAGTTCGTGCCAACGCCTATGACCTGGTAATCAATGGTGTGGAAGTGGGCGGTGGAAGCATTCGCATACACAATCGCAGTTTGCAGGAACGCATGTTTGAATTGCTGGGTTTCACCCCAGAACAGGCCCGTGCCCAGTTTGGCTTCCTCATGGATGCTTTCGAATACGGGGCGCCTCCACATGGAGGAATTGCCTTTGGCTTCGATCGGCTGTGTAGCTTATTCGGTGGCAGTGAAACCATCCGCGACTATATTGCATTCCCCAAAAACAATGCAGGCCGCGATGTAATGATAGATGCTCCTTCTGCCCTGGATCAGGAACAACTTGATGAACTTTCGGTATCAGTAAAACAGCGCTGATATTCTTACGTAGAAAATCCAGAAACCGGCAATAGCACTGCAGACTGAAGCCAGCAGAACCGCTGCCGCTGCAATGTCTTTGGCTTTGCCAATGGCCTCATCTCTTTCAGGGTGGATTTTATCCAGTAAAACTTCTATGGCGGAATTTACCAGTTCCAGCCCCATAACCAGCCCTATGCAGACAAACAGGATGGCCCATTCCATACGTGTGATTTTCAGCCAGATGCCCAGGGAAATGGTGAGTACGGCTACCACCGACTGAATGCGCAGGTTTCGCTGTTCGTAAAAAGCAGCTTTCAGTCCGTTCAGGGCGTTTTTCAATGAAGATTTGAAATGGATGTTAGGCATAAAAAATCCCGCCGTAGCGGGATTTAAGGGTTAGAATGTGTTGATTTTAATTCGCTTTTCTATTTCCTCCACATCGTGGCGGAATTTTTTATCGGTTTCCATAAGGTCGTTAACGGTCTGGCAAGCGTGAATCACGGTGCTGTGGTCACGTCCACCGAAGAACATACCGATATTTTTAAGAGAAGCTTTGGTCAGATCTTTGGTAAAATACATGGCAATTTGGCGTGCCTGAACAATTTCGCGTTTGCGGGTTTTGGATTTTACTGCCTCCACCGGAATGTTGTAAAAATCGCAAACCAATTTTTGTATGTATTCAATGCTGATTTCGCGGGTGCTGTTTTTCACAAAATTTTTCACCACTTGCTTGGCCAGGTTCAGGTCAATTTGCTTTCGGGTGAGAGAAGACTGCGCCAACAATGAAATGAGGGCACCTTCCAGTTCGCGAATGTTGTTATCTATGTTATGTGCCAGGTACTCCACGATATCGCGGTGCAGGCTGATGCCGTCCTGATACATTTTATTTTCCAATATGGCCACACGGGTTTCGAAATCGGGCGTTCCCAAATCTGCGCTGAGGCCCCATTTGAATCGGCTGAGCAGTCGCTCATCCATGTTTTTCAAATCTTTGGGCGGACGGTCGCAGGTAAGGATTATTTGTTTACCATTCTGGTGAAGGTGGTTGAAAATCTGAAAGAAGATTTCCTGGGTTCTTTCTTTTTTGGAGAAGAACTGAACATCGTCCACAATCAGCACGTCCAGATATTGATAGAAGTTGATGAACTGATTGTTGTTACCCTGTTTGGCAGAATCAATAAACTGATTGATAAATTTTTCAGCACTCACAAACACTACCACTTTTTGTTTGTGATTTTGCTTAATCAAATTACCGATGGCGTGAGCTAGGTGGGTTTTACCCAATCCGCAGCCGCCAAATACCATGAGCGGGTTGAACGCAGTTCCTCCGGGTTTGCTGGCAATGGCCAGACCTGCATTGCGGGCCAGTTTGTTGCACTCACCTTCCACAAAATTATCAAATGTGTAGCGTGGATTCAGCTGGCTGTCGATATTCATCTTTTTCAATCCGGGAATGATGAAAGGATTTTTTATCGGCGTATCCAGATTCACGGGCATACCCAGCTCGTTTTGGGCGGGTTTGCTGCTATTACCGGTAGGGAGGTTAATGGTGTAGGGCATTTGATCGTGCCCGGCAGTTTCAATGATAATGTTATACTCAAGTTTGGCTGTTGGCCCAATCACTTTTTTGAGGGTCTTATGCAACAGCTGAACATAGTGTTCTTCCAGCCACTCATAAAAAAACTGGCTGGGAACCTGTATGGTCAATACTTTATTTTGCAATTTGATAGCCTTGATGGGTTCAAACCACGTTTTATAACTCTGTGGATTGACGTTGTCTTTAATAATTTTTAGACATTCCAGCCAGGCTAGTTCATGGCTCTTGTTTTCAGTGGTAGATTTTCCCGGAGTCATTTCTTCATTGAGTGCTATTATGGTTGATTAAGTGATTGGTTGTCAGATCATCGTATATACGACGAAATATTCTGCTAATAAATAACAAAAATTCACAATGTGCTAACTTTTTTTGCTTGTCTAAAAACTTTTTTTACAGTAATATATAAGCGCAACGCTCAAGCTTTGTATTCTCCGAATTCTTGTCGAAGTACGTCGGCAATTTCGCCTAAAGTAGCATAGCTTTCTACCGCAGTTAAGATATTAGGCATGAGGTTGTTTCCGTTTCTGGCGGCCTCCGAAAGTTGGGCTAAATTCGCTTGCACCTGACTTTGATTCCTGTCGGATTTTAACTGCTGCAGTTTTTGGGTCTGCGTGTGTCTGATATTGTCGTCTATTTTCAAAATAGGCGGTGCGGTCTGCTGCTGATCGGAATTGAAAGCATTCACTCCGACTATAACTTTCTTACCGTTATCTATATCTTTTTGATAGTTATAGCTGCTTCTGGCAATTTCATCCTGCATCCAGCCCTGTTCCACGGCAGTCACAGCCCCACCCATATCGTCGATTAGGGCAATCAGGTTGCGAGCTTCTTTCTCCATCTGATCGGTAAGGTTTTCAATAAAGTAGCTACCTCCCAGCGGGTCTACGGTATCTGTGATGCCGCTCTCATGCGCTACTACCTGCTGAGTGCGCAGTGCAATCCGCGCAGCATCCTGTGTGGGCAGGCCCAGGGCTTCATCAAAACCATTGGTGTGTAAACTTTGTGTGCCACCCAGCACTGCAGCCATAGATTGTATAGCCACACGAACAATGTTTACATCCGGTTGCTGTGCTGTGAGTGTTGAGCCCCCGGTTTGGGTGTGAAATCGAAGCATCATGGCTTCGGGTGCTGTTGCCCCCATCTCTTTCATCATGGAAGCCCATATTCTTCGGGCAGCGCGAAATTTGGCTACTTCCTCAAATAGGTGGTTATGGGCATTGAAAAAGAAGGACAATCGCTTTCCAAACACATCAATGTCAAGGCCTTGCTCCAGGGCGGCTTTAACGTAAGCTTTGCCGTTAGCGAGGGTAAAAGCAAGCTCTTGCACAGCGGTGCTGCCGGCCTCCCGAATATGGTATCCGCTAATTGAAATGGTATTCCACTTGGGCAACTCCCGGCTGCACCAGGCGAAAATATCAGTAATGATGCGCATGCTGGGCCTAACAGGATAAATATAAGTGCCCCTTGCAGCGTATTCCTTTAAAATATCATTTTGTATGGTTCCTGAAATTTTGCTTAAATCGGCTCCTTGTTTTTTGGCAAGTGCCACATACATAGCCAGCAGGGTAGAGGCGGTGGCATTGATGGTCATGCTGCTGGTAATATTTTGCAGGGTAATGCCCTTGAAAAGGGTTTCCATATCAGCCAGCGAATCAATGGCAACACCCACTTTGCCCACTTCACCCTCACTCATGGCGTGGTCACTGTCATAACCAATCTGGGTGGGCAAATCAAATGCTACAGACAGGCCTGTGGTTCCCTGCGAAAGCAGGTAATGATAGCGTTCATTGCTTTCTTCTGCGGTACTAAAACCCGCATATTGGCGCATCGTCCAAAGACGGCCCCGATACATATCTTTGCGAATGCCGCGGGTAAATGGATATTCTCCGGGCAACTCTTTCATTCCTGAAGGTTGGCTGTATACCTCTTCAATAGGTATTCCTGAATCTGTTTTCTTCATGGTTATGGTTGACCAAACATAAGTCCAACTTCGGCCTTGATAAACTGAATTGCTTTATCTGTGGGTTGTTCGCCGTGATTTTTAAGGTATTCAACAATCATGTTGCTTAGATCATTGGCACTTGCCTGCTCGGGCATGCCCGAAGATGCCTCAGTGATGAGGCCTATCACCTGCTCTTTTACTACTTTGATAAGATTCCATGCCTGCGGGCTCATGTAAATCTGCTGTGATAAATTGTAGTTATACTCATTTTGAACGGTAGTAATAAGGATGTGTCTGAGTGCTTTTCCGCTCATGTCTGGCTGATTGTGCGTTTGCAGCAGCTGAATGGGACTGATTCTCTCCAGAAACAGGGTCATTCTTTCATAGGCCTGCAGTTTAATGGGGGTTAGCACATGCTGATTTTGTTTTAATACCTCAAGCCGCAATCTTGACAGTTGTGATTCCCCCTGATTTTTGAGCACAAAATAGGCTGTAAAGAACACCATGATGGCTGGTAGGATGAACTTTAGAACTTCAATAAAGACTTCGACGTTGTTCATTTTTTGGGTTCTGCAAATATAATTATAATGAGTGCGATTATTGCCATGGGTAGGTGGAAACGATTCGTGTGAAAAACTGTTAACTTTGCATATTATACTCATGGAAACAACGAATGTTCATGTAGAGGCCCCACCGGTTCAATTTACCCAATCTGCCATCACAGAATTGCATCGCCTGAAGAGTGAACTGGCCGGTGCTGAAGAATCGTATCTCAGAATTGGAGTTAAAGGTGGCGGCTGTTCCGGATTGAGCTATCTGCTTGCTTTTGATAAAAAGGAGGATGGCGACAGAGAGTATGCAGTTGAGGGTATTTCAGTGGTCATGAACAAAGCGCATGTAATGTATGTATTGGGTATGGTAGTAGATTGGGAAAATGGCTTGAATAACCGGGGATTTACGTTCAATAATCCCAATGCAAAGGAAACCTGTGGCTGCGGTCAGAGTTTCAATGCTTAAGGACCGGTACTTCCTCAATCACATGCTATATGCGCATTAAAGAAAATATCAGGCAGGGGCTGGAGGCGGTGAAAACCAACTTGCTGAGGACCGTAATTACGTGCTTGATTATTGCCATTGGTATTGCTGCCCTGGTGGGAATTCTTACTTCGATAGATGCCATGAACAGCGCAATCACCAAGACATTCTCACGAATGGGGTCCCAAAGTTTTAACATCAGAAACAGTCAGGGATTTCAAAGACATGGTGCACCGGGAAGTACTATCGCTGAACCTATATCCTGGATTCAGGCAAGCAGTTTCAAAAAATCGTTTGCCTTTCCTGCCGAAGTATCGATTAGCAGAAATGCTGATATGACGGCAAAAGTCCGCTATAAAAACAAGGAAACCAATCCCAATGCCAGGGTTATTGGGGTGGATGAGAACTATCTTAAAACAGCCAGCTACGAACTGGAACAAGGCCGTAATTTCACATCGAATGATGTGGATCTGGCATTGCCCCTTGCCATCATTGGGAAAGAGATTGCAAATTCATTGCTCGGTAAGTCAGGCCTGGGTGAAATCATCAAAGTAAACGGCAAAACTTTTCGTGTGGCAGGAATTTTGGCCGAAAAGGGTTCCAGTATGGGTATGTCAGGCGGAGATAGGGTTGTGTTTATTCCGGTGAGTCGGTCAAGGATGGATTTTAATAATGGCAAGGAAAATTATTTTATCAATGTCGCTGTAACAAAGATTGAACAACTCGATCCGGCCATGGATGAGGCCTATTTGCTCATGCGAAGGGTTCGCGGTCTGGGTAGTGCAAAACCCGATGATTTTGGCCTAACTAAAAGTGATGCGATTGCCAAGGATGCGATTGACAATTTAAAAATGGTCACCCTGGTAGGAACCATCATTGCCATCATTACCCTGATCGGGGCGGCAGTGAGTCTAATGAATATTATGCTGGTATCGGTAACGGAAAGAACCCGTGAGATAGGAGTAAGGAAAGCATTGGGAGCTTCAGCGGCTGTAATTCGAAATCAGTTTTTAACGGAGGCCGTTGTGATATGTCAACTCGGCGGACTTGGAGGTATTGTGCTGGGTATACTGCTTGGCAATCTGGTTGGTTTGGGCCTGGGTACCGGTTTCATTATTCCTTGGAAATGGATGCTGATGTCGGTACTGGTTTGTATGGTAGTAGGGCTTGTGGCCGGTATTTACCCGGCTACCCGGGCGGCACGCCTCAATCCCATCGATGCACTGCGTTTTGAATAATGGTGCAGTCTGATGTTTTTAATAGCTGGCAAAGCTGGTGCGAACAAAAGTTGAATTGCGAAATCCGATATCTGGATAACCGATGTGAGATAAAATTAATGATTTCGCCGATTATCCATCTGGATATTAACCATCAGACCCTCAACGCATCAGGGAAAGCCATTCCGTTTCGGAATGTGCTGTCAATAAAGCCGCTGAACCCTTGAGTTTAAAAGAATGGAAGCTTACAGACCTCGCCTTTGAGGAGTTTGCCGCGAACTTCAATAAAAATGGAGCTTCCCGCCGTGGAGAGCGATGAAGGTACATAAGCCAGGCCAATAGCTTCATTCAGTGTCGGCGACATAGTGCCGCTGGTAACTTCCCCAATGGGGTTGCCGTTTTCATCGCAAACGGGGTAATGCTGACGTGGAATGCCCTTGTCAATCAGCTTGAAGCCCACCAGTTTTTTAGAGGGCTTATTTTCTTTGAGCTGTTTATGATAATCGCTGTTGATGAATGGGTGATTAAATTTGGTAATCCAGCCCAGACCTGCTTCAATGGGTGAGGTGGTATCGTCAATATCATTGCCGTACAGGCAGAATCCTTTTTCCAGTCGCAAAGTGTCTCTGGCACCCAATCCAATGGGTTTTATACCGGCATCTGCACCTGCAGTAAAAATAGCATCCCACATGGCTCTGGCATCTGCATTTTTAATATAAATTTCAAAACCACCCGCACCTGTGTAACCGGTATTGCTTATGATTACATCATTAATGCCGGCCATTTCACCAATGGTGAAATGATAGTATGGTATTTCCGAAAGATTGACGGAAGTGAGCTTTTGCAAAGTGGCTGTTGCCTTAGGCCCCTGCACTGCCAGCAAGCTGTATTGGTCGCTATGGTTACTTAAGGTAGCCCCAAATTTTTCATTGTGTTTGGAAATCCAGGCAAAGTCCTTGTCAATATTGCCTGCATTGACCACTAGCAGGTATTTTTCTGCATTCACACGGTATACCAGCAAATCATCCACAATACCTCCATTTTCGTTTGGTAGGCATGAGTACTGCACACGGCCGTCGCTCAAGGTTGATACATCATTGCTTGTTACATATTCTACCAGATCGTATGCTTTGGGGCCTTCTACATAGAATTCTCCCATGTGGCTCACGTCAAAAACACCCACTTCGTTGCGAACAGTATGGTGCTCCTGAATGAGATTTGTATACAATACAGGCATATTGAAGCCCGCGAAAGGAACCATTTTAGCACCCAGTGAGATGTGAAGATCCGACAGGGCGGTACTTTTTAGATTGGCTGTTTCTGATGACATTGAGTGCAAAATTACAGCATTCATTCCATCAAAGCTTCAATATGCCTGCAATAAATGATGTTTTACCGGATGGATAAGGGGAAGGTCACATCCACATCAGTTTCCCCTTTATCGCAGGTTCCATCCTTGCTTTTGGGCTGGTGTTTGAGGATGATTCTTACCATACCGCCCGATTTTTTAGCTGGTTTCCATTCCGTAGATAAACCAATGGCAAATTTCCCGTCACTGTCTGTGGCTTTGATATCAAGTACATCTGAAGTCGGACCACTGTAGCAAACAAAATGTTCTGAACCTTCATTTCTGATTTCAGTGGTGATGTCTTCATCTCCATTGAAAAACTGTATTTCTCCATTGTAATTTTCTGTTGAATCGCAAACAATGGTATCCGCCTGTTTAGGAGCATTTCCACCAATGCCGTCGGGGTCGCTCCAGACAAAAGTTTTGGCGGTTCCGCCCAATTTTGGGGTTAGCGTCAACTTAACCGTGGTGATGTTTTCTCCTTCGTCGTGTTTATGACAGGATGAGAGATTCAACAGCGCTGTTGTGGCTGCCATTAAGACAAGTAAATTTGTTTTTTTCATGTTTTTTTCTTATATTAGGTTAAAGGTGTTTTTTGTGATGATGGTGTAGGGGTTTGATGATGACTATGCGGATGTTTCGACCCGGCATGTCCATAAAATACCTGAATCGATCCATATAGCTGCGATAGCCTCGGTTAAGCAAGTTGTTTATTTCAACATGCCATCGCCATGAATTTTGTTTTTCCTGTGTTGATTTTACCATTAGGTGAAACAAGTGGTAGGCGGGGGGAGGAGGCAGGAAATCACTGCCCTTGTTATACAGGTTTTGCCTGCCTATATATTCATGATGCAGCTTGTATGTCAGTCTTTTAAATTTCCAAGATAGTCTGTTTTGAATTCTGAACGGGGGTAAAAATGCCGGATATCGATTGTCTTGTATGTATTTCCCATGTACGTATTGAAGGTCATTCTGTATTTCCAACCGATTGAAAAGCATCGTTTTGATTTGCAGGTCACCTCCAACGTAACGCGCGTTGCCCTGCAGGTATTCAAATCCGGGGAATGCGCCGCGCACTGTTTGAACTGCATCCCGCATGGGGGTGAGGTTGATGAATCCCGGCATGTAATTAAAAAAAGGGGATAGGTATACTGTGAATTTTTGGTTGGGATGATATTCCCATTCCATTTCGGCACGGTAACTTCTTTCAATTCCGAGATTGCGGTTACCCTGCTCAAATGAAGCAGCCCCATGATGCACGCCTGCAGCATAAAGCTCATTTACCCAAGGCGCCCTCCACATGCTCGATAAATGCCATTGAAAAAAATGTTTTTCGGTTTGGATTAAACCCGTGTAGGCAGCGCTGTAATGGATAAAAAATCGTGATTGCTGCTGCCAGGTGCCGTTAATCCGCTCTCGGGCCGAAATTTGTTTTTCATCCAAACGCAGACTCAAAGTATGAGCGGTCTTTTCCCTATGTTTATGCAGAATGGCATAGGTACCGTTGCTAAAGCCCTGAAAATCCGGCAGAAAATAGAATCCGCCAAAACGATGTAAATAACCTGTGACCTGATTGCCCCATTCCCACTGGGTTTCTGCTCCGGTTTTTATCACCTGTCTGTAAATAACTGACGGCGAAAGCAGGATTAAATCCAGTTGTGGAAAGTGGTTGTTGCTATTGCGGTGGAAATCAAACTCCCTACGCTGGTCATACTGAAATGCGTAGTGCCATTCCCGCTTTCCGTTGGCTGTGGCAATAATATTGGATCCCTGCAGCGTACCATGAATGGCAACCTGTCTGGGTTGTGCTATCCGGTATGTGAATTGATTGTCTGTTACAGGATCATCGCGATTGATGGCTTTGAGTAGATCTTCTGTACTTCCTGTGCGGGTTCCCCTGAAAATTCCACTTTCAAAACGGTAAAATTCCCCGTCCCAGCGGATTTCACGGCTGTTTTTTTGTAGCGAATAGCCCCCTGAAACCGAAATTTCCGTCAGTGCGGTGTTTTCCAGCCACAGATCCGGAGTGCGGTAATTTCCTGATTTTCTCAATGCGGCATTGGCGAAAACAACCGGTGCTGCACTATCTGCCTTCTGAATAAATCGCAATGCATATCCTCCCTGATGTCCGTTGCTGTTGTAGGACACTGCCTGGTCAAGGTTTTGTTCTCCTTCATGCGCGTGGGTCTGTCGCTCCAGCCGGAGAGCTCCTCCAATCGCATCATGACCATATTTTAGGAGGTTGGCGTCTTTTATCCAAGCGATTTCATCAAATCCGCGGGCATCGGCCTCCGGATTATGGTCGTTTCCCCAGGTCTGCCCTTCCAGTCTGAATTGCCGGCTGATAATGGGAAATCTGAGTCCATACATCCCATGCGCTATCGGTTTGCTTTGGTTTCTACCACCCTGCAGGATTTGAATACCGGGCAATGATGCACTGATGGTGCTGAGGTCACGGTCGTTCTCCTCCATAATTTTTTGACCATTCAAGGCCATTGCCGCCGATTTTTCTTTTTCGGCATGAATGGTAATGGTATCAGACCACGCACTCACTGTAGACAAGTAAATTACAATCTGGGTATCGCTGTAAACGTATAATTCCTGATGCAGATGTTGAAATCCTTGTCTGTCTACTTCTATTAAAACAGGCCCCTGACACAGTCCGTTAAGCGAGAAAAAACCTTCTTTACTGCTTTGTGAATGCAGATGACCTGTTTCTACAAACACTTCAGCAAAGGGAACAGGAAGACTGTCGTGAACATTTCGTATTTGTCCACGAACTACTGCATTGCATTTGTTTTGGGCCATGAGTGACCCAAAGGCAAGCAGGATGACACATCCCAGTGATATACGTTTCATTTTTTTCCTGTATTGATACCTTTCTGAGGCGAGGTATCAGCGCCCTGTTTACGGATTAACAGGGCAAAACAGGCGGGGCTTTGTTTTGATTAAGGCCACCGGTAATATAGGGAACGGGTGTTTCGCAGAACGGATAGGAAATGTATCGGTAACTGAAGTAATAGCGTACTTCCGGACTGCCAATATCATCGCTCAGCAGAGCGGACTGATTGCAAATGTCACAATCTTCTTCCAAGGAGGATTGTGCATGGTTGTATGTGCTGAATTCAGTATCATGGCAATCATGCAGCCAAGACCGGGGTGTTTGCACTAGCAGCGTGCAGAATAGAAAGAAAAGCGCGATATATTTACGCAGAATCTGCATTAGGCCATGGCCTGAAGCATATTGGTCATTTCCCGGATTTCATCCCTGTTGTAGGTGTTTTCCGATTTGATGGCCAGAGAAATCAGGTAGTTGAAGTTTTCTTCGGTGGATTCCCCATCCTCAAGATAGGTAAGATCAAATCCATCATTGCTTTCCAGATGCTGCCAGCACAGTCTCAGTGCACGTGTTAGCAAAGGGTCTTCTTCTTTGAGAGCATATTCCCGGGCCTGCTGAAGGAGGGGAACGATTTTATCGGGCTGAATTCCGTTTTTTTCTACCTGCTTCAATATTTTATCCAGGATTGTATTGGCTTCTGCGGTGCGCATGTCTTTTCGTGAATTGGAATGCAAATATAATAAAGGTGAAGTAAAATTATCCTTTCTTGGCACTCAGACTCATTTTTAGCGGATATTTACCACTCACCAGCCAAACTCCGGTAATAATCATAAGCGCATACATCACTTTTTCAACAGAAATTTCATCCCTCCCCAGCAATACAGCAATTGCGGTAGCCAGCAGTGGTTGCAGGTATATGTATATGCCTACCAAAGATCCGGAAGCATGTTTGATGCCGTACATGTTGAGCAAATATACTAAAAAACTGGTAAAAAACAAAATATATCCGATTTTCAGCCAGATATCACCCGGAATGGCGGTGAAATTGGTGTTCCATAGTGGAATGGCACCCAATGGGGCAATATAAATAAGTCCCATACCAAACATAACCCTGTTCACTGTAATGGCGTGGTACTTATTGGCCAGTTTTTTGGCTAAAACCAGGTAAATGGCATAGAATAAGGCATTCACGGATACCCAGATATCGCCCACCAGGGTTTCGGAAGTAAAATGAGCACCCTTTCCCCACATGAGCAACCATGCTCCAAGGGCCCCGATACCAATTCCGGCAGTCATGCCGGGCGATGGTTTCTTCTTTTGAACCCCATGTTCAATCAACGCCACAAAGAGCGGTGTTACCAGCATTAGTACCGCTCCATTAATGGGTTTGGTCATACTCAGTCCTTTAAAAAACATGAACATGTTGGCGGCAGTTCCAAAAAATGCGCACACGGCAAATCGCGTAAAATCTGAGCGCCAATCAATGGCCCTGTCGCGGATAAAAAGTGAGCAAATACAGAAAAGGGTAAAGGCAGTGAGTATTCTGAGCCAAACAAAGCTTTCTGCGGAAAGGTGCAACGGCATAATTTCACCTGCCCACGAAAAGAGAATGGCATACAGGAATGATACCATAAATAGGGATAAGTGAACCTTCAATTCCAGCCCCGCTTTCTTTTTATATTTTCATAGGCTTTTTGCACCGATAAAAACTTTGCTTCGGCAGCTTTTTTTTCATTTTCTGTCAAACCAATTAACCTGTCGGGGTGGAATCGCATGGCCATTTTACGGTAGGACTTCTTTACTTCATCTTCCCCTGCATCGGGGTTCACATCCAATATTTTATAATCCGAATCGGGTGAAGTCACAAACATGGCCCTTAATGACAGAAAATCCGGGGTTGTAATGCCCATTTGTGTGGCAATGTGCTGAAGTAACTGCAACTCAGATGGATTAATGTCGGAGTCTGCCCGGGAAATTCGAAACAAAACATGCAGTAATTCCAGTCGCTGACTGTAGGCCATTTCACCACGTATTTGTCTGCATACAAATGTCACATCCTGCTTTTCTTTGAGCATTTCTCGCAGAATCAGCAGCAGGTGAGAAGCCCTTTGCTCTCCATAGGTGCGAACAAGCATGCGTTTTACCAGGTCAAGTTCACTGCGCATGGCCGATCCGTCAGCATTCATGATGGCGGCAATGAGTACTAGTAAATGTCGGGTGAAGTCGGTGGGTGGTGCTTCGCGGTATGTTTCCCGCGTTTCCTGTCGGTTTCCTTCACTTCCGGCGTACTCTATGTACATTCCAATTAAAAATCCCACGATGGCACCAATCGGTCCCCCGGAAATT
This sequence comes from Flavobacteriales bacterium, assembly GCA_947496375.1. GTDB lineage: Bacteria > Bacteroidota > Bacteroidia > NS11-12g > UBA955 > RGEC01. The sequence goes on from CANMCY010000006.1 coordinate 22,837, forward strand.
AAGCCAATGATGGCACCAATGATGGCAATGGAAATTTTCAAGTCTGGTAAAAGCGGTTTTTATTGGGGTGCAATATCCTGTAAAGTTTTCATTCGGCTGTTCATGATGGCGCCTTGAATGACCCAGAGCTCCGGTTTACCTGCCACCTGCACCCAGTAAGTATCTGTTTCGAAATTGGGTACACTTCCGTCTCTTCTGTCGGGTGCGTAGGTTTCAACACTGGTTTTCATTCGAAACATGCGAATGCCCTGCTTCTTCCCGTTAACATCGGTAATGTTGATAGAGAAGAAATGTCCGCCCCCAATAACGCTGTCACGCAAAACCTTCTTTCGATTGATACCTGCAGTTTCGCCATATTCGCGGGCAATGTTTTGAAACCTTTCAAGAAATGACAATAGACGGGTGTTGCTGATATTCTTTACTACAGCCCCTGAAACATTTCGCAACACAAGGGCATTGTTTTCCCTGCTGATGCTAAATCCTTTATCCGGCGTTTCCGGCCATGAAATTTCTACTTTTTGGATTTGCTCTGCGGGCACATCTATTATAATAGGAGATCTCCAGGCATCCATGTCTAGGGTGAAATAGGGGGTAAGGTATCCTTTGAAACCGGTAATTTCCACAATGCATGGTCGTTCCATGTCGGGATGATACATATAGGTGGCCTCCTGATTCGGCGTAGGATTACCGGCATAAAAGGAATTTACTTCAGTTCCACCACTGTAGAAAACTGCTTTTACTCCATTGAGCGCAATTTCGCGCGTTACGGGTTCTTTTTCTGCATCAGATACCGGTGACTTGATCTGGGCTTTTCGCAGAACCCAGTGCAGCAGCTCACGAATACTATGGGTGTCGGCGGGTTCTGTTAGCTTATTGTTTTTTACGAACCAACGGTCATTCTCCTTATATATAAGGATGTAATCAAGTTTGGTGTTGTTGGGTGAGAGTAAGATCTTATCAATTTTATCAGGGTTTTCCAGTCGAAAAGATTGGGAATCCATGGAATGTGTCTGATTTATGTTCCTTTTAAAGAGGAAAAAAGCCACGATTAGAAAAACAATGATGGCGATGAGGGTTCCGATTTTTTTCATGGAAACCGCAAAGTTAAGAATGAAATTGAATGTGCGGATTGTGGGCTGAAAAAGTTGACATTGGGGTGTGGAAACACCCTGTAAGAAAAAAGTGTGAATAAGGTTTTGAAAAATCAAAAAAAAGGACTATTTTTGCAGTCCTTTTTACGGCCCATGTACAATGAGCCGCGTTCTTTAACATGCCACCTTAGCTCAGCTGGTAGAGCAACTGACTTGTAATCAGTAGGTCGTTGGTTCGATCCCGACAGGTGGCTCAAAGCATTTAAAGGCAAGACTCAGGGGAAATACCAGAGTGGCCAAATGGGGCAGACTGTAAATCTGCTGTCTTACGACTTCGGAGGTTCGAATCCTTCTTTCCCCACTAAACACCTTTAAATGCAATGCGGGAGTAGCTCAGTTGGTAGAGCGACAGCCTTCCAAGCTGTAGGTCGCGGGTTCGAGCCTCGTCTCCCGCTCCGGTTGAAGCAAACCGGGGCACTGATTTGCTTCAAAACGGTTATCGAAAGATGACCGGGTTCCGCAAGGTACCAAAAGCCGATGTAGCTCAGGGGTAGAGCACTTCCTTGGTAAGGAAGAGGTCATGGGTTCAAATCCCATCATTGGCTCCAGAAACAGAAACAGACAAACTAAAAAAAAAAATATGGCAAAAGAAACATTTGACCGCTCCAAACCACACGTAAACATTGGTACCATCGGTCACGTCGATCATGGTAAGACTACTCTTACCGCTGCAATTACCACCGTACTGGCTGACGCCGGACTTTCTGAAAAGAGATCTTTCGATTCTATCGATTCAGCTCCTGAAGAAAAAGAACGCGGTATCACCATCAACACAGCTCACGTTGAGTATCAGACAGGCAACCGTCACTATGCTCACGTTGACTGTCCAGGTCACGCTGACTATGTAAAAAACATGGTTACAGGTGCTGCCCAGATGGACGGTGCTATCCTAGTGGTAGCTTCTACAGACGGCCCCATGCCTCAGACTCGCGAGCACATTCTGCTTGCTCGTCAGGTAGGTGTTCCTCGTCTGGTGGTTTTCATGAACAAAGTAGACATGGTAGACGACGAAGAACTGCTTGACCTGGTTGAGCTTGAAATTCGTGACCTGCTGAAGTTCTATGAATTTGACGCTGATAATACTCCTATCATCCGTGGTTCTGCCTTGGGTGGTTTGAATGGTGATGCCAAATGGGTAGGTACCATCCGTCAGCTCATGGATGCAGTTGATAACTGGATTCCCGTTCCTCCCCGTCTGGTAGACCAGCCCTTCTTGATGCCTGTGGAAGACGTATTCTCAATCACAGGTCGTGGTACCGTTGCTACAGGTCGTATCGAGCGCGGTGTAATCAAAATTGGTGAGTCAGTTGATATCATCGGTTTCGGTGCTCACATGACCTCTACCTGCACAGGTGTGGAAATGTTCCGCAAACTGTTGGATCGCGGTGAAGCTGGTGACAACGCCGGTATCCTGCTGCGTGGTATCGAAAAAACCGATATCCGCCGTGGTATGGTTATCTGCGCTCCTAAGTCAGTTTCTCCCCACAAGAAGTTCAAAGCTGAGATTTATGTACTGAGCAAAGAAGAAGGTGGTCGTCATACCCCATTCTTCAACAAGTACCGCCCTCAGTTCTACTTCCGTACTACGGACGTAACAGGTGAAATTATGTTGCCTGAAGGAACTGAAATGGTTATGCCCGGTGATAACATTTCAATTACAGTTGAACTGATTCAGCCAATCGCTATGGAAAAAGGTCTTCGCTTCGCGATACGTGAAGGTGGCCGTACCGTAGGTGCTGGTCAGGTGACTGAAATCATCGAATAATTTTTGACCTAGAGAGGGCGGTTATCCGCCCTCTTTATACGGGCATAGTTCAATGGTAGAATAGAGGTCTCCAAAACCTTTGATCTGGGTTCGAATCCTGGTGCCCGTGCTAATAGAAGCGCAATGTTTGAAAGAATAGGTAATTATTTCCGCGAAACTCGTGATGAACTCCTTAACAAGGTGTCATGGCCCTCGTGGAATGAACTCACGGAAAGTACCTGGATTGTTCTGGTAGCTTCCGTACTTTTTGCCCTGATCATTTGGTCTATGGATCAGGTGCTGGGTCTTGCCCTCACCAATTTTTACAAACTTTTCTGAAAATGACGACTGCTGAAGAAAAACATAAATGGTACGTTGTTCGTGCAATCACCGGTCAGGAAAAAAAGGTGAAGCACAACATCGAGGTTGAGCTCGAAAGAGCCCGCAAGCAGTCTTTTGTGCCCGAAATTTTGATTCCAACAGAAAAGGTTTACCAAATTAAAAATGGCAAAAAAATTGCCAAAGAAAGAAATGCTTTCCCGGGATACATCCTTGTTAATGCTGATTTCTCAGACCCTGAGGTAATTCCGTTGATTAAATCTGTATCTGGTGTGGTGGGCTTTTTGGGCAGCAAGGATACACCCGTGGCTCTCAGACCGGCAGAATTGGGAAGAATTTTGGGTACAGCCGACGAACTCAGCGAGTCTGCTGCATCTTCTGAGGAACATTACATGGTGGGAGAGGCCGTTAAGGTAATCGACGGTCCTTTCAACGACTTTGATGGTGTGATAGAAGAAATAAACGACGAAAAGAAAAAGCTGAAAGTGATGGTGAAAATATTTGGTCGCCGCACTCCGCTCGAACTTAATTATAATCAAGTACAGAAATTGTAACAGTAATGGCAAAACAAATATCAGGCTTCGTAAAACTCCAGGTGAAAGGCGGTCAGGCAAACCCTGCTCCCCCCATTGGTCCGGCTCTCGGTTCCAAAGGTGTTAACATCATGGATTTTTGCAAGCAATTCAATGCGCGCACTCAAGAAAAAATGGGCAAGGTATTGCCTGTGGTAATCACGGTTTACGCCGACAAATCCTTTGATTTCATTATCAAAACCCCACCGGTGGCTGTTCAGCTGCTCGAAGCAACTAAACTGCAAAAGGGTTCTGCCGAACCTAACCGCAAAAAAGTGGGTTCTGTGAACTGGGATCAAGTGAAAACAATTGCTACTGAAAAAATGCCCGATTTAAACTGTTTTACAGTAGAATCGGCCATGAAATTGGTAGCAGGAACGGCCAGAAGCATGGGAATCACCATTTCTGGTGATGCGCCTTTTTAATCCTTTAAAGAAGCAAGAAAATGAAAGTTGGTAAAAAAAGAAAAGAAGCACTCAGTAAGTATGATAACACGAAGTCATACACGCTGAAGGAAGCTTGCGAAATCGTAAAGAAAATTACGAACACCAAATTCGACGCATCCGTTGATATTGATGTTCGTTTGGGTGTAGATCCACGTCAGGCAAACCAAATGGTGCGCGGTGTGGCCAGTCTGCCTCATGGTTTGGGTAAAACCATTCGCGTTCTTGTTCTGTGCACGCCTGACAAAGAGCAGGAAGCCAAAGACGCAGGTGCTGATCATGTGGGTCTTGATGACTACATTGAAAAAATCGCGGGCGGCTGGACAGATATAGACATTATCATTGCACTTCCCAGTGTGATGGCAAAATTGGGTCGTTTGGGTAAGGTACTGGGTCCTAGAAATCTTATGCCTAACCCCAAAAGTGGTACTGTTACCACTGAGGTAGGTAAAGCCGTTACTGAGGTAAAGGCCGGTAAAATTGACTTTAAAGTTGACAAAACTGGAATTATCCACACTTCAGTTGGTAAGGCCTCTTTCGATGCAGATAAGTTGAGTGAGAATGCGCTTGAATTGGTTCAGGTTCTCAATAAGTTGAAGCCATCTGCCGCCAAAGGTACCTACTTCAAAAGTATCTCTATGAGCAGCACCATGAGCCCCGGTGTAAGTATTGATGTTAAATCCATTCCTGGAATCTGATTATGAACAAAGAACAAAAACAAGCGGTGGTTGCCGAATTAACGGAAACCTTTAAAAATAGCGATGTGGTGTATCTGGCAGATACAACCGGTCTTAGTGCCAATGCAACCAATGCTTTTCGTCGTGCATTATTCAACAGTGGTGTTAGTATGCGTATGGCTAAGAACACCCTGATCAATATCGCCATGGAAAACTGCGGTAAGGATTTTGGTGATCTCAAGACTGCACTTGTAGGATCCACCTGTGTAATGATTTCTGAAAACATGAAGGCACCTGCTAATGCCATCAAAACTTTCCGCGACAAGGATGGCTTGCCCATACTGAAAGGTGCATGGATAGACAGCAGTGTGTTTCTGGGTGATCAATCACTGGAAGAAATTATTCAACTCAAAACTAAAAATGAACTTATCGGTGAAGTTATTGGTCTGTTGCAATCACCTGCCCGCAATGTTATCAGCGCGCTGCAAGGCAATGCAGGTCAAAAAATCGCCGGTCTTGTAAAGGCAGTAGCCGAAACTAAAGCATAATTAACTAACAAAAAAAACTCAAAAAACAATAAAACAATGGTAGATCTGAAAGAATTCGCGAATCAGTTGGTAAATCTCACTGTAAAAGAGGTAAATGAACTTGCTCAAATCCTGAAGGAAGAGCACGGTATTGAGCCTGCTGCTGCTGCAGTGGCTGTAGCCGCACCCGCAGCGGGTGGTGGTGGAGCCGCCGCCGCCGAGGAACAAACCGAGTTTGATGTAATCCTCAAAAATGCTGGCGCTAACAAATTGAATGTGGTTAAAATCGTAAAAGATTTGACCGGACTCGGTTTGAAAGAAGCCAAAGATCTCGTAGACGCCGCCCCCAAAGCTGTTAAAGAAAAAGTTTCGAAAGCCGAAGCCGAAGATCTTGCAGCTAAACTTAAAGAAGCGGGCGCTGAAGTTGAGGTCAAGTAATCTCCAACAAACACAACCCCAAATGGCCCCGGAATACCGCGGGCCTTTTGGGCGTTTATTGAGTTAAACATCCATTGTCGTACCAAAAAAAAACAAAACAAATTGAGCACACTACAAAACAATAGGGTTTCTTTTGGCAAAGTAAAACACGCCATTGAATACCCCGACTTCCTCGATGTGCAGCTGCAATCGTTCCAGGAATTTTTTCAGCTTGACACACCCGCCGATAAACGCGAAGGCGAAGGACTTTTCATGGTTTTCCGTGAAAACTTCCCCATTACAGATACCAGAAATATATTCGTTCTGGAATTTTTGGACTATTTTGTAGATCCACCCAGATATACCATTCAGGAGTGCATTGAGCGTGGCCTTACCTATGCTGTTCCCCTGAAGGCAAAATTGAAATTGAGTTGTAACGATCCCGAGCACGAAGATTTTAAAACCATCGTGCAGGACGTATATCTTGGAACCATACCTTATATGACGCCTAATGGTACATTTATCATTAATGGCGCTGAACGGGTAATCGTAAGCCAGTTGCACCGCTCTCCGGGCGTTTTCTTCGGACAAAGCATTCACTCCAACGGAACCAAGCTTTACTCAGCCAGGGTAATCCCTTTCAAAGGTTCTTGGATTGAATTTGCCACCGATGTGAATGCCGTAATGTATGCATACATTGATCGTAAAAAGAAATTCCCGGTGACTACCTTGCTCCGAGCCATTGGATTCGAGAGCGACAAGGATATTCTTGACATTTTTGGACTTAGTGAAGAGGTAAAGGTTAGTAAAACCGGTCTTAAAAAAGTAATTGGCCGCAAACTTGCCGCAAGGGTGCTGCGCACATGGATTGAAGACTTCGTTGATGAAGATACCGGTGAGGTAGTTTCTATTGAAAGGAATGAAGTTATTCTGGAGCGTGATACTATTCTGGCAGACGAACATATTGATGTTATAGTAGACGCCGGCGTAAAAACCGTAATTCTGAATACTGAAAACACCGGCAACATCGATTTTGATATAATTTATAACACGCTTCAGAAAGATACATCCAACAATGGTAAAGAAGCGTTGGAAGTAATTTATCGTCAGTTGAGGAATGCAGATCCACCCGATGAAGAGACTGCGCGTGGTATTATTGAGCGTTTGTTTTTCTCAGACAAGCGCTATGACCTTGGTGATGTAGGCCGTTACCGTATCAACCAGAAGTTGAATATGAATACGCCAATGGATGTGAAGGTACTAACCAAGGATGATATCATTAGCATCATTAAGTTTCTTATTCATCTTTATAACGGACAAGAAGCGCTTGATGATATTGACCACTTAAGTAACCGCCGTGTGCGTACTGTGGGTGAACAGCTGTATGCCCAGTTTGGCGTCGGCCTTGCCCGTATGGCGCGTACCATCCGCGAAAAAATGAATATTCGCGACAATGAAGTATTCACACCTCAGGATCTGGTAAATGCCAGAACCCTGAGCAGCGTTATAAACTCATTTTTCGGAACCAACCAGCTATCTCAGTTCCTGGATCAGATTAATCCCCTGGCGGAAATTACGCATAAGCGCCGTCTGTCAGCACTGGGTCCGGGTGGTTTGAGCCGCGAAAGAGCCGGCTTCGAAGTACGTGACGTGCATTACACTCACTACGGCCGTCTTTGTACCATTGAAACTCCGGAAGGACCTAACATCGGTTTGATTTCTTCGCTTTGTGTTCATGCCAAAATCAACAACATGGGCTTCATAGAAACCCCTTATCGTAAGGTGGTTGAAGGCAAGATAGAGGAAGGTATTACTTACCTCAGTGCTGAAGAAGAAGATGGAAAAACCATTGCACAGGCCAATGCCGAAGTGGATGCCAAAGGCAATTTTAAAACAGCTTTGGTAAAAAGCCGTAAGGAAGGTGACTTCCCGTTGGTAGATCCGTCCAAACTGGATTATATGGATGTGGCCCCCAACCAGATTGTATCTATTGCAGCTTCGCTGATTCCCTTTTTGGAACACGATGATGCTAACCGTGCACTGATGGGATCAAACATGCAGCGTCAGGCTGTGCCTCTGGTTAAGCCTGAAGCTCCTATAGTGGGTACCGGCCTGGAAGAAAAAGTGGCTCGTGACAGCCGTTCTCTCATCAATGCAGAAGGCGATGGGGTTGTTGAATACGTGGATGCCCGCGAGATTAGAATTCGTTATCAGCATAATTCTGATGACGATCTGGTAAGCTTCACCGGAAATACCAAAACCTATCAGTTAACCAAATTCCGCAGAACCAACCAGAATTCCTGCATCAATCTGCACCCCATCGTGAAGAAGGGTGATAAGGTTGCTAAGGGTCAGGTTATTTGCGAAGGATACGCTACCCAAGGTGGAGAACTCGCTCTTGGTCGTAACCTGAAAGTGGCATTCATGCCTTGGCAGGGTTATAACTTCGAGGATGCGATCGTAATCTCAGAAAAAGTAGTAAAAGACGATTGGTACACCACCGTTTACATTACCGAGTTTGAGTTGGAAGTTCGTGATACCAAGCGCGGTGAAGAGGAATTGACCAACGATATCCCGAATGTAAGTGACGAGATGACCCGTAACCTGGACGAGAATGGTCTGATACGCATAGGTGCTGAGGTTAAAGAAGGGGATATCCTTATTGGTAAGATTACACCCAAAGGTGAAACTGAGCCATCACCCGAAGAGAAACTGCTTAGGGCCATTTTCGGCGATAAAGCCGGTGATGTAAAAGATGCATCATTGAAAGCGCCTCCCGGTACAGACGGTGTTGTTATCGAAAAGAAATTGTTCAGCAAGAGCAAAAAAGATAAAACCATTCGCGCCAGCGACAAAGGAAGGTTGCAAAAACTGGAAGATGACCACAAGCGCGAAATGGCTGAGTTCAAAGACGAACTGGTTAAAAAATTATTCCAGATTGTGAATGGTAAAACCAGCCAGGGTGTTTTCAATATGTACAGTGAAGAGCTGATCAGCAAGGGTACCAAGTTTACCCAGAAAAATCTGATGAGCATAGATTACAGTAATGTAAACTACCACAACTGGACCGCTGATGCAGACAAAAATGAACTCATCGTACGTGCATTGACCAATTACATCAATGTTTACAACGATAAAGTGACTAACTTCAAGCGTGAGCATTATGCCATCAGTGTAGGTGATGAATTGCCTACCGGAATTTTGCAAATGGCAAAAGTTTATGTGGCCACCAAGCGTAAGCTGAAAGTGGGTGATAAGATGGCCGGTCGTCACGGTAACAAGGGTATTGTTGCAAGAATTGTCCGTGAAGAAGACATGCCATTCCTGGATGACGGAACACCTGTGGACATTGTTCTGAATCCTCTGGGTGTACCTTCCCGTATGAACCTGGGTCAGATTTATGAAACCGTTCTGGGATGGGCCGGAAAAGAGTTGGGTGTGAAATTTGCAACCCCTATCTTCGATGGAGCCAGCAATGCCGAAATTGAAGATTGGACCAATAAGGCAGGAATACCTAAGAATGGACTGGTTTATCTGAATGACGGTTTGTCAGGTCAGAAATTTGACCAGCCCACAACGGTAGGTATCATTTATATGCTGAAACTGGGACACATGGTTGATGATAAGATGCACGCCCGTTCTATCGGTCCGTACAGTCTTATTACCCAGCAGCCGTTGGGTGGTAAAGCACAGTTCGGTGGTCAGCGTTTCGGTGAAATGGAAGTTTGGGCACTGGAAGCATTCGGTGCATCTAACATTCTGCGTGAAATCCTAACTGTTAAGTCGGACGACATCACCGGAAGGGCCAAGGCATACGAAGCCATCGTGAAAGGTGAAAACCTGAGTAATATCGGAACCCCCGAATCATTTAATGTACTTGTACATGAATTGAGAGGTCTGGGTCTGGAAGTTTCATTTATAGAATAAATCTGAGAGAATCAGTAACATGCAAACACAAAAGAAAGTTCAAAAAATCGGAAGCAACTTCAGCAAGATCAGAATCTCGCTGGCTTCACCTGAAAACATACTTCGCCGTAGTTTTGGGGAGGTTACCAAGCCTGAAACCATCAACTACCGCAGCTACAAGCCCGAAATGGGCGGACTCTTCTGCGAACGCATTTTTGGTCCCATCAAGGATTACGAATGCCACTGTGGAAAATACAAACGTATTCGCTACAAAGGCATCGTTTGTGATCGTTGCGGTGTAGAGGTAACAGAGAAAAAAGTACGTCGTGAGCGTATGGGCCACATCAATCTGGTGGTGCCTGTTGCACATATTTGGTACTTCCGTTCTCTGCCCAACAAAATTGGTTACCTGCTGGGTCTTCCTACCAAAAAGCTCGATATGGTTATCTATTACGAGCGTTATGTGGTAATACAGCCCGGTGCGGCTTCAAACAGCAATTATCTGGATCTTCTCACCGAGGAAGAATACCTGGATATTACAGATTCTCTGCCAAAGGAAAACCAGTTGCTGGATGACAATGATCCGAACAAGTTTATCGCCCGCATGGGTGCAGATGCCTTGAACGATTTGCTGAGCCGTATTAACCTGGATAAACTGAGCTATGATCTGAGAAACCAGGCGGCAACAGAAACCAGCCAGCAGCGTAAGCAGGAAGCCCTGAAACGTTTGAAGGTAATAGAAGGTTTCCGCAGCGCCCAGCGTACCGGTGAAAATCGCCCTGAGTGGATGGTGATGAAGATGTTGCCCGTAATTCCACCCGAATTGCGTCCTCTGGTTCCCCTGGAGGGAGGCCGTTTTGCCACCTCAGATTTGAATGATCTGTACCGCAGGGTTATTATACGTAATAACCGTCTCAAGCGTCTTATTGAAATAAAAGCACCCGAAGTTATTTTACGTAACGAGAAGCGCATGCTTCAGGAAGCCGTAGACTCACTTTTGGATAATACCCGCCGTGCCAGTGCGGTTAAGAGTGAAGGCAACCGTCCATTGAAGTCTCTCAGCGATATGCTGAAAGGCAAGCAGGGTCGTTTCCGTCAAAACTTGCTGGGTAAACGTGTAGATTATTCAGGTCGTTCCGTTATCGTGGTAGGTCCTACCCTGAAACTGAATGAGTGCGGTCTTCCCAAGAATATGGCTGCCGAGCTTTTCAAGCCTTTTATCATTCGTAAACTGATTGAAAGGGGCATTGTGAAGACGGTTAAAACCGCCAAGAAAATTGTAGAAAAGAAAGATCCTGTTATCTGGGACATTCTGGAAAACATACTGAAAGGTCATCCCGTTCTGCTTAACCGTGCACCTACACTTCACAGACTCGGTATTCAGGCATTCCAGCCCAAACTGGTTGAGGGTAAAGCCATTCAGCTGCATCCCCTGGTTTGTACCGGTTTTAACGCTGACTTTGATGGTGACCAGATGGCTGTGCACGTTCCGCTTGGCAATGCAGCCGTTGCAGAAGCACAATTGCTTATGCTGGCCTCGCACAATATTCTTAACCCTGCAAATGGTTCTCCGGTAACTGTTCCTTCTCAGGATATGATTTTGGGATTGTACTACATTACCAAAGATCGTGTAGGAACCAAAGCCCACCCTGTTAAAGGTGAAGGCCTGACTTTCTACGCCGCTGAGGAAGCTATTATCGCATACAATGAGGGAAGAGTAGACCTTCATGCCAAGGTTAAGTGCCGCGTTCGCGTGAAAGAAAATGATGAGTTCGTTTGGAAGGTCATTGACACATCCATGGGAAGAATCCTGTTTAACCAGGTTGTACCCGAGGAATACGGATACATTAATGAACTTCTCAAGAAGAAAAATCTCCGTGATATCATTTCAGGAATGATTCGTGTGGCCGGGGTTGCCAAAGCAGCCAACTTCCTCGATGCTATCAAAGGTCTTGGATTCCACTATGCATTCCGCGGTGGTCTCAGCTTTAACATGAGCTATGTGAAGATTCCTGATGAAAAAGATCAACTGGTGAACAAAGCTTACGAAGAGGTACAAGAAATCCAGTCGAATGCTGACATGGGCTTCATTACCAACAACGAAAGATATAACCAGGTAATTGACCTTTGGACTCGCGTAAACAATCAGCTGGCTCGTGTTCTTATTAAGGAACTGAGCTCGGATGATCAGGGCTTTAACCCTATTTACATGATGCTTGACTCAGGTGCACGTGGTTCAAACGAGCAGATTCGTCAGCTGGGTGGTATGCGTGGTCTGATGGCCAAGCCACAAAAGAGCAGTGGAGGCGGAACCGGTGATACCATCGAAAACCCCATTATTTCAAACTTTAAAGAAGGTTTGAACGTATTGGAATACTTCATCTCTACGCACGGTGCCCGTAAGGGTCTTGCGGATACAGCGTTAAAAACAGCGGATGCAGGTTACCTCACACGTCGTTTGCACGATGTAGCCCAGGATGTGGTTATCACAGAGCAAGATTGCGGAACCCTCAGGGGTATCGCTATGTCCGCCATCATCAACAACGATGAAGTGGCAGAAACCTTGAATGAAAGAATTCTGGGTCGCTGTCTGGTGGATGATGTGATTGATAATGCCACCGGAGAAATACTGGGTAAAGGCGGACAGGAAGTAACTGAAAAGATGGCCGCTGCTATTGATGCTGCTGGTATAGAAGAAGTTGAGATTCGCAGCGTTCTGACTTGCGAAACACTGAGTGGTGTTTGCGCAAGATGCTATGGCAGAAACCTGGCTACAGGACGTATGGTTCAAATCGGTGAAGCGGTGGGTGTAATTGCTGCCCAGTCTATCGGTGAACCCGGTACACAGCTTACCCTACGTACGTTCCACACCGGTGGTGCCGCGATGAACATTGCCGCTGAAAACACCCTTGAAACCAAATATGAAGGGTTAATCAACTTTGATAGCATGCGCACAGTAACCAAGGAAGTGGTAGATGATGAGTCTGGTAAAAAGAAAAAGGTTGAAATCGTGTTGGGCAGAAGCGGAGAAATCCGGATTCTGGATTCGCGCAGCAACAACGTCATTACCAGCTATAACGTTCCTTATGGCGCACAACTCATGGTAAAAGAGGGTGCTACCGTTAAAAAGGGCGACAAACTTTGTACCTGGGATCCATTTAATACCCTGATTATTTCTGATATTGACGGAACGGTTCAGTATGATAACATTATTGAAGGCGTTAACATGCGTGAAGAAGGGGATGAGCAGACGGGTCTCAGCGAACTGGTGATTGTGGAAAGTAAGGACAAAACCAAAGTTCCTGTAATTGCAGTGCAAGGGAAGGCAGATCTGAATAAGCATTTTAACATGCCCGTAGGTTCTATTCTGGTTGCCAAGGCCGGTGCCGGTGTTAAGGCCGGTGACATTCTGGCAAAAATTCCCAGAAGTGCTACCCGTACCCGCGACATTACCGGTGGTCTGCCCCGCGTTACAGAATTGTTTGAAGCACGTAATCCATCTAACCCTGCCGTTGTGAGTGAGATTGATGGTGTGGTAGAATATGGTGTGAGTAAGCGTGGTAATCAGGAGATTATCGTTACGAGCAAGGATGCTGAGAAGAAACATTATCAGGTTGCTTTGAGTAAGCACATATTGGTTCACGACGGTGATTTTGTTCGCGCAGGTCAGCCATTAAGTGATGGTGCCATCACACCTCAGGATATTCTCCGTATTGAAGGTCCCGGTGCTGTTCAGCGTTATGTACTGAATGGTATTCAGGAAGTATACCGTCTGCAGGGTGTAAAAATCAACGATAAGCACATTGAAACCATTGTAAGGCAGATGATGCAGAAGATGGAAATCAATGATCCGGGCGACACCCGTTTCCTTGAAGGTGAAATTACAGATCGCTGGAATCTTCAGTCTGAGAATGACTGGATTTGGGACAAAAAGGTGGTAACTGATGCCGGAGAAAGTGAACAGATGCACCCCGGACAGATTGTAAGCCTGAAAGACCTAAGACAGGAAAACAGCGGACTTCGCCGTCAGGATAAGAAGCTGGTGGAATACCGTGACGCTGTATCAGCAACGGCACAGCCGGTGCTGATGGGTATTACCAAGGCATCACTGGGAACTCAGAGCTTTATGAGTGCTGCATCCTTCCAGGAAACTACCAAGGTGCTTAATGAAGCAGCTATTTCCGGCAAGGTTGACGAACTGAAAGGTCTCAAGGAAAATGTAATTGTAGGTCATCTCATTCCTGCCGGTACCGGTATGCGTAACTGGGATAATGTGGTTACAGGTTCCAAAGAAGAGTACGATCGGTTGATGGCTTCCAAGATGGAAGCGGAGACCGAGGAAGCTTAAAATTATCGAATATTCAGAAAAGCCGGCCTGCAATAGGTCGGCTTTTTTTATTCCATCATATTGACCCCGGATAGTTGCTGCGCCTTATACATGGAGGCGTACATGCCATCGAGTTTCATCAACTCGGCATGCGTTCCCTCTTCACATTTTTCTCCTGATTTCATGTATAGAATTCTGCTGGAATGCCTGATTGTGCTGAGTCTGTGAGCAATAACGACAGCGGTGCGGTTGTGCAATAGCTGAAATATGGCTTTTTGAATGAGTACTTCTGTCTCACTGTCAATATTGCTGGTGGCTTCATCCAAAATGATAATTCCGGGTTTGCATGCGAGCGCCCTGATAAAGCTGATGAGCTGACGTTGTCCTAAACTCAAGGACATGCCCCTTTCCATTACATTAAAATCAAATTGGCCGGGCAGATGATGAATAAAGTCGTATGCACCAATCATTCTTGCGGCTTCTGCGATTTCCTCATCCGTAATTTCTTGATTTTTCAGACGAATGTTATCTGCAATGCTGCCGCTGAAAAGAAATACATCCTGCAGCACAGATACAATTCGTTTTCTTAGAAAATCCAGCTTGTAGGATTCTATTTTAATGCCATCAACATAAATATTACCACGCTGATGCTGATAAAATCGGGCAATGAGACCTATGATGGTTGTTTTACCGCTGCCGGTATGGCCAACAATGGCAAAAGTTTCTCCGGGTTTTACCGTAAACGACAGGTTTTTTAGTACCCAGTTTTCACCTTCATAGGCAAACCATACATTTTCAAATCGAATTTCCCCACGGAATTCCTCTGGAATGATTGTTCCGGAAATTTCAGTATTTTCTGTGTTATCCAGCAGTTCAAAAATCCTTTCAGCAGCCACCATGCCCATCTGAATATTGTTAAACCGATCTGCAATGGCCCTTACCGGGCGGAAAAACAGGTTGACAAACATGATAAATGCAGTTAATTCACCCGGTTGTAAAGTGTTTTGCATCATTCCGCCTGTTCCATACAGAATGATGATGGCCAGCGTAGCTGCAACCAGAAATTCTACGATGGGAAAGAAAACAGCATAGTAAAATATACCGCGAATGTGGGCGTCTCTGTGAGAGGCATTAATGGTTGTGAATTTGTTGTATTCTTTCTCTTGCCGATTAAATAGCTGCACAATGTGCATGCCGGTTATGTGCTCCTGAAGAAATGAATTGAGTCTGGAAACCTCATTTCTGACCTGCTGAAAACTATCTCTTACGCCTTTTCTGAAAAAATTGGCGGCCCATAACAAAAAGGGGAGAACCAGGAGGGTCAAAAGGGTCAATTTCCAGCTGATAAAGAACATACATACCAGTATGATAATGATCTGGAAAGCATCGCCGGCTATGGTGATGAGCCCTGCGGAGAAAAGTTCGGTTACGGTCTCAATATCACTGATAGTTCTGGTAACCGATGTGCCAACTGGTGTCTTATCAAAAAAGGTTTGTCGTAGATTTATTAGGTGTTTGTAGGTGTAATTCCGCATTCTAAGAATTACATCCTGACCAATGGTTTCTGATAAATAGCTATTTAGAAAACCCAGCAAAGTCTGTACAATCAGTACGGCTAAAATCAGTAAGCACCAAAAACCCAAGCCTTCATATGCACCCTTCAGAATATAATAATCAATGGCATGGCTATAAAAATTGGGTTGGATGGCGGATAAACAACTTTGCAGAATGGTAAGAAAAATGGCACTGTAGAAACCCGCTCTCTTTGGGAGTGCAAGTTTCATTATGCGTCCAAGGAGGCCAGGATTAAACTTAAAAGGACTTTTCACGGATTGGAAATGCAAAGGTAGGGTACGCCGATTTGTGTAAAACTTTATTTCGCAAACCACTTGCACACCTTTTTTAAGCCATAGTAATATTGCACTATGGCCATGCACATTGCAATTGCAGGAAACATAGGGGCTGGAAAGACAACGCTGACCCATTTACTTGCCAAAAATTACGACTGGGAAATGCAGTTGGAGGATATGGATGACAATCCTTACATATCTGATTTCTATGAAGACATGCAAAGATGGAGTTTTAACCTTCAGGTATATTTTTTAAATACCCGATGGAAACACATCCAGAATATCAGAAAGGGGAGCAGGGCTGTTATTCAGGACAGAACCATTTATGAGGATGCTTACATCTTCGCTCCCAATCTTCATGCAATGGGGCTAATGAGCACCCGTGATTTTGAAAATTACAATGCGCTGTTTGAAAATATCAGCCAGCAGATAACACCGCCCGATCTTTTGATTTATCTCAGAGCGGGAATTCCTAAGCTGGTTCACCAGATACAAATGCGTGGACGTGATTATGAGGATGCCATAAGACTTGATTATCTCAAAAGACTAAATGAACGCTATGAGGCCTGGATTAGTGAATACAAGGGTAAGTTACTGGTATTTAATGTAGATGATATAGACTTTTCGGATAACCCTGACCATGCATCGCTCATAGTTCAGCAGGTAGAGAGTACCTTAAACGGGCTCTTCTAATGCCCCTTAACACCCGGGTTCATACCACGTTGCTGCAGGTAAGGCCGGATGATATTGATTTATTTGGCCATGTGCACAGCAGCCGCTACATGGATTATGTATTTGCCGCCAGACTGGAACAAATGGAGAGGTGCTATGGTATGCCTTTGCAGGAATTTATGCAGCATAATCTGGGCTGGTATTTGTCTGCAACTGAAATGCGTTACCTGAAGCCATTAAAATTGGGAGACAGTATGAAGGTGCAAACAGCAATTGTAAGTATGGGGACTGCCTCTGTTAGGGTGGAATTTGCCATTCTGAGGGATGCTGATGATGTTCTTTGCTGTAAAGGATGGGCAGAATATGTCATGGTGGATTTAAAAACCGGCCGTCCAAGACCCATTCCTGAATGGATCATTAATCGTTATTCGCTTCCCGACGATTCAATTTCGTAACTTTGCGGTATGTCCTTTTTGTACCCGGTGTTTTTGTCAGCACTTGCCGTATTGCTGATTCCATTGTTGGTACATCTTTTCAGGTTTAGAAAGTATCAAACTGTTCGATTTACCCGGGTAAGGTTACTGAATGAAGTTGAAATTGAAACAAAAAATCAAAATCGACTTAAACACCTGATAACCCTATTGTGCAGAATACTTGCCTTTACCTTCCTGGTTATGGCTTTTGCCATTCCGGGTTGTAACAACAATTCCACGCAAACTACCGGCAAAACCCGGGTAAGTATTTTTATTGATAATTCTTTCAGTATGGATAACCGCCGGGACGGACAGATTCTGCTGGAAACTGCCAAGCAGCATGCAAGAGAGATTGTCAGGTCTTATGGAGTTAACGGGGAATTCCAAATAAGGACCTCCCAGATTTCAGGGCCTTCCTCGCAATTCGTGTCATCAGCCGAAGCCGTTTCTTACATTGATGCCATTAAAATTCAGCCGGGTTCTCTTGTTTTAGAGACTTTGCTGAAAAGTATGGCTAATGATTTAAAAGAGGCCGGTAATGCCCACGCCGGATTCGTGATTTCAGATTTTCAGTTAGGTTTTGTTGGAAAGCCCTCAAATGTTAGCGAACTCAAAGGAATTCCGGTAAAGCTGGTGAAAATAACTTCAAGCCCAAGAGAAAATATTGGTATTGACTCCGCATGGCTTGCAAAACCCTTTCTCATTCCGGGAGAAAAAAATAGCATTCAGTTCCGAGTGGCTAATTACACTAAGGAACCGCTGCAAGACTTTCCCGTGAAATTATATGCTGAAAGCGGGTTGCTGGGTACAGGCCGTGTTTCAGTGATGCCCGGAACGTCAGATATTGGATCGATAGATTTTACAGCAGAAAATAAACGATATAATCCCGGCAGACTGCAAATTGATGAGCCGGGTGCATCATTTGATAATGTGTTGTACGTCAATCTTAGCGCTCAAACCTCACGAAATATTAACATAAGCAGTTCCAATAGGTTTGTGAATCAGGTGATTGAAACCCAGCCATTCTTAAAAATAACACCCGCTGTAAATCCCTTTTCCGGTCAGGCGGCAACCGCAAATGATGTTTACATTTGGGTTGGGCCCGGAAATTTTTCAAAAACACAGGCGGAAAATGTAAAAGATTGGCTTTCTGCTTCCGGAGCTACGTGCATCGTTGCTGCTGATATCAACACGCCAAATGATGCGATGGTGAATGTGGTAGGGTTTCCTGATTCGAAATCGGAGAATACAACCCTTCGTATTTCGGAGAAGGGTTTTACCCATCCATTTTTTGAAGGTGTTTTCAGGCAAATACCTAAAAATATGGCTGTGCCTGAAATTAAGAAATATAGAAGTACTTCAGGATTAAACGGTGCAGGAGAAGCCATTTTAACCTTGGAAAATGGGGATCCATTTTTATTGAGGTTTAAGGTAGGTAAAGGTACACTGTATTTTTTCACATCTCCTTTTCAGGAAGATGCGGGAAATTTTGTGAAAAGCCCATTATTCCTTCCATTGCTTACACACGCCATGATTGCAGAAAACGCAAACCCGCAGTTGTACGGAATTTGCCTTTCAAAAACCGTATTGCCTTTGCAAAATGCGTTGAAATACAATGATAAACCACCTGTGTTAAAATTGAATAACTGGGAGTCGGTGGCAGAAATGAGCATGACGCCCAATGGACAAGGTTTATATCTGGGTACCCAGCCCGAAAATGCAGGTAATTATACATTATTGGAAAGTGGTTCTGCAAAAATTTTGGGATCCGTATCAGTGAATGACAGTCGTCTTGAGAGCAATCCCAATATGGTATTGGAATCTTCATTAAAGCCCTGGATGGAAGCCAATGGTATACAATGGACATCCGGAGACAATGCCGTGGCTGCTTATCAGGCCAAAATATCAGACACTTCCTTGTGGCGCTTGTTTATTTGGCTTGCTGCTGTTTTTTTCGCATTGGAAGTTCTGGTTCTGGTATTTTGGGATTATCGATTTATTAAAAAAAGAAAAAGCGAATAGGATGACTACAATACTTATCAAATCTGCTCAGGTCATTGACATTGAGTCAGCCCATCACGGAAAGCAAACGGACATCTATATCAAGGATGGCATGATAGAAGCCATGGGCACCGATCTGGAGGTGCAGGCCGATAAAGAACTGAATGCCAGTGGGCTGGTGGCCAATACCGGTTGGCTTGATATTCTGTCGTATTGCGGTGAACCCGGAGAGGAGTGGAAAGAAGATTTGAACAGTCTTTCCAGGGCAGCCCAGTCAGGTGGATTTACGCATGTGGCTGTGCTGGCGGGAAATCATCCGCATCCGGACCATGCAGCCGCCATTTCAGCTTTGCAAAAAGCGGGTGAAGATTTGCCCGTTCATATTTTACCTCTTGGGAATATCACACAACAGGCCCAGGGTAAGGATATGACAGAGTTTCATGATATGGCCAAAGCGGGTGCTGTTGGATTTAGCGACGGGGATCATCCTATTTCTGATACCGGATTGATTTCCAGAATCATGGAGTATAATGCGGGTTTAAAGTTACCGGTGTTGTTCTTTCCGTTCGACAGAAAACTGGCACCCGGTGGCAGAATGCATGAAGGTGTACAAAGTGCCTCTTTAGGTCTTAAAGGTATTCCGGCTGTGAGTGAAAGTGCAGCGCTGGAGCAAATATTGCAGATAGCTTCATGGTTGAAAGTACCTGTAAGAATTATTAGGATAAGCAGTGCTGAATCTGTGGATCTTCTGAGAAAAGCCAAGGCCGCAGGAATCGATGTCAAGGCCGCAGTTCCTGCGTTTAATCTATTGTTTACAGACGAAAATCTTGCTTCGTTTGATGAAAATTACAAGGTTTTGCCGCCTTATAGATCTGAAAGAGACCGCATGGCACTATGGCAGGGCCTGACCGATGGCACTATCGATGCAGTAATGAGCAATCATCATGCCCAGGATATTGAAAATAAGGCCGTAGAATTTGAATATGCCGGATGGGGTGCCTCGGCTGTACAAACCGTACTTCAGGCCGTTACAGGCGGGGGAAAACCCGATTTGAATCTGATTGCCGCCACGCTTTCTTCCGGTCCCAGGAAACTGATGGGTCTGCCCAGGGTGAGTCTCAATCCGGGGCAACCGGCAGATATTACCCTGTTCAGTCCTACCACAGAATGGATTTTTGAGCCGTCATTCAATTACAGCAAGGGCGTAAATCAGCCATTGCTCGGGAAAACGCTAAAAGGTTTTGTTACCGGCACGGTAAAGGCAGGTACCTGGTACGCTAATCCGATGTCGGTTAAAAATGCCTGAACAGCCATTACCCCATGAAGCACATTAGCAGTCTGCAAAATCCTTTGGTCAAGGAAACCTTGCAGCTGCTTGAAAAAAGTCGATTGCGAAAAACCAGCGGGCTCTTTGTGGCCGAAGGTCTGAATGAATTAAAGATGTGCCTTAAAGAGGGTTTCACCTTTAAAAGACTATTTTTTTGTGAAAAAGATATTTCCCAGGAGGAACTTAGTGCATGGTTTCATCCACTTAAGCCAGATGTAGAGTTGTTATCGGTTTCCGGGGAAATCATGGATAAACTGGCATACCGATCCGGTGTAAAAAATGCAGTAGCAGTTGTTGAGGCAAAAAAAACAACGCAAATTTCGCTTACTCAACGGGCCAATCCTTTTTATGTGATTGCCGAATCCGTTGAAAAACCCGGCAATTTAGGGGCGCTGCTGAGAAGCGCGGATGCTTCAGGCACTACTGCGGTTATTTTGTGTGATCCTGCAGTAGATATTTATAATCCCAATGTCATAAGAAGTAGCGTGGGGTGTGTTTTTAGCGTTCCGGTGCTTGTAATGAAACCGGATGAGGCCCTGCATTTTTTAAGAGAACAAAAAGTTTCGGTGTATACCACGTTTATGGATAATTCGGTTAGTATCTGGGATCAGGATTTAACCCGCCCTTCAGCGGTGGTTGTGGGGACGGAGAGTACCGGCCTGAGTGATTTCTGGAGGTCTGCAGGTATCAATGTGAACATTCCTATGTATGGCAGCGTTGACAGTCTGAATGTATCAACCGCCGCAGCACTGATGATGTTTGAAATGGCAAGACAGCGCCAAAAGGCCGGAGGTTCCAATGAATAGTGGGATTTTAGTGCTCGGTGCAGGCAGAAGTTCTCGTTTTCTTTTGATGCAACTGACTGAATTTTGCCATAAAACTGACCGGTCTCTCACGGTGTGTGATTCCAGCCAAAAGGAACTGGATAAACACACTTTTGATTTGCAGCTTGAGCGTAAAATAATAAACGCCTCAGATCCGGATGCACTTGAGTTGCTGATTGCAGGCAAAGAAATGGTGGTTTCATTGCTTCCGCCCCCCATGCATCCTACAGTGGCAGCCATGTGTTTGAAATACAAGAGCCATTTTGCCTCTGCTTCTTATGTGGGTGAAGCCATGCGTGATATGGATGAAGCCGCCGGAAATGCCGGATTGGTTTTCTTGAATGAACTGGGCCTGGATCCGGGCATTGATCACTTAAGTGCCATGAAGGCCATGGATGAGATTCGGGCAGATGGTGGTGAAATTACCTCCTTTGAGAGTTATTGCGGGGGGCTGATAGCTGAAAAATACTGTACTGACAATCCCTGGAAATATAAATTCAGCTGGAATCCCCGCAACGTAGTGTTGTCAGGGCAGGGCGGCAACAGTATTTATAGGCAGCAAAAGCAGTTGAGAAGTATTCCATGGCACCGCCTTTTTGCCGAGGCAAAAAACCTTTCCATTCCGGGACTGGGTGAATTTGATGCCTATGCAAACCGCGACAGTCTAACTTATCAATCGTTATATAAGCTGGATGACACGGATACAATTTTTCGGGGGACGCTTAGACGTGGGAATTTCTGCAAAAACTGGCAGGTCTTGGTTTCTCTGGGTTTCACAGATGCGCTGTCACTACTTCCACAAAACATAAATTCTGTTAATGATTTATGCTGTGCCCTTACCGGTAAAAAATCACAACAGCAACTATCAGACTGGTTGCTAAAAAATCGATGGATCAGTGAAGAACAGGCCATTTGGTTTGATTATTTGAATCTGGAAAGCACCCGGCCCTTTGATTCCAAAGTTAATAATGCCGCTGAAGTGCTGGAAGCTGTGTTGCTTGAAAAGTGGAAGCTGATGCCCGAAGATTGTGATGAGGTTGTGATGTATCACAGTATCGGATTTGTAAAAGATGGCCGAAAACAGAAATTTCATTCCATGCTGTGTGTGAGGGGTGAGGACGATATGCATACAGCCATGGCAAAAACCGTGGGTCTGCCGCTCGCTCTGGGTGTTGAACTGGTGTTGTCCGGAAATTGTTCTGAATGTGGTGTGGTGATTCCTGTAAGTGATTACTGGTATAAGCAGATTTTACCCCGTCTGGAAGAAATGGGAATTTCCTTTACAGAGCAAATAGAAATTTGCGATTGAAATGCAACGCAAAATCTTACGCCGATTGTAACTTCGTGACCTGAAATTATCATGAATGACATTATCAATTCAGGCAAAGCTCCCGAGCCCGTAGGGCTTTACCCGCATGCGAGGCGTGTTGGCAATCTTTTATATTTAAGCGGTGTAGGTCCCCGTGAAAAAGGCACCAAGAAGATTCCGGGGGTAGAACTGGACGAAAATGGAAACATCGTTTCTTATGATATAGAAACACAATGCAGGAGCGTTTTTCAGAATGTGCGCTGGATACTGGAAGATGCAGGCACTAAGTGGGAAAATATCATTGATGTAACCGTTTTTCTTACCAATATGAAGGATGATTTTAAAACCTACAATCGCTTGTGGGCAGAGTATTTTGCCAATAATCCGCCTTGCAGAACCACCCTGGAAATCAATTGTCTGCCCACACCCATAGCCATAGAGCTAAAGGTGCTGGCTACCATAGATTAATGATCCTGTAACTTTCCCTTTAGGCGGGATATCTGCTGTTTTAAGGCATTCACTGCCCCGTCTGCGGCATTTTCAAATGAGGTATCCTGTTGCATAACAAACAGCTCTTTTTCAGGTACTTTTACACGGATTTCCAGCGTTTTGTTCCGCTTGGTGTCTGATTTTTCTTCCTTTAGAATCACCTTTACTTCCTGCATGCGCTGATACATGCGGTTTAATCTTTCCAGCTTACCGGAGATTACATCCATAATCTTCGGTTCTGCTTTTAGGCCAATGGTTTGAAAATGAATATTCATGGTGTTACGTATTATCGATTTTGTTGTATTGCCGAAAACAATACAAACAACAATTTACTTAAAGACAACGCTGAATTTGATGATTTGTGTCAGTCTGTAGACGAATATGCCTGAAAATCCGACTGATTTTAGTTTCTTGGGTGCAAAGCGTGAATTTTCTTCAGCTTTTCAAAACTGTTTTTGGTGTAGACCTGTGTTGCGGCCAGACTGGCATGACCAAGAATTTCTTTGATGGCCATAAGTTGAGCGCCATTATTTAACATGTGCGTTGCAAATGAATGTCGAAGCACATGCGGACTTGTCTTTAGGGCATCACTAAACAGTTTTAAGTATTGGTTTACCAGCCGGTATATATACATTCGGTACATGGGCTTGCCGTTTTCCAGTGCAAAAAGCAATCCTTTTCGGCCTTGCATCCATGCTCTCAGTCCTTCCATAATTTCATCGTGCAATGGAATCAATCTTTGTTTGTTCCGCTTCCCTGTTACCTGTACCGTTTTACGGTTAAGGTCTACATCGCCGCAATGTATGGCAGCAAGCTCACTCAGACGCATTCCGGTGGAATAAAACAATAGTAACAGCAATCGGTCACGCTGTCCGGTTTCCTGTTCTTCCCATGGGAAATGGGTAAACATATTTTGCAAATCCCTCGCAGGTATATCCTGTACAATGCGTTTGGGCATTTTAGGCAGACTGATTTTGGAAAGCGGATCGCTTTTGAGGATACCCTGCTTGCGGAGATATCGGGTAAAAGAGCGAAGAACTGAAATTTTTCGATGCACAGTTCTTGCCTGCAATCCCGATTGCATGAGTTCGGCCATCCAGCCCCTGACGGTCATCGCGTTGAGTCCGGTTAGTAAGGTTAATCCCTCTTTTTGACAAATGGTTTCAAACTGCTGCAAGTCGTTTTCATAGGCAGCAACCGTATGAACTGACATACGCCGGTTCAGTGCCAGATAATCCAGAAAATCCACAGCAGATGCATGCATTAATACAAATCAAACGGTGCCAAGCTTTTTTTATTGCAATTATTTATGAACCCATGTGCATAAACCCCAGTGCAAGACGGGTAAATCTGGAAAAAACAAATAACTTCGTCCGCATGCTGTCCAGAAAAGACTTTTTAAAGCTAACCGGTGCGGTTTCATTAGCCGGTATGCTGGGTGAAGCCCGGTCTCAGGGTAAATTAAAAACCAAAGCTCCGGTGGTGGTATCTACCTGGGATTTTGGCTTGGAAGCCAATGCTGCGGCATGGGAGCTGTTGGTCAAAGGTGGGTATTCTTTGGATGCTGTTGTGGCAGGTGTTGCGATTCCGGAAAAAGATCCAGCCATCAATACGGTGGGTTTGGGTGGTTTCCCAGACAGAGACGGAAGAGTGACGCTGGATGCATGCGTCATGGATGAGCAGCTGAATTGCGGTTCAGTGGCATGTCTTGAGCATATCATGCACCCTGCGGCTGTGGCAAAGCAGGTTATGGAAAAAACACCGCATGTTATGCTCACAGGAGAGGGAGCGCTGAAGTTTGCGCTGGAGCAAGGTTTTAAAAAAGAGAATTTACTCACAGCCCAGGCCGAGGCCGCCTGGAAGGAATGGCTCAAGAAATCTGAATATTCGCCGTCTCCAAATTGGGAGCTAAATCATGATACCATTGGAATGCTGGCCCTTGACAGGCAAAATCGCCTTTCGGGGGTTTGTACCACCAGTGGAATGGCCTGGAAAATGCATGGCAGGGTAGGAGATTCACCCATTATCGGTGCGGGGCTGTATGTGGACGGGGAGGTTGGCGGAGCCACCTGTTCCGGACTGGGAGAAGAGATGATTCGTATAGCGGCTTCTCACAGTGTGGTGGAGGCCATGCGCAGCGGTAAGAGTGCGCAGTCTGCCTGCGAGGCAGTCATTAAGCGTTATTATCGTAGGCGTGGTGAGGCCGCCAAAGGGAAACAGGTTTGCCTGCTGGCCATGGATAAAAACGGTAATGTAGGGGCTTACAGTCTGATGCCGGGTTTTGTGTATGCTTTAACCTGCAATGGTGTTCATGAAATTCGCAAAGCAGCATACCTGTTGGATGCATAAAAAAAGCCGCTATAAGCGGCTTTTTAATTTGTATAACTAAATATTTAAGGTTCCATTTCCTGGCGCTGCATCTGCTGACGATACGCAGCACGAATCTTTTGCATGCGCTTGGTGATGCAGGGCTTCTCAAAAGATTGACGAGCCCGAAGTTCTTTTACTACGCCGGTCTTCTCGAACTTCTTTTTGAATTTCTTCAGCGCTTTGTCTAGCGAATCGCTTTCTTTTACGTTGATAAGTATCATGTTTTTTTCCTACCTACTTTCTTTTTTGGGAGTGCAAATATAACAAAAAATATTCAAATTTCAAAATATTTACGACTTCAAAACTGCTCTGCTTATAACCAGTTTTTGAATCTCGCTGGTACCTTCACCGATGGTGCATAGCTTGCAGTCACGATAAAATTTTTCTACAGGGAAATCCTTGGTATATCCGTATCCGCCGAAGATTTGAACGGCCTCATTGCTGCAAAAAACACTGACTTCGCTGGCATAATACTTGGCCATGGCGCTCTCTTTATTGATACTTTTTCCTTTGTTTTTAAGATTGGCGGCCTGGTGTGTGAGGAGATCTGCAGCTTCGATCCGGGTGGCCATATCGGCCAGTTTGAAGCCAATGGCCTGGAAATTTGCGATGGGTTGACCAAATTGCTGACGCTCTTTACTGTATTTAACGCTGGCCTCATAGGCGCCTTTGGCGATGCCCAGTGACAATGCTGCTATGGAAATTCGGCCACCGTCCAAAATCTTCATGGCCTGAATAAATCCATCACCTACATTGCCCAGGCGGTTGGCATCAGGAATCCGGCAATCTTCAAAGATGAGCTCAGCAGTTTCACTGGCGCGCATACCCAGCTTATTCTCTTTTTTACCCCCCTTGAAACCCGGAGTGCCTCTTTCTACAACAAAAGCCGTTATGCCATGGCTATCCAGTAAATCGCCGGTTCGGGCGAGTACGACGGCTATATTGCCTGTAATTCCGTGGGTTATCCAGTTTTTGGTTCCATTCAGAATCCAGTCATTGCCGTCTTTTTTTGCCACGCACTGCATCCTTAATGCATCGGAGCCGGTATTGGCCTCTGTGAGTCCCCATGCCCCTATCCATTCTCCTGTTGCCAGTTTTGGCAACCAGTTCTTTTTTTGTTCTTCATTGCCAAACATCATGATATGGCCTGTGCACAAACTGTTGTGTGCGGCCATGCTCAATCCGATGCTGCCGCAAACCTTGGCTAGTTCTTCAATGGCAGCCACATACTCATGGTAGCCCAGCCCCGATCCGCCGTACTCTTCAGGTACCAGAACGCCCATCAGACCGAGTTCTCCCAACGCTTTGAAAATGTGTACAGGAAATTCCTGACTTTCATCCCATTCCATAAAATGGGGTTTAATATTTTTTTCGGCAAAGTCCCTTACGGTCTGCCTAATCATTGTCACATTTTCATCTGAAGTAAATTCCATATAATTCTGCAAAATTACGTATCTGTGTTACATGTATGTGTACACAAAATCACATTTGGGTAAACAATTTAGATTATTCGTTGAAATCCAGGTAAGGTAGCAGTCTCGTCAGTTCAGCATCGGAAATGATTTTAATTTCTTTGAGATGCTGTTCGGTTAATCGACCGTGTTGATTGCGAAATGCAATGATTATCCGCGCCTGTTTTTCGCTTAGGTATGGATGTTTCTTCAGCAGTTCGAGACCGGCTGACTGCATGGGGATTTTACGCAGTAAGGTCGTATTGATTCGTAAATATGGTAGCAGTTGTTGCAGCACAGCGGTATCTGTAAAGCGTGTTTCCAGGATTTGTTCTTTTTGGTAAAAGCCACCCAGTGCATCGCGAAAACGGATAATTCTGGCAGCGGTTTTGCTACCTATACCCGGCAATGCAATCAGGTCTGAAGTATCGCAGCCATTCAATTCAACAATTCTGAGTTCTTTGGTTTTGTTGCTACGATATGAGGGATTGGCAATAGCGTTTTTCAGAACAGTTGTGTCAATGCCTGTTTCCTTACTGAGTTCCGAAAGCGATGCGAATTGATACCCAAATCTGATTTTTTGATACACCCGGTTTGCCTCATCCGCAGATAATCCCATATTTTCCAGGTCTTCCTGTTTTAGTCGTTTCCAGGGGGTGACTCTTGTTCTTTTCTTTTTAAAAAACGAATCTGTAGCAGCCATGTGTCTTGAAATAAGCACTGCCCGTTGCAGACTATCTGTTTGATAAAGAATGGAATCCTGCTTTTCAGAGCCCAGCAGGGCAGGGATAAGGGCCAGAACAATGGCTATAATCAGCATAAAAAAAGCCCCGGCATATTCGCTCCTGGTTAGAGACAGCCACTTGCCGGGGCCTTGATTTTGCATAGCGTATTAATTTTTTGCCGTAGCGAGTTTTTCCTGACGGTATTGTCCGCTGTCCAGCTTGTGCTTAATGGCTTTGAATGCGCTTATGGTTTCTTCTACGTCTTCAAGGGTGTGAACCGCTGTAGGAATAAGACGAAGCATGATAACGCCCTTAGGAACCACGGGATAAACTACGATGCTGCAGAAAATATCGAAATTCTCACGCAGATCAAAAGTCATGTGGGTTGCCTCGGGTATGGTGCCGTTGAGCAGAACAGGGGTAACAGGGGTTGTAGTAATGCCAATATTGAAACCGGCCTCACGCAGGCCGCCCTGCAGCGCATTTACAATTTTCCAAAGATTATCTTTTAACTCAGGACGTGTACGAATCAGTTCCAGGCGCTTGATGGAACCCACAGTCATAGGCATGGGCAGGGCCTTGGCATAAATCTGACTGCGCATGTTGTAGCGCAGGTACTTTATAATTTGTGCTTCGGCACCAATGAAGGCGCCAATGCCGGCCATACTTTTGGCAAATGTGCTGAAATATACATCAATACCGTCCATGCAGTTTTGCTCTTCACCTGTGCCGGCGCCGGTTTTGCCCATTGTGCCAAAACCGTGTGCATCGTCTACAAACAAACGGAAATTGAACTTTTCTTTGAGTGCAACAATTTCTTTGAGTTTGCCCTGAGAGCCGCTCATACCAAAAACCCCCTCTGTTATCACCATGATACCACCACCGGTTTTTTCGGCCAGCTTTGTGGCATGATTGAGTTGTTTCTCCAGACTTTCAATATTGTTGTGCTGAAACATAAACCGTTTACCGATGTGCAAACGCATACCATCGATAATACAGGCATGAGATTCGGCATCGTACACAATAATATCGTGACGGTCCACCAGGGCGTCAATGGCTGAAACCACCCCCTGATATCCGAAATTGAGCAGAATTACATCGGGTTTGCCAATAAAATCTGCCAGGTCTTTTTCCAATTGTTCGTGGTAATTGCTGTTGCCGCTCATCATGCGAGCACCCATGGGATAAGCCATTCCGAACTGTGCAGCCGCATCGGCATCTGCTTTTATTACCTCAGGGTGATTTGCCAACCCGAGATAGTTGTTTAAGCTCCAGTTCAACTTCATTTTTCCGTTGAACATCATGCGAGGACCGATAGGACCCTCCAGTTTTGGAAAGGTGAAATAACCGTGGGCGTCGTCAGCATGCTCGCCCAGAGGGCCCATGCGGTTTACTACTTTTTTGAAGATATCGTTTACCATGAAATGATATAGGTTTTTCGCAACAAAGGTACAATGATTTCGGAATTAAATGACGCTATCTCCCGACAAGGAAAATGCAGGGTTTTTTCCCTAATGTGACTTTGGATGCTTTCCATGCAGCTACGGTCTGTGTTTTGATAAATCCGTCAGTTTCATGCAGATTGCAGGCAATGCATATTTTTAAGGAATCATTCAGGATGCCCAACAAATGTATCAGTAACCGGTCTGATCGGTAGGGTGCCTCTATCAGCGCCTGTGTGTAGTCGGTTTTTTCGCAATCTTTCCCCAATTTCCCTACAAAAGTTCGCAGTTCTTCTTCCTTAACCGGTGCATACCCATGAAAGCAGAATTGCTGTCCGTTAAGCCCGCTTCCACTAAGTGCCAGCAGCAAGCTGGACGGACCGGTAACCGAGATTACGGGAATGTCCTGCCCGTGCGCCCAGGAGGCAATCTCAGCTCCGGGATCTGCCATGCCCGGCACCCCTGCTTCACTGGCCACCCCAATGTTGCCATTTCGTATGTTGTCATTCAAAAATTGAATCAGGGAAATTTTATCATAATCCCTGTATAATTCAAAAATGTTGAGTTTTTCAATATCTATGGAAAGCTTAAGTGACGAAACAAAGCGCCTGAAAGTGCGCGCATTTTCTACAACCCAGCAATGAATTTCGGTGATGTGAGATTCGAATTCACGATGAAACATGCTGTCTGCAGACATGCTGCCCAGAGGCATTGGCATCATGACCAAAGTGGCTTTTTTTTGACTTTTAATTGGAATATTTTCCATAATTTTGTAGTATGAAATCTCGGTTCAGAAAGTTTGCCCTGTTAATTTCATTGGCTCTTTCCGGTTTACCGAATTGCTTCTCGCAAACCTACGGCAATGAGTGGATAGATTGGACACAGTTCCATGGCAAAATCAAAATCTGGAAGGATAATGTCTATCGGCTGGGTTATTTTTCTATTGAACCCTGGTTTACTTCAAGGGGCTTGTTTCTCAATAATATTCCTATCTCAGACTTTGCCATGTACAATATGGGCAGGCAAATTCCGGTGTATATCTATGATCAGAATTCAAATAACCGGCTGGATGCATTTGATTACATAGAGTTTGTGGGTCATCCTGCAAGCGGAGAAATAGATCAGGGTTTGTATGATAAGCCCGAACATCAGCGGCATCAGTTAAAAAACATGATGTCAGACACCAATGTATATTTCTTTACCCTCAGGCCGGGAAGAAAAAACCTGAGATTCACGGCATTCAATGGTGTTTCCTCGATGCCTGCACGCAATTACCACATCAGCAGGTTTGTATATGCCCCGGACATTAATTATTGTGAGGGCGATTATATGGCTTTGGGCAGTCATGCGGTTTTTTACAGTGAATACATGGCAGGTGAGGGCTTTGTAGGCGATTATTTCTGGGCACCAAGCCAGTATTCAGTCATATTAAAGCATCCCGATTTGAGTTCTCAGGGCCCAATGGCGACACTGGAGGCCGGTTTGACGGCCCATACGCCTCCTCCCGCGGGCAGTACTTTGCCCAATAACCGATTCACCATGCAAATTAGCGTGGATGGCAACGGTAAGAAGCTGCTTTCGGATACGACATTTCTGGGAGTAATGCCAATAACACAGCGGATAAGCATTAATACATCAGACATGGGGCAGGACCAGTCGTTTCTGCTGTTCAACCCTCAGCTGGTGAACGGTGCCAAAAGCAGCATGTATGGTCATTCTCATACCATTCTTGACTACCCGCGAAAAAATGATTTCAAAGACTCATCCCGATACTTTTTCTACGAGGATACCGCCTTTGCCGCCCATCAGGAAGTTTGGAATAACTATGGAAAGGCAAGTCAGAATGCGCCGGTTTTCTATGATGAAGTTAATGCACTCCGCTATACAGGCAATGTTGATGCGACTACCCGCAGTCTGAGTGTGGTTGTGCCGCCTATGCCTCTGAGGGGCCGCATTTCCCTGATTGATGAAAGCCGTGTGGAGATGTTGCCATTTTTCAGGATGGATACAGTATCTCAAATTAATTATAATTTTCACGTAGGTAATTGTGAGTTTTTGATGGTCTCCAGTCGGTCATTGGTTAGTCCCAAAGGCGAACTCAATGATTACAAGGCGCTGCGTGAAAACCGATACAGTGTGCAGTTGAACCTGGTGCAAAATCTGTATGATTATTTTAGTTTTGGATTACCCCACCCACTGGCCATCCGAAATTACTGTAAGTTTCTGATTGAAAAGAGCAGCCCTTCATCACAGCCCAGGTTTTTACTAGTGATTGGGCGAGGATATGATAATGCCTACAACCGGGGCAACGGATTTAATCAGTTACGCCCACTCCAGAAATTTAATCATGTACCCACCATTGGTCATCCTGTCAGTGACTGGATGTTTACCTCAGGATTGGGAAATGCCAAGCCCATGGAGCCGGCCATTGCTACCGGGCGCATTCCTGCGGACAGTGCAAAGGATATCAGTATTTATCTGGATAAACTAAAAGGATATATCCGGCCGGAAAACAATTATCAGGAATGGCAAAAACAGGTGCTTCACTTAAGCGGTGGCTCCAATGCCAACGAAACCAGTATCATCAAAAATATAGTAGATGGCCTTCGCGTATATCCTGAAGGGGACCCCTTTGCCGGTGTGGTTACCCAGTTTTCAAAGTCCTCGGTAGGGATTGTGGATCCTAATTTTAAAGATAAAATTGTAAGCCGCATCAACAGCGGAACCAGTCTGATTTCATTCCTGGGGCATGGCAGTCTTTCCGTTACTGACATTGACATGGGCACTCCGGAAAAATACCTGAACGAGGGTAAATATCCCATTTGTTATTTCAATGGATGTCAGGTAGGGAATCCTGCTTTGCCTACTACACAAAAGGGTTTGGGTGAGCGTATTTTTCGTGGGGAGAAGAAAGGTGCTATTGCCTTTATGGGTCAGGTTTCGCTCAGTGAATTGTATACCATCAGTTCACAAATGCGATATTTTTATGAAATTTATTTTGATTCAACCCCTAATAAAACCCTGGGTGGTGTGCTCAAAACCATGTTGGCCAGGTGGCAAAACCCCTCGTCTTCGCTGAATAAAATTCACGCCAGACAATTGTTTTTACAGGGAGATCCTGCGGTTGCCGTATACACCCCGCAGCTTCCTGATTTGAGTATTGGCAGTGAGAGCATTTTTCTGAAACCTGAGAATGCATTTGCACTGATGGATAGTTTTGATGTGGGTGTGGTGCTACGCAATTACGGACGGGGTATTAAAGACAGTTTTTCCGTAAACCTTCAGTGGACATACCCTGATGGAGTGACCAAAAGATATTACGGTACCCGTGCCACCCAGCGCGGTTTTGAAGATACTCTTTTCATACGGGTGGCATCAAAAGATGTTCAGGTAAAGGGCGAAAACTTCTTTAATGTGACCATCAATAAGGAAAAAAATCCTGACGAATATACCTACCTCAACAACGCAGCTACCCTAAAGCGCTACATACCCGGCAATGGGGTAAATCTGGTTTCACCGAAGAATTTTGCCATTTGGGGCAGAGATACTGTGACGCTGGTTGCGCAGGCAGGGGATGTGTTTAAGCAAAATGAAGATTATTATTTTGAAATTGACACCACCCCGCGATTTAACAGTCCCTTACTTATTTCCCTTGAAAAGCAGGGAAAGCCGTTGAATCGACCCATAATGGCTCAATGGTCAGTGAAATTGCCGCTGCTGAAAGATACCCTTCCTTACTACTGGAGGGCCCGTATCAGTGCTTCCGTAAATGAGGGAGGGGGCTGGCAGACCGGTTCGTTTACCTACATTAAAGGCCACCAGGAGGGATGGATGCAAAATGTGCACTGGCAATATGTGAAACCGGTTTCCGAAAATGTACTCTCCGGACTAACGGTTGATTCAGCCACAAAAAGTTTGAGATTTAAGAAGGTTCTCAAGAAAATTTATATTGACTGTCAGTACATGTACCATCCCAATAAAGGGGTAAAGGAGGGTGGATTTGGCGGACAGGATATGAACTGGGGTGTTTGTAAGGAAGGATTGGTAGCCATACCTTGGAACGGGAAAAAATTATTGCGTGAAGCGGTTGATCCCTCCAAAGTCTGGCCGGATTGCTGGCCCGGAGCCCTGTGGAGCACCTTGGGGCATAATATCGATGAACAGCTATACTATGCTTTTCAAATGAATCTGGAGTCTGAACAGGATAAGTTTATCAATTTTATCAATGCGCTGCCGGATAGCAACTATGTAACCATATTCAGCAGAAGGCAAAATTTTGCCAATACCTGGAAGCCCGAAGTAATGGAAGCACTCAATGAAATTGGCAGCAATATATTTGACAGTGCTCAATACCGCACCGCTGACGCCATGTGGGTATGTCTGGGTAAGAAAGGCAGTAAACCCGGCACCGCGCAGGAAAAACATACGTTTGGGTCAGTTGCTGCCTATGTGGGAGTGGAAGGAGATATGCTGGGAGATGCCAATACCGGCTACATGAAGAGTGAACGAATCGGGCCTGTTGACCGTTTTGGATCAATGTATTCAAGACCGATACTGACCCGGATACCCAAGGCGGAGAGCGATAAGTTTGATATTTCGGTGTATAGCGTCGATACCGGAGGAAATGAGCAGCCGCTGCTGGTATCGGATTCAGTGCTTACCCAACACGATTTTTCTGCTGTCAATACCCAAAAATTCAAGTATATTTATTTAAAGGGGCAGTTTACGGATCTGGCCGGCAATACAGCCCCCAATCTGCTGCACTGGCGCGTTACCCATGCCCCCGTTCCCGAAGGTACGCTTTACCCGGCTCCCCTTGCAGGATATAAGTTTTACAACGATACGCTGTATGAAGGCGATACTTTCCGCATTGTGTTGCCATTTAAAAACATCAGTAAGGTAAGTTTCAGGGACAGTATTGACATGGAATTCAAGATGTTTCACAAGGTTACCCGTACGGAAATTAAAGCAGGAAAAATGCGGTTTGCAGCCCTGCAGCCGGACTCGATATTGGTTTTCAGGGAAACACTCCCCACCCTGGGTTTGAGCGGCCCCTATGCCCTCCAAATTGCGTTTAATGCCGGTTTTAAACAGCCGGAGTTAACCATGGCTAACAATGCGGCCCTTCTTAATTTTTATGTACAGAAAGATGTTATCAATCCGCTGTTGGATGTAACATTTGACGGGAAACACATCATGAATGGTGAAATTGTGAGCCCGTCACCGTTCATTTTGGTGAGCAGCAAAGATGAAAATCAGCATTTGTTGCAGTCTGATTCACAAAAGATGATGCTGTTTATCAAGAAGCCGGGCTCCGGTAGCTTTGAGCAGGTAAGTGGCCAGGAGCTGGTTTATTCCCCTGCGAATAGTAGGCAAAACCGCGCAAGCATGGAATATAGACCTTTAGATCTGGCCGACGGAAATTACATACTTAAGGTGCAGAGCTGGGATTATTCGGGTAATCAGGCGGGACGCAACGATTATGAAATAAGTTTCAATGTAGTGAGAGAAAAGACGGTAACACGGTTCTATCCATATCCCAATCCGTTTACCAGTAAAATGCGCTTTGTGTTTACCCTCACGGGAACGCGCATACCCGAAGAGATTCGTGTGAAAATCATGAATGTTGAGGGCCGCGTAGTGAAAGAGGTGAGCAAAGAGGAACTCGGAAATCTGCGTATTGGTAATAATATCACGGACTGGACATGGGACGGGACCGACCAGTTTGGAGACAGACTGGCGAATGGTACCTATTTTTATAAAGTTACCGTTAAAGACGGTGGCGAAGAGCTGAAGCTGCGAGCCACCAAAGGTGATGCTTCTTTTAAAGAGCAGGTAGGGGTAATTTACCTGATGCGTTAAGGTCAACCCGTAAATAAAGATTACCTTTGCTCCGTGTCCTGGATTGATAACCTGAAGCGGCGCTGGAATGTAGAATCAGCCGGAAAAGTATGGATAATTTTGTGTGTTTTTGCCCTCACAGGTACCACCATCATGTTTCTTAGGCGCTTTCTTAAAGCAGAATTTGACTGGGCCAATGAGAAATGGTTTACGTATTCTTACTATTGGTTAATTCTGCCCATTTATAACGCAGTATTGTTGTTGTATGGTGCACTGTTTGGTCAGTTTCGGTTTTTTTGGGAATTTGAAAAACGTTTTTTTGGCAGATTGGTTAGTGTTTTCAAAAGAAAATCATGATTACTGAAGAAAAAGTACTGGCTGCACTAAGCCATGTGGATGACCCGGATTTAAAAAAAGATCTGGTTACACTGGGCATGATACAGCAGTTAAGCATTACTGACAAAATTGCGTTTGATCTGGTACTTACTACGCCTGCATGTCCGATGAAAGACATGATGGTAAATGCCTGTAAAACAGCCATTCGCATGATGGTAGATTCGGCAATTCCGGTAGAAATAAACGTTACCAGCCGGGTAAGCAGCACCCGGGCGGCAGATGCTGTATTGCCGGGTGTGAAAAACGTAATCGCGGTGGGAAGTGGTAAGGGGGGCGTTGGAAAGAGCTCCGTAGCCGTTTCGCTGGCACTGGCGCTCCGTCATTCCGGGGCTACGGTTGGGTTGCTTGATGCAGATATCTATGGTCCTTCCATTCCTACCATGTTTGGAGTGAAAGAAGCCCCCCCTATGATTGAGCGGGAGGGGAAGCAGTGGATAGTGCCTATTGAAAAACAAGGTATTAAGTTACTGAGTATCGGATTTATGGCTGCTCCCGATCAGGCCATTGTTTGGCGCGGTCCTATGATTAGCAGTGCATTCAGGCAGTTTATCAACGACACGGAATGGGGAAATCTGGATTATCTGATTATTGATTTGCCCCCCGGAACAGGAGATGTACAGATTACCCTGAGCCAGATGGTGCCCTTAACCGGACTGGTACTGGTTACCACTCCGCAGGAGGTGGCAATGGCAGATGCCAGGCGTGCCGTATCGATGTTTAAAATGCCTTCTATTGCCAAGCCCATATTGGGGGTGGTAGAGAATATGTCGTATTTTGTGCCTGATGATATGCCCGAAAAAAAGTATTACATCTTCGGGCAAGGCGGTGGAAGGCGGCTGGCAGAAGAGACTGGAATTGACTTTTTGGGAGAATTGCCACTGGTGCAGGATTACAGGGCTATGGCAGATGAAGGGCGCATCAATGAAACTGCAGCGGTGTTTAAACCCTATTTAACGTTGGCCGCTGAAGTAGCACGCAGGGTAAGTATTGTGAATTCAAGCGCCGGTTAATATCTTTGTACATCATCGCTATGGCAGAAAACCAGACATTGAACCTTCGCATAGAAGAAGCACTCAATAGCATTAGGCCATATCTGCAGGCAGATGGTGGCGATGTAGAGCTGGTGGAGGTTAAGGAAGAAGGTGATGTTGTGTTGCGGCTTACCGGTGCCTGCAGCCATTGTGAAATGAGTGAAATGACCATGACTGCCGGTATCGAAGAAACACTCCGCAGGGCCATTCCAGGTTTAGGTTCCATTGTTGCCCTTAAAAATTAACTATTTGTTTTTCTATCCCAAAACCGAGCTGGTCGGTGTTTTTGTTACCGCCTGGGCAGTATCGATTTGTTATGCACTTGTGCAGCAGCCGGATTTGAATTGCGGTTTGTTATTTTTTGCCACACTGGGGTATTATAGCATCGATCATTTTTTTGACCTGAGAAGGATTAAACAGGCAAACCTCACTGTGTTTACCGGATGGTATTTGGCATTGATTGTGATTTCCGCACTGGCCTTTGCAGGTTTGATGGTTTTACACGGATTTGCTTCTTCCTTTAATGGTTTTATGCACAAGTTCTGGCCTACCACTTTGATTGGGGCTATTTATTTTGCACTGCGTTTTTGGGGCAATAGCCTGTTTGCCGCCATAATGAAATGGTTACTCATTTCACTGTCGGTCGGTTTTGCCATCAATTTCCCTGCAGCTGACCTGAAAACTGCGATGCCGGTGCTGGTTTGCCTGTGTAATGTAATGGCATTTTCTTTTTTAGAGCGCAAAAAGGACGAAGGGCTGGGTAATGTCAATTTGTTTAATGCCGGATTGAAAAAGGGAGTGATTATTTCATTTTTACTGATGGTGTCCGGTGCAGGAATAATAATGGCCTGGTTTTATAATGTTCCAAGGGGCTGGGGTGCTGCCGTGTATGGTGTGCTTGTGCTGCTGATATGCAGTTTGGAAACAAAATTCAGGCAAAACACCTATCGATGGTGGCTGGATGCACTGTTGCCAATGGCGTTTTTACCATTCGGGTAGGGGTTGTCCCATTCCCTCTTCCCAATGGGCTTTGCAGCGAGATTCATACATGTCTGTATGTCCTACAAGTACCAAATCTTCGTTGCCTGCGGTGCGATAAGTGTAGTGTGCCGCTTTGCCACAAACAAAACATTTTGCCTGCAATTGAATTTTATTGTTGGCCATTCGCATGAGCCGGGGCATTTCGCCAAAGGGCCTTCCCAGATAATCGCGGTCCAGGCCGGAAGCTACCACTTTAATGCCCTGCATTAAAATCCCTAATACCACATCAGGTATGGTTTTTCCCAGAAACTGTATTTCGTCGATGTAGACTTCTTTGATAGAATCTGTACAAATAGGATAAATCTCTTCGGCTTTGGAAACCCTGTGCCCGGGCAGTTGCAGTCCGCCATGGCTGCTGATTCGGTGCGCTGCATATCGATTGTCCAGCAAGGGTTTTATGGCAATTTTTTCCGTATCCGGAAGTGCACTGTGGTTGTATTCCTCTATTAGTCGGGTGGTTTTTCCCGAAAACATACTGCCATAGATTATCGTAAAATCACTCATACAATCGCTCTGTTTGTTGTAAATTGCTGCCGCTTCTATATGGAAAACAAAGTTTCAGAAAAAATCCGGTTAATTCTTAATGAATTGGCAATATTAAACCAACCCGAACAAAAGGAAAACAAAATCTTTTACAGACTTGAAGATTTAATTAAAATTCGCTCACTGGCGGCTGAATTATACCTCAATGGTGATATGGCAGTACAAACAGGTGAGGTTTATCAAACATCAATTCCCGTATTTGAAACGCAATCTGATGAGGTATCTGTCCATGTTGATGAAGCTGAAGAGATTGTCGAACCGGAAATTACAGCGCCGGAAGTAACCCGGCCGGAAGAAGAAATTATTTCCACACCGATTTTCGAGGAGCCGTTAAAGGAAGAGACATTACCCGAATTACAGGCCGAACCGCCTGCAGAACCTGTATTGGCAGAAGAAGAAATAGTAGAGATCCCTACAGCAACAGAGCCGGTCATTGCAGAAGTGGCTGAAGAAGAGCCGATACAAACTGAATTACCGCTGGATGCTCAGATTGATACCCATGAGCCATCTGAGCAGTTACAGGAGCAGCATGATTTTAAGCCGCCTCGCATTACTTCTGAACAGATTGCATCCCAGATCTCTTTCACCCGCCGTTTTGAGTACATTAATCAGCTGTTTGGTGGTAATACTGAGCTGTTTATGGAATTTCTCGATGAAATGGGCTACAGTCGCGATACCGTGCATGCCATGGAGATTTTTGACAAACATTACTATGAAAAAAACTGGCAGCGCAAACAGGAGTCAGCTGCTGAATTTAAGCGTCTGCTACAGCGCTCCTGCTAATCAATCTTAATGTATGAACCCGGGCGCATTTCCTTTCTTCAGGTTGCTGCTGCCATTGGGATTGGGAATCGGATTGGGTTTGTCCTATCCCGACATGGGTTTATTAACGCCCTTATTGATACTGCTGCTATCGCTTGCGGTGGCAGCAGCTTTTCTCCTGATAATCAAACAGCAAACCCGGTTACAGCACTTGCGACTTCCGCTCTTGCTGATGTTGAATCTGCTTTTTGGCTATCTAATTACCCTTAGCCGTACACACAGTTTCATGAAACAAAATATCGGTAATGCGAAAAATACATCTACCCGATATTTGCACGTCCGAATTGCAGAGCCCTTACAGCAAAGAGCGACTTCACAGCGTGCCATGGCAGAAGTGTTACAGGTTACCGACAGTGCCGGAGAAACCCGGTCTGCCGGGGGGCGGGTTATGCTCTACTGGCCCCGCGCCAGCTATCCTTCCGGGGCTACATTGCATTATGGAGATGTGATCCTGATTCCCAATTTACTCACGCCCATACCGGATGAGATTTTCCCGGAGGCATTCTCATTTCGTAAAGTATTAAGGCCACAGCAGGTTGCTTTTCAGGCATATCTTACACAGGGAAGCTATCAAAAAGTAGATGCATCTCCCCATTTTTTGATTAATGCATCCCATGCCGGAGTTACTGCTATTAACCGGATTTTACAACAGCAATTTACCCCAGACAAGGCCGCCCTGATGTCGTCGCTGCTGTTGGGCTACAAAGCGGATATTACGGAGGAGGATTTAAAAGCATTCAGCATCACAGGAACCATTCATGTACTGGCCGTTTCAGGCATGCATGTAGGGCTGATATACATGGCGCTTTTGTTTTTGTTTACAGGTTCCCTCAGGCCCGGACGACTCAAACTCTGGCAGGGTGCGAGCATACTACTTTTTCTATGGGCTTATGCGGTGCTCACGGGATTGTCGGCCTCGGTGGTTCGTGCCACTCTTATGTTCAGCATCATGGAGGCAGGGCGGACTTTCCTCGATGCCAGGGGAAACACCTACAACTCACTGTTTGCAGCTGCCTATATTCAGTTGCTTATTTCGCCGCACGATTTACTGGATGTAGGATTTCAGCTATCGTATCTCGCCGTGCTGGGTATCCTGTTTTTCTATCCGTTGCTCAGTGCAAAGTATGAGCCCCAAAACCGCTTGATGAGGGGTGTATGGCAATTGGCCCTTGTTAGTATTTCTGCCACTTTGGGTACACTGCCGGTCACCCTGTTCGTATTTAAAAGTTTCCCGCTGCTATTTATTCCGGCCAATATATTGATAGTGCCCCTGAGCACGGTGGTGATTTTTATGGGGATTGGCGTGGTGATGTTCAGTTGGGTGCCTTATTTGGGTACACTGTTTGCCTGGCTTACTTCTATGGCCTTGGATGTGCTCATGGTGCCGACGCGTTTCATGGCTAAAATTCCCGGGGCTTCCTATACCGGATTTGGATTTGATTCATGGGATATGGCACTGGTATTTGTGGTGGTGATGGTACTGGGTTATGCGCTATACATGGGTTTCACTGCGCGAAACGCACTCTGGTTGGCAATGGCGTTATGCGCTTATTTTGGTAAACGAACAATGGTTTGGGCCATGGAAAGGAATAACGGGGAATTGATTGTGTTTGAAAATAGGGGACTGATGGCGGCAGTGTTAAGAACAGGGCAACGGCTGGATGTGCTGTCACCGCCAATTTCCGTGGGCAGGGCCGATACGCTGAGGCAAGCCATGCGCAACTATGAAAATGCCCATGGGATTCACCATCTGCACTGGCATTTTTTTGTGCCCGGAGATTCAGTAGTGTTGCCCGGTGGCAGGATTTGGCGACATGCATTAGGCAGCAGCTGCCTGTATGACAGACAAGAGATTCGGGTGAACCTGCTGTGGTTGCCTGATACTGCAACCCTGATTAAAGGGCAAAACATATCCCGGCAGTCTTACCTGCGTTATTTTGAAGGAAAGAATGTGATTTTACTGAAAAACAATTTTATAAGGCCTGAGCTTGATGCAGGCCTGTAGCTGAATAAGGCGGGGTTAACTACCTTTGTGCTGTGGAACTGGTTATAACAGAAATTAAAAACCGTGTAGGGTATGTGGTGCTGAACCGCCCTGAAAAGCGCAACGCGCTGAGTCCTCAGCTGGTGAGTGAACTAACGGCAGCCATACAGGATTTTTTATACGATGAGACCGTGAAGGTAATTGTCTTAAAATCGGCGGATAAGCCCTTTTGTGCCGGGGCTGATCTGGCATATTTACAGGAACTCAGGCATTTCAGCCGCGAGGAAAACCTCGCAGATTCGAGGCGTTTGCGTGAT
Organism: Flavobacteriales bacterium; assembly: GCA_947496375.1. Lineage (GTDB taxonomy): Bacteria > Bacteroidota > Bacteroidia > NS11-12g > UBA955 > RGEC01. Next base: position 63,848 of record CANMCY010000006.1, read on the forward strand.
TTGTTTGATCTGATACATCGCGGCAACAAGGTTTTTATTTCGCAGGTTGAGGGTCCCGCGCTTGCAGGTGGATGTGGACTGGCCACGCTCTGTGATTTCTGCTATGCAAGTCCCGAGGCCACATTTGGCTATACCGAAAGTAAAATTGGATTTGTACCGGCACTGGTAGCGGTGTATCTGCAATATAGGATTGCCGGTCACCACATGCGCGAACTGCTGCTCACCGGAAAAATCATGGCGGCTGAAGAAGCCCATTCCATGGGTTTGGTGAACAGGGTTGTTTCTGATGACCGGATAGGCCAAGAGGTGACAGCCCTGGCAGAGCAGCTTTGCGAAACGGTCTCGAGCGGATCTGTGGCTTACATAAAGCAGTTGCTTCGCAAAGTCCCCGGAATGGATATGGATGAAGCGTTGGAATATGCCGCCTCGCTGAATGCGGAGGCCCGCAGCAGCGCCGATTGTATCAAAGGGATAGATGCCTTCCTGAACAAGGAGAAAATCAAATGGTGAGCTTAATAGACACACATTGCCATGTGTATTTAAAGCATTTTGATGCTGACCTTGATGATGTGATTGCATCTGCAAAAAAGCAGGGCGTGCAGAAAATACTGATGCCCAATGTGGATGAGGAAACGGTGGAGCGCCTCCACAATCTGGCTGATACCTATCCCGGTTATTGCATTCCCATGATGGGTTTGCATCCCTGCGATGTGGAGGAAGATTGGGAGGATGAGCTGGAACGATTGCTGGCCTGGTTTGATAAGCGTAACTACATTGCTGTGGGTGAAATTGGTCTGGATTTATATTGGGATAAAACCACGCTTGACAGGCAGGTACAGGCGTTGAAGCGACAGATTGAGTTTGCGATAGAACGCGATTTGCCTGTGGTGCTGCACACACGCGACAGCACTGATAAAACGCTGGACGTGCTGAGTGAATATAAAGGCAGTAATCTGCGTGGAGTGCTGCATTGTTTTAGCGGCAGTATGGAACAAGCGCAGCGTGCCATAAAGCTCAACATGATGTTGGGTATAGGCGGAGTGCTGACTTTCAAAAATGCCGGTATTGCCGAGGTGGTGAAGCATATAGATCTGGAGCATATTATCCTGGAAACGGATGCACCGTATCTGCCACCGGTGCCTCACCGGGGCAAGCGAAACGAGCCGGGCTACGTATATCATGTGGCGGCCTTTCTGGCCGAATTAAGAGGGCAGGGGATTGCGGAAATTGGGAAGATTACTTCGGCGAATGCTGAAAGACTGTTTAGAATATAGGGTTGTCGTTAGGAACAAACCTGTTAAAATCGTAATTTTGCACTTCACTGGAGAGGTGTCCGAGTGGTTGAAGGAGCACGCCTGGAAAGTGTGTATAGGTCAAAAGCCTATCGCGGGTTCGAATCCCGCTCTCTCCGCCAAAACCAAAAGCCCTGAATTTCGGGGCTTTTTTCGTATCCGGAAGTCTGAGCGAAGCTCAAGCGAACGGATACGAAAAAAGGACCGCGCGACGCAGAAGCGGGGCTTTTGGTTTTGAAGCCACCCCTTCCCGGGATCACGAGGCGAAGCCGAGCAACAAGTCAGTTAAAAGTTAAGAGTTGAGAGTTAGGAGTTAAGAGTCTAGAGTTGGAAATGCGAATTGCAGTTGAAAGTTGACAGTTTATAGTCTACAGTTGAAATGCGAAATACAGTTAAGAGTTGAGAGTTAGGAGTTAAGAGTCTAGAGTTGGAAATGTGAATTGTAGTTGAAAGTTGACAGTTTATAGTCTACAGTTGAAATGCGAAATACAGTTTGTAGTTAAGATTGGTGGTGAGCGGTATGTCATGCTGAGCCTGTCGAAGCATGATATGCCGCTTGGTTTGCGAAGGTGATTGATGATGCACATCTTTTTATTTGCCATTGCTTATTTAGAATAATTCCAGATAAGTTTATATTTGCAGATGATGCAGAGCATAGGGCTGGATACCGGCATAGGGATTACCATGGAAACGGATGATGCGGTTCAGCCAGCTCAGAGTTACTTCGAGATTTCGTCTGATCCGCATTTCTTAAGGGTGGAATTGCATGTTTCGCCTCAGGATTTTCTGTTTCCTGTGGCATCCTATTCAAAACTCTTCATCACCTACACAGACCCCGTGTGGTCCCATTTTAATCACAATGCCCTGTTGAATAAGGCAAGACCCATCGCCGGGGTGCGCTATTATTTGCCTTGCGATATGCAAAAATCCATTTGGGACATCATGCAGTTGGATCGCAACGATATGCTGAGCGAAATGAAACTGACCTCCCTTGCGCTGGAGGCTCTGGTTTCAGCGTTTGAGTCTATCGAGAAAATACAAGTCAGCTGTAATTCCTGTCAGGTGTTACAGGATCAGCCCTCAGGCGGTGATTTTCTTGAAAAAGCCATGAAAATCATCCAGACCCGATTTCATGAGCGCATTACAATTCCGGAAATCGCCAGAGAAATAGGCACCAACCAGTGCTATTTGAAAAAGGGCTTCAAACTGCAGTACGGTGATACCATTTTTGGCACCATCACCCGATTGAGAATGTTGAAGGCCAGCGAAATTATACGGATTGATGCTTCAAGAAAACTGGCAGAAATTGCCGAAGCAGTGGGTTATTCTTCATTAAGTAGTTTTAGCGCTGCTTTCAAGCAATACCACGGCTATTCTCCACAAGACTTAAAAAAATAATGGCTGGCGGCGATGCTTTATAACATGCTGTGCGAAGTCGGGTGTCATCGCTATGTTAGCAGATTTACGATATAATCAGTTGAATTTGACCCAGTCAATAATAATTTCTGGTTAAATTCGCTTCGAATTTTAAGATTCATGAGAAAAACAACAATTATATTATACCTTTCTGTTTTAACAGTGTTTTTTATTGCTGCTGATTCTTTCGCTCAAGATTGTAATGAGGTGAAAGCCAAATATGAGAAGGAAAAATATTATGCGATTACCTATTTGTTTGATGAAAATGTACCAGTTCCCCTGATAGACGATAGAATATTGAATTCGCCGTGCATTAATTATTACATACTCGCCTTGGGGAAAACAAAAAGTTATAACAATTTATATAAAACATCGGATGCTATTGCCAATAAGGAAGTTTTAAAAAGCTCAAAAAAAAATGCTGCAGGCAATACATATCCGGACTCAGTCATAAGCTCAATTACTTCTCTTTATAAACCTGCTGCTCAAGTGACCATCATGGGTTCTGACATGGGGAACATAAGCAGGTGGTTGTTGACAAGTAATAGTTTAAATAAGGAGATTCTTTCTGAATTGTATAATTTTTATAAATTGAATCGGTATGAACTTTCTGTTTTTGGGACTCATTCAACTTTTTTAACAAGTGCGGCGAGAACTTATATATGGAATTATGGACTCAGTGATCCACAGTCACTCGAAATGTTTGATATGCTAAATTCCATTTATAAGCAATCGGCATCCGGGAAATTTTTTCCGGCTGAGGTTAAAACCAAAGAAGAATATGATGAAGCGATTAAAAATGAATTACTATTTCGTACTAATTATAGTACCTTGAATTTGGGAAACAAGTTTAATTTTGTTGATGTACCTCTATATGCAAATCGACTCTACTCTGATAAAAATGTTATGTTGGAGTGGTACAAAAATGCAGGGAAGATTGAGAAAATGAAGGTGGAAAAGTTGGATTTTTATTACCGTTACTTTTCAAACAATCATCATTATTACCAAGCTGCTGTTGCCTATACTGCAAAACTCAGTAAGGGGTCTCCTGGAAATAATGACTATGCATCGTTTTTTGAAGTATTATCTAAAATGCCTTCACAGATGTTTCCTCAAGCTAACCAAACATTTCAATCGACCTTGGACAGATATTATGAATTCAATAAAAATAGTTGCAGTTTTCAACGGGACTATATTGGGTTTTTATCCAATACTGAACAATTTGAAAAAGGGATAACTCACATAAATAGCATCAAGTCAGAATTCCCTACATGCATGAGCTGGGATTCCTTGCTCTTGGAGTTTAGAATTTCTAAGATTTTTAATAGTGTTGATATTACAAATGATCCTATCAAGGTGTTTCAAACTTCAATAGAAGAGAAAATACCTTTCAATCGGATAAATAAAAAGCTTGAATTTTATACTTCGTTATTGAAAGCTAAAACACTAGGCCAGCTCTTTTTTTCGCTGTATAACAAATCCTCTACATACAGAGATTCGATACGGTGGGGATTCTGTGATCAGCTTTTCCCTGGTTCTCCATTCAAAGAAACAGAATTAAATCAATTTCTCGCTATTTACAAGAATTTGAAAATGACGGAAATGGTCGATCTTGTTAATTATGATCTCTGGTACGGAAAATCACACAATGAAATAATGGAAGCAATTAAATCCAAAAAAATATCCCCTCGAATCGGCTGGCAAATTATTGGAGAGTACGGAATATATTATTATTCTGAAAGTGAAAACCGAAATTCTACCGAGACCAAAAACACTGCCCTAAATATGATGAAACAGGCTGCTGTGCATTTTCCCCAGGATGGTGAATTACAAAAACATATCGGTCATTGTTTGTTTTTACTGGGTAGATCTGCAGAGGCTCAGCCCTATTACAAACGTGCTCAAGCATTAGGTGCGAATATGACTGATGTTGGAGCATATGGTGGAACAGGCGTTAGAACGGGTCCAAGAGGGGGCAAGCATGTTTTTAAAATTAGTCCTGGAACTGTAAATAGTCAAAAACCTTAGAGCAAATTCATTGCCCTTGCATGCGCCGGAATGAAGATGTGCGGGATTGCCGGGAAGACCGCCGCGACAGGCACAGAAGGGGATGATGGTAATTAACTGAATGCTACGCCCTCCACACGCTCCACCAGCCGTTCCCAGCTAAACGGCGCCTTAGCCTCCTCCATATTTCCAATAAATTCCTGGGCACGGTTTTCGTTGAAAAAGCGGGCAATGCCTGTAGCGATTGCTTCCGGCTCGGGGGCTACCACAAATCCCACCTTTTCGTTGGGAACGCTCTCTGCCAGTCCGCCTACATCGGTTATTACCATGGGTTTGTTGAAATGGTATGCCACCTGGCTCACTCCGCTTTGTGTGGCACTGCGGTAGGGCTGCACCACCAGGTCCGCAGCACTGAAATACAATGCTACTTTGCTGTTGGGAATGAATTCTGTTTTTAAAATGACTTGGTCAGCAATGCCCATTTGTTTAATCTGCTCAAGGTATGGCGCGGCATCTTCGTAAAACTCACCTGCCACAATCAGCTTGGCGCCGGTTTGTTTTACCTGTTCATCGGCCATGGCCTCCAACAGTAAATCCAGGCCTTTATAGCGACGGATAAAGCCAAAAAACAGCAGATATTTTCCTTCAACAGGTAATCCCAGTTCCTGCAGGGCTTTTTCGCGGGGCAGGGCATCGCCAAAGTTATCGTACAACGGATGCGGGTTATAAACCTTGGGTTTATTGAAATGCAGATCTTCCAGATCCTGCAACACTTTGCGGCTCATGGTTACGGCGCCGTCCAGCACGGGCAGAAAGTATGCATTAAAGGACTTGTCGAAAAAGTGTTTTTCGTGGGGAATGATGTTATCGGCAATGCAAACCACACGGGTATGTTTGTTTTGTTTTACAATCCTGGCAAAAGTGCCGAAACAAGGCCCAAAGAAGGGCATCCAGTAGCGGAAAATGATGAGGTCGGGGCGTAGCTTTTTATATTTGCGTCCCACAGTTATCCAGTTGAATGGATTGACGGAGTTCAATGCCGTATCTATTTCAAGGTCTGTAGGCGCGGGCTCATCGGTAAACTGGGTTTGGCCGGGGAACAAAAAGCCGGGATACTGCAGGGAAAAAGAGAGCAGGGTTACTTTGTTTTCTTTGGCCAGTTCGCGGGCAAATCGTTCATTGAAGGTGGCCAGTCCGCCGCGCAGGGGATGGGCAGGGCCCACAATCACAATGTGCTTGCCTTTCATCGGGTGCTGAACGTAGTTTCAGAAACCTGATAGCGGTTGCGGTCGGGGTGGGAACGGCTGATGAGTTCGCCCAGAAAGCCGGCCAGAAATAGTTGGGTTCCAATGATCATCACCACCAGGCCAATGTAGAAGAAGGCCGAGTCGGCAACTTTGGGAGCGGGTGTGCCCTGCCAAACGTGTATCGCTTTGTCTATGAGCAGCCATGCGGCAATGCCCAATCCGATGAGGAATGACATTATGCCCAGCACACCAAAAAAATGCATGGGTTTTTTACCGAATTTGCCCATAAACAGGATGGTGAGCAAATCCAGAAAGCCGTTTACAAAGCGTTCCAGCCCAAACTTGCTTTTTCCGTACTTGCGGGCCTGGTGCTCCACTACTTTTTCTCCAATGTTTTTAAAACCGGCGTTTTTGGCAATCACAGGTATGTAACGGTGCATATCGCCATACACTTCTATATTTTTCACCACCTCATTGCGGTAGGCCTTGAGCCCGCAGTTCATGTCATTCAGCTTGATGCCGCTGAGTTTGCGATTGGTGTAATTGAAGAGTTTGGATGGTAGGTTTTTGGTCAGGGCGTTGTCGTAGCGTTTCTTTTTCCAACCACTCACCAGGTCATAGTTGCCCCCGCGAATCATGCTTACAAGGCCGGGAATTTCATCGGGAGAATCCTGCAAATCGGCATCCATGGTTATAACCACTTCTCCTTCAGCCAGACTGAAACCCTCATTCAGGGCAGCGCTCTTGCCATAATTTCTGCGGAAACGAATGCCTTTTACGGCAGGGTCCTGGTTGCTAAGGTTCTGGATAACCTGCCATGAGCCGTCGTTGCCGCCGTCATCGATAAAAATAATTTCGTAGGAAAGCTTATTTTCATCGGTAACACGTCTTATCCACGTATACAGTTCCGGCAGGCTTTCTGCCTCATTCAGCAGGGGTATTACAATGGAAATATCCATGTTTTGATATGCAAATTAAAGCATAAACCAGAACAATGGGTGGTTTTTTTAGCGAACGGATTAAAACAATAATATACGAAAAAAAAGTGAGATTTCCAAATTAGGCCATCAGATACCGCGGAATCCCATGATTTTGCGAACTTCCCGAATGGTTTTTGAGGCGCTTTCACGGGCTTTTTCGGCCCCGGTTTTGGCGGCTTTGGCTACCAGTTCGCGATTATTGAGCGTATCCTGTATGCGGCTTCGCAGCGGCGCAACAAAGGTTTCCATGTCTTCTGCCAGTTGTTTCTTTAAATCGCCATAGCGGATGCTGCCATCACCGTGTGCTTTGTCATAAAAATCAATCACATCCTTGCTGCACACCAGCGCCATCAGGTCAAACAGGTTTTGCACGGGCTGGCTTTTGGGCTGACCGGCTTCAGCAGGGCCGCTGTCGCTCACCGCACGCATGATTTTCTTGCGCAGCACCTCGGGTTCGTCATCGAGGTAAATATTGTCGGCTTCGCCGGCACTTTTGCTCATTTTACCACCACCGGTCAGTCCGGGCACTTTTACCAAACCATCATCTGAACCAATGGCAAAGGGCTCATTGAAGTATTCGGTGTTGTACATGCGGTTAAAGCGGTTGCCGAAAGTGCGGGCCATTTCCAGGTGTTGTTCCTGGTCTTTGCCCACAGGCACGCGGGTTCCGTGGTGTATGAGAATGTCGGCGGCCATCAGCACAGGATAGGTGAGTAATCCGGCATTAATGTTGTTCGGCTGACTGCGTACTTTTTCCTTAAAGCTGCTAACACGCTCCAGTTCGCCCAGGTAGGCGTTCATGTTCATGAATAAGTATAATTCCGCTACTTCAGGGACGTCACTTTGTAGGTAAAGTGTGCATTTTTCGGGATCCAGGCCCAGGGCCAGGTATTCGGCAAAAACACGGTACACACTGCCACCCAAATCCTCGGGAGTAGGATGCGTGGTGAGTGAATGGTAATCGGCAATGAAAAAATAACAAGGATAGTTTTCCTGAAATTTCAGAAAGTTTTGTACCGCACCAAAATAATTACCCAGGTGCAGTTTGCCGGTGGGGCGTATGCCGCTGACTACCGTTTCACTCATGATTGCAAAGGTATAACAGAAATGCCAAGGCCAAACATACGTCATTGAGGGTGTAATCAATAAAAGACTGCCATGCTTACTTTTGCATATTCAGTCATGCCCCAAACCCTTCAGCTTCAATTTACCCCTACCGAAAATGCCGATACTATGCTGGTAAACAGGCGGTTTTGCGAAGTGGCAGGTATGTCGGATGCTACCGTGATATGGCGCAAACGCAGTCTGGATGCCCGGGGGAAACAGCCAATTTTTATCATTACTGCTGTTGTGTATGGTGAGGGTGAGTTGCCACCTTCTGCGCAGGGTTTTCTGGCCAGGGATGTTCATTCGGCTAGGCCTGTACATATTATAGGCAGTGGTCCTGCGGGTTTGTTTGCAGCACTTTCACTCATCGAACAAGGTTTTAAGCCCATTGTGCTGGAACGAGGCAAAGCGGTCAAGGAACGCAGGCGTGATCTGGCCATACTCAATAAAGAACATATTGTTGACGAAGACAGCAACTACTGTTTTGGGGAAGGCGGCGCCGGAACCTACAGCGATGGAAAGTTGTATACCCGCAGCACCAAGCGAGGTGATGTTTCCAAAATTTTACAGGAACTGGTGCATCACGGTGCCACATCAGCCATTACCTGGGAGGCCCATCCCCACATCGGTACTAATAAGTTGCCCGGTATTATTGAACATATTCGCGAACATATCATTGCCTGTGGCGGAGAGTTGCATTTCGGGCAAAAAATGGTGGATTTTACAGTGCAAGATGGGCTAATCAAGGAATTAATTACCCAAAAGGGGACAAAATGGCCTGTACAGGCACTTATTCTGGCAACAGGACACAGTGCCAGGGATATTTTTACGATGTTGCACGGAAAAGGTCTCCACATTGAGGCAAAACCCTTTGCCCTTGGGGTGCGGTTAGAACATCCACAGGAATTGATCAACAGCATACAGTACCGCTGCAATGCTGCAGAAAATGACTTGCCACCGGCATCCTATTCTCTGGTGGAGCAGGTGCAGGGAAGGGGTGTTTTTTCATTCTGTATGTGTCCGGGTGGCATCATTGCCCCGGCTGCTACAGCGCCGGGCGAGGTGGTGGTGAATGGCTGGAGCCCCAGCAAGCGCAACGGGAAATTTGCCAACAGCGGATTTGTGGTAACGGTAGATGAAAAGGATTTTGCCGAATTTGAGCACTATGGACCGCTGAAAGCCATGCATTATCAGGCATTATGGGAGAAAACCGCTTTTGAAACTGCAGGAAATCTCACGGCCCCTGCCCAGCGTATTGAAGATTTTGTGAATGGTAAGCAGTCTGCCGATTTGCCTGAATGTTCCTACATTCCCGGCATTGCCCCGCGAAAAATGGATGAGGTAATGAGCCATGATGTGGCTACCCGTATCCGTGGAGCTTTGCAGGTACTGGGCAATAAAATGCGGGGCTTCAGAACGCGTGATGGAATTCTGGTAGGCGTTGAAAGCCGCACCAGTAGTCCGGTGCGCATTCCCCGCGACAAAGAGCATTTGCAGCATCCGCAGGTGCGAAATCTATACCCATGCGGAGAAGGTGCCGGTTATGCGGGTGGAATTATCAGCGCAGCCCTGGATGGGGTGCGATGTGCTGAGGCCGCAGCTTTAACTTTGCAGCATGTCTGAAACGGTTCTGGTACTGGGCGCTTCCGAAAATCCTTCACGCTACAGCCACATGGCAACCCTCATGCTCCTGGAATATGGGCATACGCCGGTATTGGTAGGAAAAACCGGAACACAGATAAAGGGAATTCCAATTCATCGGGATATTCCTGACGGCTTAAATTCAGCAGATACGGTAACGCTGTATCTAAATCCTATGCACCAGCAGGCGTGGTATGAAACCATATTGGCAATGAAGCCCGGCCGGGTTATTTTTAATCCGGGAACAGAAAACCCCGAATTGATGGAAATGCTGGATGCTGCAGGTATTCCTTACCTCGAGGCGTGCACGCTTGTGATGTTGAGGGCAGGGCAGTTTTAATGCATACCTGCCTTTAGGTACTCGGTTTTCAGCGCCGGACAAATCTTGTATCGCTCTTCTTTGGTGTCTTCATACATGGCTTCCAGCGTATGGTAAACATTCGCAATGCCGCATTTTTCCTTCCACTCAAACGGGCCGTGTGGATAGGCCGTACCGAGTTTCATGGCCGTATCAATGTCAGGCGCTGCGGCAGTGCCTTCCTGCAGCGTGTAGTATGCTTCGTTAACGATCATAAACACAATGCGCGGTGTTATCATACCTACACGGCTTTTCACCCATTCATAATGGGTAAAGGGCAAAGCATGCTCTACAGACTCAAATACTTCATCTTTAATTCCAAAAGGATCTGAAATTTCCAGAGTGTTTCTTTCCAGAAAACCGGGTATGGCGTTGATGCCAAATATTTTTTCGCCCCAATAAGGCAATCTTTCATTAAATAGTGCAGATTCAGGTACACAGTTAACGGCGCTGAGCAAAAAAATGGTATCGCTGTTTCCGGCATAATCGCGAATGCGTTCGGGGTGGGAATCGAAATTCAGATCAATAAAAAGCTCGAAATGCGCTGCATCTTGGCTATTTTGCACCCATGAAATCTGCGAATGGGCTTCGCTACCCTTTGGCCAGGCATGTTGCCTGTCTGTTGATGCCAGTATTCCTGTTTTCATGCAGCCACAAAAATAAGCAAACCATCATGCGAGAAACGATTTTTACAAAAAATGCCCCTGCGCCCATCGGGCCCTATAGTCAGGGAGTACGTGCCGGTAATACCTGGTACTTTTCAGGACAAATTGCCCTTATTGCGGAGACAGGCCAAATGGCGGAAGGCGGGGTAGAAGCCCAGGCAAAGCAGGTAATGGAAAACATCAAGGCCCTGCTTACCGCATCGGGATTGGAATTTGGAGATATTGTAAAAACTACAATATTTCTTAAAAGTATGGATGATTTTCCGAAGGTGAATGCCATCTACGGCAGCTATTTCAGCCATAATATATTTCCGGCACGTGAAACAGTGGAAGTTTCGCGGCTTCCCAAGGATGCCCTCGTTGAAATCTCAGTTACCTGCGTAAAATAATTACTGCTTTAGTAAACGTCCGCTGTAGCGTGTGTTGCCCTGCTCCACCAAAATTTGATAAGCACCTGCGGGCAATTGGGAAACAGGAATCTGGCAGCGGCGACCGCTGTTCATCAGTTGTGTACCCGACAGCAGGGTTTTCCCTGTAATATCAATGATACTCCACTCACACAAACCCTCTGTAAAGCGGGTGTCTGAAACCCATGCGAAATCCGATGCAGGATTGGGGTAAATGTTCGCAGTTTCTGTTTTTAATACGGAAGTTTTGCTCACATTTTTGAGCACAGTATTATCAATGATAATATTTTCATCACCCGGCTGATAAAGGGTAAACCAAAAATAAACCAGAAACATCTCATCATTGGTGCCCTCGCCCAAACTAACTGCCTGTGGCGGATTGCTGGGGTTGAACGGATTGGACGAAGTGTTGTTATAACTGGCTTGACCGCGCAAACTGGTTCCTCCGGGTATTTTTACCACATTTCGGAAAGTGTAGGATCGTTGCCAGTGAAAATCCCACTTGGGTATATCTACAAACCTGATTATGTCTTTATTCGGTGTTACACCAAACGCCTTGATGGAACTGCCAATAAGATGCATGTGTGGCCCCACGGTAAATACGGAGATATCTACCGGCAAATCGTATTTATTATTGAATGATTTAATTTGGTTTGCAGGGATATAAAGCGGACCGTTTTGAAGGTTCGGGGCGTTATGATTAAGCGCAGGCTGAATGGCTACTTGCCTTTGATTGATGGTGGTCGTTTTCAATATGACCCTTGTGCTGTCAACCACATTGTTCACCCCTCCCGGATAATGGATTTGCAAAATAATATGGCCTTTTTTGGGGAGTTTTATTCCAAATCCCGTGGGGAAAAAGTAGGGTTCTGAACCGGGTACCCATATTCCAATCAGATCAGAAGCACTGCTGCCTGTGCCGCCAAAACTCAGGTATCCGGGTTTTGGGTCTGCTGCATCCAGTTGCAAGGGTTTAGCGCTGGTGTCATGAAATATGAGTGCATGGTGCACTACACGCAGGTTGCCGGGAATGACCTCTATGGCCGTCAAAAACTGATCCTGGGTAAATCCTGTGGGTAAGACAAAACAGCGATACTCATCCGAGGTTGTTTTTACCGAATAATCAGGTATCTTAAGGTTTAGGGTGGGATTGTTAATGCCTCCGCCGGTTTTTAGTACCGGTTTTGCGGGAGCTTTGGTCGTATCGCCTTTGGGCATTCCACCATCCACCCAGCCGGCAATGGCAGAAATTTCCTCGTTACTGAGGATGCGTTCATGGGCATAGCGCTGATACTGAACATCTGCAGGCCACGGCGGCATTCTGCGGGAAGCGGTCGAATTTTTCACTCCGTACGAATACGTTTTGACGTTTTCATAGCTTACCAGTGAAAATGGGGCTATCCCCCCGTCTATGTGGCAATTGGTGCAGTTTTTATATAAGATGGGGGCAATGTGCTCACTCCAGTTGGGCGTTTGAGCAAATAGTTGGGTGGTCAGTACTAGGGATAAAACAAGAATGAATTTTTTCATCAGCATTTAGACGAATTGATGTGGGGTTAGGTTTAATACAAACTTACCATTTTTTTTCAAGCTTATTCTCACCTTCAGTATCTTTGCTCTCGCAATTAACCAATATTGAATTATGGAAAACAACAATCCACCCATTGATATAGAAATTTCAGACGAAATCGCCGATGGTACTTACAGTAATTTTGCCATCATTACCCATAGCAATACAGAGGTAATTGTAGATTTTGTCCGCCTGATGCCGGGCGTTCCCAAAGGGAAGGTAAAATCCCGCATCATTCTGGCTCCACAACATGCCAAACGGTTGCTTTTTGCATTGGGTGATAATATTGCCAAATTTGAGCATACTTTCGGCGAAATTGAGCTGGATGAAAACGATTCAAATTCCGCCATTCCCCTGAACTTTGGCGGACAAACCGGTCAGGCATAATAACTTCTACACACTATGAGCACGCAAGCCCAAAACCAGATATTTCAAGCCATAGAGGCACAAAAAAACAGGCAGTTTTATGCTGCTTATCCCGAAAACCCCAAAGCATATGCTGAAGATGCCAATGCCAAAGGACTCGAGGCCTTCCAAAAGCATCTCAATACCGATTTTGCCGGTGTGGCAGAAAATCCACACAGCAGTAGGGTAGGTGAGGAAGTTTCTCCTTATATGATGGTAGGTCTGGGAATTCAGTACCCTTACTATGAGGCAGAAGATTTGGTGGCGTATGCCCGCGGCGCTTGGTCTGCATGGAAAAATACTTCAGTTGAGAAGCGTGCCGAAATACTGGTACAATCGCTGAACAATGTGTCTGAGCGGTTTTTTGAGATTGCCTATGCGACCATGCACACTACCGGACAAAGCTTTGTAATGAGTTTTCAGGCGAGTGGCCCCCATGCCAATGACCGTGCCATGGAAGTGCTGAGTCTGGCTTATCAGGAGCTTACCCGATTTACTCCTGCAGTAGATTGGGTGAAACCCATGGGCAAGTTTGATTTGCAAATCAAAAAGGATTTTGCACCCATTCCCCGTGGTATTGCTTTGGTAATCGGATGCAGTACTTTCCCCACCTGGAATACCGTTCCCGGTTTGTATGCCTCACTCATGGCCGGAAATCCGGTGATTGTGAAGCCGCACCCCAAAAGCATCCTGCCCATAGCCATCGTGATTGAAGAAATTCAGAAGGCATTAACAGCGGCAGGCCTGCCGGCCAATGTGGTGCAAATGGCGGCTGATACAATCTCAAACCCCATTACCAAAAAACTGGCCGAACACTCCGATGTGAAGCTGATAGACTACACGGGTGGTTCCGCGTTTGGTGATTATATTGAAACTTTGCCCGGTAAAATTACCTTTACGGAAAAGGCCGGTGTAAACAGCATTATCCTTGATTCGGTGGGAGACGCACAGGCAGTTTTTGGAAATATCGCGTTTAGTGCCTGTCTATACAGCGGACAAATGTGCACAGCACCCCAGAATATATTTGTACCTGAAAATGGCATCGCTACGGCAGATGGTCATCTAACCTTTGATGAGGTGGTGGCCGGCATCAGTGCCGCTGTGAAAGGGCTGGCAGAAAATCCCAAAATGGGGCCTTATACCCTGGGTGCCATTCAGAATGATCTAACCGTGAGCCGCGTAGATGAAGCCAAAAAACATACACATGTGGCGCTCGATAGCATCCCTGTTCCCCATCCTGAGTTCCCCGATGCACGCATGAAAAGCCCTGTGGTAATGGTAACAGAAGCCGGCAGCACAAACGTATGGAAACATGAGTGTTTTGGCCCGGCTGTATTTGTGGTGAAAACCGCCAACAGTGCCGAAAGTCTTAAACTTGCTGCTGCCTCTGCATCTGAACTGGGTGCCATTACCTGTCTTTGCTACAGCACTCAGGAGGGCTTCAAAACGGAAGTAGCCGAAGCCATGAATGCGGCCTTCACCCCGGTGAGCTTTAATTTTACGGGGGCCGCTTTCGTGAATCAGCATGCAGCTTTCAGCGATTTTCACGTTTCCGGAGGAAACCCAAGCGGAAATGCAGGTTTTACTACCCCTGAATACGTGAACCGACGCTTTGTATGGGTGGGTAACCGCTACGCTTAATTTTAAGGATCGTACCAAACAAAAACCCATGTTGATGGGTTATCTATGCGTATAAAACGTATGGAAAGATCAACTTTGCTAGAGAAGTATATTCAGTATCAGCTGGAACATGGTAAAAAGCCCGAATCAGTTTACCTTTTCATGAAAAAACTGAAAAAAACGGATGCTGATTTTTTTGCGCATTTTAGCAATTTTGAAGCGCTCGATAGCTACTTCTGGGTTCATGTTTTTGAATCAACCCGCCACAAGCTGGAAGGAGATGCACAATACGAAGGATTCAGTGCCGCCGAACGATTGAGTGCTTTTTATTTTCTGTGGACACAGGAGCTGATGCAGCACAGGAGTTATGTGTTGTATGTGGCAGAGAAAAGTCACAAAGGCATCAATCCCATGGATTCCGCATTGGGTGATTTTCGTCGTGCGTTTCTCGATTATGCGTCAAGCATCGTGTCCTCCGGCATTGGCGCCGGACAAATCGCCGATCGCAAGTTTATTTCAGACCAGTTTAAACACGGTCTTTGGGTGCAAACCCTGTTCCTACTTAATTTCTGGCTGAAAGACACGTCCAAAGATTTTGAAGATACCGATGCAGCCATTGAAAAAACGGTCAATATTGGATTTAAGCTCATGGGTGAAAACCTGTTTGATGAGGTGTTGGATTTCGGAAAGTTCATGTTTCAGAGAGCAAAAAAATCTTTTTCATAACCGTTGAAAACACAGGAGAGAATCCCCAAATCACGCATTGAGCGTGCGGCCCACATTGCTGGTGCCGGGGTGAAAGTGGGTGGCAATTACCTAAAGCATTACGCAAAAAAACTGGTAAATGCCGATGTAAGCAGGGAAGAACTTCACAAAGACAACGCCGGTGATATTTATGAAACGCTAAGTACCCTGAAAGGCAGTGCCTTGAAGGTGGCTCAGATGATGAGCATGGACAGGGGGATTTTGCCCAGAGAATACCAAGAGAAATTTCAACTCTCTCAGTATTCTGCACCCCCACTTTCTGCACCACTGGTAGCCCAGATTTTTCGTAAAGCATTCGGTCAGCCGCCCTCTGCATTTTTTGATGAATTTACGTCAAAGGCAGTAGCTGCGGCAAGCATAGGGCAGGTACACAGGGCAAGGGCCAACAATCAGTGGCTGGCCGTAAAAATCCAGTATCCCGGGGTGGCCAATTCCATAAGTTCGGATTTACGAATGGTAAAGCCGTTTGCCGTTCGCTTACTGAATATGAGCAAAAACGACATTGAGAATTACTTCGATGAAATTGAGGGAAAGTTGCTGGAAGAAACCAATTATACCCTGGAACTGAAGCGCAGTATGGAATTGAGTGCGGCCTGTGCGCACATTGAGAATCTTCGGTTCCCAACCTATTATCCAACATGGTCTTCAGATAAAATTATTACCATGGACTGGCTGGATGGGATGCACTTGAAGGAATTTTTGGCTACCAAGCCATCCCAGGAAGTGCGTAACCGCATTGGTCAGGCACTTTGGGACTTTTATGACTTTCAGATCCACGAACTCAAAACCGTGCATGCCGATCCACATCCCGGTAACTTTTTGTTTATGCCGGACGGTACCGTCAATATCTTTGATTTTGGCTGTGTAAAAGAAATTCCGGATCGTTTTTATACTCCCTATTTCAAACTGGTAGACAGAAATATTTACAAAGACGGAGAAAAAACCATGCAGATATTCAGAGAGCTGGAATTACTGCACTCCGATGATACACCAGCAGATATTGCCTTCTTTACGCCGCTTTTCAAAGAAATGATAGACATGCTGACCCTGCCATTTACCCAGGATGTTTTTGATTTTGGTAATGAAACCTATTTTTCCGGCATCTATAAGTTTGCAGACAGACTCATCGAAATGCCCGAAGTTCGCAACAGCAAAAAGGCCCGCGGTTCAAGGCATTCACTGTATATAAACCGAACTTATTATGGTTTATATCACATTTTGTTCGATTTGAAAGCAACAGTGAACACCGGAAAAAGAAAATTTTTATAAAACACTTGTAAAAGTTTGTTTAAACAAATAAATTTGCAACCAACAAAACCAAACTAATATAAAAAACATGAAAAAAACATTGTTTTACGTTGCAGGAATCGCCGCATTGAGCATGCTGGCATCCTGCGGAGGAAACTCTCAGCAGTCTGCTGAAGCAGACACAGCAGCCAAAGCCGGTGAAAGCGCCGGAACTTACACCGTTGATGCCGCAGGCAGTAACCTTGAATGGCGCGGTTGGAAAATTGTCGCTACCGGCGAACACAAAGGTACCATCGGTATCAAAGAAGGTAGTCTTAGTGTAGAAGGCGGCAAAGTGGTTGCCGGTTCATTTGTCATAGACATGAACAGCATTAAAAATACCGACCTTACCGATACCGGCTACCAGAAAAAGCTTGTAGGCCACCTGATGGCTGAAGATTTCTTCAACGTAGCGAAATTCCCTACCGGTAAGTTTGAAATCGTGAGCGTGGAAGAGAAAGCTTCTGAGGGCAACACCCACGAAGTAAGCGGTAACCTCACCCTGCGCGACAGCACCCGTAAAATCACGTTTCCTGCTACCATCAAAATAGAGGGCAATACGGTAACTGCTACAGGCAAAGCTACCATCAACCGTTTGGAGTGGGGTATTAACTACGACAGCAAAAACCTGGGTCTGGCTGAAGCCGCCCAAAAGAAGGTGAAAGACGGTATCGTGAATAAGGAAATGGAAATTGCCATTTCGCTGAAAGCCACCAAATAAAACTTCCTGATTACAGCGATAGCATCATAACAAAAGGGTCCGTCCAACGACGGGCCCTTTTTATTTATTGGAGAAATGCTTCAAGGCTTCCCTTTTGCTCAGCGGACTGAGGTCGTGCGCTTCTACAAAACGTAAAACCGCATCGGGGCGGGTTCTGGCATATTGCCGCAATGCCCATCCTATGGCTTTTCTGATGAAAAATTCCCTGGAGTCTTTGAAACTCTCAATGCAGGCAAACAACAAGCCCTCATCAGTTTCAGCTTTATAATTCAACTGAAAAATGATTGTGGTCCGGTTCAACCAGATATTTTCGCTGTTCATCCATTGTTCTATCAATCGGTCTCGCTCCGAAGAGAAGGTCATAAAATACGCACCTACCATTCTGCCCGCCAATATATCCACCGTATCCCACCAGCTTTTGTGGGTTAGGCACTGAAACAGCAAGTTCACGGCCTCTCTATGTTTCCATATTTTTGATTTGATCATGAGCTCCATGGCCGTATACTGAAACTCTCTTTCGGGCAGATTCCATAATTCAGTAATCAGACCTTGTATGACAGTGAATTTAAGATTTTTGTTTTTTTGAATGAAATCTTTTTCCAGTTTGCTTCTCAATGGCTTTTGAATTCCCAAAAAAGGGAAGTGGTTCTTCATGTAACGCGACATTGCCGTTGCCAGGTTCGCATCGGCGTTGGAGCGGAGCAAGTCAATTAATTCAGGCAAGTTCATCTGGATATGCAAAGGTAAGTTTGTATAAAAAAGAAAATCCCGCCTTTTCAGGCGGGACTTTCAAAACTAAACCTATGAAGATTATTTTACAATGAAGCGCTGGCTGATGCGGCCTTTTGCACCTTCAACAACAATCAGGTAGATACCTTTGTTGATGCTGCTAACGTTAGCAGAGATGGTGTTTAAGCCACCGTTTACGCGCACATTGCCAATGCTCATAACAGTTTTACCGGTCAGGTCAACAATCTTGGCTGAAGCTTCGAAGCCCAGAGCTGAAGCAAATTCAAGGTTGATGATCTCCTGAGCAGGGTTAGGATATACGTTCACACCGGTTACGGTTTCGATGGTGTTAACACCATTGAATACGCCGAACTCAGTAAGACGGCTGTAGGTGAAGTTAGATGCATTTTCAACAGGTGAACCTGCAACAGGGCGGAAGTTAGGAGCTGTAGCGTTCTGAGGATCTTCCAGTACAGTTTTAGCAGTATATGCAACGGTATTAACTTTGTTTTGGTTGGCAGCAGCTTTAACCCAACCGTCTAAACGGTTCAGGGAAGAAGCATTGGCAGAAGCAACTTCCACCAGACCTGTATTGGTAGAACCGGCTGAAGCAGCAGCGGCTGAGTTTACAATCAGGTTGTTGCGGAACAACATGGTTTCTCTGAAGCTGCTGTCTTTTGCACCTGAAGCAGTCAATGAGCTGTCACCGTCATACATCAGGAAGTTACGATAACCCATAAATACTGAGTTAATAACGCTCAAACGGCTGTTACGACGGATACGGGCACCACGGCGGAAAGCCGCCTTAGGCACTGTACCCAGAGCGCTGTAGGTAGAACCGATGCTTACCGGTCCTACAACTGTCATGTTGCTGAATACACCACGTGTGTAAGGAGTTTTACCTGAACCGGCAGCGTCGTTATCACTTTCGAAAGTTTCGCTGGTGCTGGCGCCGCTTGGAGCATTGTAGGTAAGGTCATACTGGGTAGTATCTTTTACTGCAATACCAAACTGTACTGCACCGCCCCAACCGAAATCTGTATCGAAATCGTCGTCGGTGATACGGTAAGATATCAGGTGTTTTGCGTTTACATTACCACCGAACCACTCATATCCGTCATCGCCGATGAAAGAAACCTGAATGTGGTGCAGGGTAGTAGCTTTTCCCACTGAACCAAGGGTAAGGCCATTGATTTCTTTGTTGGGTTCGAAAGCCAAACCACCAAATTCCATACGAAGGTATGTGATCGATCCGCTGTTGTCGTTATCGTCTGTACCACCAAATTTAGCCAGGTTAGGGTCGGCAGTTACGTTGTTAAAGCCTTCAACCTGAACATCAGAGCCCTGGTTGTTTTTGGCTTTACCAGCAATAACGATTCCACCCCAGTCGCCACGTACACGGCTGCCTGCTGCCTTGTTACTGGTGATTACAACCGGGCTGGTTTTGGTGCCGTTTATTTCAATCATACCACCACGCTCTACTACGATAGTTGCATAATTTTTTGGAGTAGCAGTTACGTCCGCTTCTGCACGGATTACGGTACCTGCAGGAATAATAAGTTTACCACCGCTGCGAACTACGATCAGGCCTTTCAGACCATAAACGGTTGAAGCGCTAAGGGTGCGGGTTCCGTTAATGTTTTTGATACCACCGCTTCCGGTTGCAATGGCGTTCAGGGTTGTGTCATCAGTGATGGCAGCATAGCTGGTCTGCTGAGGGTTGAAATTTGTCCAGCCAGTAGTCCAGTCTTTTGCGGGATCCGACTCTAATGCACCAATGTAATTCACTTGCTCGATAAACTGAGCTTGGGCTGCCATAGCGCTCAGGCCGGTCAGCATTAACAATTGCGTAATTTTTTTCATATAGGGTTTTTATTTTGATACAAAATACCCCAGATTCAATTAGCACATTTTCACGATAAAGTTAACTAAGGGTTATCATTTTAACCTACCAAAAACAATAACTTAATATAAGCAATTTTTTGCACATTTCCAAGTGAATTATACCAAACCGAAAACAATTCCATGGACTTGGTTGTAACTTCCATGCACAAAACACACATGACATTTAAAATATATACACGAAAGGGTGATGACGGTAAGACCGCATTACTGGGAGGCGACAGGGTTTCGAAACATCACATAAGGGTAGAAAGCTATGGTACGGTAGATGAGTTAAACAGTTATCTGGGGCTGATTCGAAGCGGTGCAAACGACACGGGAGTAATTGCCGCCATCGGTACTGTTCAGGATCGTTTGTTTACGCTTGGTTCTTACCTTGCATCGGCCCCCGGCAGCAAAATGATATTGCCCGAGTTGTATGATGAAGATGTTGTGTTTCTGGAAAATGAAATTGACCGCATGACCGCAGGCCTCCCTGAATTACGAAACTTTATTTTACCCGGTGCCACACAACAGGGGGCGCATGCTCATGTGGCCCGCTGTGTATGCAGGAGGGCAGAGCGTCTGGTGGTATACCTTTCCGATAATGAAGAGATTGATGGGATGATTGTTACTTACCTCAATCGACTCAGCGATTATCTATTTACCTTGGCCCGTTACCTGGATAAGCTGGGTGGTGGTGAAGAAATTGCCTGGGTGCCCAGAGCTAAATAAAAAAATCCCGCCAATTCGGCGGGATTTTTTATGAAATCCAGAGTTTTATTAAAAGGTGTAGGAATATCCAAGGGTGATGGTCATACCATTGGTAAATTTGAACAGCGTATTATCACCGGTCTCATCATACTTTTTGTTTTCGTTGATATCCTGGTAGAAAACGGTTGCCTGTCTTAAAACATCTCCGAAGGTGAGTTTTAGGTTTCCTGCTTTGTTCATGTTTTTGCCCACCTGAAAGTCAAGAATGCTGCGTCCAAATTCATAAATATCGCTGCCAAAGGGCTGAACATCTTTGGCCACACCAATGTATGCGATTCTGTCTCCGATTTTATTGAAATTCACGCTTGCCTGCAGTCCTTTTTTGTTCTCAAAGAACAATGAAATGTTGGCAACATAGGGGCTCTGACCCTGCAGTGATCGGTTTTGGGTACTGTTTGATTGCTTGAACTGAACCGCGCTGTTGATTAATGAAAAATTACCATACAACGACATGTAATTAAATAGTCCCGGCGCCAAATACCTACCCAGGAATTTCAGGCTTTTTCGCAATTCAAATTCCACACCCTGAATTTCAGCACTGCTCTCGTTCTGATAGCTGAATGTGCGAATACCGGGCTGACTTGTTTCCAGCGAAAACTCAATGGGGCTGATGATGCGTTTGTGGAAGGCACCCACGCTGAACATATCTTCCTTGCCGGGGAATATCTCATATCGAATATCGAAATTGTGCAGCAGTGCTCTGTTCAATTGAGTATTTCCAATAATTTCAGAATTCAGGTTAAAGTTGTAGAAACTGAAGGGAGCCATTTCACGCATTTCCGGGCGATTTACCGTTTTATAATAGGCCATGCGCAGGCCGGTTTTTGCTGAAATAGGTGCAATGATGTTTATGGAAGGGAGCAAGTCTGTATTGGTGTCACCCTCTGCAAGTCTTTTGCCCAGTTTGTCAAAATAGGCATTTGTAAGATACTGATTGAACCTTTCAACGCGCAGCCCGTAGATCACTTTTAACATCTGATTGCGGCCGGCAGTTTTGAACAAGGGGTAATGGTGTTCCATCATTAAAAAGCCTGCATTCAATGAGCTATTACCATTATATTCATCGGCATCCACAGAGGTTTTTTCAATCAGGTAAAGTCCTGATGCACTGATGTTTTCTTCTTTGAGGTCTTCAGCGGGTCGGTTCTTACTGTTAATGGTTTGGTTAACCGGACCGTATACAAATTCGCGGCTTTTGAATGTACGTGTGCGAGTTTGTCTGAAAAAACCGTATTTAATATTGTTGGTGATTTTGCCGGTGGTAATGCTATGCTGCATGTCAACACTGGCAGAGAATGTGTTTTCGTTTAGGGTTGAGAAGAATCTGCCTGATCCTGAATTGAAAAAGTCATTCAGAACTAATTGTCTGTTGTTTGACTGGGTATCAATGGTGTATTGTGCAATCCGGAAATCAGGAATTTCGCGGTGCGTATTGCCATAGTTAACGAGCCAGTTGAGCGTATTCTGTTTGGTACCGAAAACATGTGTTCCGTTCAGCTGGGTGCTGGCGAGGCGGTTGTAGTTTACCTGGTTGGAATATCCTTCCGCCCTGAATGCAGGAGGCTCAATCATGTTGTAATAACCGCCCCTGAGAATGCTGGCGGCATCATAGTTCAGGGTATACAGGTTTTTCCAGTCAATGCGGTTTCGGTTATTCATCTTGAAACTCAGGTTCACAATACCTCCATTCTGCACATTGGAGGTGAATAATTTATCCTCAAAACGGCTTTCAGTGGCGTTGTTTTCAAGGTTCTGCTTATTAATTAAACCATCACTGTATTTTTGGGTTACCGAATAATTCACACTCATCAGCAAACCGATTTCCCTTTTCTTGGGGAGCTTGAAGGGCACCCCAATGGTGTAGTTAAAACGAGGGGTGAGCATGGGTTTTGTGGTGGTAAGATCCCAGTTGTTGTTGAATTTTTTGGATTCTGCTGCCAGAAATTCAGCAGGTTTGTTTTGGTTCATGTTGTCAGAAATGGCGGGCAATTTGCGGTCTGCACCGGGTATTCCGAAATACTCTGAGGTAGAGGTATTGAACATTTCAATGGGCCTGAGCGTGGTGATGGAGTTATACTGGAAGCCCAGATTGAAACTTTGGGTTAATTTTTCGGGGATACTTTTGGTGTTAATGCGAATAATACCACCGCCAAAATCGCCCGTCAGGTCAGGTGTGCCGCTTTTAATAACTACGATATTATCCAGCAGGGTAGCCGGAATAATGTCAAAAGAGAATGCTTTTCTGTCACTTTCTGTGCTGGGCAGGGGAGCGCCGTTCAAATAACCGGCATTGTAGCGGTCAAACATACCGCGGATATTGGCAAATTTTCCCTCCATGATGGTGGCACCGGGTATGCGTTTCATCGCATCGGCAGAGGTACGAATCGTGGTGCGTTTGAAATCTTCGGCTGAAATGGCTTCCACCATCTGAACCGATAATTGCTTGGAGCGGATGGCTCCGGCAATGGTATTTTCTTTTTGCTTGCGGGCTACACTCACGGTGGCTACCCCCATATCCTTGATGCTGCTGAGCAAAGGATATACAAAGGTTTCCTGGTTTTCAAGAATAACAGCGCTATCGGTGAATTCCGGAAAAAGGCGGCTTTCAACATGGAAGACATATTTGCCTGCTTTCAGCTTCAACAAAAACAAACCGTCCATATCAGTTCGGCTTGTATCGCTGCTGCCTACAGCAAAAACCTTGGCGTCTGCTACCGGCCTTCCGTTGTCTGATTGCACCTTTCCGGTGAGGGTTCCCGTTTGAGCTGAGAGGCTGCCGAAACTGAATATTAGCAGGGAATAAGCAACAATGCGATTCATAATCTCGTTTGAGTAATTCTTTCTTCAAAACAACCCCGTCGGGGTTACCCAAGTATTACCATGAGTTTAAGATTACGTAGTTTTACGCAAACATAAAGTTAATGTAAAATTAACAATAGGTATTAAAAAAGCTGTCTGCTCAATTGACCAAAAACCAAGGCAGTATTGGCATTGGAGTATAAAACTTTGTACACCGCCTCGATAATCGGTGCAGGGATATTTTTTTCGTTACAAATGGGGTAAATGCTGCCGGTAGCATAGTATCCTTCAGCAATCATATTCATTTCAAGTTGGGCACTTTTAACGCTGTATCCTTTGCCCAGCATATTGCCAAAAGTGCGGTTTCTGCTAAACTGACTGTAGCAGGTAACCAGCAAATCGCCGAGGTAGGCGGCATCTTTCACATCGCGGTGGGTTTCGTGTAGGGCTTCCAGAAACGACTCCATTTCCCGTAGTGCAGCACCCGTATAAACGGCATGAAAATTATCGCCGTAGCCCAGTCCGTGAGCAATGCCCGCGCCTATGGCATAAATGTTTTTGAGTACTGCCGCATATTCTGCCCCATACAGGTCATTATTAATGCAGGTATTGATGTAGCGACATTGAACCAAAGATTCTATTTGCGCTGCCAGTGCATTTTCTGTGGCTGAAAGAGTTAGGTAGCTTAGCTTTTCAAGGGCTACTTCTTCTGCGTGGCAGGGTCCCGCAATCAAACCGATGTTTTCCGGTGAAATGCCATGTCGGCTCTCCAGATACCGGGCTATCACCAATCGGGTTGTAGGGTCTACGCCTTTAACGGCTGAAATGTAGATCTTGTTTTTTGGCAGTGAAATGTTCTGCAGGGCTTCGTGCAGAAAAGCAGATGGAACCGCAAGAATAATAGCATCGCATTGTTCAATTATGGATTGAAGATCACCGTGCAGGGATACTTTTTGCAGGTTTATTTTTACGGAAGACAGATACCGTGGATTGTGGTGAAATTCTTTGATATAGTCCAGGGTTTCGCTGTTACGAATCCACCACCTAACTGAAACCTGGGGCTTTTCGGATATGATTTTTACCAGGGCGGTAGCCCAGCTGCCACTGCCAATGATTCCGATTTGATTCAAGTTCCCCATGTTCCTAACCGCAAAAGTACGGAAGTAAAGGGATTAACACTAAAATAAAGGACTTACTTCAGGATCTGTGCCGCATGCTTTGCGGTTTCCACCTTCTCGATTACTTCGCTGATTATTCCCTTTTCATCGATGATGAACGTGGTACGCGCTATTCCCATGTATTTTCTACCATACATGCTTTTTTCTACCCAAACCCCATAATCTGTAGCTACTTTGTTGTCGGTATCAGCCAGCAGAGCAAAAGGGAGTTCGTACTTGGCTATAAATTTCTGGTGTTTCTTTTCGTTATCGGGGCTCACACCCAAAATGGCATAACCCTGTTTCAGGAGGGCGTCATAGTTATCGCGAAGGCTGCATGCTTCAGCAGTGCAACCGGGGGTGTCGTCTTTGGGATAGAAATATAAAACCAGCTTTTTGCCTGCAAAATCATTCAGGGTAAGGGTCTGGCCATTTTGGTCGGGTGCGCTGAACGCAGGGGCTTTGTCTCCGGGTTTAAGATTCATACTCATTAAACAAAAAAAATGAAATTTGGTTTAAAACAGAAAGGAGATGATTTCTCATCTCCTTTCATGCTCATTTTCGGGGGCCGTTATTGCGTCCACCGCCGGAAGGTCTTCCTGTTGTGGAAGGATACCCCGGATTGTTTTTTGTTCCCATAAAAATATTTATGTACTACAAATCAAAGTTGATTTGCTATAAATTTCTTGAAGAAAGGAACGAAACATCAATTTATGGAATGAAAGTTATCAGAAAGCCATTCATAATGTCGATTAACTAAAGTTTTGAAATTATTAGTCACAGTAATTTTTTCTTCGGGTATGTGCTTGCTGATTAATTCATTACCATGTTGATTGTATTTGATCGTATTAATAATGGTAAATCTATTGGCTCTGCAAAGAAAAGGGTGGCCTCGAAATATTTCTTTGAGTAATTTAGTAAAATTCGCATATACCTTTATTTTATCAGTGCGGTATCCGACGCCATCTATTGAGGTTTTTTCTTTTTCGAGATGTATTATCATTTCTTTCTGGTCAGATATAATTTTAATAATGTCTCCGGCTTGAATAAGAAAGGAGCATTGCTTGCCTAAATGGTAACTTTGAATTTTGAATTTTTGATCTGCAAATTTTACACCGAAAGCGGATAATATTAAATTTGCTTTGTAAGCTGGGGACTTTAAATAATCATTTTCATTTTTCAAATCCAATGACCATTGGAAAAAAGCCTTGAGTTCCTTATCCGTTTTTCCTAACTCGTTTAGCTTTTTTTTAAGATAATCAGTTAACTCCAACATCTTTATTTTGGATTATTTCATCCCCGCTTCACTCTTGTATTTGGTGATGTAAATCTTCAGCGTAGCTTCACTTTTGTATTTGGTGAAAAATACTTTCCAGTCGGCTTCGCTTTTGTATTGTGTCCAGAACCAGATACCGCTGTAGGGTTTGGCCTCGCTCTTATATTGGGTTTCGTACACAATCATATCCGCCTCGCTTTTGTAATCGGTTACGAAGATTATTTTATCGGCTTCACTTTTGTAGGATGTCTTGTACACCTTTTGTGCCATGGCTTTTTGGCCCAAAAAGATCAGAACGGAAAGTATGATTATATTTTTCATAGTTACTAATATAGGTAAAAAAAATGAGAATTACAAATAAAACGGTTAGAGCTTCTCTAAAATGTATTCTGCCATTCGTCTGTACAGGTGGTACTGACCGTTCCTGTCGCCGATGCCATGATTGCGGTTGGGATAAACTTCCGCATCATAGCGCACACCGGCTTTGATCATGGCGTTAATCATTTCGGCGCTGTTTTGCCAGTGCACGTTGTCATCACCGGTGCCATGGATGAGCAGGTAATTCCCCTTGATGTTTTTCACAAACTGAATGGGAGAGTTTTCGTCATATCCCCCTGGATTTTCTGAGGGTTTGCGCAGAAATCGTTCGGTGTAGATATTGTCATAATACCGCCAGCTGGTAACCGGTGCAACGGCCACTGCTGTTTTAAAAACATCGGCGCTTTTGGTAATGCAGAGACTGCTCATGTAACCGCCAAAACTCCATCCCCAGATGCCAATGCGGTCATTGTCCACATACGGTAATTTGCCCAACCAGCGTGCAGCAGAAGTCTGGTCGGTGTGTTCCAGTTTACCCAGGTTCAGGTAGGTGCATTTTTTAAATACTTCACCCCTGTGGCCTGTTCCGCGGCCATCGAAGCTCACCACAATATAACCTTTCTGCGTGAGGTACTGATGGTAGAGATAGTTTCGTCCGCCCCAGCTGTTTCTCACGGTATTGGCCCCGGGTCCGCCATACACAAACATCAGCACTGGGTATTTTTTATTTGGGTCGAAATCATGGGGTTTCATTATCCAGTAGTGCAGAGAAACACCGCTGTCTGTGGTGGCCATGCCAAATTCGCTTCTGCCAAAGGCATAGTTTTCAATGGTTTTTTTGGCTTCGGCATTGTCTTCCAGTATCCTGGGCTTGTTGTTGAGGGTTGATTTTGTAAATTCTTTCAGTAAAAAAGCCGATGGCTCACCAAAACGGCTGTGAGCATCGATGTAAAATCTGCCTCCGTTCAGCACAGATACACTGTGATGGCCCGGTTCCGGGGTAATGGCTGTCTTTTTCTTACCGCTCAGGTCAATGCTGTAGCAATGGTCCTCTGTGGGTGAAATTTCGCTGCTGTTAAAGTATATCAGCCCGGTGGTCTCATTGACGTGGTTAATCCCCAAAACATCATAATTGCCGCGGGTTACGGGTTTTTCCGAAAATTGATTCAGTACTTTGGTGGGGGTATAACGGTAAATATGATTGTACCCGTTCTTTTCCGAAGTGGTAATAAATCCGGGAGAATTTTTGAAGAAATACAGATTGTCGTGAATATCAATGTAGGTTTTGCTCTTTTCAGACAGCACCGTTAAGACCGCGCCGGTTTTGGCATTGGCAAACAGTAGTTTCCATTCGTTTTGGGTGCGGTTCAGCCATTGAATGCTTAACTGTCCTGGCACCTGAGTCCATAGGATTCTGGGCAGATACTGGTCTCCGGCGGCAATGTTTGCTTTGATTCTTTTATCCGTTCCGGGTTCGTGCACATACACTTCAACTACTGAATTGTCTTCTCCTGCTTTGGGATATTTCCAGCGTTCCTGCGATGGATAAAGTCCGCTAAACATATCCATGCTGAATTCCTTTACCCCAGTTTCATCAAAGCGGTAATAGGCAAGATATTTACTGTCGGGCGACCACTCAAAACCCCTGCTCATGCTGAATTCCTCCTCATACACCCAGTCTACGGCGCCGTAAATAATGCTATTCTTTTGTCCGTCTGTGGTCACCGCTTTTTCTACCATGTTTTTCAGGTCAAACGTGTACAGGTTATTGTCGCGCACATAGGCCAGATAGCGGTTGTCGGGGCTCAACTCCGGATACATGGCTTTCTGCTCGCTGATTTTCAGGGAATTTCCATTGGTTAAGTCCACCAGAAAAACAAGGGATTTTGTACTGTGGCGGTAAATGGATTCTGTGGCAGCTGTAATCACCAGGTATTTCTCATCCCGGGAGAATGTGTAGCGGTCCGGTACTAAATCGATGGTGGTTTCTGAGCTTCTGATGATAATTCCGGCACTGTCTCCGTTCGATAACTTGCGCTTGATAATGCGCCAGCGGGGGGCAGGGGTGCCGGGTTTGGGCCATCCATTGGATTCGGTAATCAGTTCTGTGTAATGCAACCCATCATTCATCACGTTAAATCCGGCGATGCCTGAGGTTTTAAAAGTCCCTTTCAAAAATATATCTTCCAGGGTAAAAGGAGATTTTTGGGCAAAACCAGAAAGACAAATTAATGCTTGGGAAAGTACAATAAGCTTTTTCACAATCATTTTATACGGGTAAGTTTGATGTCTTTGGTGCGTTTAATGATCACAGGCACCAGTTCTTTGGTTACCATGCTTTCATCCAATCCAAACCATTTCTCGGGTCTGCCGGCCAGAAACTTCATTTTTCCGTACAGATTGAGTACAAAATTGTCCAACAGCGGCAATTCGTTTTCCTGCGTTATCTCTTCCTCTATCAATACAAAGCGGAAATCACCAAGGTAACGTTTGTCTGAGAATGCATGATAATAAGGATCAAGGTCAATTTCGTGGTTATCCAGCATTTCCTGAATAACTACACGTAAATAGTAACTGATTTTTTGCTGTATTCTGAAACCCAGTTTGAAACGCACCTTATAAACATCATTTTTCTCAATGGTGGTAACTTTGTATTCCATTGTATAGGGTTCATCCGAAACATCTACGTTTACGAACCAATAGAAATCTGCCCTTTTGGGCCGCTTTTGCAGAATGCTTTGCAACACCAGCGGTTCAACTTCTTTATCGTCTGTAATTTTTGACAAATAAATGAGGTGAGTGGCATATTTGGGTAAGGTAGTGTCCTGGCTCAGGCCTTTTAATTTATTGGTATATTGATCAATGGTAACCGAATCTGTAAGTCTGCTTTTTATCCGACCGCCTTTCCAGAAAATAAACATGAATGACATAATCAATAATCCTATGATAACGGTAACATAGCCACCATGGGTGAATTTTGCCAGATTGGCAACTAAAAATGCACTTTCTACTAAAACGAACACCATCATGATTCCCCAGACTGCCAACAGCGGCCAGCGTTTCATTTTTAGGTAATAGAAAAGCAATAAAGACGTCATCAGCATTGTTGCGGTAATCGCCAGACCATAGGCTGCTTCCATGGCTTTACTTTCCTTAAAGAACAGAACTACACCAATACAACCCAATAATAAAGTGGTATTGATAAACGGAATATAAATCTGACCCTTTATCGTACTGGGGTACTTGACTGTAAATTTGGGAAAGAAATGCAATCTGATGGCTTCCGCAACCAGGGTAAACGAGCCACTTATCAACGCCTGGCTTGCAATGATGGCAGCGGCTGTAGCAATGCCAATTCCAATCAATAGGAACCAATCAGGCATCAAACCATAAAAAGGACTTATGGGGCCGATTACGCTTCCTTTCATGGTTAACAAATGCGCGCCCTGTCCAAAATAATTTAGCAGCAGACAGATTTTTACAAAAATCCAGGTAATTCTAATGTTCTTTTTTCCGCAATGTCCCAAATCGCTATACAAAGCTTCGGCACCGGTTGTGCACAGAAAAACAGCCCCCAACAAAACAAAAGCTTCATTGCTGCTGCTGATGAATTTTATTACATAAACAGGATTGATAGCGTTCAGTACCTGAGGATTTTCGATGATTTTATTTACTCCCAAAATGGCGAGCATGCCAAACCAAATTAACATGATGGGCCCAAATGCTTTGCCCACAGTGCTTGTGCCTGCTCTTTGGAATAGGAATATGGCTGTGATTATACCAATCACAATCGGTACGGTTTTGATATCCGGATAAATAATTCTTAAACCTTCAATGGCTGATGAAACCGAAATAGGAGGCGTGATAATGCCGTCCGCAAGCAACATTGCACCCCCTATCATGGTGCCTACGATTAAATATGGAAACCTTCGTCTCAACAATGAAAACAAAGAAAAAATACCACCCTCACCTTTGTTGTCTGCCCTAAGGGTGAGAATCACATATTTAATGGTAGTTTGTAGGGTTAATGTCCAAAAAACGCAACTGATACCGCCCAGGACAGTGATTTCATCAATGGGTTTTAAACCTACAATCGCACTCATCACATATAGCGGTGATGTGCCAATGTCCCCATAAATTATACCCAAAGTAACCAGCAGGCCCGCCGCCGATAACTTGTCAATACGAGAATGCCCCATCTGATAAAAGTGGGAGCGAATTTACGAGGGTTGACGGTAATTTGATAAAACGGATTTACAACTTGTGAATAATCTGTCAACAATGGACAGGATGCCCGTAATATTTGATTTTTGCTGTGGTGTATTACTTATGGAAAAGTAACGGCTGTGCCATTAATAATATGGGCTATAGTCATACGAACTTTGCTGCCATTATTCGTTTAACCTGATATCCTAAAATTAACAACTATTCGTGGCAAACAAACATCTCATCTCTCATTACTTCGGCGAAAATGTTTTCGGTCCGGAAGCCCAGAAAAAGTATTTAAACAAAACAGCTGTAAAAGCCATAGCAGATGCCCAGCGTGAGGGTCATCCTATTTCAGCGGCATTGGCCAGTGAAGTTGCAGAGGGCATGAAAGACTGGGCTTTGGCCAGAGGATGTACGCATTATACCCACTGGTTTCAGCCACTCCGAGGCACTACAGCAGAAAAACATGACAGTTTCTTTGAGCCGGTAGCTACAGATAAGGGCGTAGAGAAATTCAGCGGAAAAGCGCTTGTGCAGCAGGAACCCGATGCATCCAGTTTCCCCAGCGGCGGTATTCGCAACACGTTTGAGGCCCGCGGTTACACAGCATGGGATCCTTCGTCTCCTGCCTTTATTATGGAGAAGGCCGGTGCCAAAACCCTGTGTATTCCGACCGTTTTTGTCTCCTACACCGGAGAAGCGCTCGACTATAAAGCTCCCTTGCTTAAGGCCGTTGCCCTGGTTCGTAAAGCAGCCACAGATGTTTGCCAATACTTCGACCCCAAAGTGTCGGATTGTACCATCAGTCTGGGAGTAGAACAGGAATATTTTCTGGTAGATGAGGCCCATTATCATCAGCGCCCCGATCTGATGCTCGCCGGCAGAACGCTGGTTGGCAGTTCACCCGCCAAAGGACAGCAGCTTGAAGATCATTACTTCGGCAGCATTCCCAATCGCGTACTGGCATTTATGGCAGACTTTGAGGAGGCAAGCCACAAGTTGGGTATACCACTTCGCACCCGCCATAATGAGGTTGCCCCCGCGCAGTTTGAGTGTGCACCACAATATGAAGATGTAAATCTTGCCGTTGATCACAACAGTCTGTTGATGGATGTGATGGAAAGCGTAGCGGATAAACATGGGTTAAAAGTACTATTCCACGAAAAACCTTTCAAAGGCATCAACGGTAGCGGAAAGCACAATAACTGGAGCATTATTACAGATACGGGTGTAAACGTGCTGTCACCCGGCTCCGATCCACAAAACAACCTGCAGTTTCTCACCTTCTTCATCAATACCATCAAAGCGGTATATGACCACGCTGATTTGCTGCGTGCCAGCATTGCCACAGCGGCAAATGATCACCGACTGGGTGCAAATGAAGCTCCCCCGGCCATTGTTTCGGTATTTGTAGGGGATAGTCTGGAGCACGTGCTGGATACATTTGAAGGCACCAAAACCACTGCCAAAGCCGGCAAAGGCAATGCCAGTATTAAAATTGCCAATATACCCGAGATTTTACTGGACAATACGGATAGAAACCGCACATCTCCCTTTGCCTTCACCGGCAATAAATTTGAGTTTAGGGCCGTGGGCAGCAGCGACAATTGTGCCAGTGCCATGACCGTGCTAAATACCATTGTAGCCGATCAGCTCATTCAGTTTAAAAAGGATGTGGATGCTGCAGTTAAAGCGAAAAAAGGAACTCGTCCTGAGACTGCCATCAAAACCATTTTGCAGGGCTACCTTAAAAACAGCAAAAAAGTGCTCTTTGGAGGAAATGGCTACAGCGAAGAGTGGGTTAAAGAAGCGAAACGCCGTGGACTCAACAACATCAAAACCACTCCCCGTGCGCTGGAAGCATACATCAGCAAGCAAAGCACGGAGCTGTTTGTCAAAAATGGTATTTTCAGCCATAAAGAGCTTGAGGCACGCACCGACATTCGCTTTGAGAACTACGTGTTGCGCCTGCAGATCGAAGGCCGTCTCATCAACGAAATGGTGCAGAATCACATCGTGCCTGCTGCCATCAACTACCAGAAACGGTTGGCCGATAACGTACAAACCCTGTTGCAGATTGGCCAAAAGAAGGAAACGCTGAAAGCGCAGAATGAGATCATTGGCGAAATCAGCAGTATGGTAAATAAGCTGCATGAGGCCAATAAGGCTATGACCGCAGAGCGAGCGTCAGCCAACAAAATTGAGGATGCCCACAAGCGCGCCATTGCTTATTGCGAGAAGGTGAAACCCTTGTTTGATGACATACGCGAATACAGCGACGCGCTGGAAAGTATGATTGACGACAATGAGTGGCCTTTCCCAAAATACAGGGATTTGCTGAGCGGTTGTCGCTAAGTGATTAAAAGTTGCGCACAGCCCTTACCCGGCCAAGGTAACTCTTATAATAATTGGTGAGCCTTCCGGCAAAAAACTCACAATACATCACATAATTTTGTGAATATTCTGTGCTGCTGCAGTAATAAACATCCAGCGGAAAAACATTGGCACCGCTAAGGGTTTCTAGTCGCTTGTTCAGGATAAATCGGCTGTGCCAAATCAAACTCAATTCATCGATAGAAGGCAGGTACCAGTCACTTTTACCTCCGTTGGTTGAATTTAAACACAACAAAGCAGCACTGGAAATATGGCCGGATTGGGCCACAATGGCATTCGAGTTTTTAAGTCCGTCACCAAGGTGTTGCGCTGTTGACCCGATCAAAGTGCTGGCTACATTGCTGTAAGCCTGTGAAATACTTAGGTCCTTGATATCCATAATCAGTCCGTGTTCTTTGCCAAGAGTGTCTTTCCATAAATAGAATATAAGTCCTCCGTCATAATATTCACCGATATAGTGCGTGAAGCCGCCCCCGCCGGAAGTTGCACTGATGGTATTACCGTTGATGCTGATACCGGAACCCGCTTTCAATGCCTGCTGTTTTGCATTCCACTTGGCAGTATCTTTAGACGTAATTCCTGCCGCTACGGATTGCTCAAAGAACGGATCAGATTCTGACAATGAGTCATTTTGCCAGATTAAGCCAGTGCCTAGTTTCAGTTTTTCTTGCTTTTGATTCCATTTTGTTGTATCTTTATGGGTAATTCCTGCTGCAACCGAAGCAGAAAACATTGGGTCCTTTTCAGAAAAAAGTAAAGAAAGGGTATCATCTTTCATTATCAAACCATTGGAAACAATAATGGTATTTTGTTTACGATTCCATTTTGCCGTGTCTGCTTGCTGTATGCCATTTGCCACAGATTTACCAAAAATAGGATCTGTTTCAGTCGGTGGATTTATTAGCCTGTCTGCAGTTTGTGAATGCAGTGCATAAGGAACGCTAAGAATCTGAGACGTGATGCTTAAACCATATTGGGTGCCACCGTTGACATCGGTTTCTGATTGGATGTAATATTTGCCTTTGCCCCACTGAATATCAGCCAATTTCCCTGAAACATTAACCCCTCTGCCAATTTCTATAACCAGTAGCCCATTCTCGTTGGTTACTGTTTTGTGGGTTTCCGAAAAAATGATTTCACCCGATGGTTGATCCTTGAGAATGCTAATGCGGGTGGCGATGCTGCGGTTTTTCATAATTTCGCCGCTTGAGGACCTGATCACTGCCTGATAGCTGATGGCCTGTGGACTTTGAGCCCGGGTATTTGCGGCTGTAATGATGAATATAAACAGACAGATATAACGGTTACAGGCTTTTTGCATATCTCACAAAAATATGATTTACCTATTAACAGAAAATTATGTAACGGGTTTATCCGGGTATAAAACTATGAAAAATTAGTACTTTATACTCATAAATATACGAAAAATGACTACTTTATTTGAAGGTTACTTACGATGCAGCTTTGTAGGCCACATATTACACTCTTTTTACTTTTATGGATCCTTGCTCTGCCTGCATTGGCATCGCTTTCTCCTGCAGATTCTCTGGAAATGCGCATTCTTGCTGCCGCTGAGCGGGGTGCCGTTGCCGATGAACTGGGCAGTGCATTTCATGCCAACCCCGATGGTGAGGTGTTGTTGCTTCCACCCAATAAAGACCTGCGTTTTGCCATCCTTATTTATAACATTGATCTATTGCCGGACAGGGCTGAGTTTAGTGCAGGACTGGCTTTCCGCGATGGACGAAGCAATCAGCTGGTAGCTTTTAAAACCGATAATATTCAGTTTTTTTATAAACAGGGTCTTACCGGGCCCATTAGGATGCAGCTGATGTCGGATGTATTTCTGAGACTGGGCAGGGCTGCCACTGTGCAATTTTTTGGGGGATACAACCAAACCTGGGCTGAGTTCGACTGCCACGGACTCAGTCAATTTGGAATTGTGGCACAGGCCCGAATCAATAGCGATGTGCTGGTGCCCGTAGATGCCAATCATGCTGCCATTCCGGATAGCACACTCACCTGTGGAATACAGATGATGGTAAAATCATGGGATGAACTACTGCTGAGTGTGAGTCTGCAACCCTTTCAGATTAGGGGTTTCAATGGCTATGTGTTTAATATTTCAAAAGCTACGCTGGATTTGAGTGCAGATATGAATGTGGCCGGAATGCAACTGCCTGATGATTATCGCGATCCGGGTTTTGATGCCACCTGGGAAGGATTTTACCTGGCCGAGGGTAAAATGCATTTTCCCCGCCATTTTGCGCAAGACAGCATCGCTTCTTCACTGTCAATCCAACGTTTGATGCTGGATGAAACGGGCTTTTCAGGCCAAATTACCGGAAATAAGATACTCAGTCCGGAAAAGGGCAACATAGCCGGCTGGAAATTTGGTATAGACAACGCACAAATATCATTTTACAGAAATTGTCTGAAAAAAGCCATACTGGACGGGCCATTGGGCCTGCCTGTACTGCCCGATACGCAATTTCTTAGGTATCAGGCATTGCTTGGGTTTGAAGATCAGTTCAACTTTAGGGTATTTAACCAAAATGAGGTTTCTTTCCCAGCCCTCAAGGCAGGAAAGGTTTTCCTGGATCCCGGCAGCCAGGTGTACCTGGAAAGTGTTCGTGGTGATATTACGGCCCGAGCTTTGTTGCATGGTCGGCTCCAGATTTCAATACCGGGCAATGGAGCAGAAAAACAGCTGCAAGCCCATTTTAACGGAATTGCCTTCCAGGGCCTGTCGCTGTCCAACAAGGCACCCAAACTGGGTATTCAATATCTGGGTATCGGACAAACACCAAACGCGTCACAACGTATTGGCAATTTTCCGATTACCCTCTATTCGGTTTCGTTTAGCGTGGCCAACAATCAGCCAAGTATTGGTTTTGGACTGGGGTTGAATCTTTCTGAAAAACTGGCTTGCAATACCCGATTTACCATTTATACAGCGCTGAAAAATGAACGGAAAACTGACCGACTGGCTTTTGTTAAAGTTCAGCTGGATGATATTTATGTGAGGGCGGAAATTTCCAACATCAGTTTTACAGGCAGTATTTCCATCATGCGTTCTGATCCGGTTTATGGTGATGGTTTCAGCGGCTCCATTGCCTTCGGCGTGAAACTAGCAAGACAGGCCATAAACGGTTCCTGTAAAGCCATGTTTGGTAACATTAGAAGCCAGCGTTACTGGTATTTTGATGCATCTTTGGCCGTTACCGGTCCCGGTATTCCCCTAGCTCCGGCTGTGTCACTGAATGGTTTCATGGGTGGGGCCTGGCATCGAATGCGTGCATTAAAACCCAATGAGCTTCCGCCAAATTCAATAGCAGGTAGAAGTGAAAATGGTAGGATTTACGTGCCGGATTCCGCTGCCGGACTCGGGCTAAGGGCAGGTGTGTTTCTAAAAAGTACCGCACAGGGTGCGTTTGAAGGCAATGCGGTTCTGGATATCCAATTTAATCGTAATGGAGGCCTGGCTAATATCAATATGACTGGCACTGCAGACTTCTTTATTAAACCGGCACCTCTCAATCAATCGGTTTTTGCCCAGAAAAGTATAGCGTTGTGCACAGCCCCCGGTGCTACGCAGTTTGTTCCCAAAGGAAGCATGGCAGCTGCCCTGGAAATGGTACTTGATTTTGACAAAGAGGTCTATCATGCCAATATGAAAATGTATGTAAATGTGGCAACCTCAAGTATGGGGCTCAAAGGCAAGGGAAACTATGGGTATGCGGGGCAAATGAACATGTTCTTTACGCCTACAGACTGGTACGTATGGATTGGTAATAGTCAACAACCACTGCAGGTTGAGGCAAAAATACCCGGAGCATTTCAATTTGCTGCTTCCGCCTATTTTATGGCCGGTACCAAGGTGCTTCCAGCCCCCCCTTTACCCGAAAATATTCGAAAAGCCGTGGGGTATCAGGCCCAATTTGAGAGAAATACCGAGATGCTATCCAAAGGAACCGGGTTTGCCCTAGGGGCTGCCATGCGAACCCAAATAGGCGGGGAGTATAAGGATAAAAAACTGGCCATTTATGCTACAGGATCCGCGGAATCCGGTTTCGACATCCTGATGCAGCAATACCATGGCAGTGTGATTTGTCAGCAAACCGGCGAGAGACCCGGTGTGAATGGTTGGTTTGCTGGCGGAAAATATTACATAGGTGCATCTTTGAATTTAGGAATTCGGTACAAATCAAAAGACTATCAAATTGCCAATATGGGCATTGGAGCGGTTTTGTCGGGGCAGGGACCCAATCCCATATACGCCCATGGCCTAGCCGGTATTCATGTTAACTTGTTAATTGTAAAAATTAACGAAAATATCAGGCTGGAAATTGGTAAAAAATGTGATTTGTCTGAAACACGGTACAACGCCATTCCCATCATTTCCATAGAAGAACCGGCACAGGGCAAGGATGTTTCCGTTTTGGTGCGCCCCCAAGTGGCCTTTGCCATGCCTGTAAATAAAGAATTTCAGGATGCAAATCAGCGCAGACTGCGGTTTGTGGCGGATCTGGTGATGCGAAAAAGCAGTATCAGGGTACCCGGGAAATGGATTGTTTCCGACAATGGGGAACAGGCCCTATTCCAGCCCGATGAAGCCCTCCAAAGTCAGGCCAATTATACCGTAGCTGCTACCTTGTTTCTTGAAGCATGGGAATCAAGATCATCCGAATGGATACGCATTAAGAATAATGGTTCAGAAGTCATTGAACAAAAAACAATGTCTTTCAATACGGGTGATGCACCGTCAACAATCCCGTTGGAGAATGTGGTAGCTGCCTATCCTCAAATCGGGCAGGTGAATGTACACCGAGATTATAGCGACAAAGGTTTCGTGGAATTAAAGGTGTCTCAATGGAAATCTTTCAGTATGCCCGGAACGCGCATGGTAGCCAGGTTTTCGGCACAAAACGGAGAGTGCAGGGAAGTTCTGGCAGAAATAAGGGGGTTCACGGCCCATTTTTCTATTCCCAAATCGCTAAGCCACGGACGCGTGTATCGTTTTGCGTTGGTTCGAAGAAGCGCAACCGCTGCTTTGATGAATCTATCATCCGGATTTCAGGAAATTCAAGGATCTGCAAAACCCGTTTCAGGAAATGTAATGTTGTCCGGATCCACTACTCCTTCATCGTCGAATGCAAACAGCAGCGGCAAATCTTCATCTCCTGCAATATCTGATGCAGTAATCCTGAGTTACTGGTTTCGAAATTCACTGTATGGTGTGCCTTCCGAAAAATGGTCAGACTGCAAGGTAACGGATGTTGTAGCTTCACCCGGCCAGAAATGGCTTCAAATCAGCCAGTCAACAGGAGAATACCTGCAGTTGTCAGAGCTTCAGCAGCCTATACTTCATTTATCGGCCGATATGGGAAGAAACACCTGGTTCAGACAATCGGTGTACCCCTTGGTATATGGATTGTACTATGGCTTGGCGCCCGGTATCCGTGCTGGTGTTCGTTGGAATCGGGATACTTCTGAAGGGCTGATACCCAACGCGCTCGAAAATATTGAGCAGGCGGGAATTGAACAGGTTCAACTTAAGCAAAGTCATTACGCTTCCGGAACCTACACTTTTCAGAATACGACCCTGCAATTGCGATACCTTGGGCTTCAAACCATAGAGGCCGACTTGCAGACATTAAAACAATGCCTGAGTGAGCAAAGCATTTACATGGATATTGCTACGCTGGAGAAAATACTGACGTTGTTGCCAAAATCGTCATCAAACGCACAGGTCATCGGACCGGTAAATTCAATGCCTGCGCCGTTTTCTGCATACCTCATTCAGGGAAAAAATACGGTGGCTCAGCAGGTATGGTCTATGGCCGACAACCGACAGAACGTATTGCGCAACCGACTTTTATTGCTGTTAAATAATTTGAAAATGCCTGCAGCGCCGCAGAATATGGTCATCCCCTTGCGGGGTGTGTACCAATGCGGTAGTTATCCGCCGGTAAAAATGATCATAGGTAAAGGAGGATTATTGTGAGACCATTGCTGCTCTTATTTTCGTTGTTGTTTTACGTTAATTCTGCCTTTTCGCAGCAATCCGACTATCAGCTGCAGACCCGGCGTTTCGCCGATGCAGCCTGGATCAGATGGAGTCCTTCAAACCAGGTGTGGCTGTGTAAACATGTTCCCGGGGGATACGAATTACAGCGAATAACGGTAAGCCGTGATGGTATTCCACTCGAAACCCAGGAGCGTTTTAGACTTAATATGCATCCCATTCAGTGGGATACTTCCAATGCTGATTCAGATACCTTGCAACTGTTGAAAACGCTGTTCTTTTTGACAACGGAAAAAACGGATGACCATCAAACCATACTTCAAAATAGGGAAATGAAGAACCTGGCCTTCCTCCAGGGCAGTCTATGGTTATTGAGAAATTTTAAGCATGCGCTTCAGTGCGGTCTTGGATGGGCAGACTACACCGCAAAAAATAATGAGACGTATCTGTATGAATTACGCTTATGGGGCGATACCGGTCGATTGCTGGGGGCCGCTTACAGCAACCTATCGGACGAGACATCCAAACCGCAGGTCTCTTTTAACACATCGTCTACCAAAAATCCTTTGCTTGGCATTGAATATTCGCAAAATTATTGGGGCTATCATATAGAGCGAGCGTCAGATACACTCATGGAATTCACGTCCCTGTCTGCATTACCGTTTGTGAATGGCAGTAATTCGCCTCAATTGCTGGTTTCAGATACGCCTACCATTCGCCGGGGTAGGGTTTTTTACCGTGTTGCCGGAGTCGATGTATTCGGGTTAAAGGGCCCCTGGTCAGATACTTTGGGGCTTTATATACTGCCGGAAATAGTGTGTCCGGGTGTTGGAAATCTTCACATGTACGGGGATTCCGCTATGGGTTTTGAATGGAATATTCCGGATAGCATTGAACCGTTCATTCATGATGCTGCCGTTGGTTATGCGGCTGCAATGGATGAAAACTTTGAACCGCTGCAGCTGAAAAAAACAGCAGAGGGATGGTGGGCAAAATGGCCGTACGGATATTCTTCATTGTACCTTAGGCCATCATTTACAGACCTAAACGGGCAGGAATATTATGGTGCCATAGCATTTATTCAGCTGATAGATTCTTTGCCACCACCTGTTCCCACAGGATTATACGCACTATGCGATTCCTCCGGTGTGGTAAAAATTCAATGGGAAAAGACGCAGGGGGCAGCTTATTACCGCCTGTACCGCTCCAATTACCGAAATGTAGAATTTACGGATCATTCGCATGTGTATTTTGCTGATACATTCTATTCCGATACCGTTGATTTATCGACCCTTCAGGATACGGTTTATTATGCGGTTACAGCATTGGATGGCCGTTACAACGAGTCAGATCAAGCCGTTTTTTCCTGTGTAGTTTATGATAAAATTCCACCGCCTCCACCGGCATTTATGGGGTATGAACTCACGGATAAAGGGTATTTCATCCGATGGTCCGGAAGTAAAGATGCGGCCTATTACATGCTGCACAGGCAGGATGGGGAACAGCTAACCACAGTGCGAACTGATTCCCTGTTTTACCTCGATAGTACGGGTAATTATAATGCAAATTACACGTATTACCTGACGGCAGCAGACCGCAATTCCAATCAATCTGACATGTCTGCAAAACTGGGACTCCGATTTCCCTTCAAAACCAGTGTTCCGGCCGTTCCCAGGCCCTTGTGCGTGAACGATACCCAAAACCGCAAATGCTATGTGTTGTGGGAATACCCTGAATTACCGAATGTTTCCCATTTCAGAATAATGCTGAAAACCAAAGGTAAAAATAAAACCATCGCTACGGCACAGGCCCATGAGCGGCAGTATTGCCTGCATGGATATTTAAAATCCGACGAAGAAGATTTTGAAATTATTGTATACACCAAAAACGGAATGAAAAGCAGATGAAAAATATCATTTTAATAATATGTGTCTGGATGATGCATCCCTTGTGGGGTAAGCAGCATTTCCTGTTTAAACTCAACGCCGATTACACATGGGGGGATGGGAATGCCGATTTCGTAAAAATAAGATTCTTGTATTACCAAAAAGGGAAAGTTTCGGCTTATGATTCCTTTATCCTGAGGGGGAAGTTGCAATACGAGTGGAGAC
Source organism: Flavobacteriales bacterium (assembly GCA_947496375.1). Lineage (GTDB taxonomy): Bacteria > Bacteroidota > Bacteroidia > NS11-12g > UBA955 > RGEC01. The sequence goes on from CANMCY010000006.1 coordinate 105,012, forward strand.
GTTCATTCGATGAAGTTCCCGATTCTTTTGTGTTTCAGGTGGTAGATCACAGCAAGCGAATTCCCAGGCAAAGTACTTTTGCAAGATCAGGACAATTGCAGCATTGCAATGTATTGAATTTTGATAAGTTGATGAAAAATGCCGCCTGTGAGGCATTTCCCATGTATGAACTGGGTACCCTTTGTGCGAATATCAACCTATCTGTTTTTGATGATAAGGTGTCCGCTTTACCGACGAGCTCGGGGGTAGCAAAAAATGAACTTTTTTGTGAGTCGGAGGGGCCTTTTTTTAAACTAACAGCTCCTTGTTTTATGAAGTTTAGAACCGGAAAAGGGGTGCTGCAATGGTACGAAAGCCAAACTGCTCATGGGCCATGGTTGCCTATGGATACCGGATGGACTTGCAATCCTTTTGCTGCACTAAAACGGAGGGGGGAGGCATTATTCAACCGGCATTTTTATTACAAGTTGGTTTCGGATTCTTTTACCATCACAGGAGAAAAGAATTTTTCTTCGGCTGTATTCGGCCCTATGAACTATTACGTAGATGCAAAGCCGGATGCTTTGGCTGTTTTCGGCACCATTTGTCAACAAACCGAGAAACGCATTGACATAAAACTAACCTATGATTCTGCTCACCAGCACCCTGCAGGAGTGAATGTATGGTTAAAAGACCTTCATGACCCGTCTCCATCAGGTATTTGGTATTTGGGCAACGAAAAAAAAGTTGAAAAAATCAGTATAAGCCACAATCCGGGGCAGTTTCATGTTTTGGCAACCTTCAATGCAGGCAAAACCTTTCACCTCACCAACGGAACCTATGCCATCGGTATTGATTTTACCCCATGGAATGACTTCGACTGCGGTTTTAACTGGGATACGGTGGTGGTAAATGGCCCCTATGGTTTTGCCATAGAATCACGCATGCTTCGCGGAGAATCGTGTCCCGGTGTGATGGATGGAGCATGGACATTTACCGCCAAAAGCGCTTTGTGGTATGATACACTGCTTCTAAATATGCCCGGTTTTGGGCTTTACAGGCCCGGTGATACAATATCCGGACTTGCGTGGGGTGATTACTCGTATTTTGCCTCAAATCGCGGTGGTTGTATTGAAAATGGGCAAATCAGGATTGCCGGTTCTCCGTTTTTTGGCAAGAAATTGGGTGTTGATACCGTGTTGTGTAAAGGGCAGGTGTTGTCCATCAATGCCGGACATCCGTTTGCAAAGACCTTTGAAGTCACTAAACCCGATGGCACCCGACTGTTCAGCGATACATTTATGGCCAATATGGAGGGTGAGTGGCGGCTTAGATGGAGCAACGACTCCGGTTGTGTAGTGCATGATACCCTGAAAATAAAAAAGCGTAATCTGGCGGTTACCCATGATTTTCTGATGCCTGCTCAGGTGAAATTGCAAGACACAGTCTGGGCTGTGGATCACAGCCACCCGAAACCCATCAGTAGCCAATGGATCCCTGAACATGCCGCCTGGCACCTCGCTGAGAAAGAATTTTTGAAGTTTTACTTATCAGATACCGGTATTTACCCCGTTACCCTGATCTCGAAATTTGATTCGGGTTGTACCTTTCGGAGCACCAAGTGGCTGCATATCGTTGGTTCCGACGATTCCTCCCGGTTTTTGCCCCAAATGGGCTATCAGGGCCCTGTGATTAAGTCCTTTCTGTTAAAACCCAATCCGTCAGGAGGATTGAACTATCAGGCAGTTATCTCATTGCGTACCCCGGCAGATGTGGTAATTTCTTTACTGGATCCAATTTCAGGCAGGGTAATTCGTAAAAATGAATATAAGCAGGTAGTACAAATCGCCGAAAGGCCCTTTGATATTGAAAGTGAAGGTGTTTATTTCATTCGGGTGGCTGCCGGAAATGAAATTCAGACCCGCAAAATCCTAATCATTCGGAAATAATATGCTGCTGAGGATTGCTGTGTTGCTGGGGTGCTTGATTCCGTTAGGGGTGTTTGCCCAGGATGTGGAACAGGTGCTAAAAAGTAAGCCAGTAGAGGCAGGCGGCAGTATGCAGATGCAGCAAATGTTCAACCACCGCTTAGAGGGTGGAAATCGGAGCCAGCCCTTTAATTACGTGCTAAGCGGCAACCTTAATCTTACTTTTTTTGGTGTGGTTCATGCGCCGTTTCAAATGCTCTTTTCCAACATGGGCAATCAGTTTTCGCAACCTACCTTCAACCAAACGGCGCTGCACCCGCAATACAAGTGGCTGCAGCTGCACCTGGGCAGAATAGCGATAAACTGGTCTCCTCAAACCGTGGGCGGACATGTATTTCAGGGGGTAGCTACCGATCTGACTCCAGGAAAATGGACTTTGAGTGCCCTGTATGGACGTTTCCAAAAAGCCAAGGCCGCCCCGTCGGATTCTCTGGCTCCGGATGTTACTCCGGCCTTTCGCCGCATGGGGTATGGCTTCAGGGTTGGACACAGATTTAAAAACGCACACTGGCAGGCCACCTATTTCAAGGCAGCAGACGATAGCAGCAGTCTCAATCCCGGTCCATTTTTGCAGCTCACGCCCCAAAGCAACCATGTTGTCGGCCTGCTAACCGATCAGGTGTTGTTTAAAAAACTGATGTTGAATGCCGCGTATAATGTCAGTTATCTGCAAAATGATATGCGGATCAATCAAAGTCCCGCGCGAAAGCAGCATTATAAATGCGGACTGGCATGGCAGGGGAAAGTGCAGCGCTGGAATCTGACCTATGAATACACGGATCCGGAATACCTAACCCTTGGGGCTTACTATTTCAATAATGACATGGAAAACATCAGCGTTGGTGGCAACGTGATGGCACTCAAGGGAAAGTTAAATTTGAGCGGACAGGCAGGTTTGCAGCGCGATAACCTCGATAACCGCAAAAATGCATCCATGCGTCGCAGGGTATACAGTTTGCAAGGGCAATACAGAATGGGAAAAAGCGGCATGCTGTCGGGTGCGTACTCCAGTTTTACCAGCTTTACCAATACACGCCCATTCACTGATTATTTGCAGCCAAATAGCCCAATGCTGGCCTGGGATACCCTCAATTTCAGGGAGGTTTCAGAATCCGGGAATGTACAGCTTTCATTGCCGATGCCCCGATTGGGCAAATGGCAGGGCAGTATTAACGGCAATGGATTGTGGCAGCGAAATGCCGGTGCCCCCGGCAGCAACAGTGATTTTTACAACGCTGGGATTGGTGTAGTGGCCAGGCATGCTGATAATGGATCCTCAGTAGCGCTGCAGATGAATGCGGGACAGAATATGGCGGGAGAATTGAAGGTGCGGAATTTGGGGCCTGTGTTTTCCTGCAGTGTGCCCCTAATGAATAAAAAATGGTTAACAGCCCTTTCATATTCACGTATTATCTCAGAGGTACAGTCTGTAAAGACAGCCATCAGCAGCACTCGATTTCAGTTAAACCGAAAATGGAAAACCCAATCTATACAGGCCATGCTGCAGATTCAGCGTTCGCCCGGAAGGGGTTTCCTTCAGGCCACAATAGGGTATCAGGTGGTGGTGAAGTGACCAGAAAAATACTTAACGCTTCTCCATCAAAAACCAGGTGATATCGTCCTGAGGAAATGCCTTATCTCTTTTGTAACAGAAACCATAATCTACCAGGGTTAGGTCGCTGTATTTTTCCAGCATTTCACCGGCAAAATCCCTTTTAAACAGGCGATCGCTGTGTCCCCGGTAACTGATGCTGACAGGAGAGGGATTGTAGTATTCACAAACCAGGATGTATTTTCGGCTTGATTCGTACAGTTTGGCGTAAACATGTTGCAGCATATCCGGATTGATGTGAATCAATACCCCTTTGATGAGCGATACATCGAAAGATTTTGCCGGAGTATAATCAAAAATGGAGCCATGAAAAACATGTTCGCTGCCAATCATTTTTCCCAGTTCATCGGCGGCTGTGCGGTTGATTTCGATGCCATGGGCTTCAATTCCCGGAAAAAGCATTTTAATGGCCCTCAGATTCATGCCAACATTGGCACCAAATTCCACAATTGAGGCAGGTCTGCCCACTTGCTGAAGCGCTTTTGAAAAGAAATTGAGGTTGGATGCCAGGTACTCTTCACTGATGTTGCGGCTGATGTAATCATCCCCAAAACTGCCTGCCCAAAAATCCTCCTGTTCGGTCTTGAATGTCATAATTGATGCTGCTTAAATCCAATGTACAACAGGGGCGTAATATCTGGATTGTTTATCCCCTCGCTGCGATTGCTTTATGGTGCAATATTAGTTAATAGTTGGAAAAGTATAGTACCCGGTTATCTTCTTTTTTGAGGGTCAAACCTGCAAATTCAGCGATTTTTACCGAAGCGGTATTGCCACTTTTGATTTCTGCCCTGATACGGGTATTCAACAAATCCACCAAAGTTTTAACCATTCTTTTGCCCGTGCCTTTACCCCTTGCATCAGGCGATGTGGTCCAGGAGAGTAAGTAATCATTGAGCGCTTCATCAAAATCTGCCCTAACCGTACCCACCGGAATTTCATCTTCCTCTGCGATATACAATTGTTTGCCGGAATCCTCCAGTGCATGTTTCAGCCAGTTTTTATGACTTTCCTCTGCCACCAACGCTGTGGTGTGTGAGTTGTTGCGGGTTTCTTCGTCATTTCTCCATTCCAGCAGTAGGGGCCAGTCTTCAAAAGTGACTTTTCTCAGGGATAACATGCGCTGTATGGTGTGGTTTAATCCTTGTCAATCCCGCGGTTGCAGGTTTTCAGTTCTCAATATTAGGTATTTTCCGGCAAAGTGGATGTTGTGTGTTTGGGCAAAAAATAAAAGCCCCGGAAATTCCGGGGCTCTGGGGTTAGTTTTTTTTGCGGGATGTGAGCCAGGCAATCAGAAAAATAGCCGGGATTACCACCACAATGCCCGCAAAGATTAAAATGTAATTTTCCTGCATAGGCAATGAATTGATTTGTTACACGAAGTAAGTTAAAATTATCAAAAAAGCAAATGATTTTGTGGGAATTTTCATTCCCTAAATAACTGAAATTCAGGTGTGTGCTATCAATAAAGGTTTCTGAGGAGATTTGATGCCCCAAGAAGTTATCAACATGCTCCACCATTACTGCCGGGGTTTAAATCTATAAACTACGCAAAAAATGCGGAGAAAAATATTTTAAAAAGTAGCTTAGATGTAATAAATATAGGTGTTAAAGCCCTTTTTGTTTCCTTTTTTATAGTGGCTATGTGATTGCTTTGTTTGTAACTTGTGTTACCATTGGGTCCTGCGGTCTTGGCGTTTCTGCGCCCTGCTGAGTAAATTTGCCAATCTGATATGACAAATCCAACACCCGAAAAAGTAGAATGTCTGATTATTGGCAGTGGACCTGCAGGATACACCGCCGCTATCTATGCCGCTCGAGCCGATATGAAGCCCGTTCTGTACGAAGGACTGCAGCCCGGCGGGCAGCTTACCATCACCACTGAAGTTGAAAATTATCCCGGTTACCCCGACGGTGTCATGGGCCCGGAAATGATGGACCTGTTCAAAAAGCAAGCGGTAAGACTCGGTGCAGACGTGCGTTTTGGGATGGTTACATCCGTGGAATTTACCAATGGAGGTCCTCAGAAAGTGATGGTGGACGGAACCCATGAAATAATAGCTGATACGGTCATCATCTCTACCGGCGCCAGTGCCAAGTGGCTTGGAATACCCAGTGAGCAGCGTCTAAATGGCAGCGGGGTGAGTGCCTGTGCCGTTTGCGATGGTTTCTTTTACCGCAACTCAGATGTGGCCATTGTAGGTGCCGGAGATACCGCCTGTGAAGAAGCCAGCTACCTGGCTAAAATTTGTTCCAAAGTATATATGCTGGTTCGAAAAGATGAATTCCGCGCCAGCAAAGCGATGCAGCACAGGGTAATGAATACGCCCAATATTGAGGTGTTGTTTAATACCGAAACCGATGAGATTCTGGGTGAAAATACGGTAGAAGCCGTGCGGGTCAAGAATAATCAATCCGGTGAAACGCGCGAAATACCCATCAAAGGATTTTTTGTCGCCATCGGTCACACCCCAAACACTTCCATATTTAAGCCATACATCCACATGGATGAGCAGGGCTATATTCTCACCAAACCGGGTACTTCCTACACCAATGTAGAAGGTGTTTTTTGCGCAGGCGATGCTCAGGATAAAGTATACCGTCAGGCAGTTACCGCTGCAGGCAGTGGCTGTATGGCTGCTCTGGATGCCGAAAGATGGCTTGCCGCAAGAGGTGAAGTTATTGCAGGTGCGTGATGCATGGCCGGTGGGGGTTTGTGTTGCTTTGGTTGGCAGGTAATAGTCTGCTGGCACAAACACCTATCATTGATTTGATCCCGGGAGGGTTGGAGACCAATGAGCCAAGTATCTCCATCCATCCTAAAAACCCCAATATTCAGATTCTGGGATCTAATACCAACTATTTTTTTGTTTCTGAGGATGCCGGTCGAAGCTGGAAATCCATTGCCCTAAAGCCGGCCGAGGGTTTTTATGGAGACCCGGTAACCCATATTGATAAACAGGGTCGTTTTTATTTGCTGAGTCTGGCCCAGAATGCCGCGCTGCAGTGGCCGGAACATTTTGATAGGATTGTACTGCAGACTTCAGATGATGGAGGAAGCTCCTGGAAAAGCGTGGGTATAGGCCATCGTGCTGGTAAAATGCAGGATAAACCCTGGATTGCCGTGGATGAAAACAAAAAAAGCCGTTTTAACGGGAGTACTTACGTTTCCTGGACCGAATTTGACAAATACGGAAGCAAGGATTCCCGCGATTCAAGCCGAATCCGGTTTGCATACCGCAGAACCGCTGCCGACACGTTTGCAACCGTTGTGGTGAGTGATTCCTGCGGTGATGCGGAAGACGGTGATAACACCCTGGAAGGGGCCACATGTGCTGTAGGGCCCATGGGAGAAATTTACTGTGTATGGGCCGGAAAGTACAAAATCTGGATGGACATCAGCACAGACGGAGGAAAAACCTGGGGCAATGACAGGATCATTGCCTATCAGCAATCCGGGTGGGCCATTGATGATATTCCCGGTCTGATGCGAAGCAACAACATGCCTTTTGTGAAATGTGATTCCAAAGGCCGCCTGTATTTGGTGTTTGGCGATAAAAGCCGCGGTGATTACGATGTTTTCATGAAAACGAGCCATGATGGAGGATTAAACTGGTCTTCCGAACGCCGGCTTAATTCAGATCCTGCCGGAAACGGAAGAGATCAGTATATGCCGCACATGGCCCTGGATGCTGCCAATGACAATGTGTATGTGGTTTGGTATGACCGAAGGCATTCGCTCACAAATATGTACACCGATGTGTATATGATTCCCCTCATGAAGGGCAAACCCGGAAAGGAATACCGAATCACCAATCAGTCATTTTGTGCCCCGGGGAAAAAGATATTTTTTGGGGATTACATTGGCATCGCTGTTGCAAAAGGTATTGTAAGAGCCGCTTTTACCCATTATGACAATGCTTCTGCTCTGGCATCTGTAAAGGTGGCTGCGCTTACCCAATCTTTGGTGAAACGGACTGCCTTGCTGCCTAAAACATCCTACATGGAAATGGGCGTGCTGCCTGATACCGGATTGTTTGTGGTACATTTTGCCTTGCCGGGTATCAAGAGCTGCACGCTGGAAATGAGCAGGGGCCGGCAAATTATACACAAACAGCTCTTTGATCCACTACCGGCAGAAGAACAGGAAGTAATCCTGCCAATTAATCGCATACCGCCGGGCGTTTATAAGGTCTCGCTGTCTGCCAAGGGGCGCAAAATGACAAGAGAGCTGTATATCGGCAAGCCTTAGTTGCCAAAAAGGGTTACCCTTGAACGGGATATCAGCTCGTGCATGGGGATATGGGTATGTTCATCAGGATTGAGTTGCATACGCAATTTTTCCGCTTCGCCAAAGGTGGTTGCGTTTCTAAATGATAATGCCTGATTGGCACACAGCCACTCTATGGCAATTACTTCCTTCACGTTCTGAACCACCTGCAGGGCTTTAACTGCTGCATTGGCTCCCATGCTCACATGGTCTTCCTGGCCGTTGCTGCTCACGATGCTGTCAACGCTGGCGGGTGTGCACAACTGTTTGTTTTTGCTCACAATGCTGGCGGCCGTATATTGGGCTATCATATAACCACTGTCTGTGCCGGGATTGGTGGCCAAAAAGGCGGGTAAATCGCGTTGTCCGCTGATGAGCAGGTAGGTGCGACGTTCACTGATATTGGCCAGTTCTGCCAGTGCCATGGCTGCATAGTCGAGTGTGAGTGCCAGGGGCTGGCCGTGAAAGTTACCGCCGCTAAGCACTATTTTTTCCTCTGCAAATACGTTGGGATTATCTGTTACGCTGTTTAGTTCTGTCTCCCATACGGAAAAACAATGATTCAACGCGTCGATACTGGCGCCGTGTACCTGAGGTATGCACCTGAAGCTGTAAGGATCCTGAACAGCGGGGCGGGGCAGCACCTGCATAGGGCTTTTTTCAAGGCGGCTGAGGATGCCTTCTGCTACTGATATTTGTCCTGCATGGGGCCTTATCCTGTGGAGTTCAGGTTTGAAAGGGTCTTGTCGGCACAACCAAGTATCGGCACTGAGCGCAGCTACGATGGGCATCTTTTCAAGGAGTTTCATTGTGGCTTCTGCCAGCTGCAACGCATGGGCCAGCATGAATTGTGTTCCGTTGATGAGTGCCAGTGCTTCCTTGGGCTTTAGCGGTATGGGTTTTAGGTTGTTTTCAGACAGCACATTCTCCGCACTTTTTGCGCCGAATATTGGATGTTCCAGGGTTCCCAGTCCGAGCAGTGGAAGACACATTTCAGACAAGGGAGCCAGATCACCTGATGCTCCGAGAGAACCCTGTTCGTGCACCACCGGAATCCAGTTGTTGTTGTAATGCCAGATAAGTCTCTCGGCCACTTCGGCTCTTACCGCACTGTATCCTTTTCCTATATTGATGATCTTTAGCAGCAGCATGGTTTTTACAATCCCTGTATCCAGGGGCTTGCCTGTTCCTGCTGCATGGGTAATCAGCAGGTTGCGCTGCAATTCCTCCAGTTCATTATCAGGAATGCGCACATGCTGTAAGCTGCCAAAACCGGTGTTTACTCCGTATACCGCCGGATTGCCATTTTGTAAATAATCACTAAGGGCCGATACCGAAGTTTTAATTCTCTGCAAAATATGCGGAGAATAACAAATTTTATCATCGCTCTGTATCAGTTCCAGTATGGATTTAAGCGAATAATGTTCTTGTATTTCTATCATTTCGAAATATGGGATAATAACCTGTCCTGAGGGATGGTTTCCTGTTCACCTGAGATTAAGTTTTTGATGGACACCGTTCCATTCTCTATTTCCTGTTCGCCCAGAATGGCTGCCCATACTATGCCTTTGTGGTTGGCGTAATCCAGCTGTTTTTTAAGTTTAGCGGCTGAGGGATAAACTTCGGTGGCAATGTTGGCGTTTCTCATTCTGCTAGCCAATGAAAAAGCAGTTCCCATTCCATTTTCATCCATGCAACAAAATATCAGTGCCGTGCTTTGATTTGCATTGGAAGGAAATAGTACGGCAGCATCCATGATATCATAGATTCTGTCAAGACCGAATGAGATGCCTACTCCGGTAACGTCCTTGAGGCCAAAAACGCCTGTGAGGTTGTCGTAGCGGCCACCACCACCAATGCTGCCAATACGGAAATCGGCCGGAATGCGCGTGTCATTTGCCACTACTTCCATTACCATGCCGGTGTAATAACTGAGACCGCGTGCCAGGGTAACATCCAGGGTCAGGTTTTGAGACAGGGATATGTTTTGCAGCAATGCCAGCAATGCTTTGGTTTCCTCAAGTCCTTTGGTAAGGGCTGCATTATTTATGTGTGGCTGTTTCTGCAACGCAGCGATTTTTTCATGTGTGTCAGAGAGTTGGCTAATACCATGTAGGAATGTCCAAGCTTCTGCACCATTAGGCAGGTTTCCAGCCGTAATTTCTTTCAGAACCCCTTCAAATCCGATTTTATCGGCCTTGTCTATAAGCTGCATAAACCGGGCGTGGTTTTCAGCTCCCTGCAACCAGGGCGCGAATGCATCCAGTATGCCCCTATGATTAAAGCGAATGGTTATCTGTAAATCAAGCGCCGAAAATGCCGTGTCATAGATTTGGATTAAGTCCGCCTCATTGCTCAGTCCCTGGCTGCCCAGAATATCTGCATCACACTGCCAGAATTCACGGTAACGCCCTTTCTGGGGCCTGTCTGCCCGCCAAACGGGCTGAATCTGGTAGCGTTTGAACGGGAAATGGATTTTATCCCGGTTCATGACCACATAGCGGGCGAGCGGCACAGTAAGGTCATAGCGTAAGCCCCTGTCTGAAATCTGTGATGTAATGGCCTTGCTGTCTCTTGCAATCAGCAGACTTTCATCAGCTTTAGCGAGAAAATCTCCATTATTCAGTACCTTAAATAAGAGTTGGTCACCCTCATCACCATACTTGCCCTGAAGGGTTTTGAGGTTTTCCAGTGCAGGTGTTTCCAGGGGCAAAAAACCGAATTTTTTGAATGTATTTTCAATGATGCCGATGATGAATTTGCGGCGCATCATCACCTCCGGCCCAAAGTCGCGGGTACCCGAAGGCAGAGATGGTTTATCCATGTTGCGAAGTTAAGGGGATTATTTGAGTCGGCTGATAGAGCCTCTATATTCCTTTTATTAAAAATATTTGTAAATGTGCTTGTATTTGTTAAAAAAGTGATTTAAAATTGTAGAAAAAAATAAATTATATGAAAAACTACTTTAAATCATTCGTGCTTTTCGGCATACTTGCCGGATTGTTGTTTTCTTCATGTGGTAAATATGATGAGGGACCCAATTTTTCACTGCGAAGTAAAAAATCCCGATTGGTTAATGTCTGGGTAATTGACAAAGTAATGCAGGACGGAGAGGACGTTACAGCAATGATTTTGGAGAGTAATCCCAATTATTCTATGGACATCAGAAAGGACAATACAGTTATAATAACCCAATATGATGAAGACTTGGGACAGATGGTGGAGAATAAAGGAAAATGGGAATTTTCCAAGGATAAAGAAGAAGTAGAATTCTCAGATGATGAGACAGGTCAGATATCAACGGAAGAGATTTTACGGCTTACCAATAATGAATTTTGGGCTGAACTCGACCTTGGCTTTACAAAATTGGAATTTCGATACAAACCTAAATAAATACAATGATGCGTTTCTGTTCACAACAATTGTTTAAGAAGTGACACATAAGGAATTCTTAATTTATTGAATTGATTTAAGTTAACTTAATCTCGCAAAAAATAATAAATATGAAAAAAATATCAATTTTAATAGTCGCTATGATTAGCATGGGGATAGTATCTTTTTCTTCCTGCAAAAAAGGAAAGGATGATGTAGTTATTTCACAACCCTCTAGAAAAAACCTCATTGTAAACACATGGGTGATTGAAAAATACTTAGAGAATGGGGAGGATATCTCTAATGAGATGCTCCCATTGATGGCTGATTATAGATGGCAATTCAGAAAGGATGGTACTTATGAATTATTAAATAATGGCGATAGGGAAACCGGCACTTGGACCATGGATAGCAATGAAGAAAATTTGGAGCTGTTAATTGACGGTTCTATTGTCCCGGACACATTGAAAATTCTTCGCCTTAACAGCACAGAAATGAGGTTGATGATAGATTATTATGCTACCAAAATTGAGCTCCATTATAAACCCAAGTGATTCTTCAGTTATAGCTACTGAGAAAACTACAATTATAAGTTGCGGTTTTTATTGGTATTCCACCTAATTGATTAAATAGGAACAGGCATGATTCCTTCATACCAAACCCAATGTGACAATCCCCATTCAGGTTCCTTTTTGCGTTCAACGTTTAAGAAATCGGACACAAGGATGTCTTAATTTGGTGAATTAATGAGAGTTCATGTATTTTTGCACTCATAAACCAACAAATCATGAAAAAAATCTCAATTATTATGTTCGCCGTGGTTTCCATGGCCCTCGTAACATTCTCTTCTTGCGGCAAGTACGAAGAAGGTCCCGGTATCTCACTGCGCTCTAAAAAGTCACGTGTAGTAAATACATGGGTTATCGAAAAATACCTCGTGAATGGAGAAGACCTTACCAGCCAGATCTTGCAATTTTTGGGTAATTATTCAATCGAATACAAAAAAGACGAAACTTTCGAAGCTCTGGTTGATGGTGACCGTGAAACCGGAAAATGGTCGTTTGACAGCAAAAAAGAAAATCTGGAAGTAATGTATGATGGAACTACATCCAAGGAATTATCTAAAATTCTCCGCCTTACCAATAATGAGATGTGGCTGGTAGAAGATGATGGAACGGATAAATACGAAATTCATTTCAAATCTAAGTAATTAACAAACTACCCAAAAGAAAGCCGCAACAACCCGTTGCGGCTTTTTTATTGTCGGGCCATGAAAGAATATCGAATTGGCACACGTTTTGATTTACTTTGCGAAACGTATATGAAAAACATTTTGCTCCTTGCCTCATTCTGCGTATTGTTCGCCTTTCAGTCCAATGCCCAAAGCCAGACGCTTCCTTCTGTGCAGGTGAAAAACCTGGATGGACAACCCCTGGATTTTGTGACCGTGGCCGATTCCGGAAAAATTACGGTGGTTTCCTTCTGGGCCACATGGTGCGCTCCATGCATCAAGGAGCTGGAAGCCATCCATGAACATTATGCTGACTGGCAAAAAAAATATAACCTGAAGCTGGTGGCCGTGAGTATTGATGACGCCCGCAACAGTAAAAAAGTGAAGCCCAAAGTACTGGGCTATGGCTGGGAATACGATATCATCCTCGATGAAAATTCAGATCTGGCGCGTGCCATGAATGTGAACAATCCGCCCATGACATTTATTGTGGACCGGTCCGGCAAGGTGGTGTGGTCTCACCAGGGCTATACACCGGGTGCTGAGGAAGAGCTGGAGAAGCAAATAGCCATGATTTCTTCCGGAGGACAGCAGAAATAAAAACAAATACGGGAATTCACAGGTTTTTTACTACATAAACAAAAGCAATGATTTCAAAAACGATAGAAAAAGCCCTTCAGCACCAGATAGCGCTGGAGGCATATTCCAGTGCCGTTTACCTGAGTATGGCAAGCTGGATGGATGCAGAAGGATTTGAAGGTGCCGCAGCATTCTTTTACAAGCAAAGCGAAGAAGAAAGAATGCATATGCTCAAAATTTTCCATTTTATCAACGATAACGATGGGCATGCCATGGTACCTGCCATTGAAGCCCCGCCTAAATCGTTTAAGGATTTTCACACCTGCTTTAAAAATGTGCTGGAACAGGAGCAAAAAGTTACCCAGAGCATCCACGAGCTGGTAAATGTATCGCTGAAAGAGCGCGACCATGCAGCCAATAATTTTCTTCAGTGGTATGTGAGTGAGCAAATGGAAGAGGAGAAGCAGGTCAAAAGCATCCTGAACAAACTCAAAATCATTGGCAAAGACGGCAGTGGCCTGTATTTGCTGGACCGCGAACTGGGTCAGATGGCTGCAGCCGCTCCCGACGGGGAAGAGGCAGGTGCCTGATTCTTTTCAAATCTGTTTAATAAATAAGGCATTTACCCGTTTGGGGTATTGTGCTTTTTCTGTATTGCATATTTTTGCAAAACCAACGTGAGTATTCAGGTACATCAGCTGACCAAGATTTACGGCACCCAAACGGCTGTCGATAGCATTTCATTTGAAATTGAGCCCGGTGAAATTGTGGGTTTTCTGGGTCCCAACGGGGCCGGTAAGAGTACCACCATGAAAATGCTCACCTGCTATATTCCGCCCACCTCAGGCGAAGCTAAAGTATGCGGACTGGATGTTTCAGATCAGAGTATTTCGGTAAGGAAACACGTGGGATATCTTCCGGAACACAATCCGCTGTACCTTGATATGTACGTGAAGGAATACCTGGCTTTTGCTGCCGGTATGGGGGGCGTGAAAAATGTAAAAAACAGGGTGGAAGAAGTAATTGCACTTACCCACCTGGGACGGGAAAAACACAAGAAAATCGGGCAGCTTTCCAAAGGTTACCGTCAGCGGGTGGGGTTGGCACAGGCCATTATTCATGACCCGGATGTGCTAATCCTGGATGAACCTACAAGTGGTCTGGACCCCAATCAGGTGATGGAAATACGGGATCTGATCCGCAGTTTGGGCAGCAATAAAACCATTATGCTAAGTACCCACATTATGCAGGAGGTGGAGGCGATTTGCAACCGGGTCATCATAATAGATAAAGGCCATATCGTGGCTGATGACAAACTGGATAACCTGCGCAATCAAACTGCCGAAAAATGGATTGTGCGTGTGCAGTTTGCTGCTACAGTTACAGAGAAAGACCTCAAAACCATTCCCGGTATATTAAAGGTGACAAGTCTGGGTAACAACGCCTGGCGTTTATCCGGCGACAATGCCCAGTTTAGGCAGGCAGTTTCCCATTTTGCCCTGGCTTCCAACCTGGAGGTAACAGAACTCGTGAGTGAAAAAGACAATCTGGAAACCATATTTAGACAACTGACAAAGCATGTGGACGGTTTATAAAAAAGAAATCCGAAGCTTCCTAAGTTCCCTCATTGCGTATGTGGTAATGCTGGTGTTTCTGGGCGCAACAGGGTTGTTTATGTGGGTAATCAAAGGCAATAACGTGTTTGATCTTGGATTGTCCAGTATGCAGGTAATGTTTGAAATGGCCCCATACATATTCATTTTCCTGATATCGGCCATTACCATGCGCAGTTTTTCCGAAGAAAAACGCCTTGGAACACTAGAAACTTTAACCACCCGCCCTGTTTCAGACCTGGGGATTATTTTGGGTAAATATCTGGCCGGTGTATCGCTGTTGCTCATAGCCCTGCTTCCTACCCTAATCTATTACTACAGCATTTCTCAATTGGGTAACCCGGTAGGAAATGTAGATACGGGCGCTATGTGGGGCAGTTACCTTGGATTGATTTTTTTGGGAATGGCCTACACCGCTATGGGTGTGTTTTCATCTGCAGTTACCGACAATCAGATTGTGGCCCTGATTCTGAGCATGGCACTGGGTTTCTTTTTCTATGTGATACTGGGTATGATGGGGGATATTACTGCGCTGGATGCCATCGGAAAAAGTCTTGAGTGGTTTAGTCTCGAATATCATTATGACAGTATAAGCAGGGGTGTACTGGATACCCGTGATGTGTTGTACATGTTAAGTTTTAGTGCGTTGTTCATTGGGTTAACCAAAACGGTTTTTGAAAGCAGAAAATGGTGATGAAAAAACGCAGACTACATAAAACCCAAAGCTGGCTGGAAATGCTGATGCTATTGGTAGGCATTGTGGTTGTCAATGCTTTGTCATCATTGTATTATAAGCGTATTGACCTTACACAGGAAAAACGCTACACATTGAGTGAAACCAGCCGAAATCTGGCTTCCAAAATCGAGGAAAAACTTTATTTTAAACTCTACCTCGATGGTGAGATGAGCGCGAAATTCAAACAGTTGCGCAATGAAATCCGCGATATGGCTTATGAATTTCGCGAAGCCAGCGGCGGTAAAATGGAAATAGAAATTGCCGATCCGCTAAAGGATAAGGAGAAAAAAGAGGTAGCTGGTATTCTGGAAAGCTTTGCTGAAAGAGGCATTGAGCCCGTTCGTGACGTAGACATGGAAGACGGGGATGAAACCCGTATTAAATACCTGGTGCCTGGCGCTGAATGTATTTATCGTGGCAAAACAGTCGGTATGCGCTTTTTTCAATATGACGTTTCAACGGATATTGAATCCAACATCAAAAAATCCATCGACAATATAGAATATGAGTTGGCCAATGCCCTCAGGCAGTGTGTTTCAGAGAAAGCGAAGAAAATTGTTGTTGCCGATGGCAGTGGTGAGATGATTGATGCGCGCGTGGGCTCTTTCGCCAATGAACTGGGCCGCTATTATCAGCTGGAGGCCCTCCATCTGAATGTTTCAGATCCGGAATGTGCACGCCCTTTTAGCGCACAAATCGCGGCAGCACCCGACAGCGCAGAGCTGGTATTGCTTCGCAACCTGCAGCGCAGATTGAATGCCGCAGACCTGCTGATGGTTATCAAGCCCGAAAAGGATTATTCTCCGGCAGAGTTATTTTTAATTGACCAGTTTATCATGAAAGGTGGAAAGGTGATGTGGCTGCTGGATCCGGTGCAGGTGGAAATAGATAGTTTTCAGCGGGCTTCCACTGTGATGGCAATGGATAAGGGCCTCGAAAATATTGCCACCGGGTTGTTTGGATATGGTGTAGGACTCAATTCTGATTTATTGCAGGATCTGGTGTGTAACAGAATTCCACTGCCGGCCGGTGGCCAAATGCAATTGGTCCCTTTCCCGTATTTTCCCTTATTTACAACCAAAAATTCTGCGCACATTATTACCAAAAATGTGGGAGCCATCTGGTCACAATTTCCGGGCACCCTCAAAGTAAAAAAACGCGATGGGCTCATCACAACGCCATTGCTTGTTTCTTCACCCTACACCAAAATTGCCAATGCTCCTGCCACCGTAGAGTTGATAAATGTGGCCATGATGAGTAATGACAAGAAATATGCGAAAACCATGCAGTCAGGACCTCAGGTGAGTGGTGTGTTGATGGAGGGAAAATTTAAATCTCCGTTTCAATATCAGAAAAAACCCAATTTGGGAGGATATCTCGCCGATGGGAAAAGTGCAATGATTGTAATTTCTGATGGGGATATCATGCGCAATTTTGTAAGTAGCAAAGGCGGTAATTTCCCCACGGGCTATGATCGTTACAGCCAGATTACCTTTGCAAATCAAAAGTTTTTACAAAACTGTGTAGATTATTTGATTGATGATAATGGCCTCATTGAAATCAGGGCAAGAGAAACCCAGCTAAGATTGCTGAATCCTGTGAAAGTGAAAGAAGAGAAATTTTACTGGCAGATGCTGAACCTGCTACTGCCTCTCTCCTTCATTGTTTTGCTGGGAATGTCTAATTATTTGATCCGCAGAAGAAAATATACGCACTAATTATGTTTGATTTTATTGAAGGTAACGTAGAAAAAATCAGTCCCACCCATGTGGTGATTGAAAATTCCGGTTTGGGGTATTTAATATCCATAAGCATTTATACTTACGAGAAAATAAAATCGCAAAAACAGGCAAGGGTTTTTGTTGAGCAGACTTTCAAAGTAGAAAATCAAAATCCGGTGGGGATTGTGCTGTTTGGATTCAGTGAACCTGAGGAACGTGAGATGTTTAGACTGCTCACTTCAGTAAGTGGAGTAGGAAACAACACCGGTATTCTGATGCTGAGTAGTCTTGACGCAGAATCGCTCGCTGCTGCCATTCTGAATGGGAATGTAGGATTGCTGAAAAGCATCAAAGGGATTGGAGAAAAAACAGCACAGCGTATTGTACTGGAACTTAGGGATAAACTGGGCGGTAAAAAAATGAAGCCCGGGGCAACATTGGTAAGTCCGGGTGTGTCTGATGCAATGAATGAGGCCCTGTCTGCGTTACTCAGTCTTGGTTACAACAAAAGTGCTGCAGAAAAAGCCCTGATGAAAATATCAGATAATGGTAAAACGTCATTAACGGTTGAGGAACTTATTCGTAATTCACTGAAAATATTGTAAATTGCGCAGTTTAACAAAAACCTGACAATATAAGCCGAACCACTACGTTTACTTTTCTTTTTTAATTATGAAAAATTCCGGCCGGAAGGCATGGGTAAAAACAAGTTCTGTTGCTTTGACAAAGATTGTCATGGTGGCATCGGCTTGGTTATTTGCGCAGGTTGTTTTTTCACAAACGGATTCCTCTTTAAAGTACAGTATCAAGTCAGGCAATGACTGGCAAAAAAACAAATCTACTTCCAATGTGGATTTGCAAAACCCCATTAATTCTGAGTGGAAATATAATCCCAAAACCAATCGATACGAGGAATTTAAAAATATCGGCGGACTGAATTATTCCACCGGTAAGTCTTTGTCAGTTTCTGAGTATTTCAAGGAAACAACCCGTGCGAATCGCCTGGATTATTATCGGGAGAAATCGCAAAATGCCAGCTATAACACAGGGAGTGCAGGTAAAGGGAGCATCAATGATTACATTAAAACGGAACTGACCAATCCCACCATTTCAAAAATATTTGGTGAAGGCGGTGTGGATTTTCAGTTGAATGGCTCTGCCATGATAAAGCTGGGAGGGAATGTCAATGTAAACCGCAATCCATCGTTCAGTAAGCGGCAACAGCGGTACTTTGTGCCGGTTTTTGATCAGCAGCTTCAGATCAGTGCAAACGGTTCTGTGGGCCAGAATGTAAAGCTGGGCATCAATTACGATACAGAAGCTGCCTTTGAATTTGACAATCAAACCAATTTGGGTTGGAAAGGCAAGCCGGACGGAATTCTCAAAGATGTTCAGGTGGGTAACGTAAGTTTGAATCTGCCCACGCAGCTTATCAAACCTGCCAATAATTTATTTGGTTTCAGCACCACCATGCAGTTTGGTAAAACTACGGTTAAAACCGTGTTTAGCCAGAATAAAGGCCAAAGCACCGAAACCGTGTTGCAGGGCGGTCAGCAACTCAATGAGTTTAAGATAACGGCTGATAATTACGACCAGAACAGACACTTTTTCCTGGCACAGTATTTTAAGAACAATTATAATGCTGCACTGGAAAATCTGCCCATTGTGGCAAGTGGCGTCATTATCAACAGGGTTGAGGTTTGGGTTACCAACCGTAGCGCCAATATTGAAACTCCCCGCGATATAGTTGTTTTTCATGATTTGGGCGAATCTAAACCCTATCGAAACAATCTGGGCGGTTCTATAGATCCGGCTGCAGACAATGCTTCGAATACGTTGTATGCACAAATTGCCAATGACAACCTGGTCAGAAAAAACGGAACGGCGGTGGATCGTTTGTTCTCAATGTACCCGTATTTTGAACAAACAGTAGATTTTGATATCCTCAACAATGCCCGTCAGTTAAATAGCAATGAATATACCCTCCACTCGCAATTGGGCTATATTTCTCTCAATCAGCCGCTTAATAACGATGAAATTCTGGCAGTGGCTTTCGAATACACCCTAAACGGTAAAGTGTATACCGTAGGGGAATTTAGTCGTGATGTACCACCCGGCGACCAGCGCATGTTGTTTTTGAAGATGCTTAAAGGCAATACCATCAGAACCAAGCTACCCATGTGGGACCTGATGATGAAAAACATTTACACGCTAAATACATACAGCTTATCACTGGAAGATTTTAAGCTCAATGTGCTGTATGCAGATGATACCAGCGGTGCAGATTACAATTACCTGCCTGTGCAAAATGCGGTCCCGGCTTTTGCCAACGGCAATCCGCTCATACGGGTTCTGGGACTGGATAAGCTTAACAGACAGCAGGAAGCAAAGCCGGACGGTATATTTGACGCAATAGAAGGACTGACAGTTCAGGCCCAGTATGCCCGAATCATTTTTCCGGTTACAGAACCTTTTGGTGATTTTATGAGGAGCCGTTTTGGCGGAAGATCCGATCTGGCAGACTATTATTGTTATGATGCTTTGTATGACAGTACCAAATGGCTTGCTCAGCAGGATGTTAAGCATAACAAATTTTTTCTGGCCGGCAGTTACAAAAGCCCGAATGGTGCAGAACTGTTTCTCGGAACCACCAATCTTCAGCGGGGCTCGGTGCGGGTAACTGCCAATGGACGTCCACTGCAGGAAGGCATGGATTATGAGGTGGATTATGCACTGGGCAGAGTGAGGATTATCAATGACGGATTGCTCCGAGGCGGAGCAGAAATACGCGCCAGTGCTGATGGCCAAAGCTTCTTTAATATTCAGCAAAAAACCCTGATAGGGGGTCGTATTGAGCATAAGTTTAATAAAAACCTGCTTGTGGGAGCAACAGCGCTTCACATGTATGAAAGGCCGTTAACCACCAAAACCAACTTCAATGAAGAACCACTCCTCAACACTATTTTCGGTGGTGACGTGGCCTACAGTAACAAGTCGAGATTCATCACCAGAATGGTTGACCGGCTTCCTTTTCTTGAAACAAAAGAAATAAGCCGTATTACAGCTTACGGTGAGTTTGCCAAAATAAT
>CANMCY010000007.1 GCA_947496375.1 Flavobacteriales bacterium
ACATCGCTGATGGTATGGTGCGGACTGCGAAAGGGTCTGTGCGCCACAAGGCCGCCGCTGTTGCCCAGTTTTCCTGCTACAGAATGAATTTTGGTGGTTTCCAGGGCTTCATGCAGGTTTAATGGGGGCATGATGGTGGGAAGGCGCTTTGCCAACATGGTTTTCCCTGCACCCGGAGGGCCGATGAGTATGATATTGTGTCCGCCGGCAGCGGCAATTTCCATGGCCCGTTTGATGTTTTCCTGTCCCTGAACATCGCAAAAGTCCACATCATACTGTTGCTGGGCCTCTTCAAATTCGCTGCGAGGGTCGGCAAAAGCCCGTGTGAGTTGGGTTTTACCGGACAGAAAATCGGCTACTTCCTTCAGGTTTTTAACGCCGTATACTTCAAGGTCTTTGACTATGGCAGCTTCCCGGGCATTTTGTTCCGGCAGAATCAAGCCTTTGAAACCGTCCTTCATGGCCTGTATGGCGATGGGCAATGCTCCGCGGATGGGTAAAATTCCACCATCCAGGCCCAGTTCGCCCATGAGAATGTAGTGACTGAGTGAGTGGTCTGAAAGCTGATAAGTAGCGGCCAACATCCCGATGGCAATGGGTAAATCGTATGCACTGCCTTCCTTGCGCAGGTCTGCCGGTGCCATGTTCACCACTACGCGCTGCCTGATGGGTTCAAAACCGCTGTTTTTAATGGCGGCATCTGTTCTGAACAGGCTTTCTTTGACGGCATTGTCCGGCAGCCCGATGACAAATGTTTTAAATTCGGCCCCGGTAGTTGCGTTTACCTCTACTGTAATAGGTGTAGCGTTCACACCGTGAACGGCGCTCGCAAATAATTTTACCAGCATGGTTTAATAGATTTTACCGGTTTTTACCACCTTGAGCCCTACATCGCTTACCCCGGAGAGTTTTTCATCGCGCATATTCTGTGCGAGTTCTACGGTGTATTGTCCCGGTTTAAGTTTCAATCCGCTCACAAAGGGTTTTTCGTAGCTGATCAGATTGCCCTGGCCTTTGCCAAGCCATTTCCCGGTATTATCTGAAAGGACTATCTCAAACTGATTTTTTTGGGAACTAACCGGTCCATCCAGTTTGTATACCATCCAGATGTTGGAGTAGCTGTACCCAGTCTGAATCCGGAGACCGCAAATCAGC
The DNA here is from genome assembly GCA_947496375.1 of Flavobacteriales bacterium. Lineage (GTDB taxonomy): Bacteria > Bacteroidota > Bacteroidia > NS11-12g > UBA955 > RGEC01. The sequence goes on from CANMCY010000007.1 coordinate 1,156, forward strand.
GAGTAGTAATAGGTGGAGTCTTCAACGGTAAAAGTAAACTTTTTGCCTTGCTTCCATTGCCAGCCGCCGGCATCGGTTTTTTCAAAAGTGTTTAAGACCACATTTTCATCAGTGGTGCAGGATTGAAACAAAGGCAGAGTGAATAGTAAAACAAACGCAAAACGAAAAAATAGATGATTCATAACTCAACAAATAAAATTAATTAAATAATATGCGAAGAAACGCATCTTCCTGTTGAAAAAGAAATTTTGGGGTGGTAAATGTCATAAAAATTCGTCTTTTCATGTCATCCGGTAAACCTTGCATTCTTGCAAAATCCTTGCGGGTTGTAAGAATTACTGTATCTTCAGACATTAACAAGGTTTGTTGCCACTGCGAATAATCAGAAGGTTTAAAGTTGTAATGATCAGGGTAACCCAGACAAACTTTTACGTTGCCCCATTTTTTTGCCCATGTCTGAAATGCATCGTTATTTGCCAAGCCGGAAACCACCATTATGTGGGCGTCTGAGGGGCAAGTGTTTCCGAGAGCATTTTCCGGATCTGCGTTTTCATAATGGCAGAAAAACACAGGTATATCATATTTTTCGAGGCGTCTGCGTATTATATCTGCTTCGGTTTCCTGCAAATCAATCGGGCATTTGGTAACCACAACCACATCCGCCTGAGATGCCGTGCACGCAAATTCTCGCAATCTTCCTGCAGGCATAGGCCAATCCTTGTAAAAGGGTAAATTAAAATCGGTAAGCAGCACATATTTATTGGCGAGCAGTGGTAGGTGCTGAAATGCATCGTCAAGAATAACGGTTTCAGTTTGAGGAAGCAGCTTTTGAATGGAGACAATGCCCTCGAGGCGTTTTTCACAAACGAAAATGGGCAAATTCGGATTCGCAATTTTCATTTCAAGGGGCTCATCACCGCACAAAGCAGTATCATCGGTTAACTGCACCTCCCTGAAACCTTTGGTTTTGCGTTTATAGCCCCTCGAGAGCATGGCTGTGGAGTTTTTGGTGTGTTGGGCAAGGTAGAGTGCCATTGGGGTTTTTCCAGTGCCTCCTACGGCCAAATTTCCTACGGAAATCGTAAATACGGCGCTTTTTTTGCGTTTATTGAGGCGCTGAAAGTACTGCCTGCGAAACCAAGCGGCTAAAGCGTAGATGAAACCTAAGGGTATTAAAAATACCTGAAGTAAAGCCCTCACAATGGAACAAAGGTAGCTAATCCAGAATATGCTTCAGCACATACCATCCGGAATGCAGGATTCGGTTCATTTCTTTTTCTCCCCATGCCAGTAAAAAACCGGGGCCAGGATGATCGGGCAGCAACATCCACCTATCTCCGGTCTCAGCGATAAAGACGAGGGTGTTTTCTGTTAACTGAGTTTTGTCACGCACACCGCTGCTGTCCCTTGTTTTTTCTGCCCAGATTTCTATTTTTCGTATCACGAAGGGCTTGTTGAATTGAAAAACCACCGCGTGGTGTTTGGGTGGCTCGTTGTCAATTCTCAGGGCAAAGCTAATGGGTACGTCTTCCATTGCTATTTCTTCCTGCCAAACCTTTACGGCCATGCTCTGTGGGTACAACATGAGTCCCAGTTCAGCAGACAGGAACATTTCATCAGCCGACCAGTCTTTTTGCATTTGAGCGGCGGAGATACTGAGTATTTCTTTACCAATCCAAGATTTACAGGCTTCCATAACCGAATCGCTGAGCCGCAGATAGAACTTTAGTGCTTCCATTGCACCAAAAATAAGAAAGGCCACCTTGCGGGTGGCCTTTCCATGATATAGTTCAGTTTTAGTACGTTACCAGAATTTCAACACGACGGTTGGTCGCTTTATTCAATACGCTGGTGTTTGGCACTTTAGGACGGGTGTCACCGAATCCTAACGCTTTCATACGCTCAGGAGAGATTCCTTTGCCCAGCATGTATACTACAACTGCATCGGCACGGCGCTGTGAAAGATCCAGGTTTTTGGCAGGATCACCGTCAGAATCTGTGTGACCTTCGATGGTTACAGAAGCTTCGGCATATTCCTTCAGGATTTTCACCAGACGGTCGATGTCATCGTAAGATTCTTTTTTCAGGATGTCTTTGTTGGTTTCAAAGAAGATGTTTTTAGCAGCCTGTTCGATGGCTTTTTTGGTTTCTACTTTGATTTCGGGACAACCTTTGTTGGCAGCGATACCGGGCTTGGTAGGACACTTATCGATGTTGTCGGTGATGCCGTCACCATCTGAATCGGGGCAACCTTCACCTGCAATGCTACCGGCCAGATCGGGGCACTTGTCTGCACCATCTTCTACACCATCGCCATCACGGTCAGGGCAACCTTTCAAAGCAAGTACACCGGCAACATTGGGGCACTTGTCATCTTTGTCAAGCACACCATCGCCGTCTGCATCCGGGCAACCGCCTGATTCTTTAGGACCGGCATTGTTAGGGCATTTATCCTTGCTATCTTCGATACCATCACCATCTGAATCTGGGCAACCGGCAAACTTCACCGAACCTTTAACATCAGGGCAGGCATCATCTGCATCATATACAGAGTCTTTATCGCGATCTGCGGGACAGCCCACGCTGTCAACATATTTGCGGTATTTCTCAGGAGTGTTTTTGCAAACATCGTATTTGTCGCAAACACCGTCTTGGTCTTTATCCTTGCACTTGCTTGGGCCTTTGCTTTCGCCCAATGCCAGGGTGACACCGATGGCGTTGTAACCCCACATGTCGTTGGTTTTCCAAAGTTTGTTTACCAAAGGCATGGATGGGTCTGCGTCACCGGGCTGGTTGGCTCCGTCCCAGCGGTCATTCATGGTGTAAGTAGCTGTCCATGACCAACGAACGCCGATGCGATCACTTACATTGAATGAAACGCCCAGTCCACCCTGAACGGCGGCACCCATTTCAGTAATTGCATTCTGGATTTCATTTTGATTACCCCAACGAACCTGACTATGCACATAATAGCCGCCAAAGCCACCATATACATAGGGTATTACTTTGGATTCTTCATTAAAAAATGAATTTAGCTTGAAGCGTGCACCAAGAGTAAGGTCAATGGTATTAGCCCTGAAAGACTGATATTTCCAGGGTTCAGTTTGCCATGCAACTTCTCTTTTGTAGCCAACATCTCCGGCACTGAAATTGACAACCCCGTCAAACATGGGGTTCAGGTAATAACCGAAGTTGATACCGGCACCCTGGTAATCGGGTTTTTTTGCGAAAAACAGGGAAGAACCCTGATCTCCTAAATATTCTCTTAAGCCGAAATTGGCCTCAACACTCATTGGGGCATCAGCAGTCTGTGCCTGCGCTACTGCGAGGGTGGTGAAAGCCAGCGCTGTGCTTAGTAATCGTCCCAGGTATTTATGCTTCATAAGCTGTTTTGTTTTCTTTTAAAGGGGTTATCAGGCAACAAATATAAGAACTTCGGATAAAAAAAAAGTTTTTTAAAAAAATTTAATGAGGGGTTAAACTAACAGTTTGTCACAACTGTGTCAAAAAAGACGGCTTATTCGCTGATTTTCATAAAGTCAGCCAATTCGCTGTTAGTTGTATATGAGCAATAAATTTCCGCTTCTGCTTACGTTGTATCGGGCAAGCGAACCACCTGCTGGTCCTTTTAACGGTAGACCGTTAAACATGTATCGGCTTTCGCAGCAAGTTTCAAACCCGCCTGAGCCGGGCGTTCCGCATTTTAGCTGAATGGCCTGGGTATCCACCCAAATCCGGGAACAGGCATTGAGTGGCTGCCATGCACAGGTTCGTTCAAATGCGTGCCAGGTATCGTCATAATCATGAATGATAAGTACTCCTTTAACGCCACCCTCGGCATAGGTAAAGCTTCCGGGCACCATTAAATGCTGATTATCCAATAAATTCAAATCGAGGGTAACGTTGACCGGGCCGGTAGGTATGGCTTCTGTTACATTGTTATTGCGGCAATTACCCAGAAACAACAGCAGGCAGGCGGCTAGAAAAAAATTATTCCTCATATCGATAAAATCCCTGACCTGACTTTCTGCCATGGTGACCGGCATCTACCTTCTGTTTTTGTATACGGCTGGGCCTGAATTTAGCATCCTGCCCAAAAAGGTTAAACATGGAGCCGGTAACTGCGTAGTTGGTATCTACTCCGATGAGGTCCATGAGTCTGAAGGGGCCCATTTTAAAGCCGGAGGCCTCACACAGTCTGTCAATACTTTCCAGCGGTGCTACCTGTTCTTCCAGTATTTTCAACCCTTCTACATAGTAGTGGCGAGCCACCCTGTTCACAATGAAACCCGGTGCATCGGCGGCATATACGGCAGTTTTGCCCAGAGACTCTGCCCATTCATAGGATTTTTTTGCAATTTCACAATCGGTTTCGGCACCTGAGATAATTTCTACCAGTTTCATAATGTGGGCCGGGTTAAAGAAATGCACACCCACCACACGCCCCGGATGTTGCAGCCCCCTGGCAATCTGGGTAATGGGAATAGAGCTGGTGTTGGTAGCGAGAATTGTTTCTGCCTTGTTGACCGCTTCCAGTTGCCTAAATAGGGTTTGTTTTATTTCCAGGTTTTCTAGAACTGCCTCTATAATAATATCAGCGCGCAGCTCTGTAACATCCGTAACCATAGAAAGCAAAGCCAGCATGGATTGGGCTTTTTCAGGGGTTAACTTGCCTTTTTCGACGGCTTTGTTCAGCTCTTTTCGGATGTAGGATTCCCCTTTCAGGAGGGCGGACTCGTTCACATCAAACAGCAGGGTTGTATATCCTGCCTGAATGCTGCTGAGCGCAATACCGGCTCCCATTACACCTGCACCTGCTACGGCCACTTTCATCATATACAAATATAAGGATGATTAGCGAGAAGTAAGCCAGCCGGCGGGGTTTAGCTTAGATTGCCCCTGCCAGAGCTGAAATTGTAGAATGGTTTTTGATTCATCATCGGTCCATACGGTTCCCAGTGCCTGTTTGGATTCTACCTGTTGCCCCCGACTCACATACACCTGACTCAGGCGGCTGTATACCGTGTAGTATTCACCATGATTGAGCAACACTGCTTTTTCCTGTCCGGGAATTTCGAGAATGGCTGAGACCGTGCCTTTGAAGACTGCCCTGGCCGTGCTTCCACCGGAAGTAGTGATGTCTACTCCATTATTAACCAGGGTAATTCCTGCCAGGTCGGGGTGGGCATGGACTCCAAAATACTGGGAAATATAACCTCTTTCTACAGGCCATGGCAGACTGCCCTTTCCGGATTCAAAATTGTCACTTATTAGCCGGGCTTCGGGTGTGAGCAGTATGGTGCCGGAAGTCCGGGAAGCTTTTCCGCCTGAAGATTTGGGTGAAGCAGCGGTCCTGCTTGTATTATCCCTGCCGGTTTGTTCTCTGGCGCGTTTTTTGGCCGCGGCGATTTCTCGGGCAATCATCGCAGAGATTGCAGAATTGAGTTTCGCCACTGCCTTTTCATTCTGTTTGATTTTTTTTCTGAGCTCGGCTTCTTTGCCTGCCAGAGATTGCACCAGTTTGGTTTTTTGCTGTTTATCTGATTCCAGTTGCTGTTTTTCCTGTTTTTCTGCCAGTAATATCCCGTTTTTTTCCTGCCGCACTTCTTCCAGTGTTTCCAGGCCATTTTTCACTTCTGCTGCTTTGGATTCCAGCAGTCCAATCTGTTGTTTTCGATAGTCGGAAAGTCTGCTCAGGTAGTACATTCTCCGAACGGCCTGCCGGAATGAGGATGCGGCAAAAACAAAAGCCAGCTGATTTGCTGATTTTCTACCCTTGTAGGCCTTTAATACCGTTTTTCGAAGTTTGAGTCTTTCTGACTGGTAGGATGCTTTCAGTTCTTCCAGGGTTTCATTTTGAATGTCGATCTCCTTATCTGCTTCTGAAAGTTCAATATTAAGGTCTTTAATAACCTCTGCCTGTTGGTCGATGATGCGGTTAATGGCCCCTATTTTATGGAGCGTGGCACTTTTTTGTGCACTTGTTTTCTGCAGAATACCACGGGTATATTGTATTTCCTCCTGAACTTTTTTGCGTTTTTTTTCCAGTTCCCTGCGGGACTGGGCTAATCCTGACAAGGGAATTAGCAACGATAAAAACCCTATGCAGGCGAGGCGAAACATGATTACTTTTTAGGTGTAAAACCCGGAGGTATACTAAATGGGTACGAAGGTATTGCTGCATCGCTAGGGTTTGTGAACGCTGCCTGCAAGCGTACAGTATTTTTGTCACCAAAGGCGGTAAGCCGCATCTGGTTTGGCACAGAGAAAGCGCCAGACCGTTGTTCGCCGTCATACACCACCTTAATTTGTCTGTTTTTTTCGGTATCAGCAATAACAGAACTGTCAATATTGCCATTGCTATTGGTAAATAGCAGGTTGGTAATGGGTGGGGTTGCCGAAAACCAACCGCCGGTAGGGGTGTCTTTCCGGTAATAGAGGGTATCGAAAATGGGGTTAGAGACAATAAGATTTTGCAGTTCACGGAGCGAAACGGAGGCCCCCAGCATGGCGGAAAGATCTTTGATACCCAGGCGCATGTATTCTTTGTGATACAAATCCAGGATCAGCACGCTGTCTCGGGTAATGATGCCTTTGGCAACCTGAATGCCGAAGGCAACCGATACGGAAAACCACAGAATACTGTCGTTGCGCATGCGCAAACTTAGGGTGCCGCTCATTTCCTGTCCATCGTCGGATGTATAGTCAATGCTGAGCTTATCCGAAAAATGGGACCAGCTTTTCCGGTTAATGTTGTCGCCTTTCAGCATGGTAGTGGTATCGGTAAGCAAAGTTCCAATGCGCACCGGTGCATCGGTAACAGCATGTTTTTTTGATTTACAGGCGACAGTTACCGCCAAAATTGCAAGCAAAACGATAAGATTTCTCAATGGATGTTTAACGGTTTTTGAGTTTAAATATTTTTTGATTTACCCGATTTTTATGAGGGAATGAAGAACATAGCAATGCCTTTTGATAGCTTGACAGCGCATTTTCTGCATCGGTGTCATACAAATCTCCCATCAATTCCAGTGCCACAGCATTTTCCGGCATGTACTTTTTTAGTAAAGCAATGGAAGCTTGTTGATGTTGACGGGTGATTAGAGCGAGGCGGGCTTGTTGCAGCACACATTGAAAAAAAGACCAGCAATCTCCCGTGTTATACCCTTTATAGCGAATCTCTTTCAGAATTTTGGGGCTGCCAAATAATGCATTTAGCATGGTTCCGGCATCGGCTAGCTGATTTTGGGTTAAAGCCCATTCTACATTCACCATTAATGCATCAGTATTGATGGATGAGTCAGAGAAGTAATAATCAAGGTTGGGTTTTTCGGAGGGAATGCCAATATGTAGGGAAATATAGGATTTAAGCGCTGATAGGGCCGAATCATTCTCGGTGAAATTCTCTCCCTCTATGCAAAAAAGCAGTCCTTCATCCAAATTGTTGTGGATAAAAGCTGCAATGGCTTTCATTCTATATCCGGCGGGAATCAAGGGATATAACTCTGTCAGAGAATCTGATTGTGAAACCGCTTTCAAGGTTTCGCAACCATAAGAGAGCGCGGTCATATATTGTTGCCAAAGCATGAGATTTTGCTCACCATCCTGAATACTCGCCTTCAGAAACCCGGCCGCTTCAGTATGTTTTCCATGGAAAAGACACCATAATCCCAGCGCATTGAGGGCTGTGGGTTCATTAGGGTGGGCTTCATGTAGTTTGCGCCATAGCAGTTCGCTAGAATCATAGGCATTGTGAATGGGGTTGTTGAAGTATTCCAGACATTCCCATTTAGAATCTAAGGACAGTTTTTTGGATTGTGCAATCTGCCAGAATTGAGAAGGAAGATTTGTCCACGACCTATTTCCCATGGTTTTGCACAGTAAAATCTGAAGTTCGGGGTTGTCCGGATCTTTGGAGATTAGGGAGTCGAGCAGTCGAGATGCGGCCTCAGGTTCGTTGCCATCTATCAAAGTACTCACCTGTTTGTAGCGGTAATTTCTGCGGTCCGGGTATTTACTGCTTAAAGCAGCCCATTTTTCCGCTGCTTTCACCGGTTCATCCATCATATTCAGGGCCTGGGATTGATATTCCACTATGGGTTCCAATAGTCCAAATTCCCTCTCCCATCGCTGGCAAAGGGTAAGCATGGCTGTCCATTCACCACCCAGCGAATAATATTTTGCAGCATCTGTATAGCAGGTCCAGGAACGCGGATGTTTAAGGGTATATCGGGCATAGATATCCCCCACATATTTGTAATCACCTTTTCTGCGAAGTAAGTCTGCCTGCAGCCATAACCATTCCTCAACCGTACTGTCGGTGCGTATCGCTTTTGAATTCCAATCGAGTGCGTAATCTGTTTTGCCTGTTTTTGCGGCTATGCAAGCCATTCGGTGGTAAGCCGGTGCGGCGGGTAGTCCGCTTAGCATGTATTTTTTGAAGAGAGAGTCTGCCTGTTTCCAGTTTCCTTGAACGTAATGCAATTCAGCAGCGTAGTATAATTCCCTCAAAGATGCGGTGTCTATGGCTTTGGAGGAGGCATCAGGAACCGATTTTTGGGTGCCGCATCCCCATGCTACCCAGAGTAACGGCAGCAGAAAACTGCCGAGACGAATCATGACTGTGTGGAATAATCGCCAATGCTGAGCTCGCAACTTTCACCATTGAGGGTTACATGGTTCCCAATCATGCTGTTGGTGAAGTTGAGGTTGCTAATTTGACTGTTGTTTTGAATGATGCTGTTGGAAACTACGCAATTTTCAAGTTTTGAATTGTTGCCAATGCTTACGTAGGGGCCAATGGTACAACCTTTCAACTCCACATTTTCGCCAATGAAGCAGGGCTGTATGATCTGTGTTCCTCCGTTAAATCTTTCAGGGGCAACATGAAACAGTTCGCGGCGTGTATCAAGCAGGCGTTTATTGGTGTTGACGGTGGCGTCTTTATTGCCGCAATCCCACCATTCATCTACTGCTCCGGGCTTGAAACGCATGCCTTTGTTTTTCATGTTTTCCAGTGCATTGGTCAGCTGATATTCGCCCTTTTCACGAATGTCGTTATCAATCAGGTATTGCAGTTCGGTGTGCAGTGTTTCACCACTCTTGAAATAATAGATGCCTATGATGGCCATATCTGAGACAAACTCAGCCGGTTTTTCTACAAAATCGGTGATGAAGTTGTCATTATCGAGTTTTACCACACCAAAACTTGACGGATTATCCACCCTATGCACCCAGATTACGCCATCGGGGTTGGTATCAAGGTGGAATTTGGCCCTGAAGAGGGTATCTGCAAACGCCACGATGACTTCACCCTTGAGACTTTCTTTGGCACACAGTATGGCATGGGCAGTGCCCAGCGGATCGTGCTGGTAGCAGATGCGACCTTTGGCGCCCACGCTTTCTGCAATGTGCAGTAGGTGATTTTCTGTTTCGGCTCCAAAATCGCCAATCACAAAGGCGATTTCGTCTATGGGCTCATCGCAGACAGCCGCAATGTCTTCAATGAGCCAGTGAACTATGGGCTTACCTGCCACAGGGAGCAGGGGTTTGGGAATGGTAAGGGTATGGGGCCGCATGCGCTTGCCCATGCCGGCCATGGGAATAATTAACTTCATGTATCTGTCGGGTTTAGGGTTCTTACCCAAAAACTATGCAAATTAAATACAAAGGGATCAATTTTGATGTTTTGTTAACATTAAGTCGGAGAAGGATCATACAGTAGACCGAAATTGTATAATTATCAATTTGATTTAAGACTAAAAAACAGGTAATCTTCTATGTTATTTTCTACGTTAATGGGAATTCCTTTTAACAGCGGATAATCTGTCACAGAAATCATAATTCTATCCCGGCTATTGAGTGTTCTGAGAGAATCTATATTTAGTCTCACGCAGGTGTTGTGATTCCATTTGAAATACAGATTCATGTTTTGTTTAAAATGCTTTAGATTTTTCGGGTTTTCAAGCAAATAATATTGATTTCCGGAATATTTCGGATTGTTTTTGAAAGTAACGTTGGTTTCAACAGAAAGTTTATTTAAATACATAATTTGAGACACTGACGCAGTGGTGAATGCGATGATAAAAAACAGATGAAATTTAAACATCGATTCAAAATATACTATTAAATAACCCAATAAAATGGCAAAAAATATGAATACTGGTGCTAAATACCAGCTATTTTGGTTGGCAGAAAAAGTGAGTAAAATACAAATGGGTACTGATAGGCAAAATGATAATGAAACCAAGGGTTTTTTTAGTAAAATATGAAAATATCTTTTCATATTATTTTTCTTAACAATTAGAAAAATCAACGACAGCAGAATGCCGGTAAAAAACCATATCCCAAAACGGGCCTCCAATACACTAAGCACAAAATCATATTGTCGGGTGGTGTCACTTTTGAAATCGCCACTGAAAATGCGATTAAAGGTATCGTGCATAAATAAAGTCTCGATGGGATTATTGCTGCCATAGTGGGATTTTCCGGAGAAAACATAGTTTCTGGAATTGAAATACCAAACCCCGATAAAAATCAAAAGTATCAGAAAAGCGATCCAAAATTGCGGTTTTTTAATGGTTTTCAAAAACGATTTATTGAGCAGTAAGAAAATGAAGAGGCCCGGTAAATATATGAATGCGGGTGGTCCTTTAGTCAGGAATGCACAGGAAATGAACAGGGAAGAATATAATAGTGCATAATTATAATTATCAAAATAAAATTTAATAAAATAATACAATCCGGCGGTTAAAAAAAACACCAATACCATGTCAAAATCTCCATTAATAGCGATGTGATAACCCAAAAAGGCCTTGCATGAAATTAAAATTTCCAGACAGTACATTGCTAATTTATGCGATTCGAATTTTACTATAATTTTATATAAAAAAAACAATGTACCGATGAATGAAAGGAAGACGGGTATTCGCAGCGCAAAAACTGAAAAACCGAATGCTTTATATGACAAACAAATCAGCCATGTTAATAGTGGAGGTTTGGTGTTCCAGGTATCAATAACGCCATCGTAATACAATCCGAAATAATGCCCATTCTGCAGCATTTCGTATGCATTTACCCCATTTCTGGATTCGTCCCATTCGCATAAACTATACGTTGATATAACGTATAAACTAAATAGCATCATCAATGAAAACAATACCCAATAATATGATTTAATTAGCTTGATCATTTAGTTGATAAAAACCCCATTGAATATAAAATACGTATTGATATGTGATTTTGGTTGATTAAATTTATTAACCATTAATTAAAATAAATAATTTATCTTTCTCAAAAAGAGCTAATTCAAGAGGTGAAAAAACATTCAAATTCATTAGTGCCTTTTTTCTGCAAAATCGGCAGGCACTGCAAATTAAATAAAAGGAAATGACTTTTAGCAGTTACGGGCTAAATAACCCCGGCAGATATTTCGTTTTAAATTAAAAACACCCGTGACGCAACTTTTGAGGTTTTTGACACGCACTCATTCCGCCCAATTTTTGAGGGATTTACCATCAATTTTTACATCTGTTAAAATGGTGACGCCGTTTTTTACGCGCATTTCTGCCCAGCACCTACGATTGCTGTCTGCGGTAGCTGTACGTAACGCTTGCTCTGCTTTTTTAATCCTGTCTTCACTCATAAAATAGCGTTCCTGCATAAATGAAAACAACAGCATTGTATCATCTTCTTCCATTACGGAGCCGCCGGAATTGCTAACTTTTACCCAGTTATCCCCTCCGGGTAATGTTCGGGAAACTTCTACGGGACGGGCAAAACCGGAATTTTTATCGGTGATTAGCTTCACATAAAATTTCTCATCCCATTTCATCGGTCCTATGGGTGTTTTAATGCGGTCTTCCCTGAAACTAAGGGCCAGGTAGTTGCCCCTGAACATATCGTATGGATCATACGCTTTCAGTTCCAGGCGGAAGAGAGCCCCATTGTTACGCGTATTTTCCAGTTGCAATAGCATCCCGGTCAGAAGTAATATCTGTATCAACCCTGTGCCCCACAGTAAACGATTAGCCCACATTTTTTTGCTCCTTTCCTTTTTTACCCACTACAAAAATGTTGATGAAGAACAGCAGAATGCCCAGCCCGATGAAGAACAGGCCGCGGGCCAGATATCCCTGATTGACATCGCTAAAACGATATATTAGCAATAGAAATAACCAGAGCAGTCCATAATTCAGCCATAACAGGGATTGCGTTTTTACACCTTTTTGCAAATAATAAATGCCCAGTAGCATCATCATCAGGTTTGTAAGGATCATTCCTGCAAGCGGAGCGAATTTGCCCAACACAAAAAACGCCACTATATAAATGATGATGGCAGCAACATCAGGTTGGATGTCCGCAAACGCATCCTTGAATTTTTTTCTGATGAAAATGAATGCACCTATAGCTATGAAACCCAACCCAATCCAGAGGAGTTTATCACTGATAAAATCTGATTTTCGGAATAGTTCATCATGAATGATGTGATCCCAGAAGAAGCGGTAACTGAACATGCTAAAGATGACGAAAAGGCCCATTCTGCCCCAAAATCGCAACCCATTAAAGTTGAACCGCTCCTGAAAATATTTCAGCCATTCGCCCAAGATCAGCGTTAATAAAACCAGGCCGGTATAAACCAGAAACAGTAACTCCACGTTTTTGGCCTGGAACCCCAGGGTTCCCATACCCCAGGCAAATAGAGGCGGTAAAAACCAGCTGTAAACCCTTAAAAACACCATTGCATTGCCCTTGAGGTAAAGGTTTCTGGCAGATACTGCAATGCAACCCAGCATCCAGAATACATGCATCGGATGAGCATCGGGACTATGGCTGAAACCGGAGGACGTTACAAACCAGTTGGCCAGAATCGTGTATAACAACAGGGAGACGCGGCCGGAGAGGATAATCTGGGTGGGCGTATATACGAGCAGCCATGAAAACAAAAAGGATTCCATGGAGCCGGCAATGTGATAAACTTGTGAAATAAGGGAAATGGAAGCACCCAAACCTATCATTTGCGATAGTGAACCCAGTTCCATCCAGATGAGGTTTTGGTTTCTTTTGAGTGCAGCAAACAACATTAGGGCGGTACCTGCAAGGGCCGGTAACAGTGCCAAGCTGAGGCGCATGGCATGGGGAAGTTCGTCCCAGTTGTGGGCAATGATTAGCAAAACACCGAGGCCCACCAGCAATCCGGCCAGCAATGAAATCCAGAAGATCAGGCCCGGCATTTTTCCTTGCTTTGCTTCCATCCAGGCCAGAATTTGCTTTTCCTGATCCTGTGTAATGATTCCTTGATTAACCCATTCGGGCAGGTACTTTCTGGTTTGATTCATTCAGACGGTATAAACGAATATACCGAAAAAAAACGGGATTTCCAAATTAATTGACCTCAATCACCTTGCGGCTTGCAGCACTAACACAGAAAAATCCGGCCAGGCCACGCTTTTTTGAGGGGTTAAACGGAAACATGTTGGTCCCAATATTGCTTGGGGGGGTGGCGAACAGGCCTCCGTTCTGGTTTTCATTTACAATAAGCGTGAGCCAGTAAAAGGCCTCCGGGGTAAGACTGTGAATTTCAATCCGCACCTTGTCGCCTACCCGGTATGGTTTATTAAAATCATTGATGGCACCATAGCGAATGGGCCAGATAAAAAGCCCCCCATCCTGCGATGAATTGGGGCTACCGGCTTGGTCGTAAGCCAGGTTTATATCGGAAATGGTGCTGCGGAAGGTGTCGTTGTACCAGGTTTTGATCCAGTAAACATTTCCCGTACCGGGTAAATCATTGGCTGCTAATTCTACGTATTTACCGGGCGTAAATCCGGGGTTATCGCCGGTTTCATTTACCACAAACAAGCTGTCGATGGTTGCCGTAGGATTCAAGGTTGAAAATCCAATCAGGGTATCCAGACCTTCAATTACAACCAGTGCATAGGTTTTGCCAACGGTTAAGGTATCTCCTATAGCAGGATTGGGATTCCATATATAATTCCCGTTTCCGCTATCGGAAAACAGGAATAAACGCGCGTTTGAGGTATCTATCAGTACCACGGTGGCACCCCCTACGGGTGGTTCCGTTCCCGGCGTAGTGAAATAAGGATTGCTCTGGGTAAGGCGAATGCGCTGGGGTTCGTGTAGGTTATTAACGAATGCATCAATTACCAGTTTGGGTTCACCGGCATCTACGTTAACATTGATGGGGTCTTCGCAAGAAGTAAATACGGACAAAAATAAAGTGGCTAAAAAAAACAGCTGTAGTTTTCTCATGTTCAGTTCCATTTAAAATTATAAGAAATGGCCGGCACGAAACTGCCAATAACACTGTACCGTATGGCCTGATTGATGTTTTGTGCCTGGTAATTCGTGGCAAAGTATATGGAGAAAGGATTTCTGCGGTCGTAGGCATTGTATACGCTGAACACCCAGCTTTTCTCCCATTTTTTCGATTTGCGTTTGGTGTAGGTTGCGCTCAGATCCAGGCGGTGGTAATCCGGATTGCGCACGTTGTTTCTGGCATTGGAGCCAATATCGGGCACAATGTAGCCCTGCACATTATACTGGTTGGAGTAGAATGTGGTAGGGGTACCGGAACTAAATACAAAATTGGCAGAGGCATCCCACTTGTCGGAAAGTTTATACTGCAGCACTACATATAGATTGTGCAGGCGGTCAAATCGCACCGGAAACCACTCATTATTGTTGATGCCGCTTACTTGTCTTTCACTGCGGCTTAGGGTATAGGAAATCCAGCCGGTGAGGTTTCCTGATGATTTGCGCACATAAAACTCTGCTCCATAGGCCCTTCCAATGCCATTCAGTAATTCGGCCTCCAGCAGTTCATTCAGCAGTAAATCGGCCCCATCCACATAATCCACCTGGTTTTGAAGACTTTTGTAGTAGGTTTCAAAAGAGGCCTCAAAATCATTGCCTGAGGGTCCAAAGTTTCGGAAATAGCCAATCGTATACTGATCGGCCTTTTCGGGTTTGATGTTATTACTGGTAGGTTGCCACACATCAAATGGGACGCTGGCGGATGTATTGCTGATCAGGTGCAGGTTTTGAACCATGCGGTTATAGCCACCCTTGATACTTGACGAATTGTTTAGCTGGTATTTGAAGCCAAATCTCGGCTCGGGATTGATGTAGGATGCAATGGTCTCAGCGGCGTCAAAATCGCGTGTATTGTCCAGGATTCTTCTTCCGCCGGGAGTGGAGGCATCCCGGAAATAGTAGGCCTTACCTTTGCCCAGGTATTGCCAGCTGCTAACCCTCAGTCCCAGGCGATAGCTGAACTTACCGGTGGGATTGTATTCATCGCCTAAATAAACAGCGTTTTCCAAAGCATACTTTTCGGGTAAGCTAAAATTAAATTGCCCGTTTTTGTTGGTGGCTATAGCCGAACCTGGTTTAAAATTGTAAAAAGTAGTCTGTGATCCAAAGGTGAGCTGGTGTTTTGGCGAGAGATAATAATTAAAATCTACCTTAGCACTGTTGTTGATGATAAAGCTTTTCCAATTAAAGGTTAAATCGCGGTTTTTAAATTCGATGTTGTATCGGTAACGGCTATAATAATAGGTAAAATTAGAAAACAGCTTTTTATTGAAAACGTGGTTCCATCTGGCGGTTACGGTGCTATTGCCCCATTTGACGCCAAATGCATTGGGGGCACTGAATGCATCATCGCCGAAATAGCTGCTTATGTAGTAGTGGTCACGCCCCCGGCTGTAATTAACCTTGGCGGTTAAATCGTAAAAATAAAACTGGCTTCCTGAAAGTTCTTTGTTCAAAAAAGGTTTGGCCAGCGCATCAATATAGCTTCTTCTTCCTGCCACCATAAAGCTGGCTTTGTTTTTTACAATAGGACCTTCCAACGTAAGGCGGCTAAAAATGGTACCTACGCCACCATTGGCCTGAAACTGTTTTTTGTTTCCTTCTTTCATACGCACATCAAGGGTGCTGCTAAGACGACCGCCATACTGCGAAGGAATACCACCTTTAACCAGTTGAACATCTTTCACACCATCGGGGTTAAAAATGCTGAAGAAGCCAAACAGGTGCGCAGAGTTGAAGATGGGCGCTTCATCCATAAGCACCAGATTCTGATCAATTCCACCGCCGCGCACATTGAAGCCGGTAGCACCTTCACCCACGGTGGATACACCGGGCAGCAGCTGCACTGCCTTGATTACATCGGCTTCACCCAGAAAGGCCGGTATTTTCTTAATGGTCTGGCTGTTTATGTTTTGCGTGCTAATGTCAATTTTCCTAACATTGTCATTGCGGTTGGCGCGAATATTGATTTCACCCATGCCCGTGGACTGCTTTAACAAGCTGATGTTGAGCACGGTGTGTGTGTCAAGATTGACGGAAATTTCTGTTCCCTCATAGCCGGGGGCCTTTGTTAACAGTGTATACGTGCCATTTTCAAGGGTAATGCTAAAAAATCCGTAGGAATTGGTTGCGACGGACAGGTTGGTTTTTGGGAGTGCAATCATAGCTCCTGCTATGCTCTCAGAGGAGGCGCTGTCTCTTACATAGCCGCTCAGGGTAAACTTTTGCTGAGCTTGTAAATTTTCAATACCCAAAAGAACGACAACCCCCCAAATCCAAAATTTTAGCATGCGGTACAAAGTTACACAGTAACAAGCTGTGGCAAGTAAATGTTTGGTTAAAACTGACCAATGCCTTGAGATTTACGACATAAAAAAAGCCGCTGCATTGCAGCGGCTTTTTAGGTTTAAGGTTTTGAATTACTCAATTACGAGTTTCTGCACACCCACACCATCATTGAACTGAAGGCGGAGCATGTAGATACCGGCTGAAGCATTCAGGTTAACCACGTTGTGTACGGGGCTAAGGTTCATTTTCTGAACACTGCGGCCGTTGATGTCAACCAGTTCTGCGGCAACCAGGCTGCGGTTAGTCCAGTTGTTGTGGATTACCACCTGATTTTTTGCAGGATTGGGAGCAACGGTCACATTGCTGCCCAGGTTGTTCTCACGAATACCAACAGCAGTCTCAAGTCCCATGCTCACAGCCAGACGAGGAGCAACATAGCCCATGATGCTGTCTACGTAAAGCATAGCACGTGTCTTACCGAAAATTTTGTGCAGGGGGTTTGAAGCGTTGCCGTTAGCAATAACGGTAGCGGCGTTTGGAATACCCAAAGCTTTGATAGCAGCAGTGTCCCACCACTCATAAGGTCCTGAACCGTTGGCAGCACCGGCAATGGGGAACAAACCGTCCAGACCGTCATTGATTTTGTTGGCCTGCATGGTGTAAGCGTCGTATACTTTGCCTTTGTATGAAGCGTTGTTGCCAAATTTGTTGGTACGGCTCATTACATCATAACTGCCTGAAACGTCAATAACGTTCAAGGGAGGGTTGGTGCCGGGTACGCTTACGATACCCAGTTTGTAGGGTGCGAAAGGATCCTGAACACCATGAATGCTGATGATGGGCAAGCTGCCTTTTTCCAACCAGCTGCTGTCACCCAATGCTCCGCCAATGTTGAAGGCAATGGATACATCTGAGGTGTGACCTTTGTGATTTTCCAGACACAATTGACCTAAAGTTCCTGGGATTTTGAAACCCAGACGGTCACCCATCAGCAAGCTGTCCTGCACCATCCAGCGCTTGGCGTTCAGGTTGTAGAATTTTTCAAGACGAATCTCATTCTGACGGTCCAGGGTAGCATAGGCCAGTGTTACGTAGCCACCTGTTCCCTGACCACCAACAGCTATTTTGGTAGTATCAACAGCGTAGGTATTGGTGTTTTTTGCGTCTTTTTTGAAGTAACGAACGCAGGCAGCCAAATCCTGAACACCGCGGTAAGCAGCGTTAATGATGGTCTCGCGGCGTACATTTTCATCAGGACTGGTAGGGTTCCATCCCAGACGGTAGCTCATGTTAGCTACTACGTAACCGCGCTGAGCGAGTTTTTTACAGAAAGCAACGGTAGCGCTGTCATCGCGGGCACCTGTAGTTCCATTATTTACATAACGGGGCAGGAAGTTGCCGGTATGCAGGAAAATCACCAGTGGCTTTTTGGCGGCTGTATTTCCTGTTGAACTGAAAATATCCATGGTGAGATTCTCGGGGGCAGGACTGCCACCGGATAGCACCGGTAAAATGGAGATGTGGGTTGCATAATTCACGTTCTTGGTAATCTGAACGGTGTTTTCTGCATAGATGGGATCCACATACTTAATCTGCGCAAATGAAGCTACAGCCAGAAGCATTGTGGATGCTGAAAGTAATAGTTTTTTCATGTATTTGAAAGGTTTAGTTAGTTGCGAAAGTAGTTAATTTTTTGAAATTAATGAAAATTTTACGGTTCATAGGTAAGACTGATGTAGGCCATTCTACCGATTCTGGGGCCTCCATACACCTGAAATACCATGTTGTTGGTAAGGTTAGATGCGCCTATTTTCAGGGTAGATTTCCATTTGGGAATTACTTTGTTAAACTGGGCATCCAGCATCCAGTATGAAGGCACATCTCCGGTAAACTGGGGTGATCCTTCAAATCGGTAACCTTCCACAAATTTGAAATTGATATTGAAGCCCACATTCTTAATGGATACCTCATTGCCCAGTATGGTAAATTCTTTTTTCATGTCTGATGCACCAAACATCACATTGAACTTGTGGCGGGGTGTATTAAACGCGGGTATTAATGCATCGTTGCTGCCACGCCTGTCAAGCACATTCCAGCTCCAGTTACCGCCCACCATAAAGCATTTGGCAAAGAAGTAGTTGGCGCCGGCCGAGAAGCCCTGTGTACTCACCACATCACGGCTGTTGGAAGCCACCCGGTAAGCTTGTGCTTTCGGGAAAGGTGAGAAGGTATCAAATGCTACATCCACTACCACCCGGTAACCAATAAAATTGGTGTAGTAGCTGAGATAATATCCGGCATCTACCATGAGTTTACCGTTAAGCAAAATTCCTTTGTACCCGATTTCACCTGTTTTTACACTTTCAGGACGAATGGGATCAACAGTAAAAGGTTTAAGTGTATCACGATTCAGCGTGTTCAGGTAATCAAGAAAATTGTTAACTTCGCATACATTTTTTACACCGTCTTTATTACCCAGCAGTATGGCGCGACCTACATTATAATATAGGAATTGATCTTGCAGTGTGGGGTTTCGGATGGCGCTGCTAAAACTGCCTCTCCAGGTATTGCGTTTGTCTTTGCTGTAAATGATAGAGGCAGCAGGTGAAAACAGGAAAGGAAAATTCTGGTTTTTGTCTACCCTGGCCGTAGCATTTATTTTCCAGCGGTTGCTCCACAGTCTGCGTTCAAAACCCGCATATGCTCCGGCTTCGGTATTGGTGATGCGTGCATTTCCGGTATCCAGAAAAATGGTGCCGTTTGAATTGGGTGCATACATTCTTGCGCTGAAACCGGCCGTAAATTTCCACTGCCGGAGGGTAAATCTACGTTCACCGGTAAGGTGATACAGGGCTGATTTATCAAAGAAGCGAGAACCTACAGGACCGCCTTCACGGTTGTAGCTGTAAGCTTCAGTAATTTCCTTCTTCTTGGCTTCAAATTCAGGGGTGCCGGGCACAAAACGGTCAAAATAAGGATCCGGATAGGTCAAACCTTGATAATTGGAGGCCTTGTTTGCCTGCGCGCGCGCTTCGGCATGCCATTGCAGCAATTTATCAGAATTTCTTGCCATAAAATTGTCATAATCTCTTTCCCAGTTTGGGTTATATCTCCCGGGTATCGGAGCGAATGTACCCAAATCATAATAACCGGGCAAACCGGTTACTTTGCCTTTAATGAAATTTATCCAATAATTCTGATAGTCTGAAAACCAGTATCCACCGGGTTTTGAATCACCCTGCATAAGAAAAGCAGTGAGTACGGCATCGTAGGTTCTTCCTGCATCTTCATTGGTGGTATAAAAACGAAGATGTCCTTTCTTACCCAACCACTCCAGCCGGTTTTGAAAAAATAAAATATTATTTAGACTATATCGGTTATCTCCCTGGTAGACAGTGGTTCCTGTGCCAAAGTTAAATCCATATTGTATTTCATTTCTGTTATTAATCTTGTAGGCCAGTACAAGGTTGGTTTTGAGGTTTCGTGTATTGTAGTCCACCAAATCCTTTTCATTGTAGCCATCCCGGTAATATGCTCCTAATCCGGGCAATATGGCTTTGGTTTGGATAGACACCTGGTCATTCGCGGCTGTGCCAAACACTTCGTCACCATATCGGTTTACCGCATCATACCCGCCGGGGTTGCTCTTACCGGCTTTGCTGTCCAGCGTGGGGTCATAATTGTCTGCCACCCAGTCATAGGCACGCATATAGCTTAGGCCTGCTTTAAAGGCAAATACTTCCCTGCCTTTTTTGTTTTTATACGCTTTGGCGTAGCGGAGCATAATTTGTGCCAGTTCGCGCTCGCCCACTTTGATCTGTGCTGTCAGGCCCTGATGTTTCCAGGGGTCTTTGGTGGTCATGTTGATCACCCCATTGAAGGCATTGGGGCCGTAGTATGCACTGCTGGCGCCTACCACAATCTCGGTGTTGGCCACGTCCAGTTCGTTGGCCCCCAGAAAATTACCCAATGAAAAATTCAATCCGGGTGCCTGATTATCTACACCGTCAATCAGCTGTAAGCTTCTCACCGGGCTGGTGCTGTTAAAACCACGGGTATTTACGATACGGAAACCCAGACTGGCTGCTGTTACATCCACGCCGCGCAAATGGCCTAAACCCTCATAAAAGTCACTGGCCGGGGTTTCCTTGATGGCTTTGGCGTTCAGACTTTCTACGGTTACCGGGCTTTCCCGAAGCTTTTCTTTCAGGCGATTGTGGCTGATGGTGACCTGGCCTACGCCTTTTGCTACGGATTCAAGTTCAATACTGACTTCAGTAACAGCCACACTGTTTATCGTGTATGTCAATTCCTGATAATCCATGGCCGAAATCTGCAAGTTTTTAGCTCCTTTAAGGTCAATTCTGAAGTTCCCCGAGCTGTCGGTTGTGGCAGCACCGCCTCGCCAGGTGAGCGACACGGAGGGAATGCCCTGTCGGGTTTCCTTGTCAATAACCCTGCCCCCAAGTATTTGAGACCAGGCAGAAAAATTGCTAAAAACGGTCAAAAAGGAGAGTAAAAGTATTCTCATGCCGGAGGAAATAATGTTGCAATATAGGGAAGTTTGGGAAAATTCAACTTTACAAAGTCACAAGCCCCTATTGAGAGAGTTAGCCCCTATCTTTGCGTCCCTTTCATGGTCAGTAAAGACATTCTCCTTCTCGCCTGGAAAACCATGTGCACCGCAAGGGCCATGGCACGCTTATACGACGATAACCGGCCAATTACAAAATATGTGCACAGTACCAGTAAAGGGCACGAGGCCATACAATTGGCTACTGCCTGGCAACTGAAAGCGATTGATTTTGCCTATCCTTATTACAGGGATGAGAGCTTGCTGCTAGGCATTGGCATGGAGCCCTATGAGTTAATGCTGCAATTGTTAGCTAAAGCCGATGACCCTTTCAGTGGCGGCAGAAGTTATTATGCTCATCCATCCTTAAAAAGACCGGATAAACCCAAAATACCCCATCAGAGCAGTGCTACCGGCATGCAGGTTATTCCCGCCACCGGTGCAGCCCACGGCATTAAATACCTTGAAAAACAAGGCCTGCTGAAAGGTGCTGAAAAACCCATTGTGCTCTGTTCGCTGGGTGATGGAAGCGTTACGGAGGGCGAAGTGGCAGAGGCCTTTCAAATGGCCGTATTGCACCAGCTGCCAATTTTATACCTGGTTCAGGACAATGACTGGGGTATCAGTGCGAGCGGGGCTGAAATGCGCGCCATGGATGCCTTCGAATATGCGCTGGGATTCAAGGGTATGCGGCGACTTCGCATCAATGGAAGTGATTTTGTTCAATGCTACTCCGAAATGGAAAAGGCGGTGCAGTTTGTGAGGGAAAACCGAAACCCCATGCTGGTGCACGTGAAAGTACCGTTGCTGGGCCATCACACCAGTGGTGTGCGCAGTGAATGGTATCGCGATGATATGGACCAACACGAGCGGTTGGACCCTTTGCCCAGGTTAAAAAGTTTACTGCTCAATCTGGGAGAAAAAGAAGAAAATTTACAGGGCATCGAAGAAGAAGCGGCAGTGCTGGCTGAGCGAGATTTTGAGCGTGCCAAGGCCGCCGCGGATCCCACCCCTGATATGCTCTATCTGCATGAGTTTGCCCCCACTCCAATTACGGAAGAAACAGGGGTGCGTGAGCCCGCAGGTAAGGAGCCCATCATCATGGTGGACGCTGCGTTGTATGCAGTGGATGAAATTTTAAAAAACCATCCTGAAGCGCTTTTATACGGCCAGGATGTAGGTAAAAGACTGGGTGGTGTATTCCGTGAAGCAGCCACCCTGGCGCAGAAATATGGCGATCACAGGGTTTTTAACACACCCATTCAGGAGGCCTATATTGTGGGAAGCACAGCCGGCATGAGCGCTGTGGGTTGCAAGCCCATTGTAGAAATACAGTTTGCCGACTACATCTGGCCCGGCATTAACCAACTGGTGGAAGAGCTAAGTAAATCTTGCTACCTGAGCAATGGTAAATACCCGGTGGCATCGGTTATCAGGGTACCTACCGGTGCTTACGGTGGTGGCGGTCCATACCACAGTGGGACTGTGGAAAGCAGTCTATTGCCCATCAAAGGCATCAAAATCGCCTATCCAAGCAATGCTGCGGACATGAAAGGGTTGATGAAATCGGCCTGGTATGACCCCAACCCGGTGGTAATGTTTGAGCACAAGGGCATTTACTGGAGCAAGGTTTCCGGAACGGAAGCGGCCAAAACACCTGAGCCCGATGAGGATTATGTAATTCCTTTCGGTAAAGGGCGCGTGGCACTGGACTGCAGCAGCGAAGCCCTCAGTCGGGGTGAAACCTGCGCCGTTATTACCTACGGCATGGGCGTTTACTGGGCCATGTCCGCCGCCAAGGCATTCCCCGGCAGGGTAGAGGTCATTGACCTTCGCACCCTGGCACCCTATGATGAAAAACTGGTATTTGAAACCGTAAAAAAGCATGGAAAAGTGCTGGTACTGACCGAAGAAACCCTTCGCAATTCCTTTGCAGAGGCCCTTGCCGGACGCATTGCTCAGCACTGCTTCGCTCAGCTGGATGCGCCGGTGCAGACCCTGGGCTCGGCCGATTTGCCTGCTATCCCTTTGAATATGGGACTGGAAGCTGAAATGCTGCCAAGTGCTTCCAAAGTGCAGGCGGCTTTGGAAGAATTGCTGTCGTGGTGACCCGAAACAGTCATATTTTTACGAACTTTGCAGCACCTTTATCAAGCTTGCATTACACAAATTACACGCATGTCAGAATTTACCTTACATAGCATAGAAGAGGCCATAGAAGATATACGCCGCGGCCGGGTGGTGATTGTGGTAGATGATGAAAACCGCGAGAATGAAGGCGATTTTCTGACCTCCGCACGCAATATGACCCCCGAACTGGTGAATTTTATGGCCAAAGAAGGACGGGGGCTGATCTGCGTGCCCCTTACCGAAGAGCGCTGCGAGTCGCTCAATCTGGGCATGATGGTGGGTTCTAACACAGCCACCCATGAAACCGCTTTTACCATTTCGGTAGATCTGTTGGGACAAGGCTGCACTACGGGTATCAGCGCACATGACCGTGCTAAAACCATTCAGGCGCTCATAGACCCGAGCACCAAAGCCGAAGATCTGGGAAGGCCGGGGCATATTTTTCCCCTAAAGGCCAAAGCAGAAGGGGTTCTAAGGCGTGCAGGCCACACAGAGGCCGCCATTGACCTTTCCCGACTAGCCGGATTTGAACCTGCTGGCTGCATTGTTGAAATACTGAACGAAGACGGTAGCATGGCACGATTGCCCGATTTGATGGAGGTTGCCAAAAAATGGGATCTTAAAATCATCAGTATTGAAGACCTTATCCGTTACCGTCTGCAGCATGAAACCCTTATCCGTAGGGAGATTAGCGTAGATATGCCAACGCGTTTCGGCGATTTTGAGCTGGTTGCATATAAACAAAGCAATACCCATCAGGAACATCTGGCGCTTATTAAAGGCAGCTGGGAGCCCGGAGAAGCCATTCTAACAAGGGTACACAGCAGTTGTCTTACCGGTGATATTTTCGGATCCTGCCGCTGCGATTGTGGTGAACAGTTGCAAAAAGCCATGGAAAAAATAGAAGCGGAAGGCAAAGGTGTGATTGTGTATATGAATCAGGAAGGCAGGGGTATAGGCCTGCTTAATAAACTCAAAGCATATAAACTGCAGGAGCAGGGGTTTGATACCGTAGAAGCCAACCTGCAGCTGGGCTTTAAAATGGATGAACGCGAATATGGTGTGGGAGCGCAGATACTGCGTGATTTGGGCGTGAGTAAAATGAAACTCATGAGCAATAATCCCCGCAAACGCACCGGACTGATTGGTTATGGGCTGGAAATAATTGAAAATGTACCGCTGGAAGTAGAGCCCAATCCCCATAACGCAGGATACCTGGCCACCAAGAAAAATAAAATGGGGCACACCCTCAAATAATCCATACCATGGACTTTCTTTCCATCAATCCCCAAGAGACTGCGCTTCCCCAGTTGCACCAGTATCTACTCGGCAGTGTGGGGCCAAGGCCCATTTGCTTTGCCAGCACGGTCGATATGGACGGTAAGCCGAATCTGGCACCGTTCAGCTTTTTCAATGTAGTGAGTGCCAATCCGCCTGTGTTGGTATTTGCCCCCAACAACAGCGGCCGGGATGGTACACCCAAACATACCTACCTCAACGCAAAACAAGTGCCTGAAGTGGTGGTGAACGTGGTTACCTATGGGATGGTTCAGCAAATGAATGTGGCCGCTGCACCCTGGGACCGGGGCATCAGCGAGTTTGAAAAAGCCGGCTTCACACCCATTTCTTCCGAGCTCATCAAACCCTTTCGGGTAAAAGAAAGTCCGGTGCAGATGGAATGCCGGGTGCTGGAAATAAAAGAATTTGGAACCGGTGGCGGAGCCGGAAATCTGGTGATAGCTGAGGTACTGAAAATTCACATCAATAAAGATGTAATTGGAGCAGACGGGAAAATTGACCAGACCCGCATCGATTTGGTGGGGAGAATGGGCGGTAGCTGGTATTGCCGCACCACCCCCGATTCCCTTTTTCAACTGTCACAGCCCATGCAGGCAACAATCGGCTATGACGCCTTACCCGAAAGCGTTAGAAACAGCCGTGTGTTAAGCGCAAATGATATTGGTATGCTTGCTTCGCTTCCCGACTGGCCAGACAAGGAATTTCAGGTACAGATTCAGGAAAAATTCGGGTCTGAAAATGCAGAAGAAACTGCTAAAAAACTCATTGCTGAAGGCAGTACAGCCGAAGCACTGGCATTATTGATTCGCTAGGGTAGGCGCATCAGGCAGAAAATCGTATTTTTGCAGTTTATTCAAGCTGCTGCCTCAGAATTATGTACCCTACACTCAAACAGATGAACTGGCCCGAAATTGAGGCCGAAATCCTCAAATTCTGGGAAGAGAACGGCATTTTTGAAAAAAGCATCCATGGCCGTCCTGTCGAAAAAGCATTTACCTTCTTCGAAGGCCCACCCAGCGCCAATGGAATGCCCGGTATTCACCACGTGATGGCCCGTGCCATTAAGGATATTTTTTGTCGATACAAAACCCTTCAGGGTTATCGAGTGGAACGCAAGGCGGGATGGGATACCCATGGTCTGCCCATAGAACTGCAAGTAGAAAAACGACTGGGCATCCGCAAAGAGGATATAGGCGTAAAAATTAGCGTTGAGCAATACAATGCCGAATGCCGAAAGGATGTAATGATGTTTAAGGATGTGTGGGATGACCTGACCCGTAAAATTGGTTATTGGGTAGATTTACAGGACCCTTACATAACGTACGAAAACAACTATATCGAAACCCTGTGGTACCTGATAAAGATGTTGCACGAAAAGGGTTTGCTATACAAAGGATTCACCATACAGCCCTTTTCTCCCGCCGCCGGAACCGGCCTTTCCAGCCACGAACTCAACCAGCCCGGTACCTACAAAATGGTGAAAGATACCACCATTGTGGCAAAATTCAAGGAGCAGGGAACGGAACATCATTATTTTCTGGCCTGGACCACTACCCCGTGGACATTGCCCGGAAACACTGCACTCGCCGTGGGTGCACGCATAGAGTATGTGCAGATAGAAACCCTGAATCCCTACACCGGTCAGAAGCAGGTTGTTACACTGGCGCAGGCCCTTGCCGGGAAATATTTTTCTGCCGAAGGCGAAAATGCAGATTTTACTGCCTGGAAACCAGGCGATAAAGTGTTGCCCTGGAAACGCATATCGGCTTGCATGGGTAAAGATCTTGAGGGTAGGCGTTATGAGCAGTTGATGCCATACATACAGCCCGAATCGGGCGATGCTTTCAAGGTGGTTTGTGCGGATTTTGTGAGCACGGAAGACGGAACCGGTATTGTACATATCGCACCGAGTTTTGGCGCAGACGACTTTAAAACAGCCCGTGAAAATGGTATCGGAAACCTGACTCCGGTTGACAGAAAAGGCCGTTTTATGGAAGAAATCACCGACTTTGCCGGCGAATTTGTGAAAGAGGCCTTTCTGACTGATGAAGAGAAAGAGGCAGAGCGCATTAAACAGGGTCGCGACAAATACCTGAGTGTGGATGAGCGCATTGCCATCAAATTAAAGCAGGAGAACAAGGCCTTCAAGGTTGAAAAATACGAGCATAGCTATCCCCACTGCTGGCGCACGGATAAACCCATTCTATATTATCCGCTGGAAAGTTGGTTTGTTAGGACAACAGCACTAAAAGACCGATTGGTTGAACTGAATAAAACCATCAACTGGAAACCCAAAAGCACGGGTGAAGGCCGTTTTGGTAACTGGCTTGAAAATCTGGTGGACTGGAACCTCAGCAGAAGCCGTTATTGGGGTACACCCCTTCCAATTTGGGCCACTGAAGACGGTACAGAAACCAGATGCATTGGCAGTATCGATGAGCTGTTCAGCGAAATAGAAAAAGCCAATCAGGTGCTGGGTCTGCAGCAGTCACCGGATCGCAGCAAGCTGGATTTGCACCGACCCTATGCAGATTATATAACCCTCGTAAGTGATTCCGGTAAGCCCATGAAGCGCGAAACCGACCTTATCGATGTTTGGTTTGACAGCGGTGCTATGCCTATGGCTCAGTGGCACTGGCCGTTTGAAAACAAAGAACTCTTTGAGCGCAACGAAGTGGCCGATTTTATTGCAGAAGGTGTTGACCAGACCCGTGGATGGTTTTTTACGCTGCATGCCATAGCCGTATTATTGTTTGACCGCGTAGCATTCCGTAATGTAATTGCCAACGGCCTGGTGCTGGATAAATTCGGCAACAAAATGAGCAAGCGCCATGGCAATGCGGTTGATCCATTTACCACAGTTGCCAAGTATGGTGCTGATGCCGTTCGCTGGTATATGGTTACCAATGCACCGCCCTGGGATAACCTGAAATTTGATATTGCCGGAGTGGAAGAGGTGCAGCGTAAGTTTTTCGGTACCCTTTACAATACCTACGGTTTTTTCGCGCTGTACGCCAACATTGACAAGTTTGTGTTTGATGCGGGCAAGTCTATACCCCACCAAGATCTCCCTGAACTGGACCGTTGGATTATCAGTCGTAAAAATAGTCTGATACAAACCGTGCAGGAAGCGATGGATGACTATGATCCCACCCGCGCAGGACGCGCCATTGAGTCTTTTGTATGCGACGACCTCAGCAACTGGTATGTACGTCTGGGTCGGAAGCGTTTCTGGCGCGGTGATATGAACCAAGACAAGCAGGCCGCGTATGAAACACTGTATCAGTGTTTGCTTACGGCTGCGCAGCTTATGAGTCCGCTTAGTCCGTTCTTTGCCGACTGGCTTTACAGAAGTCTGACATCAACTGAAAGAGACTCGCAACCTGAAAGTGTACATTTAACACTAATGGAACATCCCAATCCGGTGCAGATTGACAAAGAGCTGGAAGAAACCATGCAAATGGCCCAGCAGCTGAGCAGCATGGTATTATCGCTGCGCAAAAAAGAGAAAATCAGGGTGCGACAGCCCTTGCAGAAAGTCATGATTCCGGTGCTGGATGAAACTTTTGGAAAGAGACTAAACCATATTTCCGCCCTGTTTTTAGCTGAAGTGAATGTTAAGGAAATTCAGACCATTTCTGCCGACAACAATTTGATTGTAAAGAAAATAAAGCCCAATTTTAAAACCTTGGGGCCCAAGCTGGGAGCGGATATGAAACAGCTGGCACAGGTAGCGCAGGGCTTTACGGCAGCACAGATACAAATCCTGGAAAAACAAGGCGTACTGAATGTGGATCTGGGTAACCGACAGTTTGAACTGGAACTGGCTGATGTGGAAATTTTGACCCAGGACATGCCCGGATGGTTGCTGAGTACAGAAGGAAATATTACCGTGGCTTTGGATGTAAATATTACACCAGAACTGCAACAGGAGGGCCATGCACGTGAACTGGTGAACCGCATACAAAATATGCGTAAGGAGTCAGGTCTGGAAGTTACAGACCGAATAGTGTTGCACTTTTCAGCCCCTCAAGAACTGGAAGATAGCATCCGAACATTTAAATCGTATATTTGCACTGAAACGCTTGCCGATGATGTACTTTTTGAAGACAGCACAGACGGAGAAGCCATTGAGATAGAGGAACACGTCGCGAAGCTCAAACTCGTAAAAGCCCAATAACCCACAAAAACTTAATCTGACCGACCATGGAAAAAACCCGTTACAGCGATGAAGAGTTACAGGAATTCAAAGACATTATTCTGAAAAAACTTACCTCTTCCCGCGAAGAATTTAACACCTTGCAGAAAAGTCTGAAAGATGGCAACGAAAACGGCACAGACAGCACCAACAACAATTACCTGACGCTCGATGATGGTGCTGATACATTCGAAAAAGAAAACACCACGCAGCTGGCCGCTCGCCTGATGAAGTTTATTCAGAATCTGGAAGCCGCGCTGGTGCGCATCGAAAATAAAACCTACGGTGTATGCAAAACCACGGGAAAGCTTATTCCCAAAGAACGTTTGAGGGCAGTACCTCATACCACGCAAAGCATAGAGGCCAAACTTGGAAAATCCTGAGACGGCCACAGCGACCCCATCGGTTTACCGCAGCCCCAAATTCTGGCTGCCGGTAGGTATTTTGATGCTCAGTCTGTTCATTGATCAGGCCATTAAAATTTACGTAAAAACCCATTATTGGCCGGGTCAAATGGTACCGTTGCTGGGCAATTGGTTCAATATGTATTTCATTGAAAACAATGGAATGGCATTTGGAATTGAGCTGGGTGGGCGTATTGGAAAATTTTTACTCACCGGGTTCAGAATTGCCGTGAGCATTTTTGGTGCCTGGTATTTGTGGCAAAATATTCGCAAATATGCGCATACGGGATTGCTGGTTTCCATTGCCTTCATTCTGGCCGGAGCCATCGGAAATATCATTGACAGTGTATTCTATGGTGTGCTGTTTAAGCACCGCAATTTTGATTATGAAGGCGGCTGGTTTGAGGGGCGTGTGGTAGATATGTTTTACGCACCCATTATCGAAAGCCGTTTCCCGCAATGGTTGCCGGTCTGGGGCGGTCAGGAGTTTACTTTCTTCAGCCCGATCTGGAATTTTGCTGACGCGTGCATTACCGTCGGCGTTGTCATCATCATTTTGGGGCAGCATCGATTTTTTAGCCATGCAGTAAAAAAAGAAACCGCCGGTTCCCCAACGGATTCTCAATTAACAACACAACAAGAAGAGTCTTAAACACAAGGCCTAAAACGAAAAATTTAGGTCTGTAACAAACAATTATCTGCAAAAGTAAAGGGTTGCCACGCAGCCTATTTGCGTTGTAAAATATAGTTGTTTTTATTTTTTATTTCCCGCTGCAGCCCCCTATTTTGCAGTATAAATTAAACTAAATTACTTTTTATCATGGAAAACATTCTATTTCTCGTCTTCGGAATTGTCTTGGGTTTTATTATTACCTATTTCATTGTTAAATCCCAGTTTTCAGGCAAACTGGCCGCTGCTGAAACATTTAAACAGCAGGCAGAATTGTTGCCCTCACTTCAAAACGAAAACAAAGACCAGTATGCCCGCATAGCATCGCTGGAAAACGAGGTAAAGAACCTCTCTGACCAAAATAAAAACCTGCAGCAGAGCAACGAATCCACCGAAAAGCTCATGCGCAAAATTATGCAGGAGGTTACCAATGAAGGGCTGGTGAAACAGGGGCAGGTACTCACACAACAACAGGAAAAAACCCTGGTTGATATTGTGAATCCGCTTAAAGAAAAACTGAAAGAGTTTGAGCAAAAGGTGGAAGACACGCGCAAGGAAGCCAGTACCGGTAATACGCAGCTGCTGGAACAGATTAAAAATCTGACAACCCTGAACAATACCATTACCGAGCAAACCCAAAACCTTACCAACGCGCTGAAGGGCAGTACCAAAACCCAGGGTGGATGGGGTGAAATGATACTGGAAAAGGTACTTGACAGCAGCGGACTTGCCAAAGGAAGGGAATATGAAACTCAGTTTGTTACATCATCTTCTTCAGGTGCCACCATCAAGCCCGATGCGGTGGTATTTCTTCCCGAAGAAAAAAATATTATTGTAGATGCCAAAGTGAGTCTCACGGCCTATGAGCAATACACCTCAGCAGCAGACGGATCTGCAGAGAAAGAAACAGCTTTAAAGGCGCATATTGTTTCCCTGAAGAACCACATTAAAAACCTGGCTGAAAAGGATTACCACACTGCGATAAACCTTAAATCACCGGAGTTTACCCTAATGTTCATTCCCATTGAATCCGGTTTTGCCCTCAGCGTGCAAAGTGATACTGAACTGTATGAATATGCCTGGAGCCGACGCATTGTGCTGGTTTCGCCATCTACATTGTTGGCTACCCTTCGCACCGTTGCTTCCGTTTGGAAAGCCGAAAACAGCAACAAAAACACCCTGGAAATCGCCAGACAGGCCGGAGATATGTACGATAAATTTGTGGGTTTTGCCGAAAATTTGCAGGAAGTGGGCAAGGCCATCCAAAAAGCAGAAACAACCTATGCTGAAGCCATCGGCAAACTGAGCACCGGAAAAGGCAACCTTGTTAACAGGGCAGAAAAACTCCGAAAACTGGGATTGAAAACGACCAAGAACATTCCCCAAAATTTGATTGCTGATGAGGAGGCCGAGGATGTAACCGCTGAAGATTTGCCTCAATCAGCCCTCCCGCCCTTAACTGAAATCGATTTGGACGACATTTAATCAGGGCTGAATGCCTAACTTCGCCCCTGGATGAGTAAAGTTTTCCGTGCATTTAAAGCTCTTTTAAGCATTATCAGAAAGCCATGGCTATTGAATCTTGTTTTGGATGAAGATGGTGCCTGGGATGCGAAAATCAGGGCTATGAAGGGCAATGCATACCGCCTTCCGTCCATCGATTTTCGTTCGTTGCTGAAACCTGAAGGCAGCAACATATATCCTTTTGCTTTTTTGGATGGGGGCTCCCTGCCCACCGACCTGGCTTTGCTCAAATCTCTGGCTGCCGGTATCCCTGATTGTCGCTACTTTGAAATTGGCACCTGGAGGGGTGAGAGTGTGGCCAATGTGGCCAATGTGGCCAAGCAATGCACTACGCTGAACCTCTCACCGGAGCAGATAACCGACCTTGGTCTTCCCAAGGCCTATGCCGATTTACATGGCTTTTTTTCGAAGGATTTGCCCAATGTTTCTCAGCTCTACGGCGATACGGCCACGTTTGATTTCAAAGGCCTGAATCAGCACTACGACCTGGTTTTTATTGATGGAGATCATCATTATAACATGGTAAAATCCGATACGGAAAATGTGTTTAATTACCTGTTGCACGAAAAGAGTATCGTTGTGTGGCACGATGCGGCTTATACCCCCGAAAAACTTAGACCTGAGGTAATTTACGGTATACTGCAAGGCACACCTGCAGCATTACACCACAAAATATTTCATGTTTCAAACACACAGTGTGCCGTTTTTCTTCCTGAAGGATTTTCGGAAACTTTTATCCTCAATCCACCGGAAACACCCAATTTTGCATTTGAAATTTCGTTAAATATCAAAACTGTTTCATGATACAATATCCTAAAACAATGCTGCTGTCCATCCTCTCCCTAGGGCTGATAATGGCGGGCAGTGCCTGTAAAAAAGATGCCTTAAAGCGCACCATCTGGGTCAAGAAAGGTGAATCCATAGCCACAGTAAGAAATTCGTTTGCAGTGGAGCCAGGCAAAGAAATCACCCATCCTGCTGGGGTTTACCGCAGCGGTAATTATTTGCTGCTCCTGGAGGAAGGAGAGGGCATTGGTATTATCGATATCAGTGTGCGTGAAATTCCGGTTAATCTGGCCTTTATCAAGTTGCTGGCCAATTCCCATGCCGTAATTAAGGACGACTACATATTGGCTGATAACGGCCCCGACCTGGTGAGTATTGATATTTCAGACTTGCTGCAGATTGAGTTGGTCAATCGCCTGGAAAATGTGTTTCCCGACAAATGGCTGGAGGAAAACAATACGGTTTTTACCGGATATGAAGAAAAGCAGATATCCATTTTCAAGAATTTCAATCCTTCAGATACCATACCGCCAGAAAGCAGAGATGCCGAAAACCTGGCCGCACTCGCCATTGGCAGGGGTGGCAGCGAAACCCGTTTTGCGCTCATGAACGATTACCTCTATGTGGCCCGCGATAAGGGAATTCGCCCATTTAATGTGGCATTTCCTGCTGCTCCGGTAATGCACAACGAACTGGGTTATACCCTGGATGGCTTCGAAACCCTGTTGGCTAAAAATGGATATTTATACATTGGAACCAGCAATGGCGTGGTGATACTGAATGCCAATAATAGTCCGGCTACCCCCTCGCAGGAATCTGTGGCCCTGCGAGATATCAGGGGTTGTGATCCGGTGGTAGTTCAGGGCAATTACATGTTTAGTACCGTAAGATCCGGCGCTGACTGTAATCGTTTTAACAGCAGCAGTGGCTTGTTTGTGCATAATATTCAGGATAAAAAAATGCCGTATACCATTTTCTCTCAAACGGTGGATAACCCCAAAGGTCTGGGTATTGACGGCAATCTGTTATTTCTGTGTCAGGGCAATATGGGACTGTCTGTTTACAATTGGGATGAAATTACCAAAAAACCCACATTCCGTTATCGCTATAATGACATTCATGCCTTTGATGTAGTTACCGGCAATAATACCCTGATAGTAGCTGCTGAAAATGGATTGTTTTTATACGATTACAGCGATCCCAATAACCTGAGAAAACTTTCGCGCGTGGCGGCTTATAACTAATGACTGTCGGGGCCTTGCCCGTCATGATTGCATTTTTTAAAACAGCATTCTTTTGAGTGATTCAATTTTTCAAACATTGTTATTGGGTAAATCACGCCGCAATTGATTTTAGAACGGCCAGTAAGTACATCCCCAACTAACTGTTGCTTGCAATCTGCAGTAGCTCGAAAATTAATTGAAACACCTCAATCAGCAGCAATATGGCCTATTTATCCAATATGTGTTCTTGTAAATCCCTCAAGCCATTATGTTAACCGTGGATTAAGGCCAACATCATGATTGTTTGTTCAGCGCCAGCAATAATTGCCGGAACGCTTCTATTTGTTGTTTCAGGTCGTTGATTCTTTCTTCGTAAACCTTACGTTCGTTTTCTGCCATTCCCTGCACGTACATAACGGTGCCGGCATTACCGCCCTGCTGGTTGTAGTTTTGTTGTATATACAGGTCATCCTCACCGACCAGGGTGTTAAAGGGCACACCCAGTATGGCGGATAAGTCGCGCATCCTCGCCACAGATATATTGTCCGGATTTTTCTCCATGCGTGAATATGCCTGTTGGCTGATATGGAGTTTGTTTGCCACGTATTCTTGCGAAAGATTGATGCTTTCGCGCACCATTTTTATTTTGTTTTTTGTATTGGGTTGCTTGATTTCCGCGTCTTGCTGTACATTCATTTTGGGAAGTTAATGATAATCTACAAATAAAAGACCATATCACAATCATGGCATAGGCATTACATAAAAATCGAGTAAAAAACAACTAAAAATAGTCAACATAGTCTACAAATAAAAGGGTGACCCCAAAAGTTGACACAACAAATAAACTTTTTCAAGTTAGCCAATTAATTAAATAATTAAATATCAAAATTTTGCATTGTTTGTATATACTGATATTGTAGATTGAGCGTTTATCGATGAGATAATTTGTATACTTATAATGTTGCAATCCTATACTCCAATAGGGGTTCATTATCGAAAACAGTATGGTTTAAACCATTACATTGTAAAGCAAGAAAAGGCAAACACACTCTCAAGATCACAACGGGAAGCACAGCAGCATACCGCACGCGGCTTTGTATCTACAAAACCCGTAATTTTGCGGTGAAACCATGTTTGACAACGAACTGAACGAACAACAGCTGGTGCGCCGGCAAAAAATGGCGCAACTCCGTGAGTTGGGCATAGATCCTTTCCCCCCTGAGGCCTATGAGGTATCGCACTATGCTGCCGAAATTAAAGAACATTACCCCCAAAACGCCGATGGTTACCGCCATGTGCGCCTTGCGGGCAGAATGATGAGCCAGCGCATTATGGGTAAGGCCGCTTTTGCCAATCTGCAGGACAGTTCAGGCCGCATACAGATTTATGTGAACCGTGATGAGATTTGTCCGGGTGAGGATAAAACCCTCTACAACGAAGTATTCAAAAAACTGCTGGATATTGGGGATATCATTGGGGTGGAAGGACATGTTTTTACAACACAAACGGGTGAAACCAGTGTACATGTAACCTCGTTGCAACTTTTATCCAAATGCCTGAATCCTTTGCCATTGCCCAAACAGGATGCGGATGGCAACGTATATGACGCATTTACCGATCCGGAAGCCCGCTACCGCATGCGCTATGTGGATTTGGTGGTGAACCCAGGGGTGAAAGATATTTTCATCAAACGAAGCAAGGTGGTGCAAAGTCTGCGCGAAACGTTTAATAACCAAGGATATCTGGAGGTGGAAACCCCCATTTTACAGCCCATACACGGCGGTGCTGCTGCCAGACCGTTTGTTACCCATCATAATGCCCTGGATGTGCAGTTATACCTGCGCATAGCCAATGAGCTATACCTTAAACGCCTGATTGTGGGTGGTTTTGACGGGGTATACGAATTTGCCAAAAACTTCCGCAACGAAGGTATCGACCGAACCCATAACCCTGAGTTTACCGGGCTGGAAATTTATGTGGCCTACAAAGATTATTTCTGGATGATGGAATTTGTGGAGACCATGCTGGAAAAGTGTGCCATGGATGTGAACGGAACAACAGCATGCAAGGTGGGTGACAATGATATTAGCTTTAAGGCACCTTTCCTCCGCCTGAGTATGTTTGATGCCATCCGCGAGTATGGTAAACTGGATGTGGAAGGAAAATCAGAAGATGAGTTGCGTGAAATGGCAAAAAAAGCAGGAGTGGAAGTAACGCCTCAAATGGGTAGCGCCAAATTGATAGATGAAATTTTTGGTGCAACCACCGAAAAGCACCTGATACAGCCAACCTATATCACCGATTATCCGGTAGAAATGAGTCCACTGACCAAAAAGCACCGCAGCAAGCCCGGTCTGGTAGAGCGTTTTGAACTCTACGTAAATGGGAAAGAAATTGCCAATGCTTATACGGAGTTAAACGACCCCATAGACCAGAAAGAGCGTTTTGAGGAACAGCTGAAACTGGCCGAACGAGGCGATGACGAGGCCATGAGTATGGACCTTGACTTCATCCGTTCATTGGAATATGCCATGCCTCCCACCAGCGGTTTGGGAGTGGGCATAGACCGCCTGACCATGATGCTTACCAATCAGCAGAGTATACAGGAAGTGCTGTTTTTCCCACAGATGCGCCCTGAGAAATCACAGGATTAAGTATGCTCGAAATCGGGGATGATGAACTGAAGGTGATGAATTGCCTGCTCCACCCCGAGAGCATGGAAACGGTTGTGTCTGAGACTAAATTTCATCCTAAAGTGGCTTTGGATATCGTGCGCACTTTGGTCCATTACCGCTATGTAAAAGCCCAGGAGATAAGCGGCAAATCATTGACCATGTTTTCTCCGGATAAACTCACGCTGGTGAGGTTTGTACTTACTGCTAAGGGGTTAAAGGAAATTACACCTACCAAGCCACCGCTTCAGGCCTGAAAAGAAGTTGCCTTTTCGTAAAACCAACGGCTGTGCCGCATATATTTGCTGTTGATGGTTGGTTTTTATCGTGGCATCTCATATTTGCTGTACCCGGGAAGTATGGCGATGCTGGGACTGGGTTATATTCATCTTAAAAATCCTGTCGCATTGCGTGTTTGGTTGGTCTTTTCCTGTGGTATGGTCATTCTTCCTTTGCTTGCATTGGCCTTGTTTATGAAAATAGGTAAGGTTTCCGATGTTTTTGTTTACCATAGGGAACAGCGGCATGGATTATACGCTTTGGGTGTGGTTTTTTCGGTAATGTCCACATTGCTTATTTTTCAGGAAGATGCATTGTCAGCTATGGTTTGGAGTGCCTGTAACACAGCAGTTCTGTTGTTGTTATTCGTGATTAATTATATGGGTTATAAGGCCTCTGCACACATGGCCGGAGTATCGGGTTTGCTGGCATGGGTATTGTGCTTGCCACGCGATTATGTAACGGTTATTTCAGTGTTTTTTCTCGCGGTGCTGGTATACACGGCACGCAGGGGATTATCTGCTCACAGCCATTTTGAACTGATACTGGGGTTTTGCCTCGGATTATTCGTTACATTTGCGATAGCTTGTTTTTTGCTTACCTATCATGGAATCTGCTGCAGTTTTATATGAAAAAAAGGGCAATGTGGCCTTTGTCACGTTAAATCGCCCCGATGTTTTTAATGCCTTTAATGATGATCAGAGCTATCAGCTTCAGGATGCGCTGAAGCAGGCAAATAAGGATGAAGATGTGCGTGTAGTTGTGCTTACCGGTGCAGGAAAGGCATTTTGCAGCGGACAGGATTTGAAGGCCATTGCGGGCAGCAAAAACCGAAGTTTAAGCGAAAGTCTTTACAAGCGTTACAATCCCATTATTCGGGCCATGCGTGAAATGCCAAAGCCCATTATTGGCAGAATCAACGGCGTAGCGGCAGGTGCCGGGGCCTCTTTGGCACTGGCTTGCGATTTTATCATTGCTGTAGAACACGCCTCATTGATTGAGGTTTTTGTGAATGTAGGACTGGTTCCGGACAGTGGAAGTAGTTATTTTCTGCCCAAATCCATTTCTCCCGCTCGGGCTTTTGAAATGTGTACCATGGCTCAGAAAGTAACGGCACTGCAAGCGCTGGAGTGGGGGTTGATCAATCGGGTAGTTGTCGCAGAAGGCCTGGATGAAGAAGTGGCTAAAGTGGCAGATTTCTATGCAAATGCGCCTACCTTGGCCATAGGAATGATTAAAAAGATGCTTAACAAAGCCACCCACTCCGACTTGGATACCATGTTACAGTATGAGGCCTATTGTCAGGAGATTGCCGGCAGAAGCGATGATTACCGCGAAGGGGTTACCGCGTTTAATGAAAAAAGAAAACCTGAGTTCAAAGGAAAATAATCCCATGAAATACTTACCCTTGATATTATTACTTCTGATAGGTGGGCAGGCCCGAGCTCAGACCCCTGTCATTGACCGTTGTGGATATGATCAGGTGATGGAAAACTTGGAAAAACAGTATCCGGGTTTCAGAGCCGCTTATGATAGGGACTACATGAAAAGTGTGAAGGGATTTCAGGTGCTGCCAAGAAAAATCAACATCAAGGACACCACGTATTTTTATGATACGATTTATACCATTCCGGTTGTATTTCACATATTGTACAACAATGCCAATGAAAATCTGAATGATAGTCTGGTTTATAATCAGTTGGAAGTGCTGAACCAGGACTTTAGCAGACTGAATCCCGATACCGGCAATACGCGAAGTATTTTCAAAAGCCGCGCCGGCAATACAAGATTTAAGTTTGTCCTGGCCACGGTGGATCCCTCCGGAAATACAACTACAGGTATTGTACGCAAGAGCACAACACTTACATATTTCAATACAACCAACGATAATATAAAATTCACTTCCCAAGGTGGGGATAATGCCTGGAATCCTACCAAGTATCTCAATGTATGGGTGGGTGATTTACAGGTTCCAAACCAAGGTAACCTTGTTTTAGGGTACGCATATCCTCCTTATGGCCATCCCAATTGGCCAAGTTCCTCTTGGGTAGGCAATAACAACCAGGGGGTAGTGATACATTATCAGATATTTGGCCGCAACAATCCCAGGGCTACCGGTGCCCTAGTAAGCAGCAGAAAAGGAAGGGTAGCTACGCACGAGTTTGGTCATTATTTTGGATTAAGACATATTTGGGGTGATCCACCGTTTTTTACCTCCGGTTGCCTGGTGGATGATTATTTGTATGATACGCCGAATCAGGGTAGTAGAAGCAACTTTAATTGCAATCTGGGGGCCAATACCTGTTTTGATGCCAAAGACGATTTGCCGGATATGGTTGAGAATTACATGGATTACAGTTCTGAGAATTGCCAGAATATGTTCACCCGTCAGCAGGTACAGGTAATGCGCAACGTTATTAAAGATTATCGCGCAAGCTTGCCAGACAAGATTGAAATCGTGGAGCGGATGCGCATTTTTGATACGTTTGTGTACAATGAAGTGAAAATATTCGCACGCAACAGTAATCAAACCGCTGTAGTAGAAGTAACCAACGATGAGCTGCTGAACGCCCTTACCCTAAATGTTTATGATGCCTCAGGTCGTAGTATTATTTCAGACCTGCCCATAGACCGCAATGAAGTGATGATTTCAACGGTTCGTTTTGCACCCGGCATTTATGTATTTCAGCTGGGCCGCAATGACAATAAAAAGCCGGTTAAAACAGAAAAACTTTACATCAACAAAAGTTGAGCAGCGGCAAACTTTACCTTGTGGCCACGCCAATTGGCAATTTGTCTGACATGACATTCAGGGCGGTAGAAACGCTCAAAACAGCAGACGCCGTTCTGGCTGAAGACACCCGCAGCAGCAAGGTTTTGTTTAACCATTACGGCATACAAACACCACTGGAGTCCTTACATCAACACAATGAGCACCACCGCTTGGCGGGAATTCTGGAGCGGCTGCAGAAAGGGGCGGTGCTTGCCCAGATTTCAGATGCAGGCACTCCCGGAATTTCAGACCCCGGTTTTTTGCTTGCCAGGGCCTGCATTGAAAAGAATATTCCGGTGGAGGTAATTCCCGGAGCCACAGCGTTTGTACCTGCGTTGCTGAAAAGTGGTTTTGCCTTGCATCGCTTTGTATTTGAAGGGTTTTTACCCCAGAAAAAAGGTCGTCAAACCAAATTGTTGCAGATGCTGGAACAACCCTGCACGGTCGTTTTTTATGAAAGTCCTCACAAGCTGCTCAAAACCCTGCTTGCATTAAAAGACCTGGGAGCTGGAGATCGAAGAATGAGTGTGAGCCGAGAGTTGACAAAGAAATTTGAAGAGACGTTGAACGGCACGGTAGAAGAGCTAATCAGCCATTTTACCAAACAAGCTCCCAAAGGTGAATTTGTGGTGGTGTTGCAGGGAGCGGATTATGTGAAGGAGGGTGGTGACGATGAATAAGTGGAAATGGCTTTATTACCTATTAGTACCCGGTTTGTGTCTGTGGCTGGCCTGGCCTCCTATAGGCATTTTTGTACTGCTGTTTGTGGGTTTTGTACCGCTGCTGCAATTGCAGGAAGAGTGGCAGAATCGCAGCGGTATTCGCTGGTGGATGTGGCTTTACGGCTCTTTATTTTTCTGGAATCTTTTCACCACGTGGTGGGTGTGGAACAGTACGTTGCCCGGAGCAGTGGCTATGCTGGTACTCAATACGCTCTTCATGACCATTCCCTGGATGCTATACCGGTACAGCCGAAAAAAGCTGGGGGACCCTGCTGTTTACCTGTTTGTAATTTTCTGGTTAACCTATGAATATCTTCATCATCGCTGGGATTTAAGCTGGCCATGGCTAACACTGGGTAATGGACTGGCATCGGCACCCTGGCTGGTGCAGTGGTATGACATAACCGGTACTTTGGGTGGGTCTGCCTTTGTATTGGCCATGAATGTATTGATCTGGAAAGCATGGAAATACCGCAGCAGAAATTATGGAATTGCCGCCACAGCCCTCCTGGTGCTTGTCTGGGGTTCCTCTTTATTCAATGCATGGAAGTGGGAGCGAACGGTAAAGCCCGATACAACATTAAAAGTGGCGGTTTGTCAGCCCAGCTATGATCCCTGGACAGAGAAATTTGCGAGACCATCCGATGAGATGGTGACAGAATTAATCAACCTGAGTAAACCCGTACTGGATAAAAATACATACCTGTTGGTATGGCCTGAAACCTCACTTACTTCTGCCATTGATGTGGACCATATCAGGCAGCATTCGGATGTAGCATCGGTGGCTGCGTTAAACAGGGAATATCCTTCGTTGAGTATCCTGACGGGTGCAGATATGCAGCAGGTATATGAAAACTGCCGGGAAAGGCCGAACGGAACAGCCAGGCCCACACAAGATCCGACCTTGTGGTGGAACGCATACAACAGCGCACTGTTGATTGGCTCGGGCCCCATCGAATATTACCACAAGAGTATTTTGGTACCGGGAACTGAGCAAATGCCATTTGTACAGCAATTTTCATGGATAGACAAACTGGCGGTACAGCTCGATGATAATTCTATATCAGGGAGTCTGGGTAAAAGTCCTGCCCCCAAGGTCTTTAATGCCGGTAAAATCAAAGCCGCACCCATAATTTGTTATGAGAGCATTTATGGTGACTATACCGGTCGGTTTGTGAAAGACAGTGCAGATGTGCTGTGCGTCATTACCAACGATGCCTGGTGGGGCAATACGCCCGGATACAAGCAACATCTTGCCTATGCCGGCCTGCGTGCCATAGAGCATAGGAGGTGGCTTGTGCGCAGCGCAAACACCGGGATTTCCGGTTTTATTAATCCTTACGGCGAAGTGGTAAAAGCAACAGACTGGTGGGAAAAGACCGCATTGTCTCAGGAAATTTCCATAGACAGTGAGCGCAGAATGACGCTATATACCCGCATGGGAGATTTGGCATGGCTGATGATTCTGTGTGGCCTCTCGCTGTCGCTGGGCATTGCGTATTATCTGAGGTTGAAAACTAGAGCTTAAACCCGTCGGGTGATGCTGCGAACAACATCAAACCCC
The DNA here is from genome assembly GCA_947496375.1 of Flavobacteriales bacterium. Lineage (GTDB taxonomy): Bacteria > Bacteroidota > Bacteroidia > NS11-12g > UBA955 > RGEC01. The sequence continues at coordinate 42,596 of CANMCY010000007.1, forward strand.
TGTAAAAACTCTTTTGCAATAATTCTGAGCATGGTATACACCGGTGCTGCCACTATCATGCCCCCCAGTCCGGCAAATTGAAACCCTGATAAAACCACAAAGAAGAGTTCCAGCGGGTGTATTTTCAATGAATTGGAGAAAATAAGCGGGTATGAAACGAGGTTGTCGAGTATAATAGCAACGCCAAAAACAGTGGCGACCTCCATTAAATGGGGCAATATCACTGCATAAAAATCGGCACCGATGTGTCCACCGATACTGAACAGCATTGCAAACGAGAGACCCAGTGCGGGTCCAATGTAGCTTATCAGGTTTATCAGTCCGCAAAATACGGCAATGGTAAGTGCATAGGGCTCACCTACGATGCTAAGGCCAATGAAAATGTAGCTTCCAAACACCACAATCTGAAGCAGAATGCTTCTGAAATAGTTGCCAAGCAGCGACTGAATGGCCCGCAACACCTTTTGAATTCTGGGTTCTATGTGATCTGGAGTGAGTGTGTGAATAAGCCGGTACAGCAGAAATTTTTCCTTTAGAAAGAAAAAAGTGATGAATAGCACCGAGAAAATCCATCCACCGGCAGTGCTAACACCATTGAGAATTTCGGCAATGGCCAGGCGTATATCCACCGACTGCATCCATTGCATGAAATCCTGTTTTAGCTGCTCGGCGCTAAAGGTCTGGCCTGCTATGCCCCAAGTGCTGAGATATTGCTGCAGATCGGCCAGAGGGGCTCCAAAACTGCGTTTAAAAGCGTCATTGGATATGTGGCTGATGCGGTCGGCCTGCTCCAGTAGCGGAGGAACGATGAGACGCAATAATCCAAAAACGGATGCAAGCAACAACACAATGATGCCGAGGGCATATATCCAACGGGGGAGGGCTTTTTTCCGCCAGGTGACATATTTTTCCAATACTGTCATTAGCGGAGCGGCAATGAAGCTAATGAGGGCGGCTGCCAGAAAATAAGCGATGACGCTGCGCAGATACCATGCTGCAAACAGGATGGCAATCAATGCCACCCGGCCCATCCATTTTTTATAACTCGGGTTCAATGCCGGTGTTTTCTTCTGCGTGGGCTGCCGGGGCTTCCGGTTCGGTGGCCGGGGGTAAATCCGCCACAGGGGTTTCAGAAGCGCTCTCAGTCAGTATGGGTTTCTGGTCGAATGGACGTTTTCCGATCAGTCTTTCCAGGTCAGACTGGAACAGAATTTCCTTTTGCAGCAGTTCTTCGGCCACGGCCTTCAGTTCCTCTTTTTTGTCGGTGAGGAGGTTTTTACAGCGGTTGTATGCACCTGCAATAATGTTTCGTACCTCTTCATCAATCAGCTCTGAAGTTTTTTCGCTGTAGGGTTTTTGATAACCATATTCACCCTGGGGGTCGTAGAAGGACAGGTTGCCAACTTTTTCACTCATTCCATAAATGGTAACCATGCTGTAGGCCATTTTGGTAATACGTTCCAGGTCATTTTGAGCGCCGGTACTGATTTTTCCGAAGAAAATATCTTCAGCGGCTCTTCCGCCAAGCGTCATACACATGCTGTCGAGCAACTGTTCTGTGCGATACAGGTACTGTTCTTTGGGCAAATATTGTGCATAGCCCAGTGCAGCTACGCCACGGGGAACAATACTCACCTTCAGAAGGGGATCAGCATTCTCGAGAAACCAGCCAGCAATGGCATGCCCGGCTTCATGGTAGGCAACAATCTGCTTTTCTTCTGGTGATATAATTTTATTTTTCTTTTCCAGTCCACCGATAACACGGTCAACGGCATCCTGAAAATCCTGCATGTCTACATGCTCTTTCCCATGACGGGCGGCAATAAGGGCGGCTTCGTTGCACACGTTTGCAATTTCAGCCCCTGCAAAACCCGGAGTCTGGGCTGCCAGTTTGTGGGCATCAACATCGCCAGCCAATTTGGTGAGGGGTTTCAGGTGAACTTTGAAAATTTGTTCTCTGCCGGCAAGATCGGGGCGGTCAACGGTAATTTGTCTGTCGAAACGTCCGGGGCGCAGCAGTGCGCTGTCCAGGATATCGGGTCGGTTGGTAGCGGCCATGATGATGACACCGCTGTCGGTTCCGAAACCATCCATTTCTGCCAGCAGCTGGTTTAGGGTGTTTTCGCGTTCATCATTGCTGCCCTGTACGAGGTTTTTGCCCCTTGCACGACCTACCGCATCAATTTCATCGATAAAAATGATGCAGGGTGCTTTTTCTTTAGCTTGTTTGAAAAGGTCGCGAACACGGCTGGCACCAACGCCCACAAACATTTCCACGAAATCGGAACCGGAGAGTGAAAAGAAGGGAACGCCTGCTTCTCCGGCCACTGCTTTTGCCAAAAGGGTTTTACCTGTGCCCGGAGGGCCTACCAGCAAGACGCCTTTGGGGATTTTACCTCCCAGATTCGTGTATTTTTTGGGGTTTTTCAGGAAGTCAACCACCTCCATCACTTCTACTTTGGCTTCTTCCAGTCCGGCAACATCCTTAAATGAAATGTTCACCTTGGTATCTTTATCAAAAAGCTGAGCTCTTGCACGTCCAATGCTGAAGATATTGGATCCGCCGCCACCGCCGCCGCCGCCAACACGGCGGAAAAGCACGCTCCAGAAAATCAGGAATATACCGATGAAGAACAGCCACTGAAACAGCTGTCCGACAAAATCACTGTGGGATTCGTAGGTGATGGGTGGAATTTGCGGGGCGTCTTTCCTGGTTTTCAGCTCTTCTTTAAGATCTTTTATTTCGCTGTTGAAATAACCTTTTTCAATTTCGAAGTAATAGTTTGGCTGATTTGCACCCAGCATATCTTCTTTTTTCGCGCTGGATTTGTGCTGTTCTTTTCCTGTGGCATTCTTGGTTAAGTATACCTCTACAATTTGCTCATTGACGATGGTGAGTTTTTCAATATCGCCTTGCACGATCATGTCTCTTACTTCTGTCCAGTTGGAACTGCGACCAGAGCTGCGAGGCAAGAAGGTAAGAACAATCATCACGATGAAGATGATGCCATAGATCCAGTAAGGGTTAAACCGGAAGCCACCGGGTTTGGGTTTGTTGTTTTTAATTTCGCTCATTATACGGTTATCAATCTGATGGCAAAAGATGAGCCAAACAGAAATACACTACAAAGCTAACATTTATGGCGACTAAAAACTATCGTATTTTACGCTGAAAACATATTTTAAAAGAAAAACCCTGCCAAATTAGCAGGGTTTTTCTTTGTTTTAATTTTGATATTAATGCTGAATCAGGGTTTTAACAGACCAAGTATGATCCTTGCTTCTGGCGTGAATCAGGTAAACTCCATTGGACCATTGTGAAGTGTTAATTTCCTCAGACTGGTTGCGGATGTACCCCCTGTAAATCATTCTGCCTGTATTATTCCAGATGGTAATTTCAGTTTTTTCTTTACTGTTTATTCTCAGTGTTTCATTTGCAGGATTGGGGTAAACGGCTAGTCCATGATTCAGAACAGCATCTTCTGTACTGTTGGGGATTTGAACAATGGGTTGAAGTTCCATGCGCTTATTGGTAAATAAGCGATATTCACCGGCATTGAGGGAAATGGGCATATTGATATTTGTTACCCTAAGACTGTCCCCTGAAAATATTTCATACCATTTTCCGGTGTCATGAAAGTCATAGTTTGTGCTCACTGTTTTTACGTCGGTATTCGCAATTACATGCACATAATGGTCGAAATACTGCAACCAGGCCTTTTTAACAGCGCCGCCCAGGTTGAAATTATTGTACGATGTGTGAAATACAGGGTATTTGTTTCGCAAGTTCATCATGGTAGAATATACCTGATGCAATTTCTGGCGATTTGGATCCTGCAGATAAGTCCAGCGAATCGGTTTCTCACCGGTGCGGCCGTTCGTGTTAATGCCCACATCGTATCCAAGTTCTCCAAATTGCCAAATCATTTTTGGTCCGGGTATACTGAAAAACAATACTGCAGCCATTTCGCAGCGTTTTAACCCTGTTGGGATTTGTTTAATATTGTATGAGCCATTGGTATTGCCAAAACTGATGTTTTTATACATCATTCTTTCCTCATCATGGCTTTCCATGTAGGAAACCAGTCTAGGATTGCCCCATCCCCGGCTTTTATAGTTACTTGCCCAGGAAATGTCATAGCTATAGCCCATGGCTATTTCTGAATAGGCGGTATTTCCATTGCCCCAGAAGTAGAAACCTTCGTTTGAAAGTTCGGTTTCTTCGCTGTTATCAGCGAAATGTTCCAGAATCAGTAATGCATTGTTATCGTATTTTCTGATTTCATCACGCATCCTCTTCAGGAGATAAATTCGACTGCCATCGTACTGACCCCAGGCACCCGTATTTCCCAATGTGTTCTTTTGGGTAAATCCTTTTGATAAATCGAAACGGAATCCATCGGCTTTGAATTCGGTAAGCCAATATTTCAATATTCGATCCATGTATTGCTGTGTAAACTGACTTTCGTGGTTGAAATCATAACCCACATTAAAATCGTGTTTTGCAACCGGGTTTAACCAGGGGTTATCACTGGCGGGCTGGTTCAGTGCGCTGTTCCAGTAGAGGTGGCACAGGGTGCTTTGTCCGAAAACATGATTAAATACAACATCCAGAAACACGGCTATTCCCTGTCTGTGGCATTCATCAATAAACGCTTTCAACTGGTTTGCATTGCCATAGTACTTATCCAGTGCCATGTGGTATGATACATTGTAGCCCCAGCTTGAATTGCCTTCAAATTCATTGACGGGCATGAGTTTTATGGCAGTCACCCCCAGTTTTTTCAGGTAGGCAAGGGTGTCTTTTAACACTGTATATGAGTGTGCTGCAATAAAGTCACGTATGTGAAGTTCGTAAATATTCAGATTTGACGGATTTTTTACGTAAAAGGTATCATGTTTCCAGGAATAAGCTGCTTTACCGGGCTGAATTACCGAAATCAAGCCGGTGCTCTTGTCGGAAGGATACTTTGGCAGCCCCGGGAAATCGGCTGCGTTGATGTATGGGTCGTTCCAGTTATCCAGCATTAGTTCGCTGAAGGGGTCTGCTTCCCGAAGCAGTCCGTCTACCAGGTATTGATATCCGTACTGTTGACCTTTCTTTAATCCTGAAATCTTTATCCACCAGCGGTTTCCGTCAGGCGTTTTTTTCATGAAAAATTCTGGAAGCGGTTGCCAGTTGTTAAAATCGCCTATCAGGTAAACGTATTTTTTATTGGGGGCTACCAATGAGAACAGCAGTGCTGTATCACTCAAGTAATTTGCACCGTCTGCCATTCCGGCCGGTAACGTTTCAGTCACAACCGCCGGATTGATGCTCAGTTGAAGCGTGTCTGCCGAAGTGAGATTTCCTTTTTGCGCTCTTACTACGTAGGTGTATCGACCCGGATTTCTGCCGGTTAAAGTTTTGGTAAAAACCGCGGAAGTAGTAGTATCAATCTGGATGCCGTTTTCAAACAAGGTGATTTTGGCAGATTCTGATGCGGTAATTTCAAAGTTAATATTGTCAGTGGATTCGAAAATACCGGGAATTTCTGAGGGCTTTGTGAAACTTACTTTGAGACCGGCTTCATAGACATCGGCATAAATATCAGTTGCATCAACGTTTCGGCCCACTTTACTGCCGTCTTTGTTTCTAAAAACGGCCGCTATTTTCCTGATTTTTTCGCCTGTGGGCACGCCATAAAATGTAGGAATATAAATTTTTATTTTATAAATATTATTGCCGGCATACGACATTTTTCTTGGGGCATCATCAGTGCCCCATACCCCTTTAACATAGCGCCAGTCTGACAATCCTGTGCTTAGGTTTGTGATGACACCGGTATGTATATATACATCAGGTGGCCCTAAATCCTTGAGGGCTGCATTGCCTTTGGTGGCATCATAAATAATTGTCACGCTATCGTTTTGCGTAACAAATACCGGATCTAATGTCATCTGCGAATAACCATAGCCGAATGACATTAATGCAAAAACTATAGTAAAAAATTTTGTCATGGTTTGTATTCAAATATATTAAAAAAAAGGCAACTTTCAAGTGAAAGCTGCCTTTTAATATGGAAAAAATCAATTATTCAAATACGAGTGTTGAAGTCGCAGAAGCTCCATCAGCAGCAACTACTTTTACAAAATAGGTTCCTGCGCTTGGCTTCATGATGGTGCCGAAATTAACACCTGCAGCATAAGTATTTTTAGCAACTACTTTACCTGAAATGTCGAGCAATTCCACGGTATGAGCCATGTTTTTCTTGGTGAAAGAAACATTGGCAGAAGAAGTAGCAGGGTTAGGATAAATACCGTTGAAAACAGCATTTGATTTTTTAACGCCAACATTAAGTGGGATGTAAACCACACAGCTGTCGTATTTGTAGATGTTCACCATCACATCGGCAGTAGCGTTGCTCAAATCTATGGTACGGTTGAATCCACCCAAACCATTGTCAGAACCACATCCACCGGTTTTGAAATCGCCTTTTTCGCCGTCTATATCGCCACCACGGCCGTTGAAGTATTTGTAGGCGTAGTTGCCTGGTGACATGCTCACGGTAAGTTCGTAAACATCATCATTGTTGGCATCTGTTAAACGAAGCGTGTCTTTGCTCCAGTTGCAAAGTGATTTACCGGCGATTGCATCCTGGAAGTTGCCGGCAACATAAAGGCCAGCAGAATTTAAGATTACATCACCCATGTAAACTCGGAAAGTAACATTGATAGGAGTTGACAGTGCAGGTATTTTATAAGAAACGTCACCTGATACAGCACCACCTACAGCTACGGTATACTGGCGGTTAGAGCCAACCAGTTTCCATCCGCACTGATTTTCAATACCCCATTCCCAGCTACCTTCTTCAATGTCAGATTTTAGGGTCCAAACATTGTCACCGGCAGTGGTGTCACCATTGGTGCCATTGTCAAACATATCCTTGGCTGACCAGCTGAACATTGAACCTTTCAATTTAATACTGGTTTCTTTTTTGCTCAAATCACGTATGGTGAAAATTACAGGATGTGTTGGCTTGCTTTTGGGAATAACTATTTCCATTTGACCGGTTACTGCACCTGAAGCTACGGTGAACTTGTAGTTTGGGCTGCCGGTGGTAAGCCATGCGCCATCTTGGTCGGTTGCTCCCCACTCGTATGTGCCGTCTGCAACGCCCGCTACTTTTAGCGACCAAATATTGTCATTGGCAGTGGCATCGCCGTTGGTGCCATCGTCAAAAGCAGAAACATCAGCCCAGTTGTTGAACTGGCCCTTGAATTTGATAGCGGTTTTGGTTTTGTTGTTTCGATCGTCAACCGTAAGGGTTACGTCAGCTTGAGCATAGAGGCCCGCTACTGCCGCAAAAGCTCCAATGGTAAGGTAGTGTTTAATCATTTGGTTTGATAGGTTAGTTATAAAAGCAAAAATAAAAATTAATTAGTGTAATTCCGACACTTTGAAAGAAATATTTTTTCTTTGTTGAAGTAATTTTAACGAATCATGAAATTTTTAAGTCCAAAAAGTATCCTTTCTTTTTTCTTATTTCTTCAATCCATTATCCTATTCGGGGCTCACCACATTCATAGGTGTGATCCTCCGTTCTGGTTTAAAAATATGGGCCAGGAAAAGCTTCAATTGCTCTTGTACGGCGATTCCATTAATATGGCGAAAATTCTGGTTAAAGGTGGACCACGGCTGGTTTCAGAAGCAACTGGTATTAATGCCGGTTACAGAATATTGTATTTGGTAATTGGGCCGCAGCAGGGTGACTTTACCATTGAGACTTCTTTAAATGGTCGCAAATGTAAATTTCTGTATGCGGTCAGAGAAAAACCACGTTCTGGAGCGATGATAAGCCCTGCAGACAGAATGTATTTGCTGGTGCCGGATCGGTTTGCCAATGGAAATGTGAGCAATGACAATAACCATGGTATGACGGAAAAGGCAGACAGAGGAGCCCTGCATGGAAGGCATGGCGGCGATCTAGCCGGAGTTTCGCAAAACCTAAATCATATCAAAGACCTTGGCTTCAATGCATTGTGGATGACCCCCTTGTTGGAAAATAATCAGCCATCCCAAAGCTACCATGGTTATGCCTGCACCGACCATTACCGAATAGATCCCCGTTTCGGCAGTTTTGAAGAATATGTAAGTCTGGCTGAAAAAGCCCGTGGAACCGGAATAAAATGGGTTTTAGATGTTGTGTATAATCATATTGGGAACGAACATCTGTTGTATAAAAAGCGAATAGCGGATGACTGGTTTCACCTGCGCGATACTTTTTTTAGGAGTAACTATCGCGTAGCGACCCTGAGTGACCCCTATGCCGCCCAATCTGAGGTTACCGCCATGTTGGATGGATGGTTTGATTATCACATGCCTGACCTAAACCAGGACAACGCCCATGTGCAGCGCTACCTGATTCAGAATACCCTGTGGTGGATTGCAGTGTCGGGTGCTTCGGGTGTGAGAATAGATACCTATCCTTACTCGCAGCCCTCGTTTTTGCACCAGCTAAATCTTGATCTTAAAAAAGCTTTTCCCGATTTATTTGTATTTGGCGAAACCTGGGAGCATACGCTAGCCGCGCAGGCCATTTTTGCCCCCAATCATTTTAATAAAAGCCCCAATGCCTTGCCGGATGCTGTTACGGATTTTCAGTTTTGTTTTGGTTTGCAACAGGCGCTGAATGAGCCATTTGGTTGGAATACAGGCATAAGCAGGATGTATTACCTGATGGCATCCGATTATGTATATCAAAATCCCCGATACCTGGTAACATTTGCCGATAACCATGATCTAAACCGCATGCATGCTACATTTGGCAGAAATGTGGCAAAAACAAAGATGGCACTTGCCCTCATGTATTTAAGCAGGGGAATTCCATGTGTTTTTTATGGAACCGAATGGTTGTTTTCCGATACGGGTGCCCATGGTGCCATCCGCAGAGATTCACCGGGAGGTTGGGCGGGAGATTCCAATAATGGATTTGAAATCGCAGGAATAAGCCCGCAACAGGCCGAAATTCATGGTTACCTGAAAAACCTTGCCGAAATTCGTTCACAATATGCAACGCTATTTGAAACAGGCAAACGTACCCAATACATTCCCCAACATGGCCTTTATGCATTTTTTATTGAAGGGGATAAAGAAATACTGGGTGTTTTTGTGAATCAATCGGACATGTCTATCAGTGTAAATCCTTCAAAATATCCAGATATTCCTGCCATATGGGCAAATGGGACGGTTATTCTGAATCCGGAACCCAGCGGTCTTAAGGTTCCTTCTGTTTCACCGATGGCAATTTCTGTTGTACGCTACCCTAAGCAAGGCAAATGATTTACAGTTTTGACTCTGTAAAAGCCCAATTGGGTGCCTGATTTAATTTTACCAATAAACCTATAACTATTTCACCTTGATAAGCTTACCGTCATTCACATAAATCATGGAAACCGCGGCCAAAAGCAGCATAAATCCTGCGGTAGCCAGCGCATAAATGGCTTGATTGTCGAAAAGGAATGAAACCATCGGCCCTGCCAGCAGGGCACTTACTATCTGGGGTATAGTGATGAAGAAATTGAAAATGCCCATGTATATGCCCATTTTGCCTGCAGGTATGCTTCCTGCCAGAATGGCATAGGGCATTGCAAGGATGCTGGCCCAGGCCATGCCGACACCAATCATGCTGTATACAAGCATGTCAGGGTCAGTAATAAAAAACATGGATATGAGGCCAACGCCGCCACATACCAATGAAAATGCATGGGTTTGTTTCCTGCCGATTTTTCTGACAATGGCGGGTAGAATGAGGGCATAAATGGCACTGATGCCATTGTAAATACCAAATAATATACCCACCCAGTCGCCGGCTTTACCAAATGCTATTTTTTGGGCACCGTCATATTCCGAAATTCCCACAGGCAAACCAAAGGCATTTTCGGCGATTCCTTTGGTGGTGTAAACCCACATACAAAATAAACCAAACCAGCTGAAAAACTGTACCAGACCCAGTTGCAACATGGCTTTTGGCATTTTTGCAAAATCCCTGAAAATCTCGGATAGACCTGCTGACTCACTTTGTGGGTTCTCCCCATGGTATTTTGCGTAGGTTTCGGGATCATATTCTTTGGCAAACAACACCGTAACCAGAATACAACCCAGGAAAAAAGCGGCACCTATGTAGAATGAGTATACCACGTTATCGGCCACCATCCCTTTGGGAGCAGAATTGCTCACGTTGAAAACATTGGTCATCATCCACGGCAACCAGCTGCCTAAGACTGCACCAATACCGATGAGAAATGTCTGTATACTAAAGCCAAGGGTGCGCTGTTTGTCATTCAGATTGTCCGCAACCAAGGCCCGAAAGGGCTCCATAGCCACATTAATGCTGGCATCCATCAAGGCGAGGAATACAGCACCGAATAGCAGGGCAGATTTACCGGCAAACCAGGCAGCACTGTTTGGCAGCAAGACAATTGCAACGCAGCAAAGCAGGGTGCCGACCAGAAAATATGGTTTGCGTCTGCCTAAAAATGTCCATGTTTTATCGCTGAAGTAACCAATTAGTGGTTGTACCAGCATTCCTGTGAGCGGCGCTACTAGCCAAAACCAGCTCAATTCGTGCACTTTGGCACCAAAATCTTCCAAAATACGGCTTGCATTTCCATTCTGAAGTCCGAAACCACACTGTATCCCCATGAAGCCAAAGCTCATCCAGATAATTTGCGCGGTGGTAAGGTTGGGTTTGTTTTCCATAAGATTGGGTTTGCAATCTACGGATTTGAATTCATAGTGTCAATAACACACTATTTCATTTAAAATTAAATCTGGTGAAACAAAGATTTATCAAAACGGTATAGACTTGCCGGTTTATGGGCCACACCCTTCTGCTTTTCATTCAAGGGAACAATAAATGAAGTGCGAAGAATTTTTCGCCTGAAGTTTCTCTTATCAAACGTGTCAACCAATATAGCTTCATATAATTTTTGAAGCTGGGCGAGTGTAAATCGGTCAGGCAAAAGTTCATAACCTAGTGGTTCCAGGTAAATCTTGTGTTTGAGGTAATTGAGCGCTTTGTCCAGAATCTCATTGTGGTCAAACCCCAGCTGAGGAACATCTTTCACTTTGACCCAGACGGCATTTCTGGCAAAACTGGAGGGTGTGAGGTTAAAACGTTGTTTGTTGATTAGTGAAGTATAAGCAACTGTAATGACGCGGGCCTCCGGATGTGCTCGAATGCTTCTAAGCCAGTCTTGGTCGTGTTTTTTGCTGATTCGGTTGGGGTCTCCAAACGTATATACCTGCTCCAGATAAATATTGGAAAGTCCCGTTAACTCGCATAAAACGCGCTGTGCCGCCTCATCTAGATTTTCATCTTCATAAATAAGATTTCCGGGCAGGGCTTTAATTTCATCCACTTTCTCCGTGTTGCCGGCAGAGCGTTCAATCAGCAAAACTTCCAGTTCTTGATTATTAAAACCAAAAATAACACAATCTACAGAAACATTGGGATTAACAGCATGGTCAGTCATAGCAAGGGGGTGCACAAATATAATGACTTTGCTAATATTCATAATATTGAACATGTATTGGTTGGGTATGTGTAATTATTACACTAAGTTTGCAGATATTAGAATCTAATGATAATTGTAGCTGAAAGTGGTTCTACCAAATGCGATTGGCTGATCAACCACAATGATGGTAAGGTGCTGGAAACGCACACTATGGGTTTTAATCCGTTCTTTCATCAGCCGGACGAGATTATGACCCATCTTAGGGGAAATCAGAATCTCAGCCAGGTTGCTTCGAAAGCTACGGCTGTTTACTTTTATGGTGCAGGTTGTTCCAGTCCGGACCGTAATGAAGTGATTTTATCTGCCCTGGTACAGTTTTTTCGCAATGCACACTGCGAGGTCAACCACGATTTAAATGCTTCAGCATTTGCCACCTGGGATGGAAATCCCGCCATAACCTGCATAATCGGCACAGGCAGTAACAGCTGTTATTATGATGGGGTTTCGGTTTCTGAACAGGTGCCTGCACTGGGTTATATTCTGGGTGACGAAGGCAGTGGATCCTATTTTGGGAAAAAACTCATTGCCGATTATCTGTATAAAAGACTTCCTAAAGAGTTACAGGATGCTTTCTTTGAGCAGTACAAACTGCAAAAAGAAGAAATTTTTCATCAGGTATACAATACCAATAAGGCCAATGTATTTCTTGCCTCCTTTATGCGCTTCATTGTGCCCCACAAGGAACATGCCTATATTCGGGAAATGGTATATGAAGGCCTTTCCAGGTTTGCCGAAATTCACATTTGCTGCTATTCAAACTTCCGCGAGGTTCCGGTTCATTTTGTGGGCTCAGTGGCTTTCTATTTTACCGAAATTCTTCAGCAGGTAGCAGTAGAAAAGGGTTTCAGTCTGGGGAAAATTGATAAAAACCCAGGTATGTCATTGCTGAAATATCACCTGACAAGAGAGGCAACGCTCAACAATATAGAAAAAGTATGATACGCGGTGTCATCTTTGATCTGGATGGCGTGATTACGGATACTGCCGTTTATCATTATCAGTCATGGAGACGCATTGCAACAGAGGTGAATTTTGATCTCACCGAAGAACATAATGAACAACTGAAAGGGGTGAGCCGGGCGGAAAGTCTGGATAGAATTCTTGGCTGGGCCAATGCACTGAGGACAGAAGAGGAAAAGGCAAAACTGCTCGTTCAAAAGAATGAACATTACCTCACACTCATTGAATCGCTGAATGACAAGGATATACTGCCGGGAATCGTTGCTTTTTTAGAAAATATCAGAAGTGCAGGCATTAAAACCGCAGTGGGTAGCAGCTCCAAAAACGCCCATTTTATTTTAAACAAACTTAGGCTCATAGATAGTTTTGATGCTGTTGTTGATGGCAATATGGTAAAACAAACCAAGCCGGATCCTGAAGTTTTTATATTGGCCGCCCAGCTTCTCGGTCTGCAACAGCAAGAATGTATTGTAGTTGAGGATGCCGAGGCAGGCGTTCTGGCAGCAAAAGCCGCCGGTATGAAAGTGCTTGGAATAACTGCGCATGGTCAGCTTCATCAGGCAGATTTATGTACGCACAATCTGCTTGAAAAGGATGCACAGTTTATTCAGCAATTTTTTTCTTAATAATGGTTAAATGATATGAAGGATTATATTAAAATAGATCCGTGGAATATTATCGAGGAGGGCTTTGATCCTGCATTGCATAAGGTTTCCGAAAGCTTGTTTAGCATTGGTAATGGCCGAATGGGGCAGCGTGCCAATTTTGAAGAATCTTACTCAGGTAAAACCCTTAGAGGTTCATACCTGGCAGGGGTGTATTATCCCGATAAAACAAGGGTTGGCTGGTGGAAAAACGGGTATCCGGAATATTTTGCCAAGGTGCTCAATTCGGTTAACTGGATTGGGATAGACATATCGGTGGATGGGGTTGCAGTTGATTTGGCCCATATTCAGCCCAAGGGATTTCAGCGTAAACTGAATATGCAACATGGGTTGCTTGAGAGGCACTATACTATTGAGCTTCAGAACGGCAATCAGTTGCAATTTAAATGGACAAGGTTTTGCCACATTACAAGAAAAGATTTGGGTGTAATTCGCCTGGAAATTGCGGCCACCAAGGATTGTGAGCTCACTATTAATAGTTATCTCGATGGTGCAGTTTACAATCAGGATTCCAATTACGATGAGTTTTTCTGGGAACAGACTTCAGCCGGTGCTTACGAAAAGGCAGGCGTGGTATGGGTGCGTCAGCAAACCCGTAAAACCGGATTCAAAGTATTAGCGGGTGCCAAGACACAAGTTCAGCAGGGAAGTGAGATGATTCCGGGTACATTGTCATCCGGTGAGATGCGGGCCGAGGAGCATTACCGGCTCCTGTTAAAATCCGGGCAAACCCTGAAACTTGAAAAATATGTGGCGGTGCTTACCGATATGTACCATCAGCCCGCACAATTCGAAGATATTGTAAAAAGTACAATATCTGCCGCAGTTGATACCGGATTTGAACAGTTGCTCGAGGAGCAAATACATGGCTGGGCTGATATCTGGAAGCAGGCGGATATTCTGATTGAAGGTGATGATGCCGCTCAGCAGGGTATCCGATTCAATATTTTTCAGTTATTCCAGACCTACAATGGGGATGATGCCCGCCTGAATATTGGTCCAAAAGGATTTACAGGTGAAAAATACGGTGGCAGCACTTATTGGGATACGGAAGCCTATTGTATTCCATTTTATCTGGGCACTGCCTCACCGGAGGTTTCACGAAATTTGCTGTTATACCGGTATCAGCAATTGCCTAAAGCCATTGAAAATGCTGAGAAACTCGGTTTTTCAGGCGGAGCGGCATTGTATCCTATGGTCACCATGAATGGGGAGGAATGCCACAACGAATGGGAAATAACCTTCGAAGAAATTCACCGTAACGGTGCCATTGCTTATGCCATTTACGACTACATCAATTACACCGGAGATGCTGATTACATGGCCTCACATGGTCTTGAGGTGCTTATTGGTATTGCCCGATTCTGGGCCCAGCGGGTAAATTGGTCCAACGATAAAAAGAAGTTTGTGATGCTGGGTGTTACAGGGCCAAATGAGTTTGAAAACAACGTCAATAATAACTGGTACACCAATTATATTGCATCCTGGTGCATGCGTTATGCTGCCGAACAGTGTGAATGGCTAAAAACTGCCAATCCTTCAGCAATGAATGCGATTTCCGGCAAAACTGCCCTGAGTACCGAGGAAGTGTCTAACTGGAAACACATTCAGGCCAATATGTATTTTCCTTTCGATTCGGACCAAAATGTGTTTTTGCAGCAGGATGGATTTCTGGATAAAGAACTAATCCCGGTTAGTGATTTGCCCGCTTCGCAGCGTCCCATTGTGGAACACTGGAGTTGGGACCGGATCCTTAGAAGTTGTTACATAAAACAGGCCGATGTGCTGCAGGGTTTTTATTTCTTTGAGGATGACTTTGACGCAGATGCACACCGCAGGCATTTTGATTTTTACGAGCAGTACACTGTGCATGAATCTTCTTTGTCGCCCTGTATTCATAGCATTTTGGCCAATAAGATTGGCAACCATGAAAAAGCGTATGAATTTTACCTGCGCACCTCACGCCTGGACTTAAATGATATCAACAACGATACGTGCGACGGTTGCCATATTACCAGCATGGCAGGTACCTGGATGACCATTAGCAAGGGATTTGCAGGCATTCGGGTAAAAAATGGAAAACTGCACTTCAACCCGGCGCTTCCCAATCAGTGGAAGTCTTTGACATTTAACCTGAGATTCAGGGAAAATCTGTTTTACATCCATATAGCGGGAGATGGTGTGCAGGTTACCAATACTTCAGGACCCGATACCAGTGCTGTAATCAACGGAATTGAAAAGCATTTGCCTCAGTCAAATCCGGTTTCTGCTTCATGAAAAGGGCAAAGCAAATTATATCGGTAGTTTTTCTTACTGTTTTTCTATTCTCTTGCGGAATTGTAAGAAAGAAAACAGTGTGGATTACCTATTTACATCCTTCCACACCTGTGATGCCGGCATGGCTTGCCGGTGATACCACCACGCTATACACGGGCGATATTTTTCCGAATCAGAAGGTGGGTGTGGTGGTTGCGGGTTCAACTGACAAAACCGGAGAACTTTCCTTGCTGCCGGGTCTTTCATCAGATACTTCCATGGTGAACCAAGCTTTTAGGGTGGTTTCTCCCAAGAATGGTGTTCTTAATGCGGTTACCCTCGTAAATCTTCAGAATAGTAAGCGCTGTGACTGGGTATTGAAAAAAACGGTTATTATACCTGTAACCCTCACCTATAAGGGAAAAGTGGAAAAGGGTATTTTTGTGAAAGGCGATTTTAATGCCTGGAATTCAAAATCGCACCCGCTACAAAAAATCAGTGATACCGTTTATCAGACTACCCTTTCACTGGATCCGGGGGAATATGGATATCAGTTTGTGGCAGATGGGAAAGGTGTATTTGATGTTTCCAATCCCAACAGAAGGAGCAATGGTTTTGGGGGCGAGAATTCCGTATTAACTGTGGCTGAAAGCAGGCCTGTTCCGCACATCGTAGCGAAATGGGAAAATCAAGCATTGCATTTGCATTTCGAGCAGCCACTAAAGACTGAAAAACTTCATGTTATTGCCCTATGGGATAATCAGATTATTTATCAGACTGTTAATAGTCAGGATAAAAACAGGGTGGTACAGTGGTCCAATCCGGAATTAACCATCCCCGCAGATGCTAAGTCAATCAAGAGAAGCTTTATCAGGGTGTTTTGTGCAACGGAATTTGTACACGGAAACGATCTGTTGATTCCGCTTGAATATGGAATACCCGTAACGGACCCAAAGCAACTTTCACGGGAAGATCTGGAAAAAACCGTTATGTACTTTGCGTTTGTTGACCGCTTTAACAACGGTGCAAAAAGCAACGATAAACCGCTGAACCATCCCCAGGTAACGCTCAGGACCAATTTTCAAGGTGGAGATATACAGGGTATAACGCAAAAGATACAGTCCGGATATTTCGACAGCATGGGGATGAATGCCATCTGGATTAGCCCTATTTCTAAAAATCCCAAGGGCGCATGGGGAGATTTTCCTGATCCGCATGTGAAGTTCAGTGGCTACCATGGTTACTGGCCCGTTTCCAATACGCTCATTGATGAAAGGTTTGGAAACGCATCAGCCCTGAAACAAATGCTGTCTGAAGCGCATAGCCGTAACAATAACGTTTACCTGGATTATGTGGCTCATCATGTGCACAAAGAACACCCTATTTACAGGCAGCATCCTGATTGGGTTACGCCCTTGTATTTACCCGATGGGCGAATGAACACGGAATTGTGGGATGAGCAGCGTTTAACGACATGGTTCGATACATTTCTGCCAACCCTGGATTTGGGAAGGCCCGAAGTGGCAACCTACATGGTAGATTCTGCCCTGTATTGGCTTAGGACATTTGATTTTGATGGTTTTAGGCACGATGCAACAAAGCATATACCTGATAATTTCACAAGATTGCTCACCGCCAAAATTCGCACGGAAATTGAACCTGCTAGAAACCAACGTATATACCAGATTGGAGAAACCTATGGCAACACCAAGTTGATTGGTTCATATCTGGGCCATGGATTGCTCGATGCGCAGTTTGATTTTAACCTGTATGATGCGATGCTGAGAACCTTTGCCTGGAATGGTTCCTTAACCGGACTGGTAACGGAGCAACTGCGAAGCATAGGTCAATACGGACATCATCACCTTATGGGCAATATCACCGGCAACCAGGACAAACCCAGGTTTATGTCTTATGCCGATGGCACCATAACCGGCAAAACACCTTGGAACGAAGGGAAAAAGATGGGACATCTAGGTGATTTGCCCCTGAAGAACGATTCTGCATTCCAGAAATTTCTTCATTTTTATACGTGGTTGTTTTCCGCACCCGGCATCCCTGTGGTTTATTATGGCGATGAGATTGGTATGACAGGAGGCAATGATCCGGGAAACAGAAACATGATGCAGTTTGATAGCTTAACCTCGCAGCAATCTCAATTTAAAACAAAAATAGCAGAACTGGCCAAACTCAGAACGGGCAGCATGGCCCTGTGCTACGGAGATTATAAGGTTTTGAGCTACAATGATTCGCAGGTTGTGATTTGCCGCAGGTACCTGAATGAAATGGCTGTAATGGCCATAAACAGAGGCAAAAAACCTATGGAACTTGATGGGTTTCAAAAAACTATCGATATTTTTAGCCATAAACAAATAGCCGTTTGGTCTAATATGGACAGCGCAGAATTATTGGGTATGCGCAAAGGAACAATGCTGAAACCCCATCAATCGGCCATCTTCATTTACTCGAATAAATAACATGAAAAAGCACATAATACTTTTAGCCGGAATGCTCGCGCTTGGGTTCAATTCAGTGATTGCACAACCTGCAGACTGGCCCGAAAATCCCATTATTTACGAGGTGAATTTACGCCACCATACGCCAGAAGGTACCCTTGCGTCATTTAAGCAGGAATTACGCCAATTAAAGGGGCTAGGGGTAAATGTACTGTGGTTTATGCCTGTGCAGCCCATTGGTGAGAAAAAACGCAAAGCCAAGGGCGATCTTTTCG
The DNA here is from genome assembly GCA_947496375.1 of Flavobacteriales bacterium. Taxonomy (GTDB): domain Bacteria; phylum Bacteroidota; class Bacteroidia; order NS11-12g; family UBA955; genus RGEC01. Next base: position 60,767 of record CANMCY010000007.1, read on the forward strand.
TGGAAGATATCAAAGAACCTGCTGAAAAGTTGCGTTATCTGGGAAGTCCTTATTCTATCAGGAATTATACCCAGGTTAATCCGGATTTTGGTACCCTGCAGGAATTTAAATCTGTGGTAAAACTTTGCCATGAAATGGGAATGAAAGTGATTCTGGACTGGGTTGGTAATCACACCGCATGGGATCATCCATGGATTGCCGCGCATCCTGACTGGTATACAAAAGATAAAAATGGCAATATCACCGATCCGCTGAATGAGGAAGGCAATAGCATGGGCTGGACTGATGTGGCAGACCTGAATTATGGCAGCCAGGAAATGAGAGCGGCGATGATCCAGGATATGAAATATTGGGTTAAAGAATGCGATATCGATGGTTTCAGGTGTGATGTAGCCATGAGCGTTCCGGCTGATTTTTGGGATGCAGCCAGAAAAGAAATTGAAACGGTAAAACCCATCTTCATGCTCGCAGAGTCCGAAGAGCACGACATGGCGCAATTTAAGGGAGCGTTTAACGCTTATTATGGCTGGGAATTACATCATGTTATGAACCAGGTTGCCAAGGGAAAACGCAAAGCCACATTTCTTGATACAACCCTGTCTAACAAGCTGAAAAAGTTTCCGGTTAATGTTTACAGCATGAACTTCATTACCAATCATGATGAAAACAGCTGGAATGGAACCGAATTTGAAAGAATGAAAGATGCATGGAAAGCCATGGCAGTGTTTACTTTCACTGCTCCCGGTATACCACTTTTATATACCGGTCAGGAATATGGAAATAATCGCAGACTGCGTTTCTTTGAAAAAGACACGATACAAAAACGCCATGATTTTAATTACTTCGGATTTTACTCCTTGCTTTGTGATTTAAGGAAGTACCACGGACTTGGCACATCAGCAGCGTCAAACAACATATCATTCATTCCCCAAAAGTCCCCTAATCTGCTGGTATTTACCCGGGGCAATAAAGAACATACTTATTGGGTTTGCCTAAACCTTTCAGAAAGCGCATATAAAAAGCGTATTAAGATTCCAAAAGGTGCGCTATTGATGGGTACCCCGGGCAAAAAACTCGGCCCCTGGGCTTATAAAGTTATTCAATTGAAATAGTACAGAATCTCACAAGCACCAACATAATGAGAAAAGGCTGTCGAATGACAGCCTTTTCTTTTTGGGTTATGAATTGTTCAGCAACCGCCCTGGTTGAACTGATAAATCATTAGGTCATCAATAGCATCATTGGAGTTCACCAGATTGGGTTTCACAATTTGGTATTCTATGCGATAGATTTTGGTGCTTGCAGGTATTTTGAAAAACTTTTCCGGAATAATACTGAACTGGAAGATTCCCTTGGCGGTCTGCTTCATTTTTAGTTGCGGAAAATCCCCAACGCGTTTTGCATTAGAAGCAATCCTGTAGGCGGTTCCTGCTGCATCGTAAGCAATGGGAAACACATACAAATCTGTGGCATTTTGCATGCTTACTTTCTCTTCTGCAGTGTTATTGTATATGATACTAAATACATCAGCTGTAGTGGTAATCATGGTGTCTTTTTTTGTGCCTTTTCCTACCGGAATGGTTTGGATTTTTACTACCGGACCTGATGGTGGATCTACCGAAATGGTTAAATCTTCGGTTTTCTTGTCAGGATCTCCGTATCCACCGCCGTCTTTGGGTTTTACAAGGAAATGAAAATCTTCTTTATAAACAGCTGCAGCATCGCACTCAAAGAAAGTGGTTGGTGTAAATGTATAGCTGTAAACGCCTTCAGATTCCTTGGTCATTTTAAGGGCCTCATTGCTGCTTTTCCATGCTGCAGAGCCGGTTCCGTTGGCCATGGGGTGGCCAGCGGGATGTTCCTTGGGTTTCCAGATCCACAGGTACATGTCTTCAGTCATTGCAATATCAACAATGCCATAGTCATTTTTGGTCAACTTGAGGTTAACCATAATTTTACAGGGTTTTGCGGGATCAAATTCGTCCGGTTTATCCAGAAAGGCAGCTTGTCCGTATACATTTACAGAAAAAAATCCCATGAGGATTCCTGCCAAAATTGAAAAACTATATTTTTTCATTTTCTTGTAAAGCTAAATTGGTAAATGGTGCTGGTTGTGCCACCGCCACAATAGCGGGTGAGCTGAATTCTGAGTTTTGGATCTACCGTCCTGATGGTTTGGAGAAGTTTCACAGTCTCTACCCCTGCATCGCCGCTCATCTCTATTTGGGTTGGGAATTGATTATCATCAAATTTCCAGGTACCGCTGGTTCCCAGAAATAAGGGATTAGATCGGTTAAAAGCGTAAGAGAAATCAGATGAATTAACATCGAGTTCAATGGGGGTAGAATCCTTGAATGCATCGGTCACATCAATGATTAAATCCTTGTTTGATGGGTCTAGCTGTTGTACCTGATCCAAAACCCATACATCCTGAATACCCTCTAGTTTGCTTGAAGGCCCTTCAAGATCCCGGTTTTTCTTTTTGCAGCCACCTATTACTGTTACGAGTAAAAAACTCAGGGCTGCTATTTGAATGATATTTTTCATTAGTTACATCCTCCTTCTGTGTTAAAAATAAATCCTGCCGTATTTTCACTTTGTGGGAACTGAATCAGCATGCCGGGGCAGTTCCAGTCGCTGTTTCTTATTTTGATATTTTCACCTTTTGCACCTCTTCTTCTCAGTTGCAGGGTCCAGTCACCTTCAAAAGCCATTTCGAGTCTTCGCTGCAAGCGGATAGAATCTTTCAGTGCAGATACGCTTATCAATGGGTCGATGGAAGTCCATGTGCTGTCATATGCACGTTTGCGGATTTTATCAATATCTGCGATGGCAATGCTTTTATCGCCACCCGTTTCAGCAATACATTCGGCACGCATGAGCAGCATATCTGTTAAGTGAAGTAAGGGAACATTGAAAACATCTTTGTCAAATTTATGACATAAATAAAATTCATTGGCTTTGCCCTTGTTTTTTACTTCATAAAATGCGCTTCGCTTGTCATATCCATGCATGGCAATCTTCGCAAAATCGGCAGTGGGTTTAAGAACAGGGTTGGGGTTATTGTCTGAACGATAGTTGTTGATAAAACCACCACCGCGGTTATCGCTGTTCCCGGTACTGATGAGCTGGAAAATGATTTCTTCAGGTGCCCCTTTAACAAACCTGGAGAAACTGTCTGAGAATGAATATTTGGCGTTTCCAAGGATGTCGTCAGCCAGTGTTTTTGCTCCTGCAAAGTCATTCATGATGAATAAAACCTTGGCTTTGAGGGCTTTTCCGGCGTCTGTAGTGGCGTAGTTGTTGTTGTCTGCAGGTAAGTCTGCAATGGCAGCGTCCAGGTCGGCGAGTATTTGGTTATACACTGCCCCAACACTGCTTCGCAGTTCAATGTTTTTATCGGCTTTTAAACGAATAGGAACCCCGGGATGAGAATTATCGGCGGTATATCCGTAGGGTTGAGCCCACAGTTTGACCAGTTCCCAGTGACACCATGCGCGTAAAAAACTACCTTCTGCAAGAATGCGTTTTTTGTTTTCGGGCGTCATGTCGGATACGTCGTCTATGCGTTCAAAAATGGTATTGATACGCAGGATACAGTTGTAAAAATCAAGGTATTCTCTGTCTGCGGTTCTGAAAGAAAAAGTACCACGATTCCAAACGGTATAATAAAGACTACCCGCAGAATTCTGAGGTTGAGCTACGTTCTCACCCAGTAGTTCATGAAGATTTTGAACCGAACCGTTCATCAGGTTGGCAAATTCATCGTAGCAAGAATTCAGCAGTGCCTGAACATCAGCGGTTGTTTTCAACGCATCGTCAGCCAGGGTAAGGTTTTCGGGCTTCAGATCCAGCATTTTTTTGCAGGAAACGCCCAGGGTACTTACGCCCAAGGCCACTGCGATTATATAGGAGTTGAATTTATTTTTCATCAGAAAGTGAGGTTAAGGGTTAGGTTATACGATTTTTCCTGAGGAGCGGTGAGGTAAGTAATGTTGGAGCTCATATTACGGTCAGCAGGATTTTCAAAATCACGAGCAATTTCGGGATCCCCACCCGAAAATTTGGTGAAGGTTAGCAGGTTTGTACCGGTGAAAGTGATGCGGCTGGATTGAATGCTTTTTCCAAACCATTTGGCCGGTATGCGATAGCCGATGGAAAGGTTTCGCAGGCGCAGATAGCTGCCGTCTTCCAGAAACAGGGTTGTGTTGTATTGGTATGGGTCAGGAGGCAGGCCATATTGGCTTGTCTGCATAGACAATTTGGGATATTTGGCAATATCACCGGGTTGTTGCCAGCGATCAAAATAATCCGTGGTCATATTCCAGTCAGTAACTACTCCGTTTTGTCTTTTTGCGCTGGAGTTATAAATGTTGCCACCAATTTTATAGACGAACAGACAGCTAAGGTTCCAGTTTTTCCAGGTGAAATTATTGGTTAAACCACCAACGGCCTTCGGTAGAACGCTTCCTACCGCTACACGGTCATTGTTTGTCCAAGTAAAGGTTTCATTGCCGTTTTTATCCAGATAAACAGGCCTTCCGGTTGCCGGATCTACACGGGAGAAACGAACCAGATAGTTTGTTCCAATGGGTTGCCCAACAACCACCCGGGTATCATTGGTTCCACCGGATACTGCATCCTGCGTGTATACCCCGATATTCAATATTTCATTATAGTTTCTGGCGATGTTAAATTGAGTAGTCCAGGTGAATAGTTTTTTAACAATGTTACGCGAGGTGAAAGAGAATTCCAATCCAGCATTGCGAACTGCCCCTACGTTGTCGTAGTATGACGAGAAGCCCAGGGAGCGCGGAACGGCTAGGTCCAGAATCACACCATTGGTGGTTTTATTGTAATAAGAGACCTCCCATGTAATTCTATTTTTCATGAGTCCGCCTTCCAGCGTGATATCCAGCACATCGGAAGTTTCCCATTTTAAATCAGGATTCTCGAGTCTGGTTGGGAAAATGCTGGGGTTACCATTATAACCAAAGGAGTTTTGAGGGGGAGTGAAGGTTCCACGCCATGCGTAGTTTTCGTTGGGGGTGTTTCCGGTTCTGCCAAAACCTGCCTTAATTTTCAGGAAATTATTCCTGCGGTAATTGCGCATAAAATTCTCATCGCTGATAACCCAGGCGCCGGATACGGCAGGGAAAAATCCATAGGCATTGTTGGGCCCGAAACGTGAAGAGCCATCTGAGCGCATGGTAAACTGGAAAATGTATTTATTCCTAAGCTTGTAGTTCATGCGCAGGAAGTAGGACGCGAACGCAAATGCTTCAGTTGCGTTTTTGCGTTCTAATCGGCTAGAATTTTCACCGCCTGTTTCACCCTTGTACAAGGCATGATTCATGTCGCTCACTTCAATGAAGCTGGATCTTACGATTGATTTCTGAAATTCAGTTCCCACCATGGCGTCCAAGGTTTGTTTGTCAGTATTCAGAATATTATAGTTGGTAATCAGGTTGTAGTTATAGTTGAATGTACTTCTGGGTGAGCGTTTGGCTATGCCCGCATGGTTGGTGTTGATAAGGGCTTTTGGCTCATAGATATCTTCGAAGAAGTCCATGTTATCGATGGCTCCAAATGCAGATACTACCCATTTATCAGAGATTTTATAAGAAGCTTTGAAGTTATTGATGGTGCGGTTTTCTGTGGTTCTCCAATCCTTGAGTTTTCTCACTGCAACCGGGTTCAGGCCACCGTTTCCGGGTCTCCAGAAATTACCTGTGGTATCGTAAATGGGATAAATGGGCAATGCTGTACTCATAGCAGCACCAAATCCCCCGCTCCAGGCACCGTCTACACGGTTGTTGATGCCTTGTGTATACGACGAACTCAAGCTAATTGTCAGGTTTTTGATGGGTTCATAATCGAGGTTTAAACGCGCAGAGCTGCGTTTGTATCGGCTGCCAATGACAAAGCTGCCATTGTTATCATGGGTAAGTCCCAGGTAAGCGCCAAACTTGTTTTTTCTGTAGGTAGTACCTAAAGAATACATTTGCTTCAGACCCACTCCCATGGTTTCATCCACCCAGTTGGTATTGGTTTTAAGGGCTTCTTCCCAGGAAATATTGTTGGGTAACGGCGCACGGCCGGTTCCACCATCATTTTCCCATGCTTCCTGATACAGCTGTAAAAACTGACTGCTGTTTAACATCTGCGGCTTGAATGTGGGCTGAGATGTTCCTACGCGGGATGAGAAATCAAACTTAAGTCCCCCTTTTTTGGCACGTTTAGTAGTAATCAAAATAACGCCGTTTGAACCCCTGGAACCATAAATTGAGGTGGCTGCTGCATCCTTTAAAATTTCAATGGATTCAATATCTTCAGGGTTTAATGTAGCCAATGGGTTATTGTTGAAACCGCCGTTATTGCCATTGACAAAATAGTTTTGGGAAATAGGAATACCATCCACAATATACAGAGGGTCGCCGGCGGCAGAGATAGATGCTACACCACGAATCCGCACCAGTGAACCGGAACCGGCAACACCACTGCCTGTAGTAATCTGAACACCGGGGGCTTTACCCTGAATGGCAGCTTCGAAGCTGGGGGTTGGCATATCTTGTACCTCAGCCCCTTTGAGTGAGGTGACAGATCCGGTTAGGTCTCTTTTTGTTGATGTACCGTAACCTATGATGACCACAGGATCCATCTCATCTGCACCCAAACTCAGAATGAAATCAGGTAGTGCATTTTGGCCAGGTTTTACCACAACTGTTTGAGAAAAAGGCTTGTACTCTTTTGCAGAAACAGTCATTTGATGTACACCCTCAGCAAGACTAATCGCATAATTGCCATTTTTATCCGTTATGACAGTGGTACTTCCGGTTTTAACAACTGCCCCTTCAATGGCATTGCCCTCCTGACTCTTAATCTTACCGGTAAGGGTTAAGTTCTGCGCCAGAGCCGGTAAAAGGCCTGAAAACAGCAGCAGAAAAAGAATAATAGTATGTTTTTTCATCATAAGATTTTACTCGGTGTGTCAAAAGTACACTTTCAAAATCAAAAAACAACAATAAGATTAAAAAGCGTTTAATTTTTAGTTTGAATATTTTAACCTAATTTAGTTACTGAAGTGTGGGCAAGATGATAAAAACTGATTTTCAAAATCCCGTTAATTTGCCCTTGTGAAAATAGCTGCCATTGATATCGGATCCAATGCTGTACGGCTTTACATAGGAAGGCCCCTGCACGAAGATTTGCAGGATACGGATTTTAAATCGGTAGAGTTTACCCGTTTGCCGCTGCGTTTGGGGGATGATGTATTCAAAAACAAGGAAATTGGCAGGAGAAAAGCAGATTTGCTGATAAAAGCCATGCAATCGTTTGCATTGCTGCTGGAGATATACAATGTAGACGCTGTGCGAGTTTGCGCTACCAGCGCCATGAGAGATGCCGAGAATGGTGAAAAACTTGCCAAAGACATCCGTAAAATTACGGGGTTAAAAATAGACATCATCAGCGGCAAGGAGGAGAGTAGACTGGTTCAGGCGGCAATTCTTGACAGTTTGCCGGGAAAGAGTACTTTTCTGCACATTGACGTGGGGGGAGGAAGTACAGAAATCAGTTTTATTCGAAATGGAAAGATTAAGCAGTACGAGAGTTTTAATATTGGTACGGTGAGAATGCGAGAGGGCAAGGTAAAGCCAACAGAAGTTCAGCGTATGCTCAAATGGCTTTCGGAATTGCCATTACCTGCGGGTGAAACCGTAAAAGCCATTGGAACCGGGGGCAATATCGTGAAATTGCATGCCCTGGCGGGAACTGCATCCGGCGAGGCCCTGAACCTGCACCATTTAAAAAGCACTCATTTTTATATAGAGTCGCTCAGCCACCACGATAGGGTATACGAGCTAAAATTAAATCCTGACAGGGCAGAAGTAATCAACCATGCAGGTAGTATTTTCATACAGATTATGGAAAGCTGTAATATCCATGAAATATACGCTCCCAACGTGGGATTGAAGGATGGTATCGTAAAGCAGCTTTGGAAGAAACGCTTCCGTGCTAAGAAATCTTGAAGCTTAGCAGGGCCTGACCCAGTTTCCAAACGTCGGTGAAGCTGTTGTATAATGGTACGGGGGCCATTCTTATTACATTGGGTTCTCGCCAATCAGCAACAATATCCATTTTTGTGAGGTGATCAAACAGTTTTTTCCCGTTTTCATCGGTTAGTAGACTGATCTGGCAGCCGCGCTCGTTATCCGGGGTGATGATGCTGTAACGTAAATCAGTGTTTTGGCTGCGGCAGTCCTTCAAGGTAAAATCAAGGTAGGCGGTAAGTCTGCGGCTTTTTTCTGCCAGGTTCTGCATGCCGGCTCGGTGAAAAATTTCCAGACTGGCAGCGTGTACGGCCATACCGAAAACCGGTGCGTTGGAGAGTTGCCAGCCGGCGGCTCCTGGTTCGGGTTCATATCCGCGCTGCATGAGAAAGCGTTTGTCTTCGCGATAGCCCCACCACCCTGACAAACGCGGAGTATCGGGGTTGAGTGCATGACGTTCATGGATAAATACCCCAGACACATTGCCTGGCCCACTGTTCAAGTATTTATAACTGCACCAAGCAGCAAAATCTACGTTCCATTCGTGAAGTTTCAGGGCTACATTTCCCGCGGCATGGGCCAGATCAAATCCTGCAGGAACCCCTGCTTTGTGTGCAGCTTCCGTAATTGCAGGAATGTTGAAATACTGCCCTGTATAGTATTGTACCCCGCTGAAAAATACCAGTGCCAGTTGATCGGCATGTTCCTCAATGGCAGCAATGATATCTTCGGTGTGCAGGGTGTGTTCGCCTTCACGTGGTTTTAGTTCAATTACCGCTTCATCATAATCAAATCCATGAAACTCTACCTGACTTTGTACGGCATACATATCGCTGGGGAAAGCGCCTGCCTCCATGATGATTTTGTATCGTTCTTCATTCGGCCTGTAAAAGCTTGCCATTAACAGGTGAAGATTCACGGTAAGCTGATTCATGACTACCACTTCATGAGGCATTGCCCCCACCAGTTCTGCGGTATGGTCGGTTAGAAACTTATGGTAATGAAACCAGGGTTTTTTGCCGTGAAAATGGCCTTCCACACCCCATTTTTGCCAGTCATCCAGCTCCGCCTGTAAGTATTGCCCGGCGGTTTTTGGTTGCAGCCCCAGTGAGTTACCGCAGAAATAGATAAGAGAATTGCCGTTTTCTGCTGTGGGAAACCAGAATTCATCTCTAAATGCAACCAAACCGTCCGCCTTGTCCTGTTCTTCGGCAAACGAAAGGGTATTGGCAAAATTCATGGTGGCAAATTTAAGGAGATGCTTGCTTGTGGACTCGCATAAATTCATTAAACTCGCAAACATTTTATAGTCAAGAGATGAAACTGGAAGATGAAATAAAACAAACCCGTTTTACATCAGCACAGCATAAGGCGCTGGTGAATATCATCTTTACGGCCAACTGGGCCAACGCCAGGTTAAGGGAAATTATCAAAACCCATCACATCACACTTCAGCAATACAATGTGCTTCGCATTTTACGGGGCAAATATCCAAAGTCGGCAAACCCCGGTGAGATAAAATCGGTAATGTTGGATAAAAACCCCGATTTGACCAGGTTGTGTGATCGCATGTGCACACAGGGGTTGATTAGCAGAACTATTGACGAAGTAAACCGCCGTAAAATGAATATTTGCATCACCGAAAAAGGTTTACAGGTGTTGGAACTGACTGATCCTGAGGTTCATAAGTTGGAGCCGCTGATGGTGCACCTGGGTGATGCTGAAGCTGAACAACTCAGTGATTTGCTGGATAAACTGAGGGGCTGATAGGATTATCTTCTGAAGTCTTACCTGTTAGCAATCCTCAGGATTGTGTTTTCCTTATCATGGTAAGACCGTCTCTGAGTGGTAGCATAACCACTTCTAATCCGGGTGTTTCGGCTACCATTTGATTGAAATTGTGCATGTGGCGCGTATCGGGGTCATGCAGGCAGTCTTCACTGTTTAGTACGCGCCCGCTCCAGAGGGTATTGTCAAACAGCAAAACACCACCGGGTTTCAAAATGGGCAGACAGCAATGCAGGTATTCGGAATATTGTTGCTTATCGGCATCCACAAAAATCAAATCGGGGTGAATTTGGAGTTTGGGAATCACATCCAATGCTTCACCGGCGTGGATTATTATTTGCCCTTTATGGGCATGTTTATTCACCCATTGTTCGGCCTTCCAGGCCATTTCAGTACTGGCTTCTACGCTGTGGAGAATTCCTTCGGGTGCCAGGCCTTCCGCCAGACAAAGCGCAGAATATCCCGTAAAAGTTCCGATTTCCAGGATGCATTTCGCCTGTATCAATGAAGCAATCATAGATAAAAACCGGCCCTGTAGCTGCCCACTCAACATGCGGGGGTTGGTAGTGTTACGCCAGGTATAAGCGGTTAGATTTTGCAGCAATTCCGGTTCGGGACTGCTGTGTTTTTCACAATACTGATGCAGGTCATCCTGCCAGTCTGGGTGCATGGGACAAAGTTCGTACTAATTACAAAGATTTTATCATGGTATAAAACTCATATATTCAATCAAATAGATAAAAACAGCCCTTTTCAGACCGTTTTTTTTAACAAAAATCAAAAGATTTTGAAATTTCAAAAAAAAGTGTACTTTCGCGAGACAATAGGACCAATAAAAATATGTACTGGACATTAGAACTTGTAAGCTATCTGGATGACGCTCCATGGCCTGCTACCAAAGACGAGCTTATCGATTACGCCATTCGTTCCGGCGCACCTCTCGAGGTGATTGAAAATCTGCAGGAACTGGAAGATGACGGTGAACCCTACGAAAGCATAGAAGAAATCTGGAGTGATTATCCCACCGATGAAGATTATTTCTTCAACGAAGACGAGTTGTAATTTACGAAATGAAAACTAATTGAAGGGCCGTCCAAAGCGGCCTTTTTTATTTGATAAAAACAACCTTGTTGTGTTTAGTGATATTATCACCGGTATTAAGTTTGAATCGGAAGGTTAGTATGGCTGTGTCGGGCATACTCTTCCATGTCGATACAGTCCAGTTGGATATAAAAGAATAGGTTCTGAGTTGCTCATCATCGTCGGGGGCATTTTTTATCTTTACTACCTCCACATACGGATTGCCTTCCAGGTTTTCACCGGCGGGTGTCCCCGGTAAATCTTTGTTGCAGGTGACTCTTACACTGTCTGAAAGCACAAAAGAACTAATACTGATTCGCAGATCTTTTCGTTGGCCAATACACCCCGCCTTTTTACTGGAATGAGCCCCATTTTCATTGTTAACCTCATAGGTAAACTGAATGACCGGTTCTGCAATATTGGCTACTGAATCGGCAAAATATACCTGATGAATCCCGCTGACATACTGCGTACTCATTGGGCTGTCGCAAACGCAGCCGGATAAAAAAATCCCAAATGCAAAAGCAAGCAGTGGTAATAAACGCATGCTACATTTTTACAGGGTACGTTTTACCTGTTCTTCAATGTATACCTCGAGATAATCGCCTACCTCAATATCGTTGAAACGCTCTATCTGCAAACCGCATTCAAAGCCGCGCAGTACCTCTTTCACATCGTCCTTAAAGCGTTTCAGTGATGCGAGTTCGCCGGTATGAATCACCACACCATCGCGGATAACGCGTATTTTGTTCTTGCGTTCCACTTTGCCGTCGGTAACCATACAACCGGCCACGCTGCCCACTTTGCTGATTTTGAATACTTCGCGCACTTCCACATTACCCACAATTTTCTCAACCACTTCGGGGCTAAGCATGCCTTCCATGGCGCTTTTCACCTCTTCTATGGCTTGATAAATTACGGAGTAGTGGCGTATATCGATTTCTTCCTGTTCAGCCAGTTGACGCGCCTTGGCGCTCGGCCTCACCTGGAAACCAACAATAATGGCATCAGAAGCAGAAGCCAGCAGTACGTCGCTTTCTGAAATCTGACCTACACCGCTGTGAATAACAGAAACCATTACCTCTTCGGTGCTGAGTTTCAGCAGGGCGTCGGAAAGGGCCTCTACGGATCCATCCACATCACCTTTAACGATGATTTTCAGTTCCTTAAAGTTGCCAATTGCCAAACGGCGTCCGATTTCATCCAGGGTAATGTGGCGCTTGGTTCGTATACCTTGCTCACGAACAAGCTGCATGCGCTTGGTGGCAAGTTCTTTGGCTTCACTCTCTTCGGCCATCACCACCCAAACGTCACCTGCAGTTGGGTTTTCGCTGAAGCCCAGCATTTTCACAGGAGTGCTTGGCGGGGCAAAATCTATTTTATTTCCGCGTTCGTTGAACAAGGCGCGTACTTTGGCATAGTGGGGGCCTGCAACCATGTTGTCACCCACACGCAGCGTGCCTGTTTGCACCAGCATACTGCATACAATACCGCGGCCTTTTTCCATGGTGGCTTCAATCACCGTGCCTTTGGCTTTGCGTTTAGGGTTGGCCTTGAGCTCCATGATTTCTGCTTCCAGCAGTACTTTTTCCAGTAGTTTATCAACGTTCAGGCCTTTTTTAGCGGAAATTTCCTGGCACTGGAATTTGCCACCCCAGTCTTCTACCAGAATATTCATGCCGGCCAGCTGTTCGCGGATTTTATCGGCATTAGCACCTTCCTTATCAATTTTATTGAATGCAAAAACCATAGGAACGCCTGCTGCCTGTGCGTGTGCAATGGCTTCTTTGGTCTGTGGCATCACGCTGTCGTCTGCCGCAATTACAATAATGGCGATATCGGTAACTTTGGCACCGCGGGCACGCATGGCGGTAAATGCTTCGTGACCGGGTGTATCCAGAAAGGTGATTTTGCGGTTGTCGGCCAGGGTAACTTCATAAGCCCCTATATGTTGTGTAATACCACCCGCCTCACCGGCAATTACATTGGCTTTACGCACATAATCCAGCAATGAAGTTTTACCATGATCTACGTGACCCATTACCGTAACAATGGGCGGACGGTGTTTCAGATCTTCCGGAGCATCATTTTCATCCTCTTCTACCTCCAGCTGTGCTTCTGCATCTACAAATTCCACTTCAAAACCAAAATCACCGGCCACCAGCTGAATGGTTTCAGCGTCAAGTCGCTGGTTGATACTCACCATCATACCCAGAGAGAAACATGCCGATATTACCTTGGTTACTGCCATGTTCATCAGACTCGCAAGGTCATTGGCAGTGAGGAATTCCGTTACCTTAATGATTTTACTTTCTTTCTCAAGACGATCTCTTTCCTCCATGCGTTCAAAGGCACGGGCTTCTTTGCGCTGGGTTTTGAGTTTTTGTTTTAGGCCGCGAGTCTGACCTGCACCACCCATTTTGCCCATGGTGGTTTTTACCTTGCTGCGGACATCTTTTTGGGATATTTCAGCTTTAGGGTCGGTGCTCTTTTCCTTTTCTTTGGCAATGCGCTCCTCTTCCTTAATTTTATCCTGAACGGCTACTTTTTCGCCGCCCACTTTTTTGCGTTTGCGCTTGCGTTTTTCCCTTAGATCGTCCCGGGCTTCGTCTGCCAGATTCTTTACCCCGCTGGGTGAATCTTTGGGAAGATCGATCTTACCGAGCACTTTGGGTCCGGACAGTTTTTCAAATTTGGTTTCTACCTTTTCTACCTCTTCTTCAGTTTCTTCTGCGATTACCTCAGGAGCCGCCGTCACTTCAGGTTCAGGAAGTTTTTCCGGTTCAACCACAGGGGGTGTTTCTGCCTTTTTATCAACCTTTTTTTCGATAGTTTTTTCTTCGTTCTTGGCAGTTTTACCCTTTTTGGGAGCAATATCGATTTTGCCTAATATTTTCGGGCCGCTCAATTCCTCTTTTCGGGCTTCAATTTTTTCGGTTTCTTCAACCGGGGCAGCGGTAACGACTTCCTGCTTTGCAGGCGGAGGGGTAACGGGTTCTGGTTCTTCCGGCCTGGCTACGGGTGCTTTTGCGACAGGAGGGGGAGGCGTAGGTTTTGCGTCCCTGTTTGATTTGAGTTTGTTGGCCTCTTCACGGGCACTTTTGTCCGCGGCAAATTCCTGCACCAGTACCTGGTACATTTCCTCGGTTATTTTGGTAGTAAGTTTTGCTTCTACACTAAAACCCTTTCCTTTCAGGGTTTCAGCCAGAATCTGATAACTGCGATTAAGCTCGCTGGCAACTTTTGCTAAACGGTATTCCGCCATGTTTGGTTTTCAAATTTACGTTTTATCCTCTGCAATGCCAATTCGGAATATCCGGGTTTGGTTCCGACGGCATGCGGGCCGGCGGAACTAAACCTGTTTATTCGCTATGTCGGCGGCTATATGCGGCATTGCTTTGCATATTTCCACCGCTGTGGCGACGATATTTTTCATGGAATGAAAAGCATCCTCACCTGTCAGTCTTCAAATTCAGCTCTCAGAATGTCTTTCACCTGCTGAATGGTTTCTTCTTCCAGTTCAGTGCGGCGAACGAGATCCTCGCTGCTGGCTCTCAGCACCGAGCGTGCAGAGTCCAATCCAATTTTCTTGAATTCATCGATAATCCATGAGTCGATTTCATCCAGGAATTCATCCAGTTCCACATCATCCTCATCCTGTGTTTCAACATTTACGCGATACACTTCAATCTGGTATCCGGATAATTTACCTGCCAGCTTGATGTTGTGACCACCCTTGCCTATGGCCAGTGAAACCTGATCAGCATCAAGGAATACATCGGCTTTCTTGTGGGCATCATCCAGTTCCATGCGGGTGATTTTAGCCGGTTGTAGCGCACGCTGAATGAACAGGGAAAGGTTGGTGGTGTAGTTTATCACGTCGATATTTTCATTGCGCAGTTCGCGAACAATGCCGTGAATACGGGCACCTTTCACACCTACGCATGCACCTACGGGATCGATGCGGTCATCATAGCTTTCTACCGCCACTTTCGCACGCTCACCGGGTTCTCTTACAATCTTTTTGATGGTGATTAATCCATCCAGGATTTCGGGAACCTCCAATTCGAATAAACGTTCCAGGAATTCAGGGCTTGTGCGGGAAAGAATGATACGGGGAGCGCCCTTGTCCATATTCACTTCGTGGATTACGGCACGCAGGGTGTCACCTTTTTTGTACATGTCGCGGGGGATCATGTGTTCTTTGGGAAGAACCAGTTCATTTCCCTCATCGTCCAGCACCATGATTTCGCGTTTCCATACGTTGTATACCTCACCGCTCAGGATTTCACCGCGTTTGTCTTTGTATTTGCGGAACAGTTCGTCTTTTTCAAGTTCAATAATTCTGCTCATCAGGGTTTGACGGGCATTAAGTATACTGCGGCGACCGAAGTCGTCCAGAAATACCTGCTGAATGCAATCTTCGCCTACGGCGTAATCAGGTTCCAGCTGTTGTGCCTCGCTTACGCTGATTTGCAGGTTGGGATCTTCCACTTCACCTTCTTCCACAATCAGTCGCAGGTGATACATTTCAATGTCACCGGTTTCGATGTTGATGATGATGTCAAAATTGGCTTCGGGACCGTATTTTTTGCGCAGAATGCTGCGGAATACGTCTTCCAGTACACGCATCATGGTGGCCCTGTCGATGTTCTTAAATTCTTTGAATTCAGAGAAACTGTCGATCAGACTCATGCCCAGCTCTTTGGTTTTGGCTTTGCTCATATCAGTTGAAAGTTATTTTTATTGTTGCACTTTTTATGTTATTCCAGTCCAGTTCCAGGGGCCTGGATTCTGTTTTTTTACCCTTGAGGGTTATTAGCTCTTCCAAATGGAGTTGATTGCCATCAACGGCAATCAGTTTGGCATCCATTTTAATGTCTTCTGTGGTTTCAATTTCCAGGGTTCTTCCGCAATGTTTGGGCAGTTGTCTGATGTCAGACAAGGGCTTGTCTGCCCCGGGGGTAGAGATTTCGAAGGTGAACTTGCGGTCGCCGAATTCTCCCTCATCAATTTTTTGCGAGATGTGGCGAGTGAAAGCGGAAAGACGGTTCATGGTAACGGGTTCCTGACCATCTATGTAAAAACGGTAGAAACCGGCAGGGCTGCCGCTGTGGGCAACCAAAAACAGATCGAAAGCAATGGCTTCCTGCTCCACGAGTGTTTTGAGTTTGGTTTCCAAATTTGCCATAGTCAATAAAAAAGGGGACTGCTTTTGGCTTGTCCCCTTCCGTTATTTTTTTTAGGAAAGTGATGCAAATATACGTTAAAATTTTGAATTATGCAAGTTTTCAGGGTAAAATCCGCATGGATTTGATGCGAATATCTTTGGCCGGTCTGTCGCCATTACCTGTTTCGGCATTTTGCAGTGCATTCAGCACATCATACCCTTTGATTACAAAGCCAAACACGGTGTAATCGCCATCCAGAAAAGGGGATCCGCC
Source organism: Flavobacteriales bacterium (assembly GCA_947496375.1). Classification (GTDB taxonomy): domain Bacteria; phylum Bacteroidota; class Bacteroidia; order NS11-12g; family UBA955; genus RGEC01. The sequence continues at coordinate 77,130 of CANMCY010000007.1, forward strand.
CCAGGTTGCATAAATTTGTTTGACGCGCACCGGCATTTTCTGGTAAAGTGAATCAACCATCGGTCCAACTTTTTTATCCAGTTCGCTCTGAAGGTCTTGTAATGCAGCGCCATCCTGTCTTTGGGTGGCTACCTGATAGCGCATTTGATAGGAAATGTTTTCAGGGTCCTGCATGAATTTCATAAAAGCTTTTTGGCGCAATACATCTTTCATTTCTGCCGTGTTGACCGCTTTTCCGCTCACGATGTAAAACTGGCTGCCTGAGCTTTTTCTTTCGGGGTTAACCTCGTCGCCCTGTCTGGCTGCCGCCAGCGCACCTCTGAAATGGTAGAGGGTGTCAGAGATTTCGGCGTCCAATGTATAACCCGGACCTCCCTGACCCAGCATTTCGCCGGGTGCGGCCTTTTTGGAGTCCGGATCGCCCCCCTGCACCATGAATTCCTTGATAATGCGGTGAAACAGCGTTCCTTCGTAATAACCGCTCCGTACCAGTTTCAAAAAGTTGTCACGGTGTCCGGGAGTGGCATCAAACAATGCCAGCTCCAGGTTGCCCAGGTCAGTAATCATTTCCACGCGGGTGAATTTTGCCATGCCTGCAGTATCGGGGGCCAGCGGCCGATAGTTTTCCGTAAGGGCTTTTCGGGTGCTGTCAACCTGATCTGTTGCACTTCCTTTGGGCTGACATGCCATGAGCGTAATCAGCAGACAAGTTGTAACGGCGTTGTATAGTTTCATAGGTTAAAGTTGATGATTTCTTCCTTTTCGAAATATTCTATGATGTGTTGTCTGAGAATATTTTCCTGCTCAAACAGGGTGAGGTTGGGCAGTGGTTTCAGGTTTTCCCAAACCGGCCATCCTTTCCTGTCAATGCCATTCATTTGGTAATAACCGGAATAGCTGAATAGTTTGCAGTTTGCCATGTGCATCAGGTAGGTTTTTTCTTCCTTGGTAAAATTTTTTTCAGGCAATTCTCCCAGTTCTCTGATGCCTATAAGAAACAGGATTGCATTCAGATCGGGTTTTTTATCAAATTTTTTTTCAAAAAAATCCATTACCTGAGACCATTTCAGCCGGATTTCTTCGTTTAAAGACAGGGAGCTTTCCACAGGGCAAATTTCGGTTATTTTTCTCCTATACCACCATTATTTCGATATGCTTTACAAATTCGTATTTTTGTCGCTGCTATGAACGGACGTGATTTCTTATCGCAATTGATGATACGGGGCAGAAGAATTACAGATATCTTCAATTTTACGCGCTCAAAAGCGATAAAGTGGCAAGAAACTACCCTGAAAAAGATGCTATACACGGCCAGAAATACCGAATATGGCCAAAAGTATGGATTTGATGATATCCTGATTTCCAAAAACCCTGTAGAGGAATACCGCAAACGTGTGCCGCTGGTAACCTATAGCCAGATGCATGAATTTTGGCTAAGGCAATATAATGGTGAAGCGGATATTACATGGCCCGGCAGATGCACCCATTTTGCCCTGAGCTCGGGAACCACAGAAGGGGCCAGTAAATACATTCCGGTCAACCATGATCAGTTAAAAGCCATGATCAGGGCCTCGCGCAGACAGTTACTTGCCATGGCACTGACGGATATTCCCAAAGATTTCCTGACCAAAGATTACCTGATGCTGGGCGGTTGTACCGATCTAAATTATAATGGCATCAGCTACAGCGGCGATTTGAGCGGTATTACCACGGCCAATATTCCCAACTGGTTTGAGCGCTTCAGCCGACCGGGTCCGGAAATTACTGCTATCAAAGACTGGGAGGAAAAAGTAAACCGAATTGTAGAGGAGGCACCCCAGTGGGATATAGTAATGCTGGCAGGAGCGCCTTCGTGGATGCGTTTACTGATAGAGCGTATTATCAAACGCTACCAAGTGAATAATATTCATGAAATATGGCCCAACCTGAGCATTTATTGCTGGGGTGCCGTAGCGCTGGCTCCCTATCGTCAGTCGTTGGATTCCATGATGGGAAGGCCGATAATTTACATGGAGTCCTACCTGGCAAGCGAAGCGTATGTAGCCAACCAGACCAAGCCCGATGCAGGCGGCATGCGACTTGTGTTTCGGAATAATACCTATTTTGAATTTGTGGCCTTTAATGAAGAAAATTTTGACGCCGACAGCAACCTAAAGCCGACAGCAACTGCCATAGGCCTTGAGGATGTAGTAGCTGATATGGATTATGCCATTATTTTGACCACCCCGGCGGGTGCATGGCGCTACATGATTGGAGATACCATCCGATTTACCAATCCTGATATCTGTGAAATTAAAATTACCGGAAGAACCAAGCAGTTCCTTAGTATTACCGGAGAGCACCTAAGCGTTGATAACATGATGGATGGTCTCCGAAGAACCGCTGACGATTTTCAGACGGATTTTACAGAATTTACCGTCAAAGGGGTTAAAGAGGGCAGTAACTTTGTCCATCACTGGTATATCTCCAATCAGAATACAACGCTGGATACCGAGGCAATAAAGGGTAAACTTGATCAACATCTCCGCGAGCTGAATGACGATTACCATACGGAACGGAACCATGTTCTGACCGGCATGTATCTGCACCTGTTACCGGAGGAAGTATTTCTTACTTTTTTGGAGAAACACCTCAAATTGGGTGGGCAAAGTAAGTTCCCGCGGGTGTTATCAGACAATCTCTATCCACTGTGGGTTGAACATGTAAAGTCTTACGTAAATCAGCCGTCAACATGAATATAACTGAGCAGGATTCAAATCATCAGAACCTGCATTCCCTTTCCTTCGCAGAATTGGTCAGGGGCATTAATACGGAGGATATGGGTGTGGCATTGTCTGTTCAGGAAAAGCTGCATCAGATAGAAGCCCTCTGCGAACTTGTATATCAGCGAATGAGCCGGGGTGGCAGGTTGTTTTATATGGGGGCCGGTACCAGTGGCCGATTGGGCATTGTAGATGCGAGTGAGTGCCCACCTACCTATGGTGTGGAACAAGGCCTTGTAATTGGCATCATTGCCGGTGGAGATTCTGCCATAAGAAAAGCGGTTGAATTTGCTGAAGACGATACCCTTCAAGGTTTTCTGGATCTGGAAGCGTATTCGGTCAATGAGAACGATGTGGTGGTAGGTATTTCCGCAAGCGGTCGCACACCCTACGTGCTGGGTGCCCTGAATGCATGTCGCGAAAAAGGTATTGCTACCGGTTGTATCGTTTGTAATCCGGGTTCTGTCATTGCCGCGGCCAGCAATGCGCCTGTGGAGGTTGTGACCGGACCTGAGTTTGTTACCGGAAGCACCCGCATGAAAGCAGGCACTGCTACGAAGATGGTATTGAACATGATTACTACTTCCGTTATGATACGACTGGGTCGCGTGGTGGGTAACAAAATGGTGGACATGCAATTGAGCAACGATAAGCTCATTGAGCGCGGAACCCGAATGGTGATGCAGTCCACGGGACTTTCCGAAGCCGCGTCACGAGATTTGCTGCTCAAATATGGCAGCGTGCGTAAAGCCGTGGAAGCTGCCACCGCCTGATTTTGGGCAAATCCGGGCGGAATTCGTTATTTTTGTACCCTATATGTCCCGTCCCGTAAGAGTTCGTTTCGCTCCCAGTCCTACCGGTCCGCTCCACATTGGTGGTGTGCGCACGGCATTGTACAATTACCTTTTTGCCCGAAAACACAAAGGTACCATGATTCTGAGAATAGAAGACACAGACCAGAACAGGTTTGTGCCAGGTGCAGAATCCTACATCATTGAAGCATTGAAGTGGGTGGGAATTGAAATTGACGAAGGTCCTGAAAATGGCGGACCGCATGCGCCATACAGGCAAAGTGAGCGTAAGGGTATGTATGCGCAGTACGCATACGATCTGGTGGAACGTGGTTATGCATACTACGCATTCGATACGGAGGAAGATCTTGAGCAAATGCGCAAGCGTTTGGAAGCCAGTCAGATGCAACCTGCATACGATGGTACCAGCCGCATGAGCATGAAAAATTCCTTAACGCTGCCCGCCGATGATGTGAAAGCGAGATTAGAAAGCGGTGCGCCCTATGTCATTCGAATTAAACTCCCCAGGAAAGAAGAGATTCGTTTCCATGACAGCATACGCGGGTGGGTAACAGTGAACAGCGCGCAGCTGGATGATAAAGTGCTGCTGAAAAGCGATGGAATGCCCACCTATCATCTGGCCAACGTAGTAGATGATTATCTGATGGGCATCAGCCATGTAATTCGCGGAGAGGAATGGTTACCCAGTGCACCACTGCATGTGATGCTGTATCGGTACCTCGGCTGGGAAGAAGTCATGCCTGTATTTGCACATTTGCCTTTGCTGTTAAAACCCGAAGGAAATGGCAAGCTTAGCAAGCGTGACGGTGACCGACTCGGTTTTCCTGTTTTTCCGCTTCAGTGGACCGATCCCAAAACGGGTGAAGTAAGCAGCGGCTACAGAGAAAGTGGATATTTCCCGGAAGCAGTGGCCAATATGCTGGCATTGCTGGGCTGGCACCCAAGCGATAACCGTGAACTATTTTCCATGGATGAACTGATTGAGGCCTTCAGTCTTGAAAAAGTGAGCAAGAGCGGGGCTAAATTTGATGTTCAGAAAGCTTTTTGGTTCAATCAACAGTATTTACAGCAAAAAACCGCTGCGGAGGTGGTTGCTGTCATTAGGCCTTTGGTAAACGAAGCCCAATATGACGTAAGTGATGAATATCTTGAACAGGTGGTGGGATTGATGAGGGAAAAAGTGCAGTTTGCCAATGATATTATTCGTGAGGGAACCTACTTTTTTGTTGCCCCTGATTCTTATGATTCTGACGTAATTGCCAAAAAATGGAAACCCGAAACCACCGGGCACATAGACGGTATCAGGCAGAAGTTTGCCGGTCTCAACCCTCAGTCTGCGGCAATGGACTTTGAAAATGCTTTCAAAGCTTGTTGCGAAGAATCCGGTGTAAAGTCAGGAGAGCTTTTACAGCCCCTCAGACTTGCTGTGAGCGGAAAAGGTGCAGGTGCACCCATTTGGGAAATGATGGCTTTAATAGGCCGGGATTTCATCACAGCACGATTGGAAAATGCTGTTAAAAAAATTTCATTTTCATAAGCACCCACAATCTGTTAATTTCGCCAAATATCTCTTTTCGAAACCATAAACGATAATGAAGAACTTTAAATTAATGAACCTGATTGGCGGATGGGCCATGTTTGCCATCGCCCTCGTGGTGTACACCCTTACCCTGGAGCCCTCTGTGAGTCTGTGGGACTGCGGTGAATTTATCAGCGCAGCATACCGCTTACAGGTGGTGCATCCCCCCGGAGCCCCTTTCTTCCTCATGATTGGTCGGTTGTTTTCACTGCTGGCTGATTCTCCGGAAAAAGTAGGTTTCTGGGTGAATATGCTCTCGGCTGTCTCCAGTGCGGGTTGCGTTATGTTCACTTTCTGGATTACCACCCATTTTGCAGACAGGATTGTTTCTGCTGAAAGAGAGAATAGAAATCTTTTGATTATCGCCGCCGGCGTAGTGGCAGCCCTCACCAACACCTTCATAGACAGTTTCTGGTTCAGTGCTGTGGAGGCAGAGGTTTACGCTTTGAGCTCCTTTTTTACTGCCCTTACGTTTTGGGCTATTTTACGTTGGGACAAGCAGGCAGACAGCCCCAATGCTGACCGATGGCTGGTTTTTATCGGTTTTATCACCGGTCTTGCACTCGGAACGCACATGCTGAACCTGCTGGTAATACCCGCGGTTTGCCTGGCCTATTATTTCCGTCGTTTCAAAACCACCACCAAGGGGGTATTACTGGCTTTTGGTGCAGCCATTCTGGCGCTGGGTTTTGTGATGAAAATCATTTACCCCGGACTACCATGGCTGATTAGCCGTACCGATAAACTGTTTGTTAATGATTTTGGAATGCCTTTTTACAGCGGTGCAATCATTTCAGTGATTGCCATTTTTGCAGCCCTGGCTGTGTTATTATGGTACACACACTCAAAAGGGTTTAAAAACTGGAATACGCTGCTTTTGAGCATTACTTTCATTATCGTTGGATATTCTTCCTATGCCATGGTAATCATTCGTTCCATGGCCAATACAGCCATTGACATGAACAATCCCGAAGATCCTTACAAGTTCTATGGTTACATTACCCGTGAGCAATATGGTGATCGTCCGCTTTTGAAAGGTCCGTTTTTCAATGCTCCGCAGTTGGATTACGAAACCACCCACAAAAAATATTTTAAAGGAGAAACCCAGTATGAAGAGGGCGGCGAAAATTATGAGCCCATTTATGACGATGAGTATTCGATCCTTTTCCCCCGAATGGGCAAAAGTAACAAACCCGCTGATGCTAAAGGTTTCAGAGAGTGGGGCGGCATGGGTGACGTGCAATCCAGTATTGAAGAGTTAAGAGGTAAGGGTAAACTTACTCCGCAGGAACAACAGGAATTGCAATACCTGGAATATGAAATTCCTACCATGAAGAACAATCTTCAGTTTTTCTTTAAATACCAGATTGGGCACATGTATATCCGCTATTTCATGTGGAATTTTGTAGGTCGTTTTAATGATCAGCAGGCAGTAACCGGCAATACCCGATTCGATGGAAACTGGTTCTCAGGAATTGGTCCGATAGACAGACTGGTGGTAGGACCTAAAAAGGATTTACCCGATTACTACAAAGACCAAAAAGGCCGTAACGCCTATTATTTTCTGCCACTCTTATTGGGAATACTGGGTTTACTGGCCCATTACAGTGCAAGGCGCAAAGACTTTTGGCTGGTGATGACCCTGTTCCTTTTCACAGGTGTGCTGATTAACGTGTATATGAACCAGCCGCCTTATGAGCCCCGTGAGCGTGACTACTCGCTGGTAGGTTCGTTCCAGACCTTCTGTATATGGGTGGGTTTGGGTGTTATCGCTCTTGCAGATCTACTAACCAAGCGTCTGGGTAGAACTGCCGTGGCAGTTTCAGCTGCTGCCTGTACAATACTTGTGCCCATGAATATGGCATATCAGAACTGGGACGACCACGACCGCAGTGGGCGTTACATTGGTATCGATATGGCGAAAAACTTCCTGAACCAGCTGGAGCCCAATGCCATTCTGTTTTGCAATGGGGATAATGATACCTATCCACTATGGTATGCCCAGAATGTGGAAGGCATCAGAACCGATGTTCGTATCATCAATCAAAGTTTACTGCCCACCGAATGGTATAGTTCTGTATTGCTTGACAAAGTATATGAATCAGAGCCCCTGCCTCTCACAGTTACCAAGCGTGATTTGCAAACCGGCAGCTTTGAATATGGTGTAGAAATAGACCGCACCGATGACCGTCCCAAATCTCTGAGGATTTTAATTGATGATCTGCTTAAGGCCAACCGCAATGTGGCTTCTGAGAGTGTTAAGATGAATGGTTTCTCAGCATACCTTCCAATCGATAGAGCGGCGGTGATCAAAGCCGGCGTGGTGAGTCCCAAGGATCAGGCCCTGATTGCCGATACCCTGAAATTCAATATTGGCGGTAATTATATCACCAAAGGCGATATTGTGGTGTATGATTTGATTGCAACCAATGCAGCGCAGGGCTGGAAAAGGCCCATTTATTTCACGTCAGTGAGCGGCTATGATTTCAATAGTCTGAACAGTTTTCTTCAGCTCGAAGGTCTGGTGTACAAGTTTGTTCCCATCAATGGAGGAGCAGACGGCGGACAGCCCCGTAAAATTAATGACTACCTGACCTACAGAAATCTGGTGCATAAATATGGCTACTATGGCATGAAGGAGAAAAAGAACTTTTACCTGGATGACAAAGCCGCCTACGTACCCGGTGATCTTCAGCAGATGGCCCTGATTTTGGCCAAATATTACTATGCTGAAGTGGATAATTTCCGCAACTACATGAAGGCCAAGGACAGCATTAAAATAACTGCACCTCCCCCCGGATTTAAAGATGTGGCAACTTTTGAAAAGGTTATGGGAGACAGTGTTGAGGTGTATCGCAAGCGAGGTATTGAAGTGATTCATAAAATGCTGAAGGAGATGCCTGAAAAAGTATGTCCGATACGCCGTGATATCAAAACTGAGATGGGTATTACCCTTATTTATCTGGGTGATATCGAGGAGGGTAAAAAACTGTTGAACAGGGCTGCGGAAGAATGTGTGCAGTATGCAAAATACTTCAGCAGATGGGACGATGAAGCATGGGCTCAGCGCGAAATCGGCAATAGCCAGTATTTGATTCAGCAGTCTATGTTGTTTGCAGGTCAGCAAGGCATGAAAGACCTGGAATCGAAGTATAAAAATATGCTGCAAAGCATAGCACAATAATTTCACACATGAAAGCCCCGCTTTGGCGGGGCTTTTTTTGGATTTGACATGAAGAAAGGAAATTTTATATACGGTATACATCCGGTGGAAGAAGCCATTCTTTCCGGACAAACCATTGATAAGGTATGGGTGCAGGAAGGCACAGTAAGCCCCACACTGAGGGCAATTTTAGGCCTGCTGCGCGACCATAGAATCTTATGGAAACAGGTTCCTGCAGAAAGGCTGAACCGAATGGTTAATGGCAATCATCAGGGTATTGTGGCGGCATTATCTGCCGTTGATTTTGCAACCATAGACCAGGTGATTTCCATGGCGTATGAAAAAGGGGAGGATCCATTTCTGATTGTCCTTGACGGCGTTACCGATGTGCGAAATTTCGGTGCTATTGCCCGCTCAGCTTACTGTGCAGGCGCCCACGGCATTGTGGTGCCGGAAAAGGGTGGTGCCGCCATCAATGCCGATGCGGTTAAAACATCTGCCGGCGCACTTATGCGTTTGCCGGTCTGCCGGGTTCAGAGTTTGTATCATGGGTTAAAACTGATCAAAAATAGTGGTCTCATGCTGGCAGGCGCAACAGAGAAAACCACCACCATGCTATCTGAGGCGAACCTTACGGGTCCTCTGGCATTGATTATGGGTGATGAAGAAAAAGGGCTGAGTACGGATACCCGAAAACTTTGTGATGCGTTGTTTAAAATTCCCATGCTCAGGGATGGCGTAGGTTCCCTGAATGTATCAGTCGCATCGGGTATCGCACTATATGAAGTGGTACGTCAGCGAGGAATCAGCGCTTAATTGAAAATCAATATTTTTTCAGCATGCCTATAGCCGGGGTGCTCTATGATTAACTCATAGATGCCTGAGGGCAAATCTGATGTAGTAATGTGTCCATGGGTTTTCGTGGCCAGTATAGATTTTAATTTCCTTCCGCACAGATCATATAGACTGATTGTGGATGTGTTTTCTGATAAGGTGGGCAGTGAAACAATAATCTGGTTGTTGGTGACATCCATCTTGATTTTAGGTTTTTCTTCCGGTTTCAATTGCGCAAAGCACAACTCAGTATATTGTATATCTTGGATGTTTTCTGTGTGTTTAATACGGTAATAAGCTTGTAGAACAGGCTTTAAATCGGCGAAATGATAGCTAGTGGTAGTGAATGATTGGCCAGAGGGAGTTTTGGTTCCTATGGCCTCCCAATTTCGTCCATCAATCGATCTTTCAATGGTATATATCCCTGTTGCCGGTTCCTCAGAGACACCCCAGGTCAGATTGATATGGTTTTTATCGGGTTTACAGTTAAAAAACAGCCAGCTCACAGGCATGGCAGATAATTCGCCTCCGGTAAAGTCGCTGAAGGAGGTTGCGTTATTGAATAATAATATGTTATTATTTACATCGGCAGCGCTGCCCGGTGTCCAGGTGGTGCCGCTGTATTTACCCGCGTAAATATCGGATTCGGTTCCAGAGACATCTGATTGCTGATATGTGCAACTTACATTACAGCTAAAACTGCTTATTCCTGTTTGGTTTACTTCCCAGTAGCGGTTGATGAAAGACGATGCAGCTATATTGCTCGGGTGTTTACCTGTTGCTACCTTAACCGAAACAGTTGCAGAACTAAAGGTGCCCGATGCAAAATTGAGTGTAATAGGAGAGTATGCAACATTGCCTACAGGATAGGTAACCTGAGTGGCAGTTGCTATGGATCGTATCAATTTCCCTGTTCCTCCTGTGTTGATATAGGCAGTAGCGCCTCCACCTGTAAGAGAACCGGTTACCGTAAGGTCGTAATTGCCTAAAGTAACCACACCCGACGTAAGGGTCATGTTGCCGGAGATGGTTCTGCTTTTATCCAGGGTGACTGTAATTCCGGATCCGTTTACAATGATATCAGTGGGTCCGCCTGTGGAGGGCCAAACAGCATCGCTAATGGTTGCTGAACCGGTAAACTCGAGGTCAGCATTAGGACCATAGGCAATTTTACCTGTTGAATTGAGATTGATGGTTACGCCGTTGCTGATGCTGAGTTTTCCATTTACGGTGAGGGTTTTTCCAGCATCTACTTCTATGGTTCCCGATGTGGCCGTGAGGTCATCAATAATCTGATCATAAGAAACCCGGAGGGTTCCACCGCTCACCGCTATGTCGTTTGCGGAAGGTATGCATCCACCACTGGCATTGATGTGCAGGGTTCCTGCTGAAACAGTGGTTAAGCCGGTATAGGTGTTAACACCTGCAAGTGCGAGTGTTCCGGAACCACTTTTGGTAATGCCAAAACTTCCGCCAATAGCGCCTCCCAGGGAGAGTGTGCTGGCAGAAACAGTAATGGTGGGAGTAGCAGTTAATGTGATGCCTCCTGATGTCTGGGTAAGAGAATTAGTGCCCGTGAAGGTGAAGTTGCCACCAAGAGATATGGCATTGGTGATGGCTCTGGCTGCATCTACGTCCAGTGTTCCGCCGGATAGGGTCAGTGTTCCGGAACCAAGTGCACCATTATTTTTTATATAGAGATTTCCACCAGAAACGGTTACTCCGGAAGTAGCAGTACCAACAGGAATATCAAGTGCGCCTCCACTAAGCGTTGTGGCTCCTGTGTAGGTTTGACTGCCATACAATGATAACATTGAATTTCCGCTGCCCGCCATCGTCAGACCTCCTTGGCCTGAAATACTGTTTTGGAACATTGTGCCTTTATTGGAACCATTTATGGTTAATGTTGCACCATTGCCTATCGCAACCACACCTCCATTGCTGTTTGCAGTCTCCTGAATACTGGCAACGGTAGTATTTGTGTTGATATTAAGCGTAGCTCCTGAGGATATGTACACATCCGTATTAGAACCGCTGCCTAAATTTCCACCACTGGCCACTGTTAGTGTTCCTGCTGTTATACGGGTTATCCCTGTATACAAATTCGAGTTGCTAAATATTACAGTGCCTGAACCTATCTTTTTAACCTCACCACTGCCGTTTATAGTTCCTGAAACTTGAAATGTACCTCCTGATTCAGGAACTTCTATGGTCAGAGGTTCATTGCTGTTTCTCAATATGTTTCCGGATAAGGTATTCGTTCCGGTGTTATTTAAACTACCAACAAAACGTGTGTCTGTATTCCCGTTATTGATGTTAATATTTCTTGAGAAGGTTTGACCTCCACCGGTTTTGGAAATAAAGAACTTACTAACTTTAGACATTAATGTGGTGTTTCCAACCCAAATAGCACTTGATGATGAAATATCTCCGCCATCACCAATCCAAATTTCTCCCTCATCAATTTCTGTGTTGCCTGTATAAGTGTTTATTCTGGTTAATAATAATTTAGAATATTGTTTTAGAACCACTTTACCACCAGTTCCGCTGATAATACCACTAATTGTTAACATTTTTGAATTGGGCCCATATATGTATAAACCGTATGTGTTTAAGTATACTTCTTTTTGCAGCTCAAGATCCCCAGAAGTTGGGTTAATCTCTGAATCTCCGGCATCAAAACCAATAGGTATGTTCAATACATGTTTTGCCGAAGAAAGGTTTTCTATTTTTCTTGTAGCTCCTGTGCCACGAATACTAATTCCTGCAGTGCCTGAATTACTAATGGTTCTTGCCTGATTGGCCGCACTCTGAAATGTTAACTGTCTAATATAATACCAGTCACTTCCATTTGCGTCCATTGTTAATTGATCATTATGTCCAATAAAAATATCATTGGGTGTTCGCCAAGTTAAGTCAGGTCTCTCTTGGTTGTTATTCCAAGTTTGATACCACCAAGGATTGGCTGATGAATTCCACCATAAATTTGTTCCTGACCCACTTCGATGATAAACATTCTGCTGGGCAAATAGAAAATTATAGTTTAGGGATGAGATTGCGCATAATAGCAGCTTACTTAAGCATGTTTTTTTGATAGAGATTTTAGCTCTAGATAGCAAATATTTCTTATTTCTATTAACCATACTTAGTGTAAACTTAACACACTAAAAATTACAATTCCAAATTTTTTTGTATAAAATTTACAAATAAAATGATAGTCGGTTTATTTTATTTTAATAAACAGTACTTTAAAATCAAGAAGGGATAAGGGATTGGCCCGTTAATTGACCTTGGCAAATTTTATTTGCCATTCACCTTCAGCGGTGATGATTTTTACGGCGTACACGCCTTCGGGTAAATCTTTTACACTGAATTTAGCGCCCTGAAGCTTGCCTCGACCTATCAAAACTCCGGTAGTGCTGTAGAGCAGGTAGTGCGGATTTTTCATGTTTTCAATTCCGCTAATATGCAGGGTTTCCCTGCAAGGGTTTGGGTAGATGCCGGGTGCTGCGTTTGGGGTGTTTTTAACTTTACATATCTCACTGAAACTGTATTTGCCATCCCGGTCTATTTGCCGGATGCGATAATATGCAACCCCTGCAGATGGTGTTGTGTCTTCAAACCGGTAAAACTGTGTAGTTTGGCTGAAGCCTGCTGCATCTATGGTTCCAATTTTTTCGAAATGTTCCAGGCCGCTGCTTTTTTCTACCTCAAATGCTGCGGTATTTTGCTCCATAGCAGTACTCCAGTTTAACTCCACACTGCCATTGGAAGTGTTATTGCAACCAAATGATTGCCATGTGAGGGGTAAGGGCACTACAGCATCGCCACCAATTACAAACGGTGAAAAACTACCGGTATAGCCGGTCTGGGTTAATATGTAGGGTGATGCACCACTGACACTGCCGGTTCCCAGCGCTATTTCCCATGCCAGGGTTGTAGTGTTGTAGTGGTTCAGGGTGGGCGGACTCAGCGTACCGATAATTTCCGAATTGCGGTACATAAACTTCATATCTACCCCACCACCTATATTTGGGTTACTCTTAGTGATGTCCCAGGTGCGAAAAACAACATCCTTGTTGAATAGCGTTCCTGATAGTCCTCCTTTCCATGCGGAATCATATACTTTTACCGTAAATACATCCACACCGGTTCCGTTGTTGTTTTTAATGTAAAGCTGATTATAGCTTGAGCATCCCACATGAAAGGTGAAGTTGGATCCATTGCTGATGCTGGATTTATAAAGTCCTGTACCATTGGTTCTTACGTAGGAACTTGCCGATCCCCCGGAAACATTGGAAAGCTGGTCGTGCTCCAATATGAAGTTGCCTACGGTAATGATTCCGTTGGTTAGGGTAAGCTGATCATCTACAAACAAATCGGAATTGAGTCTTATTCCGCCACTGCCGTTCATGATAAGTGTGCTAATATCAGCATTGACAAAGGTATTCGCGGGTATGGATATGGAAGATGTATTGGTGAACTCAACCGTTGCGGTTGTGCCATCTATGGTTCCGGATGTTCGGGTAATAGAACTGCCGCCGTAGGTAAATGATTTGTTAAACAAATCAAAAATCCCTGAGGTGAGAGTCAGGTTTCCGTTTAGGGTGCGATTGGCATGCAGTTTAACAACGGCCGTGCTGCTTACGCAGTTGATGGTTAAATTTTTTGGACCATTGGTGGTAGGCCAAAAAACATCAGCGGTGTTCATGGCTGAGGTGATTTCTAGGGTGCCATTACTCCCAAATGCGATGTTGCCGCTAACAGAGAAATTAACCGTTGAATTAATACTGAGCTTCCCATTGATGGTGAGTGTTTTACCGGCTGATACAACCAGTGTTCCACCTGTCATGATGATGTTATCTACCACATCCGAGCCCTGAAAATCCAACATGCCAGTTCCGGACACCGAAAAATCAGCATTATCATCAATCAGATTGTCGTTGTAAAACTCCAATTCACCACCGGTAATATCATAGTTTAGACTGCTCATTGCACCACTGGTTCCGATGGTTCCACCCGCTACGGTGGTGGTGCCGGTATAGGTTTGTGCATTGAACAGGGCCAGCTTGGTTGTTCCAGAGCCATTCATTGTGAGGTTTCCTGAACCTGAAATGCTGTTTTGGTACAGAACCCCTTTATTGGCTCCATTAATGGTGAGGGTTACCCCGGATGCAATACTGGCAGTGCCTGCATCGGATACTGCGGTTTCCTGCAGCGAAGCCACTGTGGTATTTGCATTCACGGTAAGTGATGCGTTGTTTGAAACAAATACATCCGAACCACTGCCCAGGTTTCCGCTACTGCCTACAGTAATGTTGCCTGCAGCAATGCGGGTATCACCTGTGTAAGAATTTATTGCGTTTACTGTTAAAGTACCGGTACCATCTTTATACAGTGAGGTTGTGCTGCCATTATTTGTATTACCACTTCCGCTAATGATGCCGGAAATGGTAGTATTCTGGCTGCCCCCTACAAACAATACGTTAGTTCCACCTGCAATATTGCCTGCTAGGGTCAGACTCCCTGCGGTGGCGCCAATTCGACTGTCTGAACCTAATGTGGTGGTTCCGTTCCAGGTGGCTCCTGAGGTGCTGCTGTTTGTAAGTGCACCTGTGCTGGATATACCGAGTCCATTAAGGGTTAGGGCTTCACTATTGGAGAGGGTTACCCCGTATAAATCCAGCACTCCGCCTGAACTCACGGTAGTTCCGGCCGCCGTGGTTCCGAGTGGTCCGTCTGGTGAAGAACCTGCTGAATTCAGTCGGAGTGTGGCGGCAGCATTGATGGTGGTGGCTCCGCTGTAACTGTTGTTTTGACTCATGATAACTGCAGTGCCGCTGCTGCCACCGATATTCACCGCGTTGGTTTGTGAAGTGACAGAGGACGTGCTTTGCAGCCCATTGGTAACCTTGCCGGGTGTGAAAGTGCCGGTGGATAAAAAATAACCCAGGTTAACACCGCCCGAAGCATTGTGCGTGAAGGTTTGTTTCCAGTATATGTCTGCGTTTGAGGAACCATTCCAGTCATCTTCCAGATAAAGCACAAAATGGCTGATATTGGCTCCCGCAGTACCATTCATAGTAAGGTTGTTTTCCCTTGCGTGAAAAGATCCGTTTACCCAAAGTTCTACGTTGCAATTGGTTTCGGATAGGATGTGAATTCTGAACTCGTAATCCCGTCGGGTAGTTCCCACATTATAATTCAAGGTAGAGTTACCGCCTGCGTGGTTCACATACCATGAAGAAGTCACATCATCTACCTGTATATACAGCCGACTGTTATTATGTCTGTCTGCCCATGAAGCAGTAGCAGATGGTCCGGCATTCAGGGAGAGGCCCATGCATCCAATGGCCGATGTCGCCGACACAGTGATGGTTACCACATCACCCGGCTGCAGGTTCCTGTCATTGCCGGTGTTATCGCCGGCCGTTTTGAATTTTCTCCATGCTACTGCTTGTTTGCTTGTGCCTCCGCTGTTGGCCCACATCCCCAGTTCGGCAGTGCCTGCATTGGCAAAAACGCTACCCCCATTGGTAAAAGTCGTGTAATAACCTGTGTTGCCTAATGTATAAGTTACCTGTGCAGCAACCCGCGGTTGCAGTGCAACTATTGCTAAAACCAACAGTACTGAAGACCTTGGTTTTTCGCATGTTTTGACAAATAGGGATAAAAAGTCCCGCATGGAGGGTTGAGGGTAAAAACGATGCTAAATGTAAATTTAACACTTATTCAAGACAGATGCAAGTAATTTGTGTTAAAATCGCAATGTTATCCCCCCCATCACATTTCTTCCCGCCTGGGGATACAGAAACACTTCCTGGGTAATATCTCGGCTTCCATAGGTATACATAAAGGTATAGCCATTCGATGAATAAAGGGTATTGAAGACATTCAATACCTGAAATTGAATGTCCAGCGCTGCGCCCGTTTTCAGGGTGTAACTTTTTTTCAGCCAAAGTTCTCCAAATTGATAGGGGTTTAAACTTCGGTAGGTATCGCCGGTGTTGTCCAGGTATTGCCGTCCTACATATTTGTGCAGGTATCTCACGCTTGTTTTGCCGGGTAGGGCATATTCTATCCAAAAAGCTGCATTGGTGGCGGGTGACATGGCAATGGGTACATTCCGGAAAAGACTGTCGTTTTGCTCATAGGTAAAATAATCAGGGATTACCGTGGCTATTCTTTCTATCCTGTTTTGGCTCAATGAAATATTGCCACCGACCGTGAATTTTGAAGATAGTTTTTGCTCAAATCCGATTTCAATTCCCCTTCTATAGCTTTTTTCAACATTGCGCCTCAGCGGATTGCCTACATCATTGACTTCGCCGGTAAGCACCAGCTGGTTTCGGTAGTTCATGTAATAAAGGTTCACAAACAGCGAACCATTAGGCCCTGAGCGATTCCAGCCCAATTCGAAATCGGTGAGTTGTTCGGGTTTGGGTGCATCGCCGGTTTTGTGGTCGGTGAAATCACTGCGTGAGGGTTCTCTGTTGGCTATACTTACGCTGCCGTAGAAGCTCTGATTGTTTCTCCGGTAAACCAGGCCGGCTTTGGGGTTAAAAAACTCGAAATTGCCCAAGAAATCAATCTTTCTAAGGTCATTATCTGTGCCCAACCCTGAGTGATGTACTTTTCTGTATTGCAGGTCTATCCAGGTTTGCAGGTTTGGGGTCCATTGATGGGTGTTTTTAACAAATAGCGACAGGTCTCTTTTAAAACCGGTACCGTTATAATAAGACTGATCCGGAGTGGCTTGCGGTGCCTGAGAGGCCCACACGATGCGCCCGTAATGTTTGCCATTGTATTCATTGTATCCGATGCCCGCGATCCAGGATGATTTTTTTGTGTTGAAATTCCAGTTGATGTTGCTGCCCAGCAAATGGTTGTCCAGCCAGCGACGGCGAACCATATCGCTGCGCGTGATGGTGTCTGTACCTGTGATTATAGGTAATAAAAGATAATTTGACAGTTTGTCCTGATAGCGGAATTGCTCAAAATAGCCCAATCCCCGGGTGTAATACAGGGTGGCATTCAGGTGGCTGTTCGTACCTGTTTTTGTTGTGAAATACAAATGGTGATGGTTTTGGGTATAGTCGTCTATTTCCCTTGGATAGTTGTAGTAATTATAGGTTCTGGGGTTTGAACCGAACAGGTTTGCGGAATCAGCGGCCGTTTTGTATGTCACACCCAGGTTGCGGTAGTAATGGTTCAATAAATCCGTTTCAGATCCCTGCAGTTTTTCTTTGGGTACACCCCACCAGGCCTGATAGGTTTGTTCTTTCCCGCCAAATGAAAGGTATTTCATGGACCAGTTTTTCCCCTGATATCCCAGTGAAGCCATATAGGACCGCAACTTGCTGCCGGCGCGGTCTACAAATCCGTCACTGTTGATGGCAGATAGTCTGAAATCTGCTGTCCAGTGGCCATTTATCAAACCGGTTCCACCCGCTAAGGAATTTCTAAATGTACCAAAGCTTCCTGCCGTATTTGAAAATAAGAGATAGGGCTGCTGAGCGCTGAATGTCTGCATGTTTACCGTAGCACCAAACGCGCCAGCACCGTGGGTGCTTGTTCCGGCACCCCGCTGAATCTGCACACTGGAGAGTCCGGTGGCCATGTCGGGCATATTTACCCAGAAAGTTCCGTGGCTTTCCGCATCGTTGATGGGAACACCGTTAATGGTGACGTTGGTTCTTGTAGCATCGCTACCCCGCACCCGGATGCCGGTGTAGCCAATCCCTGCTCCTGCATCGGTGGTGATGGTTACTCCCGGCTGGAACTGCAACAATACCGGTAAATCGCGGCCGGTGTTCTGCAACTGAATCTCCTTACGGGAAACGGTGGTTTGGGCAATGGGTGTTCCCTTTGTTGCACGCGATGCCGATACCATTACCTCCTCAATAGTGCCGGGCAGTGTGTCTTGATTTACAGCGATAGTGTTGGCAGAAAGCTGTGCCCAAACAGGAACAGCAGCAATGGCCAGGGTGACAATCAGTAATGTTTTTTTCATGGATGCGTATTGTTTGCATCCGGGGCGCCTTGCTTAAGGCGACACATTTCCCTGCGCAGGCATTATCCTGATCAGGTATTGCGGGTATTGTCTCAGCGTTTCCTATGGGAAAGCACCCCGAATGCTGCTACAAAGGTAGGAAAATGCGAACGGACTTCAGGTATGGAAAAGAACCTTATGCCTTGAGGTATCCCTTTTGAATCAGTAACTCTGAGATTTGTACCGCGTTGGTTGCCGCTCCTTTACGCAGATTATCGCTCACTACCCACATATTCAGGGTGTTTGCACGGCTTTCATCACGGCGCAACCGACCTACAAAAACCTCATCCTTATCGTGGCTCCAGATCGGCATGGGATAAACGTTGTGTTGCACATCATCCTGCACCAACACACCAGGCGCATTATCCAGCAGGGATTTTACTTCACCCAGGTCAAAATCTTTCTCAAACTCCACATTGATGCTTTCGCTGTGTCCACCCGTGGTGGGCACCCGCACCGTAGTGGCTGTTACAGGCATGTCGGGTACTTCCATGATTTTGCGGGTTTCCAGTATCATTTTCATTTCCTCTTTGGTGTAGCCATTTTCGAGGAATACATCTATATGCGGAAGGATATTACGGTCTATGGGGTGGGGATACACCGGGTTTACAGGTCGCCCTTCACGCTCTGCATTCATTTGTTCAACGGCTTTTTGGCCTGTACCTGTTACACTTTGATACGTGCTTACCACAATGCGTTTGATTCCATATCGGTCATGCAGCGGCTTTAGGGCCACCAGCATTTGAATGGTACTGCAGTTGGGGTTTGCGATGATGTGATTGTTCTGGTTCAGTGCATTGGGATTTACCTCGGGTACCAGCAATGGAATATCTTTTTCCATGCGCCAAGCACTGCTGTTGTCCACTACGTATGTGCCTTTGGCAGCAAATTTCGGAGCAAATTCTTTACTCACGGAACCACCGGCGCTGAAAAGTGCCAAATCCGGAGCTGCGTCTATGGCGGTTTGCATGGAAACTACTTTCCAGGTTTTATCATTAAAGATAATTTCCTTACCTACACTGCTTTCGCTTGCGACGGGAATTAATTCAGAAACGGGAAATTTCCGTTCTGCAAGCACCTGCAACATTTTGGAGCCCACCAGTCCGGTGACCCCTACAACAGCCACTTTCACGGCTTATTTTACCTCCTCAGCTTCGATGATAACCTTGGGTTCTTCAACCTTTTGGTTGTCAAGCGGATCAGGAACTGCAGATCTGGTTGCGGTATCGCCGGGCTTGGGTGCGTTTTGATTTTCCAGTTTTTCAAAATCGGCTTCCTGACGCGCATTGTCGGTGCTATCCTGTTCCTGTTTTTCTTCTTCGGTATAAGCACCTTCGCCGGAGCAAGAAGTACCGAAAATGAGAACTCCTACGCTAAAAATCATCAATACGTATTTCATAAGGGCAAAATTACACTAGCCAATTGAATTCTTAAAGAATTTCGAGGGCTTCAAAAAAATCATTCCAATCGGAGAAGTCTTTAATGCCTGTAGATACGGACTCAAAACAATCCATACTAATGCCCCACGGCTCTGTTTCTTTAATTTTTTCGGCTGCTTCTGCATTGGGATTCGCCTTCACGAATTCATCCTCGCCATTCATTTTTGCGTCGATAATCCAAAGCAGGTTCTGTTCAGAAAATGCCTCTTTCATAGCGGGATGGTCTTGGGCACTCACTTCCAGGCCATTAACGGGAAGGATGTTTAGCAGCGCCTTCACTTTTTCAATGGCAGCTGCATTTTTAACTTCCAGTATAATCTCCGGACCCGAGCACCAGCCAATGATTTCCTGAATGGTGGAAGTAGGTAATTCGTTTTCATCGCCAATGGAAAAACCAATGTAGTCCGCCATGACGGCAGCTGCATACCTCGCATCTGCCAGGTCGCGGATGTTGTTAAACTTAATTTTCACGCGGGGAAGGACAAGGTTAAACCAGCATTTTTACCGGTTCTTCCAGGTATTCTTTGAAGGAATTCAGGAAGGCAGCACCAATAGCGCCATCCACCACGCGGTGGTCGCAGCTCAGGGTTACTTTCATGGTTTTCACCGGCTTGATTTCGCCATTTACCACGCCTACAGTGTCTTTAACCGCACCCACAGCCATAATGCAGGCATCGGGTGGGTTAATGATGGCGGTAAATTCCTCAATGCCAAACATGCCCAGGTTGCTGATGGTAAAGGTGTTTCCGGCCCAGTCCTGGGGTTGTAGTTTTTTCTCTTTTGCACGCTTGCCATAATCTTTCACCTCTGCGCTAATCTGGCTCAGGGATTTCTGATCTGCGAAGCGAACCACAGGCACCAGCAGGCCTTCGTCTACGGCCATGGCAACGCCAATATGGATGTGGTGGTTGTATCTGATTTTGGTGCCCAACCAGCTGCTGTTTACCTTGGGGTTTTTGCGCAACGCAGCAGCAGCGGCCTTGATTACCAGGTCGTTCATGCTGATTTTTACCTCGCTGATGGCGTTCATCTGCTCGCGGGCCGCGCTGGCCTTGTCCATGTTGATTTCCATGGTGAGGTAGAAGTGGGGCGCAGTGAATTTGCTTTCGCTGAGGCGGCCTGCAATGGTTTTGCGCATCTGGCTTACCGCAACTTCCTCGAAGCTCTCTGTGCCTGAAACATGCACAACGGCGGGTGCAGACTGCGTTTCAGTGCCGGGTACGAACGACTCAACGTCTTTGCGCACAATACGACCGTTTTCGCCGCTGCCTTGAATCTGGCTTAGGTCAACACCTTTATCCTGTGCGAGTTTTTTGGCCAGGGGAGAGGCTTTCAACCTTTCATCGCCCGATGCAACCGGGGGAGCAGATACCGCAGCCGGCGCAGAAACAGTGGGTTGTGCAGCCGGAGTTTCGGGCGTTTCCTCAGCTGCAGGGGCTGGCGCAGCAGCAGCGGGTGCACCTGCAAGCAAAGACTGATAATCTTCGCCGGCGGCACCTACCACGGCAATCACACCATCCACGGGAATGGTACTTCCCTCATCCACAAGATACAGAATGCTGCCTTTGGCATACACCTCCATATCCATGGTGGCTTTGTCGGTTTCCACTTCGGCAAGTACATCTCCGCTCTTCACGGAATCACCTACTTTGTAGTTCCATTTCACAATGACACCCTCGGTCATTGTATCGCTCATTTTGGGCAATTTAACTGCTTCGGCCATAAAAGGATTGCAAAGATAACAAAATTAGGAATTGAATTTCCCCATTGCTGGGTGTTTAAACCCGCAGCAATGGGGAAATCATGTATAAGTATTGCCGTTATGCTAGTTTGACTGTTTGGTTAAGCAACTCTACATTGAAATTAATCTTTGCGTTAAGTGCTTTAAATACTTTTATGATGGTTTCAAATCGTGCGTCTGTCAAACAGTTTTCAAGTTTTGAAATTTGGGCCTTTTGAACACCGACAAGTCGTCCAAGTTCTTCTTGCGTTAAGTTTCGTTCGATACGCGCTTGCCTGATAGCTTCCCCGATTAAGTCAAGCCGCAATTCGTTTTCAAAAGCTTCACGCTTTGGTGTTCCACGTTTACCAATGTGTTTATCGGTAATCTCTTCTAAGCTGTATGTTTTTAATCCTTGCTTTTTATTCATGGTCGTGAGATTTTAACGGTCTTTAGTTTCAAAATATTTTCTTCTCAAACGTTCTGCTTTGTCTAGGTCACTTTGCGGTGTTTTGGCTGTTTTCTTAATTAGGCCATGGGTTGTTATTACTACAGTGTCGGTCTTTTCTGATTTGTTCCAAAAAGCAAAGAGTCTGTAGTGGGTCTTTTTAAACAGCGTTCTAAACTCCCAAATTTCATCGGTCAGTTTTTTAAAAAGTTATTTGTCGTTTGAAACTCTCGCTTTTGTGATGTTGTAAATGATTTTATCTCTTACTTTCTCGTCAAGACTTTCAAGGAACGCAGCAGCTTCTTCTAAAAACTCAACTTTAAATTTGGGTTCCTGCACTTGTTAAACGTTTCTACGAAGTTAGAAGTTTCTTTATTAGGAAACAAATTTTTATTAGAGATTTTTTACTTAGGGAAGCTATCAGAGAATGAATATACGAAAAAAGATAAACAAAAACAAATTATTCCGTGGCCAAAAACCGCTTTCATCATCCTGTATATGTGACATAAATGTTGACAGCATTTTTCATGGCTGTATTACCTTCGCCTCATGGCTTGCAATCAGTACGAAACCTTTCTGAAGTATGTTTTTGAAAACGGCACCCGCAAAACCGACCGCACCGGCACCGGCACGGTTTCTGTTTTCGGCGGACAGCTACGCTTCAACCTGCAGGAGGGTTTTCCGCTCATCACCACCAAAAAAGTACACCTGAAAAGCATCATTTATGAACTGCTGTGGTTTTTGAAAGGCGAAACCAACATTGCATACCTGAAAGAACATGGCGTTAGCATCTGGGATGAATGGGCAAACGCTGAGGGCGAACTGGGTCCGGTGTATGGCAAGCAGTGGCGCAGGTGGGAAGCAAAGGATGGACGTGTGATAGACCAGATTGTTGAAGCCCTGAACATGATAAAAAACAACCCCGACAGCCGTCGCATTCTGGTGAATGCCTGGAATGTGGGCGAAATAGACAAAATGGCCCTCATGCCCTGCCATACCATGTTTCAGTTTTATGTGGCCGATGGAAAATTGAGCTGTCAGCTATACCAGCGCAGTGCCGATCTGTTTCTGGGCGTGCCTTTTAACATAGCCAGTTATGCCCTGCTCACCATGATGATGGCGCAGGTGTGCGGACTTCAATACGGCGATTTTGTGCATACCTTCGGTGATGCGCATATTTACTCAAACCATTTCGATCAGGTGAAGGAACAGCTTTCCCGCGAGCCGCGCAGCTATCCCACCATGAAAATTAATCCTGCGGTTACCGACCTGTTTGCGTTTGATTACGCTGATTTTACGCTGGAAAACTACGATCCCTGGCCTGCAATCAAAGCGCCTGTGGCGGTTTAATAAAATAGCCCACGGCCGTGGGCTATTTTATTAAATAAAACAAACTAAATTAGCAATTTATTGTCATTTTGCTAAATATATACACAATATGCTTGTTTAATAATTTAAATACGAATACATTCGTATATATGAGTGTAAAAATATTCCTTTATTCCCTCTCCCTAATTTCTCTTTCTGTCCTAGATGCCCAAACCACGGCAATAGGTACTTTCAAAAACACTTTGGGCAACGGCACAGCCATTAAAGCACACACAGACAGCGCGCTGGGGGTGGGCACGGCCTTGCCTGAAGGTAAGGCAGAAATACGGTATTGCCCACCTGTGGGAACGGAACATACCGGATTATTGGTTACCCGGGTATATTGCAATGGCCCCAGCGGCACTACTTTGGGCGGAGGAGGTTCTTTGGGGGATGGTTTGCAAGGAGGTGGCCTGACTGACGGAAACACCACCGGAGAAACCGGCGTTGCGAACGGCAGCATTCTGCAGGTTCCCCATTATTACTCGCCCGTTATCCCTGTTGGTATGCCGATCCAAAATATCAATAATAATGCGGCGCCTTTGTTATGGTTAAAAACACAACAAGTGCCCTTTGGCGGTGGTAGCTCAGCCAATAATGAAAGCCGTTTGCTGGTATTGCCCGACGGGCGCACGGGCATAAACGTAGCCAACCCCAGGGCAGCGCTGGATGTGCAGGGTTTTGGCCCCAACGCCCCTGCCGCCATTTTTGGCGTAAGGGCGCAGCGTTCTCCGGTAACCATTGCCGGAAACCCTGTGCCACAGCAATACACCAAGCATGTGGAGATTGTGCCGCTTTGCACCCAGGGTGCGTACAACAGCATTACACAAAACAATGATTTGGGCATGTTTTTCACGGATGGGCTGGGCAATGAAGGCAGCAACCAAAGCGGGGCATTGGTAATTGGGCCTTGGCGTGCAGATGGGGTAACCGCAGGGCTGCGGATGGATGCCGCCGGCAATCTAACGATGCGGGGCAATGTGGAAGCACAGGGCAAGATTACCTGCAATGGATTTGTCTCAAAACCCAAATGGTGGCCTGACTATGTGTTTGAGAAAGATTATAAACTGATGCCGCTGGAAAGTGTATCTAATTTTATTCGAGAAAACGGGCATCTTCCGGGTATGCCTTCCAGGGCCCAGATATTGAAAGAGGGGCAGGACATAGCACACATACAACAATTGCAGCAGGAAAAGATTGAGGAGCTGACGCTGTATGTAATTGAACTTCGTAAAGAGGTTAAAAGGTTAAACAACATAATTTCAGAAAGCAATGAAAAATAAGTTTTTTATAATCATGTTGCTTTTCGCACCCAGCAATAAAGTTATTTCCCAAGGTCTGCCGGATTTACATGACTCTATATTTTTAAGATTGTTCATTAAAGACAGTATAGACAGGCAAGCCATGTTACTTGATACAAATAGCTCAATACAAGCTACTGTAAATAATCCATGTTTGATTTCTAATAATGAAGAATATAAACAAAAACAATTATTGTATGATTTATCCATGCCGTATTCGTTAATTTTCTTTGATGAGTTCAACTCTATAAATCATGAATTTTGGAATGTTATTGATGATTGTAACTCTGAATGTTGGAATGACACAAAGGATTTCCCGAATGATTGTGAAAAAGAAGGCGAGAGAATTCAATACTGGCAAAAAGAAAACGTCTATATTCACAAAGAAAATAACAATTCTTATTTGCGGCTAACAGCAAGATTTGATCCAGCAAACAGATTTAATAATACCGATGGTAAAAAAAGACTTGCATATTATAAATATACATCAGGTTTTATACACAGTAAAAAAGCCTTTCCTTTTGATGCAGGTGTTTTTCAAGCCAAAATAAGATTGCCAAAAAACATTGATGAAAACGGTCTGCAACCGGCTTTTTGGCTTATGTCTCAGGGACCAGATCCATGGAATGAAATAGATATATTTGAATTTTTTGACTCAGACAATAAACTAACCATGACACATCATGTTGAACCTGAGGAGCTAGGGCACATTGATAAAAAAGAATGTCGAGATGTATTTAGGAATTACTCGGGCATATTCAATGACTGGATTGTTTACACATGCTATTGGAATAAATTTGCTACAGTTATTTTTATTGATTACGAGGTTAAAGATATCTTTGGAAATAAAGTAAAAAAAAGCAAGGTTATATGGGAAAGAAGTCATTTTTTGAAAAGTGGTACAAGGAAAGCGTATAAGAATGTCGAAATCAAAGAAAATGAGAAAGTTGATCGAAAACTGTATTATCCGACACGGCCAATGAGGCTAATGTTGAACCTTTACACATATTTGTGTGATGAAAAAAGAAAAAATGACAGATCTTATATAGAACCTTCATACATGGATGTTGATTGGGTTAAGATTTGGTACAAACAACCTTGTCATCAAGACATAACTATTTCAGACTGTTCTAAATTAATCAATTTGGACTCAAGAACATATAATTTTTTTTCTGGCAAGAATGTCACCATTGACTGCGACGCAGTATTACCTCAAAATATTCATCTTAAAATTGCACATTCAGGTACCTTAAAAGGGGAAAAACGAATAGAAGTAGGCGCTGATGGTTATTTGGAGGCAAATCCTGAGCCTGATATTTGTTCAACAATTCCGCCAAACCAGGATCCCATGTATTTAGCATCAGCTGGTATTAAGAACATTGAGGTCATTAACAAGGGCAAGTTTATTATAAAACCAAACCCGGCAAATAATCATATTATTATAAGTAGATTAGATGAGGACAATTTCTGCGGTACGGCAAAAATTGAACTATTTACACCATCAGGAGTTAAAATACTCGAACGAACATCAGTTTTTAATGCTTCTGAATCTATCCTACAACTCTCAATCATACCTGGATACTATTTTATCAAAATAACCAATCCGCAAATGGATGGACCCATTATTCTTCCTATAATTATATCTAAACAATAAACATGAAAATAAAAATAATATTCTTTTTTTTAATATTTAATATTAACTTATCAGCTCAAAGTTATTTAAATATTAAATACTATAATGTTTTTAACTATTGGGAGAAAACAAAAAATTGGAGTTATAAAGATTACTCCATACAACCTATGATGGATATATCATATGATTATCATTTAAAAAGATACGTTTTTTGCATATCGGCAGGGACATATAAACAGACTTATGAAAAATCATATAACTATGAAGCCCCACCCAATGTTATATATTTATACCGATATAATAGAACTTTATTTTATATAAATCCAAATATTGGCATAGAAGTGATAAAACATAATAAGTTATCATTAATATACAAACTGGGCATATCCATATGGCATTCTCCAAAGATGATTGTCTACAAGGAAGCCTCAACCGGTTTCAATCATGATATACTGCATAATTCAAATTGGGGGAAGCCTATATCAATGAATTCTACTTTCGATATCACTTATAAATTAAAAAGAATTCAACTTGGACTTGTTTGTAAAATTGAAAACAGGATAAAATCCTTTAACCAAATCAACACCCAACTTGAGAAAATGAACGACAGTCGTTTTTTTGTTGCACCAGGAATCAATGTCAGCTATGGAATCAATAAAAATAAATAAAATAAGATTTATAATTATATTGGTAAGTCTTTGTTCGTATTTGAAAGCGGAGGCCTCAGACACAGCAGGCAGATTCTATTTTCAATTTGGTGTTAAAAGAGCCTGGAATT
The DNA here is from genome assembly GCA_947496375.1 of Flavobacteriales bacterium. Lineage (GTDB taxonomy): Bacteria > Bacteroidota > Bacteroidia > NS11-12g > UBA955 > RGEC01. Next base: position 104,019 of record CANMCY010000007.1, read on the forward strand.
ATTATTTCAAACAGCCGGAATCATCAAATTGTAATTTATATACGCTCATTAATTTGCCAGTGCCGGGGTTGCATTATGGTATAAGCTATTCAAAGAGCGAATTTTATGTCGGTATTAGGCATAGTATAAATCAAAGACGTAAATTTTATTATGAAAATCCTTTCTCCTGCGCTCGATATCAGGATTCAACCTTTAGACTGGAGTTGGATAGTTTTTATGGTAAAATCAATGTTCATTCCATAGAATTATTACTTGGTTATACATTTCTCAAAAGACCAAGTATCAATTTTAGTTTATTTGGCTTTTACTGCCCAAGGGGCATTAGAGGTAGCAATTATACCACGGCCAGATTTTACAAAGATTCTATTGTAAATGGTTTTGCTCAACGGAGACCTAGTGCCGTATATGGTTTCGGCGTAAATGCAGATATTGATATATCAAAAAGAATACAATGTAGGATTGGTCTACAGTTTGATAGAATAAGAATAGAATCAATAGACCCGTCGCTTAAAGGCAGGCCAGACCCAAATATGCCCGTAGAGAACAACTACAATTTTGCAGGAAAATTATATGGATTCAATATGAACGTTATTTATAAATTGTAAAAATTTTATGGCTTATTTATTAAATACAGAAACTGCTCAAAATGGTTTGAAAATGTTTTATACCTTAGATTTCAGACTGCGTGATTTTTACAAGGAAGATTACACTTGGACCATTTGGAATAACAAAGGAGATGCCAGAATGGCTACCATATTTTCGGGAGGAGTAGGCTACAAATGGTAAAAAAGACGATTATTTCATTATTGTTACTAACCTATGCATTTGGGGCAAATGCGCAAACTAAATTTATATACGGTGAAGCAGGGCTCAATAATTGCAGTGTTCTAAGTTTTGAGTCTTTGCGTAGGAAAAGTATTCCTGATAACATCTCCTCTATTACTTTTAAACCTAAAATATCATATGAAATAGGGCTTGGTATGCAATCAGTAAAAATTAATTTGGGATTGGTATTTAAATCCATGACTTTTCAAGATATTGATAGATACTATATCAGTTCTATCCGAGGTCGGTCATTTTATTATAAAGAACAATCAGGAAAAGGAACTTTTTATTCATTAGCACCTAGGTTTGGATACAATTTTTATAATAAAAATAAGTCAAACATTCAAACATTTATTGAATTAGGGATTCCAATAGGTGCCAAAATAGCCCCATCCGAGATGGTGTATAGCAATGATTCTGTTTCTTACAATAACACATTGCTGGTTTACGCCTTTGATTTTCGAACAGGAATAGTTTTCAACCGCAAGCTTAGCCGAAACCTGGATTTATCCTGCGCTGCCTATTACCTCTATATGGGCCATCATAATTATGAACAGTTAGAAGGCCAACCCGAACGACTTTGGGGTATTGGGGGTGGTTTTTTGGGCATGAATATGGCGGTGAGGTATAAATTCCATTATAAAAAAGAATAATTTTATATATCGATGCCCAACCTCTTCCAAAACAAATACCGCATACCCTCCAACCGATTGCCCGGATATGATTACGGCGCCGATGGGTGGTATTGTGCGCATGCACCTTCGCAAATGCGATTTTGTTGTAATTTGTTGTCATTGGTAGAGACGCGCAATTGCGCGTCTCTACCAATAACAACAAATAACCCATTAACAAAAACAAAAAACCCTTACCCCGGCGGTTGCCAGGTGATTGTATACCTCCGCGTGGTCATCAATGGATGAAAGGGTGGAAATAACCGAATCGCCTTCCGAGAAAGCATAATCACGGTAATAAACGACGGGTTTATTATCAATCACATTACCGCCAATATGCGCTTTATGGGCCAGCCATATCATCGCAGTGCCATCGGCCTCTACCATCTTTTTCAGCAACTTGCCTTTATCCAGGGTGCCGAGTATGATGACCGGCATTTCGGTTTGCAAAAACATTTCTTTCCAGTAATTCCATTTCATCTGCATAAATGCTTCAGCGCTGTAATGCCCGCTGTTGCGTGAATATCGCTGTGGGTGCTGCCGCCATAAATGACAAATATCCGGCGCTGAAACCACCTGAAACCCTTGTGAATAGAGCCGAAAAGCCATGTCGTAGTCTTCGGGATAAACGGCATTGTCAAAACAGCCCGCCTGCCGCAATTCTGCGGTGCGCATCATCCAGCAGGGACTGGGAATTACACATTCGCGCCAGATGTGCTGCCAGTAATCGTTTTGGTCGCAGCGTGCATTCAGCCATGCTTCGTAAAATTGGGTTCCTACACCACAATTTTCTTGCGGAAAAAACTGCACCCTGCCCGTTACAACGGTTTTGGGCGCCGCTTCCATCAGGGTTTTTGCCATGTTGTGCAGCCTGCTTTTGGGCATGATATCATCGGCATCCATGCGGGTGCATAATTCTCCGGCTGCAGCGGCCAGCAGGGCGCGGTTTGCATCTATTAGCCCGTCTCCGTTGGCGGGTATTTCGCTGAATCTCTTGTCCTGCGCAATAAACAGCCCCATAATTTCTGCCGAATCATCCTCGCTGCCATCGTTCAGCAACAGGCATTCCCAATCTGCAAAATCCTGTTCCACGATGCTTTGCAAACAGGCATGTAAATACGGCGCTGCATTTTTCACCGGTATCAGTATGGAAACGGTTGGCACGTTGCAAATATGGGGGTGCGTGTGCTTTTTTGTACATGTGCAAGAATCAATGGCTTGCAAACCATGCAATCATGCGAAATTGCAGGCATGCTTGATGCATTTTTCGAACCGGTAGACAAATCGGTGTGGGCGCCATACAGAAACAGCGACTCGCTGATGGGCGGTAAAATTCATATACACGGAAATTCTTTCCCTAAGCTGAAGAATATTCAGGTAGCCATTGTGGGCGCCGGATACCCTGCCGATGCCGTAAGGAGCAAATTATACGGCCTCTCATGGCGTTTTGAAAACCTGGGTGTGGCCGATTTGGGAAACCTAAAACTGAACGGTGATGCCAACAGCAGGCAATTTGCCATGAGCGAAGCCATTGGTGAGCTGCTGTCGGCCGGTATGAAAGTGCTGGTTATTGGCCACGATCCTTTACTGATTTATGGGCATTACAAGGCCTATCGCCAAACCAAAGAGCCGGTAGAGGTGGTGAAAGTGAGTCCGGATGTGGACCTGGATGAAGGCACGCCCCTCAGGCAAATACTGGTAGAAAAGCCCAGCTACCTGTTCAATATCGATTTTCTGGCCACACAGGCCTATTACATCAACAACCAGACCGCAGCTGTGCTGGATAAGATGTATTTTGAAAACCACCGCCTGGGCGAAATACGGGCCGATATGGAAGAAACCGAGCCCATTCTGCGCAGTGCCCACATGCTCATGTTCGATTTGAATGCCTGCCGCTATGCCGATGTTCCGGGCACCACGCTGCAAAGTCCGAACGGGCTGTATGCCGAGGAAGCCGCCAAGCTGGCCCGCTATGCCGGCGTGAGCAATACGCTCAGTTCGGCTTATTTTTATGGGTTAAATCCCGAAGCGCCACATGACGCAGATCATGTGTTGCTGGCCCAGATGCTTTGGTATTTCATGGATGGCTATTGTGCAAGGTTCAATGATCACCCTGTGCACAACCACGAGGATTTTCTGATTTACCGCAACCGGCTTAGCAGCACAGGCCACGAAATTGTGTTTTACAAAAGCCGCAAAAGCAACCGCTGGTGGATGGAAATACCGCATCCGTATGATAAAAAGTCATTTTTCATTGGCTGCAGCTACCGCGATTATGAAACGGTTTGCAACGATGAAATGCCCGACCGCTGGTGGCGGGCTTATCAGCGGCTGATGTGAGGGGTGGTTAATTAGTTGAATGGTAGATTGGTTTATTGGGTCTTGGGTAAAAACAGGATAGCCGTTTGGTTGGTGGCCTTCCCGAACAGATTGTGATTCAAATCATCTACCTACCCAAATAAACCAGTAAACCAATGAACCAATTCACAAAAGGTTTAATGGTATAATAGTTTAACGGTAAATGCAAATGCCTAAATCCTCCCATAAACCAGTAAACCAATAAACCAATCCACCCAAAACCCCTTGTCTAACATTTTCTGCATGTACATCTCGCCCCGAGACCGTATTTTTGCAGCATCATGTCAGAAGGATTCCACGCCATCGCGGTTCATAAAGTTGTTAGAGAAACGGCTGATGCTGTTACTCTGCACCTGGATATTCCGGTTTCGCTTACCGAAACATTTGCCTACACTGCAGGCCAATACCTCACGTTTGAAGCCGAAATAAACGGCGAAAAAGTGCGCAGAAGCTATTCGCTGTGTACCTACGGTCCGGCCGATGCACACCCTGCCGTTACCATCAAAAAGGTGGATAATGGCCGCATGAGCACCTACATGAATACCGCCGTGAAAGAAGGCGATGTACTGCAGGTGATGGCACCCATGGGCAAGTTTACCGTTATTCCCGATGCGGCTAAAAGCACTCATTACGTGTTGTTTGCCGGTGGCAGCGGCATCACCCCCATGATGGGCATTTCCAAGGCCGTGCTGATGCATGAAGCCGGCAGCAAGGTTACGCTGGTGTATGCCAACCGCAACGCCGACAGCGTAATTTTTAAGCAGGCCCTGGCCGATATGGAAAAACAACATGCCGGTCGTTTCAAAGTCATCCACAGCTACGATCAGGCTGCGCTTACCTGGTTTGGCATGAAAGGCCACCTCACCGAAGACAAGGTGGTGAATGTGCTGCAATCCAAGATTGGCGGTTCTTACGCCGATTACCAATATTATATCTGCGGTCCGGGTCCCATGATGGATGTGGTGAAGAAAGGATTGTCAAAAGCCGGCGTAGCTGCCTCCCACGTATTTACCGAATATTTTTCTGCACCCACTTCCTCAGAACCCAAAGAAGAAGCGGCAACTGAGGCCTCTGCCTTCAATGGAACGGCCAAAATCACCGTTCATGTATATGGCAAATCACAGCAAATTGAATGTGATGACAAAACAACCGTGCTGAAGGCCTGCATGAAAAATGGCATTGATCCTCCCTACAGCTGCACCGTTGGGGTTTGCACCACCTGCAGGGCCAAGGTTACCAAGGGCGAGTTGCACATGCTGGAACGCGAAGGCCTCACCGACGATGAAATTGCCAAGGGATATGTGCTTACCTGCCAGGCAGTGCCCCGCAGCAGCGAGATTGAACTGAGCTATGAGTAATGTAACTGGGGTTACAGGCCATTTCTTTTTACAACCCTTATTTTGATTTTTGATAATGCAAAACCTGAATTCCTATTGGGAAGCCGGTGTTTCCTGGGCTTCCTACCGAAAACAAATTGACGATTTATTGCTGGAAGGCAAAACCACCAGCGCTGACAACAGCCCTGCCATGCTGGAATATGCCAAACTCAACCAGGCGCGGATGCGCAGGCTGGAAACCCGCACCGAACTGCTGCCTGAAGTCTTGCATGCTTTGCAGGCAATGCCTAAAAACATAAAAATACTGGTGATTGCCGAGGGCTGGTGTGGCGATGCCGCTCAGGTTTGTCCTCCCGCCGAGCTGCTGTTTCAGGCGCTGGGTATAGAAAGCCGCTATGTATTGCGCGATGCAGACACTTCCCTGATTGATATGTTTCTGACCAACGGAGGCCGCAGCATTCCGGTATTCATTGCGCTGGATAAGGATGGAAATCTGCTTGGGGAGAAATGGGGGCCGCGCCCGGTGGCGCTTCAGGAATTGCGCATGGGCTGGATTAAAGAAGGGCTGCCCTACGAACAACAGGCCGAATTGTTGCACGGCTGGTATGCCAAAGACAAAACCGAATCCACCCAGCACGAGCTCGCAACCTGGTTGAAGGGGTTATCTCAGGCCAGATAACGGCGTATTTTATTCAGCAGCTGGCTGAAATCCTCCGGCAGCGGAGCGGTAAAAAGCATTTCTTTTCCGGTAACGGGGTGAATGAAACCCAGTTCGGCCGCGTGCAGCGCCTGACGGGGCATCATGTCGAAGGCGTTTTCAATGAATTGTTTGAATTTGGGCAATGCAGTGCCCTTGCGAATTTCCCTGCCGCCATACATTGCATCGCTGAAAATGGGATGTCCCTGTGAAGCCATGTGCGCGCGTATCTGGTGGGTACGACCTGTTTCCAGTCTGCATTCTACCAGACTGGCAAAATAAAAGGGCTCCAGCACTTTATAATGGGTGATGGCCAGTTTGCCATCTTCTTCGTTTTCAAAATGCTTGCTGCGCCTGCGATCCGAGGGGTCGCGTGCCATGTAGCCACGGATGGTGCCTTCGGTGGTTTCAAATTCACCCCACACCAGGGCCAGGTAGCGCCGGTGTATGTTGTGGTGAAAAAACTGATTGCCAAGATGGCTCAGCACAAATTCTGTTTTGCCCACCACCAGCAAGCCGCTGGTGTCTTTGTCTATGCGGTGCACCAGCCCGGGGCGGTGGTTGGTGTCTTTCTGCGGTAACGTTCCGGCATGATAGGCAAGTGCGTTCACCAATGTGCCGCTGTAGTTGTTGCAACCGGGATGAACCACCATGCCTGCTTTTTTATTCACTATAAGCAAATGCTCATCTTCAAAGACAATATCCAGCGGAATGTTTTCGGGATAAATTTCGGTGTCTCTGGGAGGTTCAGGAAGCAGAATGCGCACGTCATCGCCCGGTTTGATTTTGTAGTTGCTTTTAATGGGCTTGCCGTTCACCTGAATACAACCGGCTTCGGCAGCGGCCTGTAATTTGGTGCGGCTGGCATTCTGAATTTTGTTCATCAGCCATTTGTCTATGCGCATAAACTCCTGACCCGGGTCGGCCACAAAATGGTGATGCTCAAACAAGGCACCGTCGTCGTTCAGGAGTTCTTCTTCTTCCACGGTGCGAAGTTACGGCCATTCCGGCCGAGTAGCATTTTTTGTTTTCAGGCCACGATATCGCGAATACACGCTATATTGCGGGTATGGATAAAATGATGATCTTAAAAATCCTGGTGTTGATGTTTCCGGCGGTGGTGTTTCTGCAGGCCGGACTGGACAAGTTATTCAACATGAAATCCAACGCACAGTATATTCAGTCGGTATTTGCCAAAACAGCGCTTAGCAGCGTGTCTGTGCTGTTGTTTGTGTTGCTGGTAATACTGGAGCTGGCTGCCGGTTTACATGCCGTTGCAGGGGCTATAATGCTATATGTTTCGGGCGATGCAATGCTGGGTTACCTTGGCATGGTCATTTCCACCATCACATTGCTTGGTTTGCTGGCCGGGCAGCGCATTGCCGGCGATTATGCAGGGGCGGCAGGCATTGTGCCGTATCTGGCGCTTAGTTTTTTGGGATTATACCTGTTTGCTTTCTAAATCAGTGGGTTAGCCGTGAGGTTGGCGTTCCCGCCAACTATTGCTAATGTGTTATGTCGCACCTAAGGCGCTTGGTATCTATCTAATGGCATTGCCGCTCCTATGGAGCTGATGTCCATGGTTTCCCAGACGCCGTGTGGTTGGCTTCCTCGCCACCAGGCAACAAGCCCTTAACGAAATAAATTTGTAATTAGAATATTTTTGACTATATTTGTTTAATAATAAACTTCTATGCAGCATCTTTTGCCAAACAACAACCATGCAAGAAAGCGGAGATTGCTGCCTTTACGGGATAAGGAGAAGCACTTCCCTGCAGCAGGCCCATGGCCGGTATTTTCTTTATTATTTTCCATTGTGCATACTTTTCTTAACTTCGTTTTTATGAAAGCCCTTTTCAAACATGCACTGCTCATCATTGCCGGCACACTGCTGTGCGTATTTCATAGTTGCAAGCGGGAGCCGCCCCCCAAAGATCCCATTACCATTACCTATGGACTGGATGATGCCAAAAACTACATGTGCTTCAACAAAGGCAGCTACTGGGTGTATGAGCACGACATCACCAAAGAAATAGACAGCCAATGGGTGCAGGATTTGGCCATAGGCCAGTCTACCCAAAAGGGCAGGGAGGAATGGAGCAAACACATTACCCTGGTGCAGGAAACCTTTTACATAGATGTGCGCAGCAACTTCAGAGACGGCCATGGCAACATCAGCCGCTGGATCATCCGCAGCAGCGGACAACTAGTGGATGCGTTTCCGTATCCGGGCAGGGCATATCAATTTGAAAAGACACTCATACAAAGTGGGCCAAAAGCCACCAGTGGCGAAAATACAGTGTTTTATCATCCATTTAATTTATGTCCTAAAAAGGACTGCTTTTATTATTTTGACACGATACTTACCAATTTCAAACTTGGTTCATTAAGTTTTGATACCGTTAGGCGGTTTAAAATTGTTCAAAACGACTATGTCATGCAGCAATGCAGTGTTCCTTGCTATGGTGGCAAAAGTGACTACTACTATGCCAAAGGGGTAGGTTTGATCAAAATATACAATAAGTCTTTCCGGTGGTTTGACCAGACGCCAATGAACCACAGTTGGAATTTAAAGCGATACAGAATTGTGAAGTAGAACACCCATTCAATACGCTATGTAAAACTTAAATCTATGAAAATAAAAACATTGCTTCTGTTTAACTTCGTTTTAATGAAAGCCCCTTTCAAACATGCACTGCGCATCATGGCCGGCACACTGCTGTGCTTATTTCATAGTTGCAAGCCGGAAGTAAAGCCCCACCCCAATATATAAAAAGGGCCTTACCATTTAGGCGAGGTTAAAGACTATTTATATTTTAAGCCCGGCAGTTATTGGATTTATAAAAACAATGTAACGAACCAGATTGATACTTGGACAATGTTATCTATAGATACAGCCGTCAAACAAACCGATTTGGACTTGCCTGATGCTCACTATTATTGTACATATACAGATTTAAGATTTTACTATTGGAGCACACTGTTAAAAAACAAAATTGGGCATTCATTGTATCCTCCTGTAGCCCATAATTTCGGGTATGCAATAGAAAGGAAATATATATACCAAAACTTCCCGTCAACCTATAATTATTTCAATATACCATTTCTTCCTTCTCAAGATACAACACAAGTATATAGTTCTACCGCAAATTACTTTCGAACACTTTACAACCTCCGATGCGGCCCCTACACCTTCGATAGCGCTGTGCAGTTGAGGGTGTATGATGACATTTGGCCACGAAGCTCTGTCGTTAAGAATTCACTTGTTTTAGCTGATCACTTTTGGGTAAAAGGAGTAGGGCTTACGAAAATATATATTCGGTCATATTATCCTGAAACGATTGAGACATGGGAGTTAATCGAGTTTAAAATAATTAAATAAAACATGAAACTATTGAGCCGTGTGGTTAGCGTCCCCGCCAATCACTGCTATGTTCCAATATAGACGCCAGGGCTAGCTTCTCCGCCAACTAATTGCTGGGGGCTTGCCTCGTTATGTCGCACCTATGGCGCTCTTAGGCTGCAATCATAACATTTGCTATAAATCAAATACATTTCTTTAATTTTCAACAATCGCCATATATCCCCTAGGGTTATTTAACGAGCTTATAAATCAGTTTTTCTTCTTTGGTTTATTTAATAAGACGCTAACTACCGGAAGTTATATGCTTTAAATAAAAACCCAATTTTGAACCGGTTTTTTAAGTTTTCCCGAATTTCTGCTGTTAGCAGATTGACATTAATATTTTTAATGATAGTATTTTGTCACTTGTTTATTCGAAACCATTGATTACATTTGTACAAAAAAGATAGTAAAACTCTAAAAATTATAAAAAATTAAAATGGAGACACGTATAACTTCACTTTTTTCAGCTGTTAAAATTGTATTGTATTCTTGTTCGTTATTTTTAGTACAAGTTTCGAAAGCCCAGGGTTGGAATAATTTGTATCAGTCAGCAACATATGAACACCAACTTAGGAGCCCGGTTATTTGCAGAAATTTGTCTGAAGATGGATTGGTGTCAGCTGTTTTTGAACTTCAAAATACACAGCCAATTCAATCGTGTATTAATTTAATTGAAACAGATTTTAATGGCAGTATTCTAAATCAGACACGAATTTCCTTGCAATCAACTTATCGAGGGCCAAATTTGCTGCGCATGGAGCTGATGAAAATTCAACCTTGGCCTCAAGAAAATGCGTATCTTATTTTAGGGGCTGCACACCAAAATGGAAATCCAGAAGTTGCAGGTAGTTTTTTACTAATGGTTGATGCTTCTTTGTCAACTGCACTGAAGCAGGAGCTTTTTCCAATGCCGTTGGTTTTGTTTTGGGATATGGACATTACACCTATTAGCAATAGAGTGGTGCTGTCAGGTATGAAGCATGACAGTATTGCTCCTATCAATACAAACAGACAAGCTTTTATTCAGGTATTGGATAGTGGTTTGAATCCGATTAGTGCATATGAATATGCACCTACAGCATTACCTGTGGGTTCAATGCAAAATCGTTTTGATAACTTCAAAGCGGTGGATATCTCTGTTTCAGAAACAAATGAATATATAAACGTAGCTGGAAATATTAGTCGATTGAACTCCGGCAATTATGTGCCGGCTGCCATATCTGGACGTTTCCTAATGAATACAGTTGGAACGCTGACACCCTTATGGTTCCGATCCCTAGTGAATACCCCTATCGATCAATTTGTTGTTTCTGATCTAAAAACGGATGAGGTTAACAATATAACTGTTATCACAGGATGTTTATCTCCGACAATTGGAATAAATGAGGCAACCTTTTGGACATTGGATAATGCTGGAAATGGAATAACCTATGGTCAATTTGAGGCAAATCCACCTCCCAATCACGAACTAAGGCCATATCAGATTGAAAAGTTGGGTAATGGCCACTTTAAGGTTGCGGGTTGGTCATATGATTCTGTGCCAAGTACTCCGCCTCAAATTAACAAATATAATTTTTTCGAAATTTCTTATAATCCTGTTTTAAATTTGTTCTATAATCTGCGAGTTTATCCTGGCCTGACAGATGGATTGCCCACTATGTATGGGACCGGTATGTTAGGGGTTAATACGCAATGGTCATATTATAATGGACCAAACAAAGTGTATATCGTATCATACCATTGTCCCCGTTTTTTTACAACTTGGTGGGATGGTGAAGCTCAACAAACTGCATTTGCATGGCAAAATAAAAAGAATTTATTACCACCACCTATAAACCCGCTATGGCAGCAACTTCGTATTGTAAGTACCACCGGTTCCGGTACCCTGTGTGATATATGGCAGGTGGGTAGCGCATGTGATGGTCAAGAGCCTGGTTATTTGGTTTTACCGTCACCAATTGCAGTAAATCCATATTTGACTGCGAGTTTATATTTTGATGGTGTATTGCCAGTAGATTATTTTCAACAGCCGTGCGACAATGCACATGATTGATAAATATAATCTAATTGTGTTTAACATGCAAAAAAAGAATATTGTTGCCTTTGCATTTTCACTTTGGGTAACATTTGCCTTAAATGCGCAGCATCGAATATCTGCCTATTTAACGTTTCCTACTCAATTTGTTGACAATTACAGCCATCTTCAAACAAGCAGGTATAACCCCAATTCAGATACTTCAGCGCTTTTTGTTTCTTTATCAGGTACCCCAAATGATAGTGTATTTCTATTGTTCCTTGACGATAATGAGCTGTTTAGTCGCAAACTAAACAGTCGAGGATTTGATTCTTTTACTCTAACCTCTAATTTATTTTACAAATTATTTAGCTATGATATTTTTTCTGCCCTTCGCCCATCCCGAAAGTTGCCTAACAGCTTTGGAGACACGACAAAAATAATGGCAAGGATTAAATTAACTTCAGGAAATCCAGTTACAGTTAGTTTTAACCCAGCTACCAATCTTAAATATAGTAAAAATAAATATATTTATCTCGATGATCAAATGTATTACTACGGTTCTGGGACTGGAGTAAAATTGATGACACATGCTAGCGTTGAGGATAATAGAAATTGGCCTGGTATTATTTTAAGCAATGGTCTTAAGAGTGCATGCGCTGCGGGGCTAACATATACAGCCAGCACTCCGTTTGCTCCATACTTTTCCTTGCCATATGGTTTTCCAGGTAACGGATTTGTGGTAGTAACGGCACAGTTGGATAGTACACTTATAGAATTTATACCCGGGACTGACCTTCTTGGTGGATATAAAAAAGGTCAAACTTATCGAAAATGGCTTGAAAAGGGTCAGTCGTTGTGGTTAGGTGGCACACATGGCGAAATTTCTTCCATGCCCAACAATAGTGATATTTCTGGAACCCGGCTTCGTGTGGTAAATTGTAAACCCGTGGAAATGTTGAATGGCACTTACTGGGGAATGCGAGAATTCGTTTGGAAAACCCGGCGAGGATTTGCAGAAAAACCATTTTTAGAGGTATCTAATAATTATAATTTCAATGACTATTCATATAGAAATATATACTCTTGGCAGCTCCCTCCAGACCAGGCCTTAGGAAGGCGCTATCTCATTCCGGTAGGGTTTGGCCCCGAACTTTACAGCCGGCGATACAATTCCACCAAGCCGCCAAGTCAGGAGTTGGAAGCAGGTTCTTATTTTACCGTAGTTCAGACGGTGGCGCTTTTTGATAACACCCGAATACGTATAAACGGGCGCACACTGCTTCTGTCAAAAAAAGGCGACAGTGGTGGGGATACCATTAGAAGTTGCGGATTTTTGGAAAGCGACAAGCCCGTTGCAGTATCATATTTTGTTGATCCAATTCGAGGCAGTAATGGACAAGGTTTTCCTGCATTTAGCCTGGACAATATAAGCCAGGATACTTTTAAGCTTAATATAGGATGGAATTCAGGTTTTATCAATCCCTTTCGTAAAGAAGATCCGGGTGTTGCTGAATATTCAAGGCCTTATCAAAACAATGCTATTGCATGGGTGATAGCTTTGGGAGAGGAGGGCAAAGGTGCGGTTATTAATGTGAATGGGCGAAAACGTACCCTAGCTTATCGCATAAGCAGAGTGCCTGAACCCTTTTATTTTGATACTGTTTGGTTAATAGATAATACTAGCAATAAGATACATTGTTCTTCGGGGGGATATGTGCTATATGCTTCAGAGTTTAGAAAAACAGGGTCCCAAAATGTTGGGATAGCAGGTATAGATTTTGAGCCAAAATGGGTAAAAATGAAAGCGGGTGGCAAGTGGCTAAATAATGTCTCTGGTATACAGACATTTTGTGCTAAAACACCTGTCACATTGGAAGGAATTGCGGATTGGTATAAGCCGGAAAAGGTTTTGTGGAAAATTGCAGGTACAAATGATACGGGTCTTATTGTCAATCACCAATTTAATGATACCGGTCAGCAACAGATTGAGTTGCATATGAAACGACCTTATGATTCTTGTTTAGGTACTATTTGGGATACACTGATACGCACTGTGCGTATTTACTCCATACCGGTATTGAATCTACCTGCAGATACAACGCTATGTAAAGGTAGTGTGTTAAATCTTAAGGCAAAATTTTCAGAAATGAAATTACCGGATTGGAAATTTCGCGATTCACCAATTTGCAATGGATGCGGTACTATCATTAAAAAAATCAACAAATCTGAAACTATCACTGCTAGTATTTCTAAGGTTGGTTGCGTAACTGTTTCCG
>CANMCY010000008.1 GCA_947496375.1 Flavobacteriales bacterium
ATCGTTTGGTTTCCGCTAGGGTTAGGAATGTAAATGGGTATGCTAATTTGATGTTGGATATCGTGCTAAACATCGGAAACCGCCAGGTTTTCCATGACCCCGAAGGGGTCACACATCTGTAGCCGGAACGGCGGAAGATGTTGCCGACCCCGAAGGTGGTCGCATATTTAGGTTTCGGTTATAAAATCAAATAAATATTTTTCGTTGAAATCGACCTTATATTTATTGAGCATATCGATGAATTCATTTTTAAAGAATCGTTGTTCATGAATTTGCTTTTGATTTTGTACATAATTAGCAACGGCGGAAATTTGAGATTGGCCGTAAGAAAATGCACCAAACCCTCCTTGCCAATAAAATGGAGAATTTGTCAATTTATTTTCTTTAATAAATGCGCTGGATGATTTTTTAATTTCTCTTACAAGATCCGACAAATTGCCAATTGGTTTCATATTTAAAAAAATATGGATGTGGTCTGGCATGCCATTTATGGCAATCATTTTATGCCCTTTCTTTTGGACAATTCCTGTTATATATTTAAATAATTCAGCCTCCCAGGATTGATTTATTAATGCTTCTCTGTGTCTAACCGCGAATACAATGTGAATGTAAATTTGTGAAAATGTGGACATTGAAATAAAAATTAAAATCTAACATAAATTATAAATAAAATTAAACAAATATATAAAAAATTACGACAATAAACAATTCGCTGTTTAAAATAAAATTCAATTTATAATAATAATTTTCTTACCAATAATATGCGACCCCATTGGGGTCGATTGAAACGCCCTGGCGGGCTAGAGATGTCTGACCCCGCTGGGGTCAGGTGTGGTTGTAAATGGTAATGCTAATGTGTTAACGGAAAACACGCCGCATTTCGTAAACCGCTAGGATTTGGTTGGGGATAGGAATGTAAATGGGAACGCCAATTTGATGTTGGATATCGTGCTAAACATCAAAAACCGCCCGGTTTTCCATGCCCCCGAAGGGGTCACACATCTATAGCCGGAACGGCGGAAGATGTTGCCGACCCCGAAGGTGGTCGCATATGGAATTTGGGTGAATTGTCGGTTTTATAAATAAATACATTGCGCAATATTTGAAAATGTGCAACAATAATTTCACAAGGAAATAAAAGCAAAAAGGTAATTATATTAAAATAACATGTATTAACAGTTTTTGATGTTAAAAATAAAAAAAAGCATCTTTTATAATCAATGGCATCAGCGTAATAGCCAGTAAAAGAAATCACCACGAATTATTTCGCCGGTCGAAAAACTCAAAATTGAGTTTGAAACCCACTATGGGTTTTTCAAATAAATTGCTGTATCCCACGGCATAATATAACCCCAGCTTATATCGGTCTCGCCAAATGCGAACCAGTTTATCCACCCCGGCATACATTTCATAAAACAGCATGTTGCGTCTTTCCGGTGCATACAGCAAATTGGCTCCGGCAGATTCACGCAGTTTCAGCAGGCGCATGAAGGGTATTTTATTAATCAGCGAACCATTGAAATGGTGGCGGTAATGGGCCTCCAGAAAGGGTTTGTAGGTTACAAAAGTAGAATCCAGGGTCTGGAAAGCATACATGGGTGGGGTGAATACGCTGGGATCGCCCCTGCGCTGGTATCGGAAGTCAACAGGACTTAGGTTTCTCTTGCGAAGAAAACTCCCGCTCACTACCCTGTATTCACTGCGCCCCAGCAGGCCCAGGGGAAATTCCTGCTCTATTCGGTATTCAAGGTAGCTGTAATCAATATTGGAACCCAATACCCCCGGTAATGCATGATTGAGATTGATACTAAAGGTAGGCCATCTGCTGCCGAGTATTACTTTTTGCCGCGGTTCACGAATGTACTTTTGAAATGGGGTATAACTGAGGGTTAAATTGCCAAAAAATGCGGTGTTGGTTCTGAAAGAAGTAGGGGTGTTGTCTTCAAACAAGCTATCCGCAAACCCATCAAAGGTGAAATTGCTGATGTCTTTACGTTCCGAATATTCTGCCTGAACCCTCAGAAACAGTCCGTTAATCAGTTCTCTTCTTACGTACACATCCGCATGGCTATTCTGATAAAAGTTGCCCCGGCGCGCCAGATCAATGAAAGCCGCATTGGGATTGATGAAATTAAAATCCCTTCCGGCTGTGGCAGAGAAAACACCGCGATGAAATGGGTCGAAGGTGGTGGTGAAAATCACGGTGCCACGAATGTCTTTGTTGTTAATCCCATAGGATAAATTCTCAATCAACCGGATATCACGCTTGTTTTTGAAACGGCGCTCAAATGTATTCCAAAGGGTGATTCTGGTGCCACCTGGAAACCAGGGCTGGGCGATGAAGATTAAGGGCTGAAAATCCATGTAGTAGCCCTTTTCCCGGTTTTGATATTCTTGTCCTTTAAAGAATAGTTTGGTAAAAGTGACCTTGTTTTTGTCTTTTTCAATGCTATCCAGGTATACCTTGCTGTTTTGCACCCGTTTGATGCTGTCTGTGCGGGTGATGAACCGTATTTCTGTATTGTTGAGCGGTGTGAATCGTTTTTGACTCCAAAAGGCGCTGTCTCGGTCATAGGCACTGTCTGTGGTAGCACTTACCTCAAGTCCGAAATGGTTTTTAGGGAAGGTTTTATTGAGGTCATATTTGTCATACTTTACCAGGGTATATCCGCTAAACTTTCCTTTACCGGCCATGGCGTGGTAGTCAAAACGCTGTTTTTCAAGGGTTAGCCAGGTATCGGCGGTCAGTTGAAATTCCTGCCTTATGGTAAATTTATTGTATTCAATAAGCTGATTCGTGGGATAGTTCAGTTCTGTTCGGTAAATGTAAAACAGGGTATCCACCAAATGAATTTCACCCGAAAAGACAGAATTGGAGACGGATCTTGGCGACATTTTAATTTTTAAAATTCGCTGTCCGTTTTCGTTTTTATAGCTGCCTAAAAATTGA
Source organism: Flavobacteriales bacterium (assembly GCA_947496375.1). GTDB lineage: Bacteria > Bacteroidota > Bacteroidia > NS11-12g > UBA955 > RGEC01. The sequence goes on from CANMCY010000008.1 coordinate 2,951, forward strand.
AATTTATAGGCCAGCAGTGCAGTTCCTGATAGAGGCGACATTACGGGCATATCGCCCAATCCCCTTACCCTCACAAGATTCTGATAATAATTAAAATCACCTTCGGTGGTGCTGAGAAAAAAAAGTCCGGTTACATCCCCGAATTTCTTAACACCGGTGCGGGTCTCTTTGATTTTTCCTGGGGGCTGAAAATCTCGCTGCATCAGTACTTCAGCCATGTTGATGTTGGGTTCTTCCTCGGTATTTTTCTTCTTTTTTTTACCGTCATTGGTACTGTCGGGTTCCAGCCAGATTTTATCCTTCTCTTTCTTCTTGGGCGGATTGTATTCTTCAAATGCCCTGATGTATACCTCAGCGCTGCTGGAGGGGATACGGGAGGCCCAGTAATCACGGCGGGCAATGGCTTTGCGCATCATGTCCGGTCCGGGATCGGTCCATTTTCTGGTAATTTGAATTTCTCCCACGGATTTCGCCAGTTCGGGCAAAATAACGTTGAGGGTGTCGTCTTTTTTATCCAAAACCACTTTTAAGCTTACCCGCTGATAATTGGGATGGTTGTAGACCAGCTCATATTCACCGGCCCGGAGAGAAAATCTATAAAAACCGGAACCGTCAGAGGTGCCTACCATGGATCCATTGGTGATGAAGATACTCACATCCGGAATGGGGGCCTTAGTACTGTCAGCCACAAATCCGCTGACCGTAAAATATTGGGCATTGACGGTAAAAACCGATAAAAAAGTGAGCAGGAGAACTACAATGCGCATTGGGTATTGCAAAAGAACGCCTGAAAGGCACTTTTGGTTATAAGTTTCAGTTGAAATTTTTACAAAATCCGATAGAATTATCCTTTGCCCTTTTTGCGACCGTTGTTTTTTTGCGGCGGATTCTCGTTGCTATGCTTTGCAGGCAATGGCGGCACGAGAAATGGCGGCTTGAATGCCGAAGCGTCCGGGCGGTTCTTTTCGTCCCAGACAAAGCCGGGCAGTATTTTTTGTTCCGCAGGAAAATCGGCCAGGGGAAACAATGTACCTGAAGGATTTCCATAGAAACGAACACCCGCAACCCGGTTACTGTCCAGCTCAATTTGCATGTTTTTATACTGAACAGCATTGGCAGAGGTTACCGCAGAATCTTTTTCCTTGATGTAGTAAACGCTTTTGCCTTCACCCTTTACCCTCACGCTTTTTAACTTGTTATCCTCGGTAAAATAATTGTCCATATCCTTGCCTGATATCTGACTGTAGTGTCCGGTGTCTTCCTGCAGGGCTATGAATGATTTTTGACGCATTTCCATGAATTTAATGCGGCTGCCGGCAATGAATATGCGCATCGTGTCGGCGTTTAATCGGGTGTTTTCATTCCATAACACCGGTTTACCATAAAGGTTGAAAACGCTGTCATCGGCCTGGTAGGTAAGACTGTCGGCCGTTCCGCTAAAATCCGTTCTCCATAAGGAAGTATGGTGAAAAGCATGGAGGTAACGTTTTTGGGTGGTGGTATCAGAAACGTATACAATTGTGTCGGCCTTCAACATTAAGCTATCGCCATTCTTTTCCATTTTTTTCGCCAGGGTATTTCCCATCACCCGGGTGTATTTGCGGTTTTTATCGTAATATCCTTTGCTGCCAAAAATGCTGATATTCTGGGCGGTATCCTTTACCCACAAACGTCCGTTAGCATGTCCTATTCCCGTATTGCGGTTGTAACTTAGTGTGTCTGCTCTCAGGGTGTTTTCTTTGTTGATGAGTGCGGCATTTCGGGTGAAATAGCTCTGTCCGGTTTGGGTGTTGTAATTTCCGTAGTTGCAGAGGATGGTGTTTTCATCGCTTTGTATTTCGGTAAAATTGAAAAACCAGGCATTGCCGGTTCGGTTGCTGTACTGCAAGGTGTCCGTTTTTACGGTATAGTCCGGGTGGGTTAGGACCACATTGTAGCGGAAATACAGCATGGAAAGGGTAGGGTTGTAGCTACCGGTGCGGCTGCTGAGGGTAAGTTCATCATCCACAATTTTTCCGCCGGCTCCGTAATACCCGATTCGGGTATCAGTATGGTAAATAATCCAGGGAGTGGTGAGCACCATTTTTTTGTCTCGCAGTACCACATTGCCATCCACCCGCGCGGTTTTGTTTTTGTTGTCAAAAAACAGCCGATTTCCGGTAACAACGGCCCCTTCGGAACCCACGATGCGGACGTTTCCGAATCCTTCCAGTTCTTCTTTTACAGTATTGTATTCGGCTTCGTCGCAGGTTACAACACTCCCGCTTTGCTCAAACATGACACTGCCACGCAAGATCTGGTAGTTTTCACCTCTGCGTTTTTCCCCTTTCATGCGGTCTGCTTTCAGCATGATTTCCTGCGCCTGCAACCGGTTTAGGTTGAGAACAATCATAAAAAACAACAGCACCCGGGTCTTGTACATCCGTATTTTTGGAATTACTTTGCAAATAACGTGCTAAATCGGTTTCAAAGTTTTGTTGAAGAGAACGCACCTGAAATAATTGCGGGAAAAACGCTGCTTGCCATGAGTGGAGGAGCCGATTCTGTGGCCATGGGACATTTATTTTACCAATCAGGTTATCGCTTTGAGATTGCCCATGTAAATTATGGTTTACGGGGCGAAGAAAGCCAGGGGGATGAAGAATTTGTGCGGTCGCTGAGTGCCGAATGGAATGTGCCTTTGCACGTTGCCCGGCCCGATACCATAATGGAGGCGCAGTTATTTGGTGAATCGGTGCAGATGGCCGCCCGACGACTCCGCTACAGTTTTTTTAAACAGTTGATGAATGCTGAGCTTACCACGGTTTGCACGGCACACCAGCGCACCGACAACCTGGAGCATCTTTTTATTTACCTGCTGCGCAACAGCCCTGCGGCCTGGCAGGGAATCCCACTGAGGCGAGATTATATTTTCAGACCTATGCTGTTTGCCGATGCGGCCGAAATCAGACAATGGCTGGCAGCGCAAGGGCTGGAATGGAGAGAAGACAGCAGCAACCAAAAAACTGACTACCTTCGAAATAAAGTAAGACACCGCATTTTGCCATTGATAAGGGACACCTTTCCGGAGGCAGAAAGTGAATTTGCCGAGCTTAGTAAATCGCTGAGTGCGCTGCGGCATAAAGAACTGGACCAAAACCATCAATGGTTACAGCAGTTTCCTGTGGTAGGTGATGGCAGGATGCTGAATACCCATGATATGCCTGCTGTGATGAAATACCTGAAAAGTATGGGCATGCATCCGGTTGAGTTGCAAAAGTTAAAGGTGGCCGCTACGGGGAGCCGCTTTTATTTTCATGGCTGGATGGCTGAAGTAAGAAACGCAGGGATTTGGGTGGGGAAGCCCGCCCTTCAAAGCATAGAAGAGACCCATATCCCCGATCCTATTGAATTGCCGGTGTGTGTTCAGGCGGGTAAATTTTTACTGTCATTGCATATTCTTCGGCCCGAAGAAATAACCTTTACAGCAGAAAATACCTGGTTTTTCGATCTGGACAGTCTAACGTTTCCGTTAACCATGCGCAGCCGCATTAAAGGGGAGCGTATGCAACCTTTTGGCATGCAGGGCAGCAAGAAAATCAGCGACTTGTTGGTGGATGCACATATAGCCGTTTCCGAAAAGGATGCATACCCGGTTTTTGCAGATGCAGGCGGCATTTTAGGTGTGCCGGATATCCGGAGGTCGGCCATGGCACCTGTGCAGGAAAACACACACAAAATATTATGTGTGAAATGGGAAATATCGGATAATCACGCCGAGTCGTAACTTTGTGCAACGCATCATGAAAGCCATTATCCCGGTAGCCGGCATAGGCAGCAGGCTAAAACCCCATACCACCACGCAACCCAAGAGTTTAATTCCGGTGGCCGGTAAGCCCATCCTGGGCCATATCATGGATACCCTGATTGAGGCCGGAATTACCGAGTTTGTATTTATCATAGGCCATCTTGGCGATAAAATTGAACAATTCCTCGCAGACCATTATGGTGCCTATAGCTCAACTTTTGTCATTCAGACGTTGGGAAAGGGAACAGGTCATGCCATCTGGCTTGCGCGCAATGAGGTGCAGGACGACGAACCTGTGCTGATTGTGCTGGGAGATACCATTTTTGAAACCGATTTAAAATCGGTGCTGGCGCAGTCTGTGAGCAGTCTGGGGGTTAAGAAAGTGGAGGATCCGAGAAAATTTGGTGTAGCAGAACTCAATGAAGACGGCAGCATACGCCGGCTGGTGGAAAAACCTTCCATACCCAAGAGCAACCTGGCACTGGTTGGGTTGTATTTTATTCGGGAAACAGCCATGCTGAAAGAATGCCTGGAATACAATATCACCCACGATATTCGCACCCAAAACGAGTTTCACCTGACCGATGCACTGCAGTGCATGCTGGAAAAAGGGGTGGCCCTGCGCACCTTTGCCGTGGAAAATTGGTTTGATTGCGGTAAAAAAGAAATTATCCTTCAAACCAACCGCAACCTGTTGCGCAGACAAGAGCATCCGGTGGTTCCGGAAGCTATCCTAAAAAATAATATCATCATTCCGCCGGTCTTTATATCGGCTTCCGCCAGAATTGAAAATAGCATCATTGGACCGGATGTGAGCATCGGAGAATATGCCGATATTTCACGTTCAGTGGTAAAAAATAGCATCATAGGGCAGAATGCACAGATTCAAACGGCCATTCTTGAAAATTCACTTATTGGTTCTGATGCCAGTCTCACCGGTGCGGTTCAGAGCATGAACATTGGTGATGGTGCTGAAATGAACCTTGGCGGGTAATACAGAAACATGCATTATACCTGGCAGGAAATTACCGCAATTCTGGAAGGGCAGGCCATTAACGGCCATTCGGATGGTGAGCTGACCCAGCCTGCCTATGATAGCCGCAGAATTGGTAACCCTGCGCAAACCCTGTTTTTTGCATTGCCCGGCTCGCACCGTCAAGGTGCTGAATTTGCCTATGCCGCCGCAAATCAAGGGGTTCGCAGTTTCGTGGTTCCTAAGGATTTTGAGGTTTCGGTGTTGCCAGACTGCAATATCCTGAGGGTTTCGGATGTTTTGTCTGCCCTGCAACAGCTGGCGGCACACCACCGCAGCCGATTCACAGGCCCTGTAATCGGTATTACCGGCAGCAACGGAAAAACCATTGTGAAAGAATGGCTGCATCAACTGCTGGGGGAAGAGTTTCATGCCTACCGAAGCCCCAGAAGTTATAATTCGCAGATTGGGGTAGCCATTTCCCTTCTGGGAATTGAGCCCTGGCATAAAATGGCCATCATTGAAGCAGGTATTTCCAGGCCCGGAGAAATGGAGCGCCTGTGGCAAATGATAAAGCCCAATCTGGCCATTTGTACCCATTTAGGGAGTGCCCACGACGAAGGTTTTGATAGCCGCGAACAAAAAGCACATGAAAAAGCCCTGTTGTTTAAGGATGCCGACGTGGTTGTTTTTCCGGGGGATTCTCCTGAGATGAAGGGAGCTGTGCTGGGCTGTAAGGCCAAACAGCCGCTCACAAAATTTGTTTCCTGGGGCAGAATGGAAGGCAATGCTTATCGAATGCTGGAGGAGGGTTACGGACAGGGTTTTACAAGAATCAATTATCTTCACCGCAGCACCGAACATCAGCTGGAAATACCGTTCACCGATCAGGCATCGGTAGAAAATGCCATGACCTGCCTCTGTGCGCTGGCTGCCCTTGAACGCTGGGATACCGCCCACCTTGAGCAATTCAGGCATTTGCATGCCCTGGAAAACCGGCTGGCTTTTACAGAAGGCAGAAATGGCAACTACCTGGTGAATGACAGCTATAGCAATGATCCCGACAGTTTACAGGTGGCCCTGGAATTTATGGTGCGTCAGCAGCCCGATAAGCCGGCTTGTGTTATCCTAAGCGATATGGATCAAAGCGATCCGGATAAAATGCGTCTTTCTACTCAAATATCGAGTATTTTACTACAAAAGAGAGTAAAACGATTGATTTTGGTGGGCACGGTATTGTCGGATTATGCGGCTCAGTTTAAGGATCTCAATCCCGAATTTTTCCCCGATACGGATGCATTGATACGGTCGGGCAGTATGGAGCAGCTTCAGGGTAATGCCATACTGATTAAGGGTTCCAGGCGTTTTGGTTTTGAGAAAATACACGCCTTGCTAAAGAAGCAGTTGCATAAAACGTATCTGCAGATTGATTTGGAAGCGCTGCGCTATAATTATCGGTTTTTTAGAAATGCCGTTTCACCCAAAACCCGTATGATGGCCATGGTAAAAGCTTTTGGATATGGCAGCGGAAGTTTTGAAGTGGCCCGTACCCTGCAGTTTATGGGGGTAGATTATCTGGCGGTTGCCTTTGCCGATGAGGGTGTGGCTTTGCGTGATGCCGGGATTCGTACGCCCATCATGGTGATGAACACAGGTGCGGAAGACATGGCAAGCCGCCTGCAATATGGATTGGAGCCCGTTGTGTTTGATTTGAACGGCCTAGAGGCTATGGCGGCCATATCTGGCAATACGGAAATGGTGGTCCATCTGGAGGTTGATACCGGTATGCATCGTCTGGGTTTTACACCCGATATGCTGAAAGTTCTGGCTACCGGTATTCCTGCCAACATTCGTGTTGCCTCGGTATTTACCCACCTGGCGGCATCGGAAGATCCTGCGCAGGATGCCTATACACGGGCACAGCTGGCACAGTTCAATGATGCGGCAAATGCGTTTGAAACCCGGCTGGGTTATGCCCCATTGCGCCACGCCCTGAATACCGGCGGAATATTGCGTTTTGCGGAGTACAGCATGGATATGGTACGTCTGGGCGTGGGATTGTACGGGGTGGATCCTCGCAATGTTGCAGATGCCTATTTGAAGCCGGTGACCACGCTCTACAGCAGCATTTCTCAGTTGCATATGCTACAGCCCGGAGAGGGCGTAGGGTATGGTCGTCGGTCGGTGGCCGATACAATGCGCACCATAGCTACCCTCTCGGTGGGTTATGCCGACGGATTGCGCCGGAGTCTGGGCAACGGCAAATGGCATGTGCTGGTAAACGGCCATAAAGCGCCGATTGTGGGCAGTGTGTGCATGGACATGTGTATGGTGGATGTAACGGGAATTGATTGCCGTGAGGGAGACGAAGTTATCATATTTGGAGCGGATAATAGCGTTGCAGCTATGGCAGCATGTGCTGATACCATACCGTATGAAATTTTGACGGGCATTTCCACCCGTGTGCCCCGGGAATATGTGGGGGAGAATTAGGGTAGCTGGGAATGTTTTACTTTAAAACGACCGTATCGCCCTCACATAAAATAGATTTCCTTTACCGTAATTCAGTGCGTAGCCGCTGCCAAACGTATAACCACAGCCATTGGTAGCGCTGAGTTCAGTGCTGGTCCAGAAATTTACACCGATAGGAACCTGTGTGGCACCGCTAATTCGGCTCAGGGTCATGTTCACGTTAAAACGATTTTGCCACAGTTGGGTCATCATGTCTACCGAAGGTAAAAACCAGTCGCTGTAGCCCCCGCTGCTCCAGTTTAAGCAGGTATTGGCTGCGCTGGATGTGTGCCCTGACTGAGCGGCTATGGCGATGCTGTTATTTGAACCATCCCAGGAGCTTTGCGCAACCGATCCCACCGATGTGGATTGAACATTACTCCATACCATCCCGGTGCTCAGGTCAGTGAGTCCCACAATCAATCCGTGCTCTACCCCCAAACTGTCTTGCCAAAGATGAAAAATTACCCCTCCGCCAAATCGTTCACCAATGTAGCGTTTGGATTTTACCGCGGTGCTGTGTATGGTGTCTTTGTTGATGGTTATTCCATTTCCGGCAATCAGTTTATTTTGCTTTTTCCCCCATCGGGCGGTGTCATTGGCGGTGATTTTTTTGGCTACAGAGGCATCAAATACAGGATCTGTTTCTGCATAGCTGTCCAACTTGCTGTTCCAGTAAGCTGTATCAGCTTTGCTAATTCCTTTGGCAACAGATTGACCAAAAATAGGATCCGTTTCTGTGTAGCTGCTTAGCATTTTATTCCATTTTGCTGTATCAGCTTTGCTGATTCCTTTGGCCACAGATTGGTTAAACAACGGATCAGTTTCAGTATAATTACCCAGCTTTTTATTCCATCGGGCGGTGTCCGCACTGCTGATTCCTTTAGCCACCGAGGCATTAAATACGGGGTCGTTTTCCTTGATGTTTTCAGCCGTTTTGGCGTGCAGTGCGTAGGGCACACTCAGCAGTTGACTGTTACCTGTAATAGTATAATTGTTTCCTCCTGAGGGATCGGTTTCGGTTTTCAGAAAATAGGGACCTTTAGACCAGTCAATTTTTGAGAATTCTCCTGTTACTGCAACCCCTTTACCTATCTCCAGCGTAATTAGCCCATTTACATTGCTGGTGGCTTTATGGGTTTCTGTGTATAACGCTGCACCGCCGGCAGTTCCCTGAATCACAGAAATTTGAATACCCATCAATTTATTGGGGATTAATTGGTTTGATGTATTTCGCATGACGGCCTGATAGCTAATTACATCGGGCGATTGGGCACAGACGCTATCAATAATCGCTGAGAGTAAAAAAGGCAGCAAGTATTTTTTCATAAAAATTTAGAAACAAAGTTGTGAAAAATAACAATTGTTACAAATTATAAAATTATTACCGCGGTTTCCGGCTTTCACTCAAACAAAAAAGCCCCGCTCTCCGCGGGGCCTTTTTGACCATAAAACACAAACACACGTCTTTTATTTCTTTACCAGTGAGCTGAAGGAGTTTCTGAGTCCTTCATATCCTGTTATGTCTACCTTTAGCGATCCTACCTTGATGGCAGATTGTACGCGAATCGGGATGCGGTTTGCATCGTCACTTACCCACACAGTCATATCGCTACTGCTCTTGAATACGCGGTCTACGATCAGTTTCGGACGCAGTTTGATGCATTTTACCTTACCAATGTCAGTACTCAGGGTTTCTTTGCCGATGTAGGTAAAATTCAAGTTGTAAATTTTATTGTCGAGGTACAAATCCAGCGGAAATACCTGGTTTACTTTGGCATTTTCGAAATTGAGATTGCGAGCGTAATACAATACAGAGGCAATATCCTGCGTGTACATGGGCATAGCGAGCTCCCCATCAGAATTGCGCAGTTTCTTTTTATCATGCATGTAAATCGCAAGGTCTTCGTCATAGTATTTGTTTTCCCGCACGGTCTTGGCATAGCGAATGGGTGCAAGGGCTTCGGCATCAATCCAGCTCTGGAATTTATCCCTAACCTTGTAGGCCCAGTCAAAACTTTTTAGGGTCTCACCTTCGCAACGCACAGCCAGGGCTTCGCGGCCATTGATGGTGGTGGCCTGATCTACGGCCATGGTAATATTGGCCGCATTGATGATTCCATAATGCACGCGATATTTCAGTTTTTCACCCACCTTAAATGCCTGATTGTTCATCTTTCTATAGCTGATTGGGTCGGCAGAAGTTTCCTGCTGTGGGTTGCTGAATGATTGCACCAGTAATACGAGTGCTGCGGACAGGGTCAGGGTGATTAAACTGCGTTTCATACGTTGTGTTTTTAGTGGCTCTTTCATACATATACACATATCGCATGCCAAACCCCCAAAGGCAATATCATAAAAATGGATGCTGCGTTTTTCACCGTACTTTTGCAGCATGTCATTTCCTGATTTATTGTCTTTCAGCAAAGGCAGCGGTTGCGGTTGCAAATTGCCACCTCAGTCGCTCAAAACCCTGCTGCAAGGGCTGTCTTATCAATACGACCTGGATAATGTACTGGTAGGAAATGATTTGTCCGATGACTGTTCGGTGTATGATTTAGGCCATGGGCAATACCTGTTGCAAACGGTAGATTTTTTTACGCCTATGGTGAACGACCCTTTTATTTTTGGGTCTGCGGCAGCGGCCAATGCCCTCAGTGATATATGGGCCATGGGCGGTAAAGCCATTATGGCCAACGCTGTTTTCAGCTGGCCTGCGGAATTGCCGGTAGACATGGGGCGGGAAGTGATTCGTGGTGCCGGTGAAATTTGTAAAAAAGCAGGGGTTGCCCTCGCAGGCGGACATACCATTGAAGGCAGAGAGCCGCTTTTTGGACTGTCAGTAACGGGTTTGGCAACACCCACCACCTTAAAACGCAATGTCGGTGCACAACCCGGCGATGTAATTCTTCTTACCAAACCATTGGGTGTAGGGATGCTGGCCGCGGCTTACAAACGGGGTGTGGCCGATACCGCACAGGTGCAGGCCCTGCAAACCGCGTTGGTGCAGCTCAATCATGCCGGTGAAAAACTGGGTTCGCTGCCTGCTGTTCATGCCATGACCGATGTTACCGGTTTCGGACTGGCCGGACACTTGCTGGAAATGATGCGTGCAGCCGGTTGCAGCGCAGCAATACAGGAAACAGGTCTTCCTAAAATCGCGGAAGCTGCTTCTTTGGCCGCCTCCTTCGTGTTGCCGGATAACGCCACCCGAAACTGGAATGCGTATGAAAAAGAAATTCGGATGAATAATGCTGCCGCTTTCCCCTGGATAGCCGATCCTCAGACCAATGGTGGGCTTTTGATAGCTGTGGCACCGGACAGCGTCAATACCGTAATGGAAATAATACCGGATTGCAGCATCATCGGCTCATTTACCGAAAGGCGGGAAAATCCTGTGCTGCTGGTTGATTAATTTTTGTAGCAAACGGCTTTCACCGCTTTCACCGTGCGCTCTACGCTGGGTAGGTACGCATCCACAAACACGCCCGCGTAGGGCAGCGTAGTGTCCTGGCTGGTAACGCGGTGTACGGGTGCATCCAGGTAGTCAAATGCCCTGCGCTGCACGATGTGGCTAATTTCTGAACTGATGCTTGCCAGTGGCCATGCTTCCTCCACAATAACCAGGCGATTGGTTTTCTTCACACTGTGGATAATGGTATCGTAATCAATGGGTCGAACGGTGCGCAAATCGATAAGTTCAGCATTAATGCCCTCTTTGGCCAGCTCTTCCACAGCGGTGATGGCACGCAACATCATTTTACCAAAGGAAACAATGGTAACATCGCTGCCTTCCTTTACCACGTGGGCCTGCCCGATGGGCAACAGATATTCTTCCTCAGGTACGGCACCTTTCAGGCCATACATCTGCTCACTTTCCATGAAAATAACCGGGTTTTCGTCGCGGATGGCAGTTTTGAGCAATCCTTTGGCATCGGCGGGGTTGCTGGGAACCACCACCTTCAGGCCGGGGGTATTGGCATACCAGTTTTCGAAGTTTTGGCTGTGCTGCTGCGCCAGTTGGCCTGCACTTCCGGTCGGGCCTCTGAAAACCATAGGACAGGTATACTGACCGTTGCTCATGCTGTTCATTTTGGCCGCAGCATTGATAACCTGATCAATCGCTACCAAAGAGAAGTTGAAGGTCATGAATTCGCAAATCGGACGGAGCCCGTTGGCGGCTGCACCCACCGCAATACCGGCAAATCCTAGCTCGGCAATAGGGGTGTCTACAATTCTTTTCGGACCAAACTCGGCAAGCATACCCTGGCTCACCTTATAGGCGCCATTGTATTCTGCAACTTCTTCACCCAACAAAAACACGCGCTCATCGCGGCGCATTTCTTCTGACATGGCCTCGCGGAGGGCTTCTCTGAACTGAATTTCTCTCATGGTTGTTAAAAAGATACCAAAGCGTTTCCCTTACAAGGGGTGTTTTGGAATTGCAAAAATAATGATTTTCCCTTGCAAGGATTCAAGGGCTTTGTACAATGTTCAGAATTATGCAATTCTTCGGCTGATAACCGCTTCAACCGCCTCCTGCATTTGCCTTGGAGACAGTTTGCGCCACTGTAATTCATCCAGGTCGCCCCCAAAATTGATGAAATAATCTATACGCGCCTTGCGAAATTCCTCCAATACATGTTCCCTGAAATTGACAAAAGCAATCCAGCCATCTTCAGTTTCCTGAAACCACTCTTCGTAGTAACTATCATCGCTGGCGTGAAAATTCAGTACGTTTTCACCCAATAAAATAAACTTCTGTATGCCCTGCTCATTGAGAATTTCCAGCACTTCGCGCTTCAGCATCATGATATCGTTGTACAATGCATCATTCCATTCGCCCATTAATTCCAGTATGGCGTATCCGTCAATGTAATCTGTATACAGGATTTTTACGTAAAGGGTATTTGAACCAAAAAAATCCCATTGCGGGTGAATCAGATAATTGTAAACGGCGTGGGTGAAAGTGAATTCACTGTATTCGCGGCCATAAAATGGCGATTGCTCATCTTCTGCGGCGTTGTATAGGTGCAACCAGTTGTAGTATGGCTCTATGTCGTGCACGCTGCAAAATTAATTGGCTTTGCCGCAAAGCACACGCCGCAATTACCTAAATCAGCGGATTTTTTTCGGAATGGCATTTTTCTTCATTTTCTTTGTTGGGTTGAAACGCGCTTTTCTCGGCAATCTGATTTTTCTGCAGACCCTTAACTGGCTCATAAAGCCGGTATGGATATTTTTTATTGAAGTTGCTGTGCAAAAAAATGTCGGAGATGCCTTGTACGGTCAGTATTATGGCATTTTCGGACTGGCGTTGTTATTCAATATTCTGCTGGATTTTGGATTGAACAATTATACGGCCACAAAGGTGGCTTCTGCACCCGGGCATACGGTTCCTTCAGGGGTTTTTGGCCTAAGAATGTGGCTGGCAATTGCCTATGTGCTGGTTACAGCCCTATTTGGACTCATCCAGAATATGAATGTTTATATGCTGGGCTTGATTATTCTGAATCAGGTGCTGGCAGGATTTACGCTCTATTTTCGGGCTATTTTGCAGGGCCGACATTTGTTTAAAACCGACAGCATTGCATCGGTGGCAGACCGTTTCGTAGCGGTGGCCTTGCTTTCATGGCTTATTGCAGGCAATGGCCTTCAGGGTGAAAAAGGGTTGTATTATTTCTTGCTGGCCCAAACGGCAGGTTATACATTGTCTTTGTTTTTTTCGTGGTTTTTTTCGCGCAGGCAAAATGTATCCGAACCTGAACCCACTTCGGAAGGTGGTATTTCGCTGCTTGCATCTATGCGCTGGTTTGCCATGCTGTCCTTTTGTATGGCCGTTTTTACCCGCCTCGACACGCAAATGCTGCGCTATCTTGCTCCAAGCGGAGAGATAGAGGTTGGGCATTATGCACGCAGTTTCCGCTTCCTGGACGCAGCCCTCATTTTTAGCACCTTAATCAGTTCGCAATTGCTGCCTTTACTGAGTAGAATGTTTAGCCGAAATGAACCTACCGATGGACTTTTGTGGCTGAATGTGAGGATTGTATTGTTTGTGGCCATACCCTTGCTGCTGACCGGGATGTTTTTTGCCAAACCTTTACTAGATCTGTTTTATGCAGGTGACGGTAAAGTGGTAATTACTGCTTCCGATGTCACTGTTTTTGGTATATTAATGTCATGTTTTTTACCCATGGCTTTGGTGCATATTTTCGGCACCTGGTTAACCGCTGCAGGGGAACTGAAAAAATTGGGCATGCTGGCTTTGCTATGCGTGTTGGTGAATGCCGGCTTGAATTTGTGGCTGATACCGCTGCGCGGTGCTGCCGGTGCGTCTTTGGCCGGTCTGATTACGCAGGGGCTGTTTGTGCTGGTATGTATCTATTGGGTGATTCAGCGAAAAGGATTTGCCTTGAATGCTTATCGCGTATTATATCTGCTGTTGTGTGGAAATGCTGCCTATGGTATTTTTTCTGTGGTTTACAGGAATATTTCTGACCTGAATGGTTTCCTGATTGCTTGTGGGTTGTGGACGATTACAGGGGTATTCCTGTTTGTACCCGAATGGCGTAAGTGGTTAAACCGAGGCGCTTAATTTAATTGTCAAGTAAGTCTTGGTTCTTTAATTGTCTGATTCTTCGGTTCTGAAGCGATCGGTATAGGATGACCAATATTGCCATCCATACGGAAATTGCCAGTATGCCAATCGCCCATTTGCTTTCTGTGCTTATTACCATAATCAAGGAGGCAAGTAAACCCAGTGAAGCAATTTCGCGTGCGAGATAATAAATCAGTCTGTTTCGCCTCTGGATTTTTTGAATGATATGTTTAACCCGAACTAAAAAAATGAAAAAGTGCAGTGTGATCAATACAATCATACTGCCCGTGATGAAAGAGCTGTAGCGGTTTTCTCGCAGAAAAAGGTAGCCCAGAAACAAGATGAAAACCAGCCATAAGCTGTAGTCAGATAGTTTTTTTAACAATTTCACCTTCATGCATACAGCGGATATTCCGCCATCAGCGCATGTACCCGGGTTTTCACACTGTTTAGCACATCCGTATTTTCCGGATTCATCAATGCTTCGTCTATCAGTGCTGCAATTGCCTCCATATCGGCTTCCTTCAGCCCCCGGGTTGTAACAGCGGATGTACCCAGGCGAATGCCTGAGGTCACAAACGGGCTGCGGGTTTCAAACGGAACCGTGTTTTTATTCACGGTGATATCGCACTGTCCCAATGTGTTTTCAGCGAGTTTGCCGGTTAATGTTTCGCCTTTGGGTCTCAGGTCAATGAGCATTAGGTGGTTGTCGGTGCCCCCGCTGATAACGCTGTAACCGCGGCTTACCATTCCTGCAGCCAGGGCGGCAGCATTCTTTTTCACCTGCAGCTGGTATTCTTTAAACTCCGGTAGCAACGCTTCACCAAACGCAATGGCTTTGGCTGCAATCACGTGTTCCAGCGGACCGCCCTGTGTTCCGGGAAATACGGCGCTGTCCAGCAATGCACTCATCATTTTTAGCTCACCTTTGGGTGTGGTTTCACCCCAGGGATTCGGAAAATCGCTCCCCATCATGATAATCCCCCCACGTGGCCCCCGCAGGGTTTTGTGTGTAGTGCTGGTGACAATGTGAACGTGTTTCAGCGGGTTTTCAAGCAGCCCTGCCGCAATGAGCCCTGCCGGGTGAGAAATATCGGCCAGCACCAGCGCCCCCACTTCATCGGCCACTGCCCTGATGCGGGCATAATCCCATTCCCGGCTGTAGGAGCTGGCCCCACAGATAATCAGTTTGGGTTTCACTTCCCTGGCTTTGCTTTCCAACGTGTCATAGTCAATCATCCCCGTTTCCTGAATCACACCGTAGAAATGGGGCTTGTACAATTTCCCTGAGAAATTAACCGGTGATCCATGGGTAAGATGACCACCATGACTCAAATCAAAGCCCAGAATGGAATCGCCGGGTTTTAATACCGCCAGCATTACCGAAGCATTCGCCTGTGCTCCGCTGTGGGGTTGCACATTGGCCCATGCGGCACCAAAAAGCTGTTTCAAACGGTCTATGGCAAGCTGTTCTACTTCATCAACTACCTCACAACCCCCGTAGTATCGCTTTCCGGGCAATCCTTCCGCATATTTGTTGGTGAGCACCGATCCCATGGCTTCCATCACCTGAGGGCTTACAAAGTTCTCACTGGCTATCAGCTCTATACCTTCCTGCTGACGTTTAAGTTCCTTTGCAATCAGGCCAAAAACAACTTCATCACGTTTCATAAATGGAGTCGCAATTTAGCGTTAAAATGCAGTGAGCTGCTCGACATTTTTTCACACCAAAGTGCATATTTATTGCCTGAAATTCGTGAAATTCGCCACTTTACTATGAAAATCAATAACGGTTTCCTTAAAGAGGCGGGAATTTTTCTGCTGTTTCTCATTGGGTTTTGGGTCATTTCAGTGTTCTTCCTTTGGCCTGCCACCCAGGGCAAAGCCCTGCAGCAGGGTGATATGCAGCAGGTTCGGCTGATGGTGGATGCTGCCAATAAATACACTGAGGCCAGCGGCATCAAGCCCAATTGGAATGACCGCCTGTTTTCGGGTATGCCGGCCAACCTGATCACAGGAATACCCACCGGAAATCTGATGCTAAAACTGCGGCCCATGGAGCTGTTTCAGCTGGTGAAAGGGCCCTATAACTTTCTGTTTGTGGCCATGCTAAGCATGTTTGTTTTGCTTTTATCCTGCAATGTAAACCGCTGGTTATCTGCAGCCGGAGCCATTGGATATGCCTTTATGACCTTTTCCATAAGCTCCTACGAAGCAGGACACATCACCAAAGTGCTGGCCACAGATGTGATGCCGGGCATGCTGGCGGGTCTGGTGCTGATTACCCGAAGACAGTATATCCTGGGTGCCGGCGTGCTGGGTATTTTCTTTGCCATGCTGGTGGGGTATTTTCACTATCAGATTGCCTACTATGCGGGAATTGTAGCAGGAATATACTTGCTCATTGAAATGATTATGGCGCTTAAATCCCTTGAGATTAAGCATGCGCTGATCGCTACCGGCCTTTCGGTGGTGATGCTGGGGATGGGCGCCGCCACCAATATTGGCAAAGCCATTGATACTGCACGTTACAGCGAAGCTACCATGCGCGGCGGAAGTGCCGTGGCCAGTGAAGTTCCTACCAAAGACGGTCCCAAAAATCAGGTAGGTAGAAAAGGCCTGGACATCGAATATGCCTTCTCCTGGAGCTACGGCATTGATGAATCCATGACGCTGTTGATTCCCGGTTTTATGGGTGGCAGCAACAATGAAAAAGTGCCGGAAAATGATTACGGTATGGAGCGTGAGCGCCTGTACCATGGTGAACTGCAGTTTACATCCGGTCCCATATACATAGGGGCTATCTTTATTTTTCTGTTCATTCTGGCCATTGTGGTGGTGCTTCAGTACCTAAAATCCGCCACAGTGGAGGGCAAAGAGAAAACCATTGCAGCCACATTGCTGGTTTTCAGCATCGTTACCGTGCTCGTTTCTCTGATGCTGGGATGGGGCAGACATTTTGGGCTGAACGAATGGTTGTTTAATCACCTGCCTTATTACAATAAGTTCCGCACACCCATGATGGCGTTGGTTATTGCGCAGATGGTAATTCCATTCTTCGGGCTGTATGGCTTGCAGCTGCTACTTTCTGACCGTTTTAGCGAAAATGACAAAAACAGGGTATGGAAAGTGTCGGTAATTGCCATAAGTGCATTGATGGCGGTGGCTGCGTTTATGTTGTTTTCAGAAGATTTCAAAGGAAATGATGATAAGGAAATTCTATCCCAGGTGAGGCAGCAGGCCATGCAGGCCGGTCAGGACGAAGGCACTGCCATCGAATCGGCAACCGATTATGTAAAACAAATCGTGGATATGCGCTCGGGGCTTGCCTGGGGCGACTGGCTTCGCAGCATGATACTGATTGCACTGTCCGCCGCACTGATTTGGTTTACTGCCCTAAAGAAACAGATCCGGTTATTGCTTTGGGTCGGTATGCTTGTACTTATTTCATTTGACTTGATGGGTATAGCCAAACGGTATATGACCGATGATAACTGGCAAGACAAAGAAGAGGAAGTGGCCATTGAACCCACTGAAAATGAATCAAAACTGATGGCGGCAAACACCGAAAACCGCCGGATTTTTGACTTGCGCTACAATCCGTTTAATGACAATCACCCGGCACCATTTTTCCGCAATGTGGGAGGTTATCATCCGGCCAAGCTGAGTCGCTATCAGGATATCATTAGTTATTGTATCACCCCCAATGGCGGGCAGTTACAGGGCGACTGGATTAACAATAACAACGCCCTTGATATGCTCAATTGCGGTTTTGTGTTGTCACGCGCTCAAAGCGGAAGTGGAGATGAAATCTACCAGCGCCCCACAGCCCTCGGCCATGCATGGTTTGTGCCTGCTGTAAAAGAAGTAGCCGATCCCAAAGAGGCCCTGCTGGAAATCAACAGGAATGGGGCCAACAAACAGGTGGTGGTAGAAGCTTCTGAAAAAATGAAGCCATCGGCAAAAAATTATTCGACTGACTCCACAGACAGGGTTAAACAGACCTACTATTCATTCGATACACTCAAGTATGAAGCAACTTCCAAAGCCAATGGCCTGGCGGTTTTTAGCGAGGTGTACTACAACGAAAAGAATGGAAGCTGGAAGGCCTACATTGATGGCAAAGAAGTACCCGTGTTGCGCGTAAATTATATCTTGCGTGCAACGGAAGTTCCTGCCGGTAAACACAGCATCGATTTTGTTTTCATTCCTGCAGACAGAAACACTTTCAAGTCTATAGAGACCGGAACTTCCGCTACCATGTTGCTCCTGGTGCTGGGAGCCCTGGGTTGGATGGCTGTTCGCAAGGAAGATTCGGAATTGAAATCCTAACAGCGGGTTCGGTGCCGACGTTTTCTGTTATTACCATCAATTACAATAACCTGCGCGGACTCAGGCGCACGTTTGCAAGCGTGCAGCAACAGACAGCCCGCAGTGAGATACAGTGGATTGTGGTGGATGGCAACAGCAGTGATGGCAGTGCCGCATTTCTGCGGGAACATGCCTCAGATATTGATGTACTTTGTATTGAAAAGGATGCCGGTATCTACGATGCCATGAACAAAGGACTGGCACTGGCAGAAGCGCCTTACGTGTGGTTCATGAACAGCGGTGACATTATTTATCAGGATGATGTAGCAGAAAAACTTTGCGCCATGACAGCATCCAATCCGGATGTTTTGTTTGGAGACACCATGTTTATCGATGAAAGAGGAATGGAACTGGGCCTGATCAGCAAACTGAAACCCCAGCGCTTTCCTGAAAAGCTGGATAAGTGGTCTTTCCGCTTCGGAATGAATCTTTGTCATCAGAGTTTTATTGCCAAAAAATCCATTTGTCCGGCTTACGATCTGCAATACAGGCAGGCCGCCGATGTAGACTGGATTATACGCATTCTGGAGAAAAATCCGGTTAATGTGCGGTATGATGGAGTGATTGCGGGCTTTGAAACCGGTGGTAGCAGCGCACAGCATGAAAAAAAGGCCTGGAAAGAGCGTTTTAACGTATTGTCGAAGCATTATGGCTTTTTACCGAATTGTATCAACCACTGCTGGATTGTTTTGCGAAGATTGATGTTTAATTTGAAGAATCAATGAGCAACACCGCGCGGGTTGATAAAACGATGTTTGAGGATGCCCATTATCTGGGTAAACCCGCCGATGCAGACGATTTAATCGTTGAACGGAGATTGCGTATTTTATACAATATCCCCGGTTTTATTGGTAAAAACCTCGATTTGCTGGAGATTGGATGTGGCAATGGAAATACCGTATTGCGCCTGGCATCGGATTTTAATAGTGCTGTAGGCCTCGAATACAATGAAGTTCATAAAGCAGAATTTGAACAATTGCAGCAGCAGTTGCAGCAAAATGCGGCTTTTCAGGTGTGGGATATTATGGAAAAGCCCTATACCCCCCCCGTTGACCGTCTGATAAGCTTTGAAGTCATCGAACACCTGCCCTCGGAAGATGGGGTGGCTAACTACGCCGGCAGTCTAAAAACTGGCGGTATGGCAGCATTTAGCGTGCCCAATAAATGGTGGATTTTTGAAACCCATGGTGCCCGTTTGCCCTTGTTACCATGGAACCGGGTGCCATTTTTCTCCTGGTTGCCAACACCACTCCATGAACGCTGGGCCAACGCCCGTATCTATTCCAAAAGCCGCATAAAACGACTGCTTGAAAAGCATGGATTTGAAGTCCTTGATATGCAGTATATAATGGCCCCTATGGATGTGATAAAATGGAAACCGTTGCAACAATTTCTCAGAAAATACGTTTTTAATGCCGATACAACCAACATGCCCTTCAAATCGGTTAGCATATTCATCATAGCACAAAAAAAATAATCATGAAATTTCATATCATTCTATTCGCCCTGCTCGTTTCAGCAGGCACCGCGTGGTCTCAGTCATCCAATGCACAAACCGAAAAATCCGGTAACCTTTGGTATCAAAAAGCATTTAACAAAAAAAAGAACTTCAGTATTAAGCTGGATAAGGCCTACAAGCTGGTTGACAAGTTAAATCCTACAGAAATTGTAGTTGCAGTTATTGATGGTGGCACCGATCCTCATCACCCCGATTTGAAGGCCAATATCTGGCACAACCCTAAAGAAATTCCGTTTAACAACCTGGATGATGACAATAACGGCTATACGGATGATACGGTGGGCTGGAATTTTATTGGAGGTAAAGATGGAAAAATGGTGGGTTGCGATAACCTTGAAATCGTGCGTCTGGTGCGTGAACAGAGTAAAGAGTTTGAAGGATTTAACGCCAGTGAAAACCCTGATAAACAAAAGCTTGCCCGCTATGAAAATTACCTCAAAATGAAGACGGATGTAGAGGAAAACAGAAATAAATACACCAAACAGCTGGAGCGATTTCGTCCCATTCTGGACACCATGGAAGGTATCATGCAAAATATGGGAACCAATAACCCTTCGGCAGAACAGGTTGCAGCGTATGAACCCAAAACCCTCATGGAATCCATTATCATGGGCATATTGAAGCAAAATTCGGCCATGTCATTCAGCGATTTGCACAAGGGGTTAGTAGAGCAGGTTAAACAAATTGAAGTACGGGCCAACTGCCAGTATAATCCGGATTACGATCCCCGCTCCATCGTTGGTGATGATTACAGCAATGCCACAGAAAAATTCTATGGTAACAATAGCGTGGCCGGACCGGATGCATTTCATGGAACCCACGTGGCCGGTATAATTGCTGCGGTACGCGGCAATGGAATTGGGGTAGAAGGTGTGGCTTCCAAGGCGAAAATCATGGTGGTGCGGGTAGTGCCCGACGGCGATGAGCGTGACAAAGACGTGGCAAACGGAATTCGCTATGCAGCAGATAATGGTGCTAAAATTATCAATATGAGCTTTGGTAAGGGCTATTCATACAACAAGCAGGTAGTGAATGATGCTGTGGAATACGCCGCAAAAAAAGGAGTATTGCTGGTGCACGCTGCCGGAAACAGCAACAATGACAACGATGCCATCGGAAACTATCCCAATGATTCTTTGTCGGGCGGACGGTTTGCAGAAACCTGGATTGAAGTAGGCGCCAGCCAGCAGCAGCAAAAACATCTGGCAACAGATTTTAGTAATTACGGCAAAAACAATGTGGATTTGTTTGCCCCCGGATACGAAATTTACAGCACTGCACCGAATAATGGCTATGAAAATGCCAACGGCACCAGCATGGCCTCTCCGGTAGTGGCAGGTGTTGCTGCACTGGTATGGAGTTGCTACCCCAATTTAACCGCTGCACAAGTGAAGAAAATCCTGATGGAAAGTGTAACCAAACACAGCGGAAAAGTTGTGTTGCCCGGTACCACAGACAAGGTTAAATTCTCTGAACTTTCAGTTTCCGGTGGTGTGGTAAACGCCGAAAATGCCCTGAAATTGGCTGCGAAAGTCAAGTAAATCAATTCCGTAATGTTAATTCTTTAAAGAATTAACAGTCATTTTATTTGCTTTTGAATATATTTGTGTTGTCATGCACAGATATGCCCTCCGCATACTTGTCTTTTTTATTGCTTTTTTCTTCGCAGCTTTCCTGTCGGCGCAAGGCAATAAACTGAGTATTGTTGCTTCTGCACCCAAGAATATGACCATTTGCGGGTTGACAGATACTGCAAGGGTTACCGTGTCGAATGTCAGCAGCTCCAATATTACCGGAATTACGATAACGTTGTCTTTTCCATCCGGCATGCAGTATGTGGCCGGTTCGGTAAGCGGCACGGGTATCAGCGAAAGCAATATTACCAATCTCAACCGTCCAATTTTTTCTTCAGCGAACCTGACTATCGGCAAAAACTTTACCTTCAGGTACAGGGTTCGTGCCAACTGCGATTTGATTGCCGTTGTAAGTGGTCCATCCAATCCTAGCGTCAATGTAAGGGTAGATTATACGGGTAATTTTGATGCCGCGCTTTCACTTCCATTTACTTCTGCCATTCCGTCTCTGGGCTACAGTGGCATCACCAATCAGAGTTTTGTGGGCAATGTGGGCGATAAATTTGTGAGAAGGGTAACCGTCACAAACTTCGGCAAGGGGCCACTGCTGAGTCTCAGGTTGCTGCGAATCAAAGGAAAAGACCTGAGTCTGAAATCGGAGTCCGGTTTCAGTCACCGTTATAATCTTGACTCTGTTATTACCACCATTACCAAAGCCGATATCCAAAAGGTAGGCAACAAAGACACTTTTTTAGACCAGAATGAAAGTGTCTCCATATCTGATACTTTCACCATAAACGCCTGCTCATTATTGTCAACAAGCTACGATTTGACCTGGGGTTGCGACAGTAAAAACTGCCAGGTCGTAAAAAATAATGCCCTGACATCCATCAGCACGGCTTCTCCCAATTTGCAGGTAGTGGTAAGCAACAGCATGCAGCTGGTTTACAACAACACAACGGTGAGTAAATTTACCATGCGCATTGCCAATATTGGCCAGATGAAGGCCGTGTTGCCGCAGGCGATGATTTTTCAGACCCTGAATCCCGGTGGCGGTTTTTACAACTACGAATTATCAAGGATAGATTCAACCTCTGTTAGATTGCGAAAAGGGTGGAATGGCACCGCGAATCGGGTGTATACGGATACGTTTCTGTCAAACATTGCCACCCAGTGCTGGTCTGCCGGAACCATGGGGGGATTTCGTCTCCGATTGCAGGAATTACAGCCCAAAGACACGATTTTTATAACCTGGGATGTTTTCCGATGTGCCAGTACCGGCTGTAATGCCGCATTTTATGAATCGGGATGGGGTTACCGGGTTTCCTATCAGAATCAGTGCAAAACAGTGCTGAGTACCGGAAATCAGTGGGGGTACGTATATACCTATTCAGGCGGGGCCGTTACGCCCTATACCCCAACCGATCTTCAGCAAAATGAGGTAAAACCATTCCGCTACACTTTCAGTGGCATGGGAAATTTGCCCTTACACAGCAGCGCCGCCATCCGGATTGATATGGTATTGCCCAATACCCTGTCGCACAGTCTCACTAAGGCGGATTTTTATATCGATAATCCCAACTTAACCGCCATCTGGTATCCCGATAGTCTGAAAATGGTAAATGATACCCTGAGGGCTTTCATGGGTAGAACTGTAGTGTTTGGACTGACCAATTCAGAACTTACGGTGCGGTTAAAGGGTATCTGCCCCAGCGGGAGCGGCAACAACAATCAGCCGTTAACCCTCATTTATGCCTACAACCCCAACACTACGGCGCACCCAAATGTTTGGATAAAGCCCATTTGCAATACTGTTGTTGCAAAAGTGCACTGCAGAAATGTTTGTACAAGGGGAGGGATGCTATTCCGCAATTTTGAATTATACCGCAGTAACTATGGCCTGCCGGATAATGACAATAATGGACTTGCAGATGCTTCAGGTACCATTGATAAGTTGAAAATTCGCACGGAAAGAATCATGTTCGGGGATACGCTGACCACCATCTTCAGGGGGCGTCCGAGAAATGCTTCCGGCATTAATAACTGGCGCTATGGCTTTGCGGAATCTGTGGTGACCAACGGCGATTATATATCGGTTTTAGACGCTAAGCTCGAAGTATACAAAGGTGTGACCAAAGTGTCCGGTAACTGCAATGCGGTGAAATGGCGCAAGGTGAGCAGCGGTACCAATGCTACCTTCTATTTCGATTTTACGGTGGATAGCATCTGGCGGGGTGGCTGTCTCTCCTCTACCTACCGATTCACCCAGAATGACAGTGTGAGTCTGATTGTTCGCTATAAAGTGGACAAAAACAGGGGGCAAACCACACAACCAATGAATTTTAGCAACCGATTCTACTTGGCATCGGCGGCAAACCCAAGTCCGTCTCAATCATATCAGTGTGATACCTTTTCAGGTAATTGTATTTTGTACGGTTATATTTTTCATAACTGGGGTTCCGATAACATTAGCTATGCCAGTTGCAATGAGGTTGCCATCAGTCAAAGTTTTTATCTGGGCATAGGAAATTGTTGCACTTACGGGGGAGGCAATATTTTCCCGTTTGAATACCGAAACTGGGGCAGGCCGGTTGCCATGAAACTGACTTTACCGTCCGCGCTGAAGCTGAACAGAACCAGCTTCATTCAGTACAGAACCGCAGGTACCAATAACACGGTTACGGAACAAAAAGACACTGTCCCTTTCCGCAGGGGTAGTACCTACTGGTTTGACTTTACCAAATACTACAAAGATTCCGGTGGTAAAGTCAACTATAGCGATGATGGTTTTCACGGAACTTTCTGGTATACGGTCAATCCAAGTTGTGAATTATTGCCCAATACCACCTATCCGATTCAATACGACTATGTCTATGAGCGAAGGGGTGCACTGGGTAAGGGTTACGATACGGTGAGATCCCAGATAATGCGAACCCCTGATTATTTTACGTTTGTACCGCCTAAGTTCACCCTGCAGCCCGCATTACCCATTCTCTACGGCACCAAAGATACCGTTGAATGGGAGGTTAGATATACCAATCCTTCAAGCACGTTCACCGCCAATAACATTTGGCTTTCACCGGCTAAAAACAGCAATATCAGGGTGGTGCAGATCCGCGACTGGGTGCGGGATACGGTGATAAAACCGGTCAATGACATTTACCGGGCCGGTTCTCTGCCGGCAGGACAAACCCGTCGTTTTAAAATCAGGGCTGTTTTTAATAATTGTACACCTGACAGTTTGCTCCTGTTCGGTGGATGGACTTGTCAGGGTTATCCCAATGATTTTACCTCCAATACCTGCGCTACATTGTCTACCAAGCTCTATCTAGAGCCGCTGAACACACGATTGAATGTCACGTTAACCGATTCCCTCAGCAAATTTGATTTGTGCTATCCAAACCGAATGACCCTGGTAATTGACAATGTTCAGTCGGTGACTGCCCATCAGCTAAAGGCAAGAATTACCTTACCCATTGGCATGGAGTTGATTTCAGGGAATAATTTTATCCGTTATCCCCACAAATCGGCAGCAACCAAATTAAGTGACCCGAAATTATTGGCCGGAACTACCTGGGAATGGGATCTAAACAAGTTGGTTTCAGGCCTGGCATCCGGATTTCCAGGAACCGTTGATACCAACAAAAACAAGATTATCATCACATTCAGGGTAAAAACTAACTGCGACTATGCTTCAGGCAGTTTCATTACTGCCAGGTCTGCTTCCAACATTCGCTGCGGTGACCCAATACCATCTAATGCTTCCTATACCAACCCGCTCGAAATCAGAGGCATTGTGCGCACTTTGCTCACCCAGGTAAAAAACTGGACGGATTCCATACTTCCTTGTGAAAAGCCGGCGTATTCCAAAGTCAGGGTTATTATTTTAGGTCCATCAGAAACAGATACCAATGACAGGGTAGAGGTGATATTGCCCCCCGGTCTGAACAGGGATACATCCTATTACAAGGCCGTACTCAACGCACCCGACCGATATAAATTGAAGGTTAGCAATTTCAATGGCGCTTCATTGCTTTCATGGCAATTACCACCCAAAATTCAACCCGGTGACTCTTCCGAATTTGAAATAAGACTGAATGCCAG
The DNA here is from genome assembly GCA_947496375.1 of Flavobacteriales bacterium. Lineage (GTDB taxonomy): Bacteria > Bacteroidota > Bacteroidia > NS11-12g > UBA955 > RGEC01. The sequence goes on from CANMCY010000008.1 coordinate 28,388, forward strand.
CGGCAGTCAGCTTACCTGTGGGCCGTTAGATGTGCTCAGCAGAACGGTTGTTGCTCAAAATGCAGAGTGTGTGCCGGAAAATAAAATTTGTACCATTAAAGCGATTACCGGTTCTATTCTTAGTTCGCCTGTGGTGGATAAAGGTGATTTGCAGTTTGTCAATGTCAGCATCAGTGCATCAAAGTTGCTTAATTCGGATACTGAACAGGTTACACTAAAATACGGCATCAAAAATATAGGTAAATATGCCAGCAGTGCCACGCCTATGGTGGTGAGATACCATTTTGACAGCGATGGCAATGGCAAATGGAGTGCCGGTGATTTGAGACTGGGTACAGATACCATTATAAAAACCCTGAAAAAAGATTCATTTGTGCTGATGAGCCGAACCCTGAAAATCAGGGCCGGCAGAAGCTGTGCCTTACTGGCAGTCATTGACAGCGGAGCATGTGCCTGCCGTTTCGGGCAGATTATGTTCCCAGCGCCCTATTACCCCAATGCAGGAAGGGATACTGCACTGTGCTCAGGCACCCCGTGGAAACTGGGTACCGCTACATCCAAGTGGTATCAATACCGCTGGGACAGAACCGACTTGCTGGACAGTTTTTACATTGGAAATCCCGTTTACACACCCATAAACTCCGATATAGTTCCTGATACACAGTTTTTCATGCTTAGCACAAACAGAGGGGTCTGCAGTTCAAGGGATACCATTCGGCTGATTGTGTTGCCTTTGCCGGATCTTGTTATTAACAATAAGAACAGGGAAATCTGCGAGGGGGCGGCGGTAAAACTGTTAAATACCGTCAGTGGGGGTAAGTCGCCCTATCAGTGGCGCTGGTCTCCGTCTATAGGTCTCTCGGATGCCTCGGCTTCAGAACCCTTGGCATCGCCCAAAACAGGCACCCGTTATACCCTTCGTATAACCGATAGATTTGGTTGTGCTAAATCCGATACATTGAGAATTTCGGTGAACCCCAATCCCGTAGCGGCGTTCTCCTGGCCCGTGACCTGTGCTGGCCGACCTGTGATGGTTTCAGACAGTAGCAGGATTTCGGCGGATAGTATTGTAACCCGCCTCTGGAGCGCCACCGGCTTCGATACGTTTGGTTTAAAAGTGCTGAATTTCAATATGAATGGGCGTTCCAGGGTGCCGCTCACCCTCTCGGTATTTAGCAACAAAGGTTGTGGTGATACCCTTACCCGCATTGTAGATGTGAAAGCCATACCCAGAGCCGCCTTTACAATACCCTATGTATGCAATGGCGACTCCAGCCGTTTTGCTAACCAAACCACCCTGGATAGCGGAGTTATCACTGCCTGGAGCTGGGATTTTGGGGACGGTACATCTGCTTCCGTTAAAAATCCCATACATCGGTATGCTGATACCGGCATTCGCACCGTCATGCTGTCAGCCCTTAGCAATAACGGATGCGCGGATACCGTGCGCAAAACAGCCAGGGTGTTTCCGGTGCCTGTGGCCCGATTTACTTTCGCCAATGTGTGCTCAGGAGACTCGTTTTCTTTTGCACACACTTCCAATCTGTTTGGCGATACCCTGCAGTCCCTAAGCTGGAATCTGGGTGTCATGGGATCGGCCACAGACAGCAGTTTCCGAAGAATGGTTACCCCCTGGGGCAAATACCCGGTTGCATTAACCGTTCAAACACTTCATGGCTGCAGACACACTGCGCGTGACACAGCCAGGGTTTATCCGCTGCCGGTGCCCGCCTTTACAGCCGATTCTATTTGTGAAGGACTTACCACTACCTTCCTGAATGGCGCTAAAATCCCTGAAGGAAGCATAAAAGGATATCAGTGGGCTTTTGGAGACGGCAATGGATCAGTGGCTACCGCTCCCAAACATGTTTACGCCAATCAGGGATTGTATGTAGCACGCCTGAAAGCAACATCAGATAAGGGCTGCGTAGATAGCGTAGAAAATACAATAACTGTGTTTGCTCCTGCATGGCCTGTGTTTGCGGTCAATAACCTTTGTCTGCGTCAGAACCTCGTGAGTACGGCGCAGCATCGCGGACAAGGCACTCCCCTAAGCTACCGCTGGTATTTGGGTAATGGAGACAGCGTAATCGGGAAAAATCTGAATTACCTGTATTCTGCTCATGGCACCTACAACCTACGCATGCGCATGGTTACCGACCGGGGTTGTGTGCGGGATTCTACTGCGGTAGTTGTCATTCATCCGTTGCCTCAGGTGATGTTTACTGCCGTAAACCCCTGTAAAGATGATAGTCTGGTCTTTACCGCACAAACCGGTATAGCATTGGGCAGCGCAGGCACACCGCAGTGGACATTCAGCGATGGACGTTCGGCTTCCGGTAGCCCGGTAAGACTCATTTTTGGAACGCCGGGAAGCGGTTTTGCAAAACTCAAACACACTTCCGACAAGGGTTGCATGGATTCACTCAATTTGCCTTACGTTGTGGGTGAAAAAGTTGTTGTACGGTATACAGTAAGTGACGTATGCCTTGAAGAATCCAGTCAATTCAGGGATTCCAGTACAGGTGCCCAAACTATCAATGCGTGGAGCTGGGATTTTGGCAATGGAGGGAAATCAACCCAGTCCAGTCCTGTGCATACCTATAAAATGCCCGGGACCTACAATACCCGCCTGCAAATCAGCACCTTGCCCGGTTGTAATTATGCTGTAGGGAAAACCACCACGGTTCATCCCAAGCCCACGGCCCTGTTTACCCACAGCCCTGATCGAGGAACCATAGTAAATCCCCTGATTACATTTACAGACAATAGCTCGGGTGCAGATACCCTGTGGTATTCAATCAGCACCGGATTTAAAACCCAAAACCGCAATTTCACCTACAGGTTCCCTGATAGTGGTGTATACAGCACCACGCAATATGTTTCCACACGCTATGGCTGCAGAGATTCCTTTACCCAAAAGATAAACATAGATTACATTTATACACTGCACATTCCCAATGCCTTTACTCCTGATGGAAATAACCTCAACGAAGGTTTTGGACCTGTGGGAATGGGTGTTAAGTGGTATTCCATGAAAATTTATTCGCGATGGGGTGAAAAGCTGTACGAAACTGCTGAAAGCAAACCCTGGAATGGAATGTACATGGGGGAACAGCTGCCGGAGGGTATCTATATATATTTAATGGAGATAAAGGACCACAATGGCCGCAATCACTACGCCAAAGGCACGGTTCACATTCTTCGAAAAGGCGAATGATTTTATGGAAGCAAAAACCCCTGCAGTTCTCTGTAGAATCTTGCCATGGGGAATCCCATCACATTGTAAAAACAGCCATTGATGCGCTTTACACCCATGTATCCCATCCAGTCCTGCACCCCGTAGGCGCCGGCTTTATCGAACGGTTTGTATTCTTCTATGTAATAATCAATTTCTTTACGGCTCAGAGGATAAAATTCTACTTCGCTGCGTTCGTGAAAAACCTGTTGCCGCTCGCCATTGCGCATGCAAACACCGGTAAACACCTCATGGGTTTTGCCACTGAGTGAGGTAAGCATCTCAACGGCCTCGTCTTTGTGGCCGGGTTTGTTGATAACCCTGTTGCCAAGGCATACAATGGTATCTGCGGTCACCAGTATCTGATTGGTCAGGGTTTCGGTGAAATGCGATGCCTTGTGTGAAGCCAGAAATTCACAAACCTGTTCCCGCACCAAATAATCCGGAAAATCTTCTTCCGCATCGATGTTCACCACTTCAAAGTGCAGGCCGGCTTCCCGGAAAATCTGATGGCGCCTTGGGCTTTTTGAAGCCAGCAGCAGCTTGGGGAACTGAATCATGCAGCAAAGGTATTGCTTACAGCGTAAAGTAGAAATTAGCGGCTAATGGGTTATTTTTGCGGCAAATTATGAAGCAAATTGCAGTAATCGGCGGCGGCACCATGGGCAATGGCATTGTGCATGTTTTCGCCCAGAACGGATACCAGGTAGCATTGATTGATGTGAAACCTGAGATTTTGGAAAAAGCCCTGGCCACCATTTCAAAAAACCTCGACAGGCAAGTGGCTAAAGGGGTGATTGATGAGGATAAAAAGTCAGCCACCCTGGCCAATATCAAAACTTTCACCGGCATCAGTGATGGTGTGGAAGGCGCAGATTTGGTGGTGGAGGCCGCTACAGAAAATCTGGATATCAAACTGAATATTTTCCGTCAACTTGATAGTTTTGCGAAACCGGAGTGCATACTCGCATCCAACACATCCTCCATTAGCATTACCAAAATTGGCTCAGTTACGAACAGGCCTGAGAAGGTAATCGGTATGCACTTTATGAATCCCGTGCCGGTAATGAAGCTGGTGGAAATAATCGGGGGTTACAAAACCGATAAACAAACGCTGGATACCATCGTGGAGTTAACCAAAGCCATCGGTAAAGTACCTGCGGTAACCCAGGATTATCCGGGCTTTATCTCCAATAGGGTACTCATTCCCATGATCAACGAGGCCATTTTGTCTCTGGAAGAGGGTGTGGCCGGTGTGGAAGAGATTGACACCATCATGAAGCTGGGTATGGCGCATCCTATGGGCCCGTTGCAACTGGCCGATTTTATTGGGCTGGATGTTTGCCTGGCCATATTGCACGTGTTGCATGATGGATTTAAAAATCCCAAATATGCACCTTCTAATTTGCTGGTCAATATGGTAACTGCCGGAGATCTGGGTGTTAAATCCGGACGGGGTTTTTACGATTATTCCCACGGAACCAAAGAGCTGGTGGTTTCCCCTAAATTTTGCTGATAAAGCCCATAATTTTAAAACCATACTTCCTTGAAAAGCCCTTCAGTAAAGGGCTTCCGCGTATTTTCTTGACTTTCCTCGCATATTATATTACATTCGCATTTTAATTAATCACGGGCGCGCTGCAACCGCATGAAATTAAGTCAATTTAAATTCGAACTTCCTGAAGAGCTAATTGCCCAGGAACCCCTTAAAACCCGTCACGAAAGCCGCCTTCTGGTGGTAAATCGCAAGGAAAAAACCATTGAGCACAAAATGTTTCATGATGTGCTGGATATTTTTGACGAAGACGACACGTTTGTGGTGAACAATACCAAGGTATTCACCGCTCGCATGTACGGACAAAAAGAGAAAACCGGAGCACAAATCGAAGTGTTTTTGCTTAGGGAACTCAACCATGATTTGCGACTTTGGGATGTGCTGGTAGATCCTGCCAGGAAAATCAGGGTAGGGAATAAGCTGTATTTTGGAGATGATGACCTGGTGGCGGAAGTAGTGGATAATACCACCTCACGCGGGCGCACCATTCGCTTTCTTTTTGATGGTGATGACGAGGCGTTCACCCGTGTGATCAAGAAGCTTGGTGAAACTCCCATACCCAAATACATTTCGCGAGCAGTAAAACCGGAAGATGAGCACTGGTATCAGAGCCAGTTTGCCAAATACGTAGGTGCCGTTGCGGCTCCCGCGGCTCAGTTGCACCTAACCCGTGAATTGCTGATGCGATTGGATATCAAAGGGATAAAATTTGCAGAGATAACTTTGCATCTTGGCCTTGGCGCTTTCCGTGAGGTAGAGGTGGAAGACCTTACCAAACATAAGATGGACAGTGAGTTTTACAGCATAGACCAAACGGCCTGCGATATCGTGAATGGTTCCATTGACAAGCGCAAGCGTGTTGTGGCAGTGGGAGGTTCGGTTATGCGTGCTATGGAAAGCAGTGTAAGCTCCACCAAAACCCTGAATCCCGGAGCGGGCTGGTCTGATAAATTCATTTTCCCACCCCATGATTTTAGCGTGGCCAATGCGTTTATTACCAACCTGCATCAGCCGGAAAGTCCGTTGTACATGATGGCCTGTGCCTACACCAGCCATGAGTTTATGACCCACGTGTATCAGGAAGCCATCAAGGAACAATACCGTTTCCTGTGCTATGGCGATGCCATGTTGATTATCTAAAGGAATTTAAAACCACAAAAAAGCCCCGGAAACGGGGCTTTTTTGTTGCCCCATAGCCCTCGGTTTCAACCGTGGGCTATGGGGCCGACCCTTTCTTATTCCAAACCCCAGGATATGCTTGGGATAGCATGACCCCGGCGGAGTCAAATATCTGCAGCCGGAATGGCGAAAGATGTTTACGACCCTGAAGGTGGTCGAACCCAAGAATATCTGGTACATGGCGGTTATAGCAAAATTTCAATGCGCTGATGGTATTCCCATTAATATGGGCCTATCAAACATAGTCCGGGGTTTAAACCCCGGGCTATGTTTGATATTCTCCCCTAACCCACCTTCTTATTCCAAACCTTCCGCACATAATATTCACTAAAACCTGTTATTTGCGAAATCTCTTTGGCGGATTTGTTTTCCTTTCGGAGCCGTCTTACCTGCACCATCCTGAGCCGGTTGATATAGGCACCGGGTTTTTCAGGTGCAAGCAGTTCGTAAATTACCGCATTGTTGGTTTGAAAACGTTCAGCGATGGATTTTAAGCTCGCCTGTGCCAGGTTTTCTTTAATGAATGTTTCTACATCTTCACGGGTGGTTCTGTTAACTGCACCTTCTGGCATTTCCTGTTTGATGGACCTGAGTCGGTGACGCAAACGGTAAAGCAGATAGGATAGAATAGCCACAAATAAAATCAGGGTCGCAATCAATGTGATGATGCTGTATGGTACGGGCTGGTTTCCCCCAGCCATTTTAATGGTTCTGTCGGCAAGCTGATCGAGGTATCTTGCATCCAGCACATACAGGCCGTCAATGCTGCCGGCAAAGAGACTGTCGCCTTGGAGGTAGAGCCCCCTGCGGTTAAATTCTACACCCTTGATGAGTTCCGATAATTTGTTCGAAGCGGTGTTATACCGATACAACCCCGCATCGGTGGCGATGACAAAGTCTGAACCGCCTAGGTGCTGCAGTGTGTGGGCTTTTTTTAATGTGGTAAGCTTTTTATAGGAGCCGTCGGCATTCACAGCATACAAACCATCACTGCACAGCAGGTAGTTGCTTAGATTGCCTATATATCCATCAAGGATGGGTTCTGTAAGCGTAAAGTTTACCTTGGTATTTTTGGTTGTCGGATTGATTGACATGAAGGCTTTTCCGGCCGCGAAATACACAGAGCCGCGGTTTTCTCCCAACATTGTCACTTCGGCGTCTTTTTCTTTAACTTTGAACAAGGAATGGGCTTTGGTGAGCGCTTCATTTATGGCCATCAGCTCTGACTTTGCAGATACGATGTATTGTTTATGGTACTTTGAGTACAATATATCACTCGCCCAGTCAGAAGTATATCCTTTTGGCAGATCCGGTCTTCCTAATGGCAAGCTGTCGCCAGCCCGGAGATCGGCGATTAGCAGGGAGCTGTAGCAGATAAAAGCCTTTCCATTTAATTCGCGTATGCGGCCGTCTGTAAAGCCGGGAAATCGCGCGCTGGCCAGCTTGTATCCCCGGTAGTAGATGCCAGAGTAGGTTCCTACAAAATTCCGGGATGCGGTTCTCACGCTGTGGTTTCGGTAACGGTGATCGAAGGGCAGGATCTCGTAGATATGCATTTTACCTCCGGAAGTAATGTAGAAAAAGTCTTCTGTACCGGCATGGTACTCGTCCCGGCTCTCTGAAGAAAATGGAAGCATCCGGCTATAGGTGGTCTGGTTGTGGTACTTTATTCCGTCAGGGTCAATAATGGGCAATTCTTTGTTGTCCAGTGTCAGGTATCCTATCCGGTTGTCAAGTTTCGACATTGTCGTTCCGTCGTATTGATGAACCCCCTCTGATGTGCCTGCATAAATTTTGCCGTCACCTGCTTTCAGCACATTGTAATAAAATGGCCTGGAAATCATTGAATAAAGGATGGTGTCCCTCAGCTGAGCCCAAGCCGGTAACATCCACAGACAGGCAGCAAGGATAAGGAGTTTTTTTGAATGCATGGATTTCAATAGAGCGTATTTTTAACAATCACAAAGAAATGTCACATATGCGATAATTTAAAATTATCATTAAAAAATAGCACATTGCTCTTGAAATAATGCCATGCTTGCAGGGTTGGTCGGGCTGTCATAAGCAGGGTAATTTTGCTTTGAATATCAATATTTCCATTTCCCATGTTTCACTTACTTCATTCTGGATCATCGCTTGCTACAACGCGATGTAGACGGAAAATATAATATCACTAAAATTACTTCGTAGCTAAAAACCCTCCAACCATGTACTATAAAATTAAGAATTCCTTAAAATTTGTTATTCTAATGTTCCTGCCAATTTCCAATGCTTTTGGACAGGTTTTAACATTAAGCACTACTGGCCAAACTGGCACATCGGGCACCAACTGGAGTCTAAGCGGAAACACCATCACAATCAGTGGGGGCAATGCAGACATCAATGTTAGTGTTGTTAATGGTCATTTATCAGGAAACAGCCTTACGGTTAGTGGAGCAAGCTCTATTACTGTTTCGGGAGCCATAAGTTGGACAACGAATCAAACTTTGACATTAAGCACATCTGGCAATATAACCATCAATAATACAATAACAGCCTCAGGATCGGCAGCCGGCTTAAATTTATATTATGGTGGATCGAATGATACAACCATTCCTACTGGAGGCACTTATTACGCCTTGGTACAAAGAAGCAGAAGTAAAATTCAGCTTTCGGGTTTGAGTCCACTTTTGCGAATTGGCAGCACTACTTACACCGTATACAATTCGCTATCAGCGCTTTCGACCGCCATGGCCTCTGCTTCCGGTTCAACCCGAGCAGCGCTTGGCAGTAACATTACACTTACCCAAACGTACTCGAACAGTGTTTTCGACATCACATTCGCCGGGGTTTTTGATGGCTTAGGCAACATTATCGATGGCTTGAATATCCGAAACAGCGGAGGTGCCTCCACCAAAAACAACCTGGGTTTGTTTAGCCAATTTCAAGGGGCCACCGTCAGAAACCTTGGCATAACCAATATCGATATTCAAACCAACTCTACCGCCGCCGGAACCACCGGCTCCGAATACCGCATTGGTGGATTGGTGGGTAATGTGGGAAATTCCGGATTGAGTTCAGGATATTCTAGCTCTGCCTATACTTCAACCATTGAAGGTGTATGGTCATCAGGAAATATCTCATCGGCTAATAACAATGGAACCGACAATAGCACTAACGGTGACCGTCAAAAATTCTATTTTGCAGGTGGCATAGTGGGAAGCCAAAACAATGGAACCATGAACCTAAGCAAGTCATACAGCACTGTGAATGTGAGCACCGCCGGATCTTACACGGATAATCTGGCAATTGGCGGATTGGTTGGCGATGTAGGCATAAATACCCTTCTTCCACTCTCTCACACTCAAGCAACAGGAACCCAGTTGGCCTGTACAGTGAGTAAATCATTTACAACAGGTTCATTAATATCGGGAACCTATGGTTTCTATTACGGTACCGGCGGGGTAATCGGGGTTGTATTCACTGCAGGTTGCACATTTGAAGATTGTTATTCCTGGGGCAGCGCAGTATCTAATGCTTCATTTGGTGGTTTAGTTGGATATGCATCAACCGGCGGAACTTTCAGACGGATTTATACAACACAATCTACTGCAGGTTCTATTCCATTTCCATCTAATTCATATACATCAGTTACTCCAACATCCCCAACAAGCGGCACAACGCTACCATCCGGCTTTGGAAACACAGTATGGTCTAAAGCAACGGGTGAAAGGCCCATACTTGTTGATCTGGAAACCGCACCTTCTCCGCTATATGTTAAAGTAACCACTGGGGGTTCAAGCTCATTTGGTAACTTAAATATCGCCTATACGATAGTTGATGGCTCGGGCACTGCGGTAAATCTTACCTCATTGGGCCTGTCCACCCCTACCGGCACTCCTGTGTTTACCATTACCAACTTAACTCCCGCAGGCATATACAGCGATGTTTCCTATATCACGGGTCTAACCTGGACCGGTTCCAATGCAGCATTATACACACTTAAACCATTCTCTACCACAACACCGGCTTCGCATACCATAACCTGCTCGGGTTCTTGTGTTACCTACACCATTACCTATAACGGCAACAGCAATACGGGTGGAGTAGCTCCGTCAGTAACTACATTTTACGGCTCTAAAACCGTTGCTACAAAAGGTACGCTTGTTCGTTATGGCTATGTTTTTTCAGGTTGGAATACCGCTTCAAATGGCAGCGGAACCAATTATGCAGAAGGGGGAACGTATTCTGCGGCAGCGAATGTAACTTTATACGCTAAATGGACCAAGACGGCATACCAGGCATGTACTTTCACCGAATTGACAAATGCTATTACTGCGTCAACAGATGGTGACACCATTAATGTAAACTGTGATATAATCGCTACTGCGGTAACTGCCATTTCAAAAAACCTGGTTATTAATGGAAACGGCTATACCATCAGCGTACCGGTACCGGGTTTGGATAATTTGGGAATATATAGTGTATCACCTTCTACATTTCGTGTTTTTACTTTTAGCGGCTCCAAGACAATCACAATCAATAACCTTACCATTAAAGGGGGGAGTACGTCAGATGGTGGAGCAATTAATATATCTTCTACCAATGTAATAAAGCTAAATAATTGTACTGTATCAAATTCATTATCGTCTACTGGTGGCGGAGGTATTTACAACGCTGGTGTGCTTTTTTTAAATAATTCTTACATCAGGCGCAATGCGGCCAACTATGGTGGAGGTATCATTAATACCGGTTCAGCCAAAGCATATGTTGAGAATAGTACAATGATTGAAAATCGATCCACCATATCCAACGGTGGCGGTGGTGCAGCAGAATGTCAGTCAGGTTCAATAATGTATTTTAATAATTCAACGCTTTCCAATAATCAAAGTACGGAAATCGGTGGGGCGATAAACTGTTATATGGGTACAATTTACTTTATTAACAGCACTGCCACCGGAAATGTTGCCTTTGGCAATAATAACGGTGGTGCTATTGGAAACAACAATGGTAATGTTTATATTGTAAATTCACTTTTTGCACATAACTACCGCAGAACGACCGGTAGTGTTACGGCACCTACAGGATTTGTTTTAGATGATGTTGTAGCGCATTCTGTTCAAGGAAATGTTAGAATGTATAATTCCATACATCACGCTAGTTTGCCCGGTGGGATGGGAACAACCTCAAATAATGTCAATTACACTGGCAGTGCTGATGGTTCTAACAACACCATCTTTTCCGGTGGGATACTGTCGAAGATTACCAATAATAGTGGAAATGAAATTGGGGATCAGATATTCCGCCCATTTTTGTTTGAAAATAAAGGATCTGTTGCGCCTACGCTAAAGTCCGGTTCATTTGTCTCTATTGCCGGCAATAAGGGGACACCAACGCGATTTTCCAACAACAACAATTCCAGTCCTGCTATTGCCTACTACAACGGCACATCCTGGGTAGATTTAATAGGAACCAGTGTTTCCAGTCAACTTGTGGCGACAGACCAGGTGGGGCAAACAAGGTCAAATACAGCACCAACCAGAGGTGCGATTGAATCGGAATTGAGTAAAACACTCTACATTGTTAAGGTAAGTAGTTCCTCGGGAGGTAACGGAACCATTAACGGCGGTACCATTTATGGCGATGTATACGAATCAGGTACAACACTTACTTTAACAGCCGTTCCCAGCAATGGCTATTCTTTCACGAGATGGGACTATGTTTCAGGCGGTACCGGAACAGCATCTTCATCAAATCCATACTCATTTACAGTAACCGGGAATGTAACCTTAATTCCTGTTTTTACTGCACTTACTGCAGGTCAGTATACCCTTACATATGTTGGCAATGGTCACACCGGGGGCACTCAACCTGCCGGGGGGACTTATTCTACAGCCCAAACCATAGCATCTGACGGTAGCATGGTCCGGGATGGTTATAAATTTACTGGATGGAATACCAATTCAAATGGCAGTGGTACATCATACTCAGTTGGTGTCACATATTCAACTGTTTCTAATTTAACATTGTATGCACAATGGACTGAGATTCTATGGAAAGGATCTTCGTCCACCGATTTTTCCACTGCATCAAACTGGAATATAAATGATGTACCCATTAATAGTTCCTTTGCAATAGCACATGACGCGGTCAATGATTTAATATTATCAAGTAGTATATCAGTAAATTTTGTCAAATTCTACAGTACAACTAAGGATATGATTCTAGGAAACAATACACTGACAGTCTCAACAATAAGTGGTTGTAGTGCAGATAGATATGTCAAAACCAACGGCACTGGTAGGTTAAAAATGAATGTGGCGAGTGGCGCAAGTACACTTTATCCGGTGGGAAATTCAGCTTATAACCCGGTTACTATCGCCAATAAAAACGCAACAGCGGACGACTTTAGCGTTTTGGTGGTAGATGAGGTGTATGAAAACGGGTCCTCATCCGGCACTGTTATGACGCAGCCTCACGTAAAAAGAACCTGGAACATTAATAAAACCAATTCCAATACCGGATCGGGTGTGGATTTTCTGTTTAACTGGAATTCAGGTGAAGTAACCGGCACCATTACAACGGCTAAACTCTTTCACTATGGAACCCGATGGGTAAAACAAACAGGAACTTCCTCATCCACTGCTACTTCATTTACTTATACCGGCTACACCGGCACATTCTCTCCGTTCGCCATAGGTGATGATATTCAGGCGCTGCCCGTAACCCTGCTTTATTTTAAGTGTCATGCCAACGAAAACAAGGGTAATTTGCTTCGTTGGGCAACGGTTACAGAATTAAACAGCAAACAATTTGAGGTTGAAAGAAGCACTGATGGCAAAACATACCATAACATTGGAACAGTTCCTGCCGCAGGTAATTCCCTAACCACAAAGACCTATGAATTCATTGACAAATCAATCCTTGGAAACATGGCTGCCTATCGTGTGAAGATGATGGATGAAGACGGAAGCTTCAAATACAGTGAACCTTGCGTGGTGCTAAATCATGAGACGGGCGCAGAGACCCTTATATATCCTAACCCAAGCCAAGGCAACTTCACGATAGAAACTGCAGAACCCGGTAATTTTAAGATTATCGACGCCATCGGAAGGGTCGTTCTTCTGGGAGATATCAGTAAAAAAACCACAATCAACGGGTTGTTGCCAGGTGTGTATTTTATCACCATTCAAACAGAAGAGAAATACCATACCCAAAAGCTGATGGTGGAATAAACCAGGGTATAAAATCGCTTGTTACACCCTTAAAAAACGAAGGGTTTATAATTGTAAACATATAAAAATCTTTGTATTAACCTATAAAAAAGCACCCTAAATCATTTAGGGTGCTTTTTGTTTTTCAGAAATTTGGCAACTTTTTAAAAGCTGTAAACAAAACAGCATTTCCTTTGGCGGGTGGGTGAATCAAGCAGCCCCCGACCGCGGAGGGGTCTCATAAACGGGCAATGGAAAGTCTAAACGTATCTTAGCATTGGGATTTAACAGCGGTGATCCAAATGTCTTACGGAGGGTCCTCAAGCAAAATAGTCCCGGCTCGCTGCGATAGGCGGTGATTTTGATTGCTGGATTACCTTCGGTGATCCAAAATGTCTTACGGAGGGGCTACAAACAAAATAGTCCCGGCTCACTGCGATCGACGGTGATTTTGATTGCGGGATTACCTTCGGTGATCCAAAATGTCTTACGGAGGGGCTACAAACAAAATAGTCCCGGCTCACTGCAATCGGCGGTGATTTTGATTGCTGGATTACCTTCGGTGATCTAAAATGTCTTACGGAGGGGCCTCAAACAAAATAGTCCCGGCTCACTGCGATCGGCGGTGATTTTGATTGCTGGATTACCTTCGGTGATCCAAAATGTCTTACGGAGGGGCTACAAACAAAATAGTCCCGGCTCACTGCGTTCACCCGGGATTTTTTTGTACCGCAACCTTGAAGAGTACTTCAGTTGCGGCCAAAAAAAAATCCCGCACTCTCGTGCGGGACTATTTTGTTTGTGCCCAAGACTGGATTCGAACCAGCACGCCGTTTCCAGCGCTACCACCTCAAGGTAGTGCGTCTACCAATTTCGCCACCTGGGCAGTTGAAAGAAATTAGTGCCCAGAACAGGACTCGAACCTGCACACCTCGCGGCGCCGCCACCTGAAGACGGTGCGTCTACCAATTTCGCCATCTGGGCATTCACTGCCATTTTACATGGCAAAAATTTCTTTCAACAAGATTTTAGAACGGGGGTGCAAATATAGTGAATTTGAATGATTTTTCAAAGAGAATTCGGAGGTTTACCTGCGTTTACCCGCCTTCACCCATTTCCAAATCCCAAACAACACAACCGGCAGGATGGCAGCCCCCCAAAAGGCCAGCTGCTCCGTGCGCAAATGAATGGGAATATGCAAGAAAAGCGCCACCAGCGCACCACTCACCGCACCACCAAGGTGCCCTTCGTGTGAAATGTTTGCCGCACCTGCCTTCGGTAGCTGAGATAAAACCATGGAAACCCAGCATATAATAATGGCAAATAACCAACCGGGTATCCCTACAGGAATAAAAAACAGGTATAAACTCACTTCAGGCAGCATCCACACAAACGCAAAAATCACCCCAAATAAACCACCGGATGCCCCGAGTGCACTATAATTCAGGTTATTGCGGTGGGTAACCATCGTGAAGAGGTTTCCGCCAATGATAGACAAAAGGTAAATAGCCGCAAACCCCAGTTTACCATACAGCATTTCTACCGTAGGGCCGAAGTAATACAGCGTGAGCATATTAAATAATAAATGGACAAAACTGTAATGCGCAAAACCGGAAGCAATCAGCCGGTCATACTCTCTGTTGCGCGCCACCGCACGATACAGAAACAGCATTCGCTCCAGTAAAGCGTGATTGCTTTGCAGTATCAGCCAGATAATGACATTGGCCACGATAATGCCCGTTGTCAATCCGGGTTGTATTCCCAACGGTAGGTTCACTGTTTAATGACCCTCCCTGTGCCGAGCTCTTTGATATCAAGTTTTACCAACGGGTTTTGGTAATAGATAATATTTCCACTGCCATAAACCGTTGCAGCCAGTATGTTTTTGGGATTGACCCTGATATCCCGGGCAGCATAATGGTAAATATAGGCATCATCCGACCGAAGATGCCGTGCATCAAAACTGCTTCCGTTTTCACAGCCCCAGGCAAATATTGTACCTTGCCCGGCAAGGTCAACATGCCCTGAATTGTTGCCATTCCCGTACAAATTGCCACAGAACAACAGTAATTTCTGGTTTTCTACACTGTTCATATTGATGTTTACCTGGTCTGTATAGACCGTATCCAAAAAAATAACCGATGCCGCCCCCTGAATATCGAGTGCATTGATTTTATGAATATTCATCGTGCAAATGGGCTGCACATTAAAACTCCTTACCCAGTTGAAATTGTTCTTATCCGTGATTACGCAATAATCCTCCTGCCAGTCCAATTTGATTTTATCAATCACATTGCTGCCATACCGAATCAATACCTGCTCAGGTTTCGTTTTGTCTGACTGAATGTAAACCTTGAATTTTTGGCCTACCCTCAGCTTTGTACAAGGCCTGCTGATTAGCAGGGTAGTGCTGTCTTCCGTTCCATAAGATGTTAAAAAATCCGGACCATTTTGACAGTTTTGCAGTGTCAGGGAAATAAAAAAAGATAAAATGATAAAGCGGCCCAACTTTTGAAGTTTACTTTGCAGTACAAAATTGCTAAAGGTGAGGCATATAATGAACAGATTCTTAAAATTAATTGTCGTGATGCTGTGTTTGCTGCCGATGGCAATCACCGCGCAGGATGATGATGAGTCGCTCAGCGATCTGGCCCAGGCCCGGGAAGCGATGCGCAAAAAAGAATTTCTGAAGGCGGAACACATCTGCCTGCGTATGCTTGCGCAACATCCTACGGATAATGATATTCGGCATTTGCTTTCACATGCACTTGTTTTTCAATCGCGTTTTACGGAAGCCGACAGTTTGCTGAAAAAAGTGCTGGAATCCGACACCAATTTAGCCGGAACATACTGGTACATGGGCTTGAGTGCAGAAAGACAGAATAAAAATCTGACAGCCGTTTATCATTTTAAAAAGTACCTGGCAAAAACGGCAAATCCCTTAAATATCAACGTCAGCGCCTGGCTGCATGCGGCTTCGGGTTACAGACGTATGATGCGCAGTGAGGGAATCACCACCGCTCAGTTTGACGAAATGGTGTATTTGTATAACCATTATCTGGAAGCCATGCCTACGGAAGTATATGCCGAGGCAGTAAGGGATTTTTTAGAGCGTGTTAAATCCAGAAAACCGGCCCCCGGACAAAAACTCGTTTGGGACGAAACCTCGGAATAGCCGCAGTAATAGTAACTTTGTGCCAATGCAGCCGCTGAACAAGAATAAAATCATCAACGACCCAGTATATGGATTTTTGACCGTGCCGTCCGAGTTGGTGCATGACGTAATTCAGCATCCGTATTTTCAACGTTTGCGTCGCATACGGCAGCTGGGCCTCAGCGAAGTAGTTTATCCCGGTGCCACTCATACCCGTTTTCATCATGCCCTTGGCGCATTGAACCTGATGGTACGCACCATAGAAACCCTAAGGTCCAAAGGTGTGGAGATTACGGATGAGGAAGCAGAAGCCGCATGGTTGGGCATCCTGCTGCACGATGTGGGACACGGGCCTTTCAGCCATACCCTGGAGCATACCCTGATTGAGGGGGTGAGCCATGAATATATTTCAACCTTGATTATGCAGCGGCTGAATAAACAGTTTCAGGGGAAACTGGATCTTACCATCCGCATTTTCAAAGGGGATTATCCCCAAAAGCCATTTTTATCGCAACTGATATCAGGACAGTTGGATATGGACCGCCTGGATTATCTGCAGCGCGACAGCTTCTACTCAGGCGTGAGTGAAGGGGTTGTGGGAGGCGACCGGATTATTAATATGCTGAACGTGAAAGACGGCAACCTGGTGGTAGAAGAAAAAGGCATTTATTCGGTTGAAAAATTCATCGTAGCACGCCGTCTCATGTACTGGCAGGTTTACCTGCACAAAACTGCGGTTGCAGCAGATGAACTGCTTATTTCTATTCTGCAAAGAGCGCGTCACATGGCGGCCAATATGGCATCCCTCGGCAGTTATCACCCCCTGATTCATTTTTTGGGTAATACTATTTCAGCAGACCGATTTGATGAAGAATCCCTGGATTTGTTTGTGCTGCTCGATGACCATGATATCATGACCGCGGTAAAGGCATGGCAATTTCATGACGACCGGGTATTGGCAACCCTATCTCAGGCAATGCTGAAAAGGAATTTGCCAAAAATAATCATCCAGGATAAGCCCGTTTCAGCCGAACTAAAAGAGGAATGTCTGAAAAAGACCCGTCTGCGTTTTGATTTCATGCTGCCTGATGAATCCGGTTATTTTGTGCGCACCGGATTGCTGGAAAACTTGGCATACAAGCCCCAGAAAGGGGGTATTCATATCCTGAAAAAGGACGGAACCGTGTGCGATGCTGCAGAGGCCTCCGACAACCATAACCTGCATTCCCTGAGTGAAGCAGTTACCAAACATTTTATCACATTCTGGCCCTGATGCAAAAGGTGGCTCCCAAAAAACAGCTGGGACAGCATTTTCTTACAGATCCCGCGATTGCCTTGAGGATTGCCACGTCAATACCCCAGGGACAATGGAACCGTGTGGTGGAGGTGGGCCCGGGAATGGGTATTCTCACCAGACCTTTGCTGGAAACCCATGGTGCAGCCCTGCATTGTGTGGAGATAGATAAAGAAAGTGTAGAATGGCTGAGACTTCAGGGGTGGGCCAAAGAATTGCACATTATTCAGGGTGATTTTTTGGCCGTTCCGGAAGATGTACTATTTGGAGATGGTAATGTGGCGGTCATCGGCAATTATCCCTATAATATCTCCACCCAGATTGCCTTTCGGGTGCTGGAAGCCCGAAACCCCGTAAAGTTTTTCGGCGGGATGTTTCAGCGTGAAGTGGCAAGACGATTTTGCGCCGATCATGGCAACAAAGAGTACGGTGTAACCAGCGTGCTGCTGCAGGCATTCTATGATTGCAAATACCTGTTTACTGTAAATGAAGGCAGTTTTAACCCGCCACCTGCCGTAAAAAGCGGTGTGATGGCCTGTGTGCGGAAGGAACTGCCACCCGACTGCACCTATAAAAGTCTTGCGCTGGTAGTGAAAACCGCCTTTAATCAGCGAAGAAAAACCTTGTCCAACGCACTAAAACCGCTCACCTCGTCCAAACCTTCTTTTGTGTTGCCCGATGAACTAAAAGGAAAGAGGGCAGAACAGCTACCGGTAGAGACTTTTATCATGCTTGCGGCACGGTGGGATTCACCTGACTTATAATTTCGGCCGTATTTTTGCCGTTATTGTTCATAAATACCATGTTTCGAGCCACCGCTGTCTTGTTTCTGTTGATTTTTAGCCGACTTGCGGCCCAGGATGTCCTTCCCGACAGGCAAGTGTGGGATTTTGGCGATGTACTATACTGGAAAAATGATACGGCACGCTTCAAGGTACGAAACGCCACCGACAAGGATTTCGTGTTTTTGCCTACCTATTATAAGGAAAATGTTGCAGCGTATTTCTCCAGTCGGCTTGTTGAACCGGGTAAAACAGCAGAAATACTGATGGTGTATTACACCACCCGTAAAGGCAAGTTTTCACTCGATGTGCCCTTGTTTATCAGTAGCAGGGCAGAGCCCCTGGTATTTAAATTGAAGGGAGATATTAAAGGATTTGATCCTTCGGCACAGTTGCGCTGTCCTGTGGTAAATCCGACCAATGCTGACGAAAATAAACTTGAAAAGATGGTGCAGGTGGAAATCCGCAACCGCAATACCGATGAGCGCTTAAAGCCCGATGAGTTTTCTGTGAAGGAAAACAATGGTAAGCGGATACGACTGGAACCTCAAGGTGATGGTTTTCGTATGGCCATCATTCCGGGTAATTATCGTATTGCATGCACCAAGACTGGGTTTGAAGACTATCTGGCCCTCATTACGCTTGAGCCATACCAGCGCAAGTTTATTGTATACATGGATCCAAAACCGGTGGAAGAAGCCACCGTGCCTGAACCGACTTCGACCGGTGGAAGAGACGCAACCTCCTCCGAACTTCTGCTCATGGACACGATTGATGAGGAAGCGCATATTCATCCCGAAGATGAATTACTCGAAAGCAACACTTACAAAACCAACAACCTTGTTTTCATTGTAGATGCCAGCATGAGCATGAAGCGCGACGGTAAAATGGAGACGCTGAAATCCACCATGGCCATTCTGGTCTCGGCATTACGCAGTAATGACCGTCTGGGAGTGGTAGGTTTTAGCAATGATGCAAAAATCATTCACCCACATGGACCGGTAGATAATAAGGACAGCATTTATAGCCGCATCAATCGGTTAAAAACCGAGGGCGGTACCAATGGAGGTGCTGCCCTCAAATTGGCATACCAGCAGGCCCGACAATACTTTCAAGCCGATGGCAACAATCAAATCGTAATTGTGACAGATGGGATGTTTACCACCGGGGGACTCAGCCGAAAAGCCATGGAAAAAATGATTACCGAGGCCGCCGCATCCGGTATTCATCTAAGTACCATCATGGTGGGACAAAATCCAACGGCACTGGAGACACTTAAACATCTGAGTGCACTGGGTGGCGGAAACAATATCCACATTTTGCCCGATGCCAATCAGCAAATGCTGCTTCTTGAAATGGTCAAATCCCAAAGCCGACGCTAACCCGAACGCTGTTTGTCAGTGCGTTAATAAACTTTCTCATTTTTTCTCAAATTTTGCTTGAAACAAGCGACGGATACTTAAATTTGCACCACAAAATCCATAATTGGCATAAATGAAGAATCACCATTTGTCCGTTATCGCTGCCTTTACCAACAAGAAATTGTTTTCGGCGATGTTATTACTGTCCTTGCCTTTTTTTACTTTCGCTCAGTCTGCGTCTGATGTTGTTCAGCCACCTCAGGAGTTTAGTCTGGCTAACTGGGACTGGGAATTTATCAGCTATTGCATAGTTGCAGTATTGATCATTCTCATTATCGCCAGGGCTTTCGACATTGGTGCACTCACTGAAAAAATCACCGGAAAAAAAGTAGTTAACTGGAATTCAACCAACCGTTGGGTTGCCATCATTTTTCTGGTTGCATCCATTGCTGGAATATGGTATGAGATGATTTACCACGGTAAATACGTTCTCATTGGCGATTCTTATTCTGAGCATGGAGAAACCATTGACAGCATGTTTAACTGGACTTTCGGCTTCACATTCGTGGTGTTTGTCATTACCGAAGTGTTGTTGTTCTATTTCATGTTTAAGTATCGCTACCGTGAAGGACAAAAGGCGCTGTATTATTTCCACAACAACAAACTGGAACTTGTATGGACCGTGGTGCCTGCAGTAGTGCTTACCTTCCTCGTTTTACGTGGGTTTAATACCTGGTCAAAAATCACGGCAGAAAAACCCAAAGATGCGCAGGAAATAGAGATTTTTGGCTATCAGTTTGGATGGAAAGCCCGCTATGCCGGTGATGATAATACATTTGGCAACAGTCACTTTACTTTCATCAGCGGTAAGAACCCTCTGGGGCTTGCAGTTCCGGAGCATGTAGATTCGCTTTTGGCCGACCTCAAAAGGGACACAGCGCTTCTGAACCGCCAGATTGCTTCTGCGTCCGATTCAGCCACAGCATGGAAGACCGCATTCGTGAGCTTCAATACCGGCAGCAATGCAACTGCTTATCCTGCAGTCTATAAAGATTTGAAAAATAAAATGGAAGACGCAGAGTCCGGTGCCTATGTAAGGCAGTTGAAAAAAGACCTGCGCCGCAAGAATACAACCATTAGTCGCATCACTACCTATCGCAAAGATCAGAAAGTCTTTAATAGTGCTGCCAACGATGATAAAATCACCACTGAAGTTGTATTGGTAAAGGGTAAGTCCTACACCTTTAACTTCCGCGCCAGGGATGTGATTCACTCCGCATGGTTCCCCGATTTTCGCGGTCAGATGAATGTAGTGCCCGGTATGGCAACCTGGTTCTCGTTTACCCCTAACAAAACTACGGAGCAAGCCCGTACAGAAAAGAATAACAAAGACTTCGACTTTTACCTGTATTGCAACAAAATATGCGGCGGAGCCCACTACAACATGAAAATTAAGATCACCGTAGTAGGTTCTGAGGCAGAATACAATACTTGGATGGCCACCCAGGCACCATTCGTGGCTCCTCCTGCTGCTGTTCCAACTCCCTCCAATACGCAGGATTCTTCAACCCTTGTTAAACCCAATACTGTTACCATTCGTTAATCTGAAAAGTAAACTAATATGAGCACCGCAGCTTTACATACAGACCACCACCACGGCCACGATCATCACGAGCACAAAGAAAGCTTTATCAGCAAATATGTGTTCTCCATGGATCACAAAATGATCTCAAAGCAATTCCTGATAACAGGTATTGTAATGGGTATTATCGGCCTGGTTATGTCTCTTCTTTTCCGCATGCAGCTGGCATGGCCCGATGAGAAGTTTGGCATCATGGAAATGCTTTTGGGCAAATGGGCCCAGGACGGAAAACTGGATCCCAACTTCTACATGGGTTTGGTTACCATCCATGGAACCATCATGGTATTTTACGTGCTTACTGCCGGACTGAGCGGAACATTCTCCAACCTGCTGATTCCATTGCAAGTGGGTGCCCGTGATATGGCATCGCCCTTCATGAACATGCTCAGCTACTGGTTCTTTTTCCTGTCTTCAGCGGTATTGCTCATCTCTGTGGGTGTTGAAACGGGTCCTGCATCTGCCGGATGGACCGTTTACCCTCCGCTGAGTGCCCTGGAAAAAGCCATGCCGGGTTCCGGTCTTGGAATGACCCTTTGGCTGGTGGCCATCGTGTTGTTTATTGTATCTGCCCTGTTGGGTGGTATTAACTATATCAGTACTGTATTGAACATGCGTACCAAAGGTATGAGCATGAACCGCATGCCACTTACCATCTGGGCGTTCTTCTTTACCGCTGTTCTGGGTCTGCTGTCATTCCCCGTATTGTTGGGTGCAGGTTTATTCCTGATTTTTGACCGCAGCTTTGGAACTTCATTTTACCTCTCGGATATATACCTTGAGGGGGTAGGAGCCATGGAAAACATCGGCGGAAGCCCTGTGCTTTATCAGCACCTTTTCTGGTTCCTCGGTCACCCTGAAGTATACATCATCCTGATGCCGGCTTTGGGTATTACCTCAGAGGTTATTTCTACCAACGCCCGTAAGCCGATCTTTGGATATACCGCCATGGTCATTTCTTTGATGGGCATTTCATTCCTGTCCTTTATCGTTTGGGGTCACCACATGTTCATTACAGGTATGAATCCATTCTTGGGCAGCGTGTTTATGATTCTCACACTGATTATTGCGGTGCCGTCAGCGGTAAAAGTCTTTAACTATCTCACCACCCTGTGGAAAGGCAACCTGCGCTTTACGCCGGCCATGCTGTTTTCTATCGGTCTGGTTTCATTCTTTATCTCCGGCGGACTTACCGGTATTTATCTTGGTAATGCAGCGCTCGATATTCAGCTTCACGATAGTTACTTTGTGGTTGCCCACTTCCACCTGGTAATGGGTTCATCTGCCATCTTTGGAATGTTTGCGGGTATCTACCACTGGTTCCCTCGCATGTATGGCCGTATGCTGAACAATACCCTGGGTCAGTTCCACTTCTGGATTACCTTTATCACTGCATACCTGGTGTTCTTCCCCATGCACTTTATGGGTCTGGCCGGTGTGCCTCGTCGTTACTATATGTTTACCCTGGTAAAAGAGTTTGACGTATGGATGGATGTAAACAAGATGATGACCATTGCTGCTATTGTTGGCGGTGCAGCTCAGTTGCTGTTCCTGTGGAACTTCTTTTACAGCATTTTCCGCGGTAAAAAATCGGAGCAGAACCCATGGCAGAGCAATACCCTCGAATGGAGCGCTCCTGTAGAGCACCTTCACGGAAACTGGCCCGGTGCCATCCCCGAGGTATATCGTGGTCCCTACGAGTACAGCCGTCCCGATCGTGAGGATGACTATTTCCCACAGTACGTACCCGATGAGTCCGACAATGCCGGTACCGGAGGAGATGGACATGGTTCTGCACCCAAGCGCAAATCAACCAAGAAAGAAGAAGTAGCGGAAAACGTAATGTTCGCCGCCATCAAGCGTGTGTTTGGCTGGAGCTGATAGGTCCTTGTCTTCACTGCAAAGTATATTCACCCCAAAATTTTTCAGACGAACAGGTATTATCGCCTGTTCGTCTGTTTTTTTATTGTTCGTGCTGGGCGGGCTGGTGCGGGTAACAGGCAGCGGTATGGGCTGTCCTGACTGGCCAAAATGTTTCGGGCTGTGGGCCCCTCCCACCTGCGATTGCCAGCTGCCGCCGGATTACATGCAATTATTTCTGGAAAAACGAACCCGGAAAGTCAATCGTTTTGTCGCCACGCTGGAGCGCATAGGGTGGAATGAAAAAGCCAATGAAATACGCAGTAATAAGGCCATTTACCTGCCTGAAAAGTTTAATGCAACCAAAGCGTGGATTGAGTATATCAATCGCTTATTTGGGGTATTGGCGGGATTTTTTTTCCTGGTTTTTTGGTTGCTTTCATGCCGGTATTTTAAAAGCCAAAAAGTGGTCTTTGTCTATGCCACCATAGGTTTCATTGCATTGTTGCTGAATGCCTGGCTGGGCAGCATCGTGGTAGCTACCAATCTATTACCCGGCATCGTTTCTACCCATTTCATGCTTTCCTTTTTAAGCATCCTATTCACGTTGATTGCCATTCACCGGCATCGTCCATTTGAATTGCAGACCCATGAGCAGAAAAACAATCCTCACTGGAATACAATGCTGCTTTTGTCTTTTTTAATCGTGTTTCTTGGCACGTTGGCCCGGGAGCAGGTGGAATCCTTAGCCCTTTCCGGAAAGCTTGAGCAAGAGGGGATTTTAAACTGGTCTGCCATGGGAATGTCTTTTGCCGCCCATCGTTATTTGCCTTTGGTATTTTTAATATACACCGTTTGGGTATGGGTACGCAGGCGCGGTGAGTGGCCTGTTCAGGCCCGAGCTACCGCGTGGATGGGGTTGCTCATATTGACTCAAATTGTGCTAGGAGCCATCAATATCAACTGGGTTTTACCTCCGGTTACTCAGGTCCTTCATATCGTGCTTGGAGCTTCCCTGCCGATTTTAATTTTTTATTGGAGAATCATCAAACCCATTGGGCTTGAATAATGTTAATATAACAACCTGTGAAAAGCACCCTAAAAGCATATTTTGACCTGGTAAAATTCCGCCTCACGTCTACAGTGGTAGCCACTTCAGTATTTGGCTATGTGCTGGGTTGTAAGTTCAATTCCACCGATGGCAGTCTGACCGGCTTCAGCTGGATTGTGTTTGCCGGAGTGTTGGTGGGGGGATTGTTTATTGTATTTGGTTCCAATGGGTTGAATCAATTGCTGGAAAAATCACAAGACAGCCAAATGTCCAGAACCCAAAGCAGGCCTGTTGTGGAAGGTCGCCTGAGTGAATCGCAGGCGCGTATTTTTTCCCTGTTCTGTGGCCTGTTTGGGATTGCGGTGCTGCTCTTTACAGCCCCGTTGTTGACCACCATTTTAGGAGCCCTCTCTTTGGTGTTATATGTTTTTGTATATACGCCATTAAAAGGGGTAACACCACTCGCAGTGATGGTGGGTGCCATTCCCGGTGCGTTACCGCCTCTAATCGGTTATACCGCAGCGACAGGGGTAATTGACGATGCCGGAATCATCCTGTTTTTGGTGCAGTTTTTCTGGCAGTTTCCGCATTTTTGGGCCATTGCCTGGTTGCTGCATGAAGATTATCAGAAGGCAGGTTACTGGCTTTTACCCAGCAAGGGTGGCCGCGACAAATACAGTGCGTTGCAGATAGTGATTTACACAATCATATTAATTGCTACCAGTGTTATGCCCGTATTGTACGGTATGAGTGATGTTTGGGCACTCACCGGGCTGCTGCCTTCCGGAGCGTTGTTTTTATTTTTTGCATTTAAGCTTCATCGGTCGCTGGAAGAGTCTGATGCACGGAAATTGCTTTACACCTCATTCCTATACACCCCTGTGGTATTCGTTACATACATCTTATTTTAAAAAACATGAACACTAAAACTGTTGTTAAGAAGAACAAAGAGAATTATCGGATTGAACCTATGCGTTTCAATCTGGTGCTGATGATCATTGCCAGCTGTATGCTGTTTGCGGCCTTTGTAAGTGCTTACATTGTGCACATGCCGGATGCGACGGCAAAAAATACCTGGACGCAGTTTGACCTGCCCATTCAGTTTATGATTTCTGCCATTGTGGCTATGGTGAGCAGTGTTACCATTTACATGGCCTACCGTGCCGCCAAGAATGACGAATTGCCTTCAAATAGGATATATATGGCAGTTACCTGGATATTGGGCGTTTTATTCTGTTTGATGCAGTATTTGGGCTGGCAGGATATGACATCCAGGGGGCTAATGTTCGTAAATGCGGATCCTGAAGATATTTCAGCCAGCTATGTCTATGTAATTTCTTTTGTGCACGTACTGCACGTTTTGGGAGGGATGATTTTGTTAACTGTCACATTAACAAAGGCTTTCAGGTTTCGGGTTCATAAAAAAGAGCTCACCCTGATGAAGGTTACCCACACTTATTGGCATTTTGTTGGGTTGTTGTGGATTTATTTGTATTTATTCCTTTATTTCGCAGGGTAATTTTGAACAATGGCGAATCATCAACAGGCGGCCTTTGAACAACAGCCCATGTGGGCAGGCGGGCGCTCTCCTTTTAATGTCAGTTATGGAAAGCTCATGATGTGGCTTTTCTTGCTTTCTGACGCGTTTACTTTCTCCAGCTTGCTGGTTCAATATGGTGCACAGCGCTTCAGCAACGTGCAATCCCCCATCGTGACCAACTGGCCCGATCCGGCAGCGATTTTTAACCACTTCCCATTCATGCATGGGCTTCACCTGCCGCTGCTGTTTGTGAGTGTGATGACATTTATCCTGATTTTGTCTTCTGTGACCATGGTATTGGCTGTGGAAGCAGGTCACCGCAAAAGCAAGAAAGAAGTAGTTCGATACATGATTTACACCATTATTGGTGGCGCCATGTTTCTGGGATGTCAGGCATGGGAATGGTCGGTATTTATCGGCGAAGGCGCTACGCTATATGGCAACCAGTTTGGAATTACTGAGGCGGGTCAAAAGGTTTTTGGCGCCCTCGGTTTTGGCGACCATTTTGAATGGCAGCCCGAATACCGAACCGCAGGTCCGGTGCCATTTGCAGCACTTTTCTTTATCGTAACCGGCTTCCATGGTTTTCACGTTTTCAGTGGTGTGATTATCAATGTGGTGGTAACCATCATGGCAGCCAGGGGCGTATTTGAGCGCCGCGGTCACTATGAAATGATTGAAAAGGCCGGCTTATACTGGCACTTTGTAGATCTGGTATGGGTGTTCGTATTTACTTTCTTCTACCTCATTTGATTAAATTTTAAATAACCATGGAATTCTATAACAAACCCGGCGAATACGATGCCATAAACTATATTCCTCCGGCTGAAAGCCACGGCACCAAAGAGCTTTGGCGCACTTTCTGGATATTGCTTGGAATCACCGTGCTGGACTTCATCATCTACTTTGTGATGCCCCACACCGGTTTTAGAAATTTTATCTTCATTTTCTTTGGAATTGTTAAAGCATACTACATCGTAGGAGCTTTCATGCACATGAAATATGAGAAAGTAAACCTGGCTCTGGTAATTCTGGTTCCTACCATTTTTATCATTGGCCTTGTGATGGGATTATTATACGAGGGTAACGCGCTTACCTACGCCAAATAATGCGTTCTATCGATAAAAAAGGGATAGTTAGAGTGGCCGCTGTTGCGGCCATTATTCTTTTGCCCATACTGGGAATTTTCTATCTGGGAAAAGCCAAATGGGTGCATAAGCCCCTTGACTATCTTGGCCAAACAGAAACATTGCCGGATGGTACCAAGCAATATCATACCCTGAGTGATATTCAGCTCACCGATCATACAGGGAAAACAATAAACCTGGCCGGTTTTGACTCCTGTGTCATTGTGGCCAACATCTTCTTTGCCAGCTGCCCTGAGATTTGTCCGGAAATGAACAAACAGGTGCAGACCATCGCTGAGAAGTTTTACCGAAACCCCAAAGTGCGTTTTTTGTCTGTTTCTATAGATCCGGAGTCCGATAGTGTGCCGGTATTGAAGAATTATGCAGCCCGTTTTCGCGCAGATCGCCTGAACTGGCAGTTTTGTACCGGTTCCAAAAAAGAAATCTACGATTGGGTAATCAATGATTTATTGCTGGCCACCGAGCAAAAAGGGCAGGATTTTATACACGACGATAAGGTCGTTATTATTGACAGAGACAAGCATGTGCGCGCCATATTGCCTACGCGTGGCGATAAAAACAGAGACCGATTTGAAGCGTTAAAAAGGATAGAGGAAGACATTAATAACCTTTTGTATGAATACAGACAAAAAGAACTGGATAAGTGACAAGGCCTTTTTCTGGCTGGTAACAGGCGTGAGTATTGCTGTGCTCGCTGTGGTAGTTTTACTGAGGTACCTACCTTCCGAATACAGACCCAATTTTCATCTTGCCAGGCATTTGCCGTTTCTGAATGCTGTCCTCAATTCCTGCGTTTCTGTTTGCCTGATGCTCGGTTACTACATGATTCGCGTTAAGAAAAACAAGGGAATGCACCAGTTTTTTATGCTGCTGGCATTCGTTATTTCATCCCTGTTTTTAGTGAGTTATGTGGCGTATCATACCAGCATGGATCATACGCCATACTGCGGAGATGGCTTCATGAAGTCGCTCTATTTGATTATCCTATTCAGCCATATTCTGCTGGCCGCCATCATACTTCCTTTGGTTTTGTATACCATCTATTTCAGCACCACCGGAAATCTGGCAAAACATAGAAAGCTGGCCCGCTGGACATTCCCCTTATGGTTGTATGTTTCTGTAACGGGAGTTGTAGTTTATGTGTTAATTTCGCCTTGTTATCCTTGGAACCTATGAGAAAGCTATTATTTACCCTGATTTTTGCTGTGTCACTGGTTTTTACCACCGGTTTAAATGCACAGTGTCCCATGTGTAAAACAGCATTGAAAAGCAACCAGACCAACAAAAAGGGAGCTTCTGTAGGGAATGGCATCAACAAGGGTATTCTGTTTTTGCTGGCAACCCCGTATTTGCTGGTAGGTGCGGCGGGTTTTGCGTGGTACAACTATAGAAGAACCCGCAGAGATGCATAATCTAAAGCATCCGAGACCCAGATTCATCAGTTTTTTGCTTTGTCGTTGTCCACGTTGTGGCAAGGATAAGGTTTTTCCTAACAGTATTCTGAATATGGGGAAATTTGCTGAAACCCAGTATGAGTGCAAGCAATGTAAATTAAATTATGAGCCCGAGCCCGGTTTTTTCTTTGGTGCCATGTACTGGAGTTACGCCATCATAGTAGGTATTATCATCACCCTGAGCGTGGTTTTTAATCTGCTTAATCTGTTTGATTATGCCATTGCGGCAATCCCTATTGCCATAGTGATTCTACTTCCAATCATATTTCGATACAGCAGAATGCTGATGTTGTATGTGGTGTATCCCGCCATGTATAGTGAGCAGTATCATAAGAAAGCATAAAAAAAGACTGCCTAAGCAGTCTTTTTATTTAATCAGGTTAGTATAGGAATTTACGAGGCTTCGCCTGGCTGAACTGCCACTACTTCTTCGCCGGCAGCATTTTTAGCTTTGATTTTGCCTTCAATTTCCTGGAGCAGTTCGGGGTTGTCTTCCAGCAATTCTTTTACTGAATCGCGTCCTTGACCAAGTTTGGTTCCGCCGAAGCTGAACCAGCTGCCGCTTTTTTGCACAACACCGGCATCTACGGCGATGTCCAGTACTTCACCCACACGGCTGATGCCTTTGCCATACATAATGTCAAATTCAACCACGCGGAAGGGTGGGGCCACCTTGTTTTTGGCCACTTTTACCTTGGTGCGGTTGCCTATAATGTCTTCGCCGTCCTTGATTTGTCCGATGCGTCGTATATCCAGGCGGATGGAGGCATAAAATTTCAGGGCATTACCACCGGTGGTAGTCTCAGGGTTGCCAAACATGATGCCAATTTTTTCTCTGAGCTGGTTAATGAATATGGCAACACAGCCGGTTTTGCTGATGGTGCCGGTGAGTTTACGCAGTGCCTGGCTCATCAGTCGGGCCTGCAAACCTACTTTGCTATCACCCATGTCGCCTTCTATTTCTGCACGGGGCACCAGTGCAGCCACAGAATCTATAACCAGCACATCAATGGCACCGGAACGAATGAGGTTATCGGCAATTTCAAGGGCCTGTTCTCCGTCATCGGGCTGAGATATGAGCAGATTGGCTGTGTCAATACCCAGTTTTTCTGCGTATAATTTATCAAAGGCGTGTTCGGCATCCACAAAGGCGCAAATGCCGCCTTTTTTCTGTGCTTCTGCAATGGTATGCATGGCAATGGTGGTTTTACCTGATGATTCCGGTCCGTAAATTTCAATGATACGACCGCGGGGAAATCCGCCAACACCCAATGCCAGGTCAAGGCTGAAAGATCCTGTTGATACAACATCTACCGCAATGGAGCGGGTATCGTCCATCTTCATTACGACGCCCTTGCCGTAGGTTTTTTCCAGCCGCTCTATCGTGGCTTTCAGGGCTTTCATTTTCTCATTTTGTTCACTCATGATTCGATTTGATTAAAATTATCGGATAAAAATATTTGTAATTGCTGGTTCAAAAGTAATACATTTGAAAAATATTTACACATTATTTTGTCAAAAAAATTATCAACATGTTTGAGTCACTGCCTATTAAACTTTGGAATGAGGACGATCGTCCACGCGAAAAAATGGCCACCAAAGGCCGTCAGAACCTTAGTGATGCCGAATTGTTGGCCATACTAATCGGCCACGGCACCCGAAGCCACAGCGCCCTGGATCTGGGAAAGATAATACTACAGCGTTTTCATGGCAATTTACATGAACTGGCCCGGGCCAGCATTCAAGATCTTTGTGCCATACCCGGAATAGGGAATGCCAAAGCCATCAGCATTATGGCTGCCATGGAACTGGCAGCGCGTAAAAAACAATCTGTTGCCAAATTTTCCAGGGTCACCAACAGCAGGGATGCTTATGATCAATTACGGGGTCAGATGGAAGATTTGAACCATGAGGTTTTTTGGGTGATTTACCTGAACCAGAATAACCGAATTATCGGAATGGAAAGAATCAGTGAGGGTGGGATGACAGGCACGGTCATCGATGTGAGAATATTGCTGAGAAAAGTGCTGGAGCGGCTGGCCTGCGGAATTGTCATTGCCCACAATCATCCCAGCGGAAACCTGGTGCCGAGTGAGCCGGACCTGAAAATTACCCGACAAATAGAACACGCCTGCAAGCTGATCGATGTGGCGCTGATGGATCATCTGATTATTGGTGCTTCGGGCTATTACAGCTTCAAAGACGAGGGTAAATTTTAAGCAGTTTTTACCAAACTGTGAGCCGCATTTTTTGTTAAATTTGCATACACAATTATGCAATTACACACGCGTTATTCCGAGAAATTTGAGGACCGTCATATTGGCCCTCGTGCTTCTGATTTGCCTGAGATGTTGAAAACCATTGGGGTAGATTCTATGGAAACCCTCATCAATAAAACCGTGCCTGCGGGGATTCGTCTGCCACAGCCACTGAATATTGGTGAGCCCATGAGTGAGTCCGCTTTTCTTGAAATGCTGAAAACCAAAGCTGAAAAGAACAAAATTTATAAAAATTACATGGGTATGGGTTATTACGGTACCCACACCCCGGGTGTGATTCTTCGCAACATCATGGAGAACCCCGGCTGGTATACCCAATATACGCCATATCAGGCGGAGATAGCCCAGGGGCGTCTGGAAGCGTTGCTCAATTACCAGACCATGATTATCGACCTTACGGGTATGGAGATTGCAAACGCATCTCTTCTCGATGAAGGAACTGCAGCCGCCGAAGCCATACACATGTTTCTGGGGGTGGCACCCAAGGGTCAGGGAATGAAGTTTTTTGTGGATGAAAACATTTTCCCTCAGACCAAAGACATTCTGATTACCCGCTCGGAGCCCATTGGTGTAGAACTGGTTTTTGGCAACTATAAAACCTTCAACCCGGATACTACTTACTTTGGTGCCGTTGTGCAGTATCCCAATGATAAAGGGAGTATTGAGGATTACCGCGAATTTGCACAGCAGTGTAAATCGCACAATGTAAAAACCTGCTTTATTGCCGATATACTTTCACTTACGGTTCTTACCCCTCCGGGTGAGATGGGCGCCGATTGTGTGGTAGGAAGTACGCAGCGCTTTGGTGTTCCCATGGGTTTTGGCGGACCCCATGCCGCTTACATGGCAGCCAAAGATGAACACAAACGTCACATGCCGGGCCGTATCATCGGTGTAAGCATAGACCGAAATGGCAACCGTGCCTTGCGTATGGCCCTCCAAACCCGCGAACAGCACATCAAGCGTCAGAATGCTACCTCCAATATTTGCACAGCACAGGTTTTGCTGAGTATAATGGCGGGAATGTATGGCTGCTACCACGGTCCCGACGGGCTGAAAAAGATAGCCGGCAGAATACATGCCATTGCCTCTGAACTTGCCCGTGGCATTGAGTCAGCAAGCGGTGTTTACAAGGTGTTGAACCAACATTTCTTCGATACATTGTATATCGAAGTGCCGAGTGCCAACACAATAAGGACGCTCGCAGAAGCGGCCGGTATCAACCTGCGTTATTTTGACGATACCCATGTAGGTGTGTCGGTGGATGAAACCACCACTGCCGAAGATGCCAATGCCCTGCTGCAGATTTTCAGCAAAGCCGTTGACGGTAAGCTTGTTCAGGTAAGCGATTCGGCCCAAAGCCGCATACCCGCTGCCCTTCAGCGTACTTCCAACTACATGCTGCATCCGGTATTCAATACCCTGCAGTCAGAGCACGAAATGTTGCGCTACATACGCGGTTTGGAGAGCAAAGACCTGAGTCTTTGCCACAGCATGATTTCATTGGGAAGCTGTACCATGAAGCTGAATGCCACCACTGAGATGATTCCCGTAACCTGGCCTGCGTTCAACGCACTGCATCCTTTTGCTCCTGCCGGTCAGACAGAAGGGTACAAAGAAATTATTGATGAACTGGCCAAGGATCTGTGCGAGATTACCGGTTTTGCCGCCATGAGTCTACAGCCCAATGCCGGTTCGCAGGGCGAATATGCCGGGTTGATGGTTATCCGCGAGTACTTTAAAGATCGCGGTGAATCACACCGTAATATTGCGCTGATTCCCAGCAGTGCCCATGGTACCAACCCTGCCAGTGCTGTAATGGCCGGTATGGAAGTGGTGGTTACTGCCTGTGATGAACATGGAAACATAGACCTCGGCGACCTGAGAGCCAAAGCCGAGCAGTACAAAGACCGCCTGGCCTGTCTGATGGTAACTTACCCCAGTACACACGGGGTGTTTGAAAGTGCCATCAAGGATATTACCGCCCTGATACATGAGTACGGCGGACAGGTGTATATGGATGGCGCCAACATGAACGCGCAGGTGGGTCTCACCAGCCCCGGTATGATCGGTGCAGATGTATGCCACCTTAACCTTCACAAAACGTTCTGCATTCCTCACGGTGGTGGTGGACCCGGTATGGGCCCGATTGGTGTTGCTGCACATCTGGCGCCCTACCTGCCCGGACACACTGTGGTGAAAACCGGTGGCGAAAAAGCCATGCATGCCGTAAGTGCCGCACCCTGGGGCAGTGCTAGCATTCTGCTTATATCCTATGCCTACATTAAGATGATGGGTGGCAAAGGACTTACCAATGCTACCGAATGGGCCATCCTAAATGCCAACTACATGAAAGCTCGCCTGGAGGCCGAATATCCTGTTCTTTACAGCGGTGAAAACGGTTTCTGCGCCCATGAAATGATTCTGGATACCCGCAAATTCAAAAACTCTGCCGGTATTGAAGCGGCTGATTTTGCCAAGCGCCTGATGGATTATGGTTTCCATGCTCCAACCGTTTCGTTCCCTGTGGGTGGTACATTGATGGTAGAACCTACCGAGAGCGAAAGCAAGGAAGAATTGGATCGTTTCTGCGACGCCATGCTGGCAATCCGTGAAGAAATTCGCGAAGTGGAAGATGGAAAGGCAGACAAGGAAGACAATGTGCTGAAAAACGCACCTCATACTGCTGCTGAAATTGCTTCAGATTCATGGGCGCATACCTACGGACGTGAAAAGGCCGCCTATCCTGCGCCTTTTGTGGCCGCCA
This sequence comes from Flavobacteriales bacterium, assembly GCA_947496375.1. Classification (GTDB taxonomy): domain Bacteria; phylum Bacteroidota; class Bacteroidia; order NS11-12g; family UBA955; genus RGEC01. The sequence goes on from CANMCY010000008.1 coordinate 61,882, forward strand.
AGAAATTCTGGCCTTCTGTGGCCCGTGTTAATGACACGTATGGCGACAGAAATCTGGTATGTGCTTGTTTGCCTATGGAAGCCTACATGAGTGCTGAAGCCAAGCCGGCCACCGCTTGATTAAGGCGATTAAACATATTTTCAATATACAGGGAACCGGGTTTTTTGCCTGGTTCTTTGTTTTATACGCAGTTTTGGGTTTTGCTACCCTGCATCGCTACGGTGTGCATTACGATGAATTAACCCAACGCACTATCGGAATTGAAAATGCCCGTTACATAGCAGGGTGGGGCAAGTATGAAGATATTGAGAAGCATAAGTATTTTGGGCCTCTGTTTGAAACCCCTGCCTATTTGCTGGAACAGCTGGTTTTTACATCACCTATGCAAACCAAGCTATTGCTTAGGAGGGCGCTGTTGTTCTCGATATTTTTATTATCGGTTTTTGGGATTTACCGAATCGGGCGCCAATTGTTTCAAAATCATGCAACCGCTATGATTACGGCAATTGCCTATGCCTGCTGGCCCCGATTGTTTGCCGAAGCGCACTATAATTCCAAGGATGTATTTTTTCTGTGTATGGGTGTTTTTGTGCTATGGGCGCTGTCGGTGGCTACCCGTAAAGGGAAGTTTCCATGGGCTGCCTGTATGCTGGCCGGCATGGCATGTACGGTTAGGATTGCAGGCGTTTTTTATTTTATTCCGGTGCTTTGGGTATTAATGCACTATCGTTTTCAATATAAACGGGTTTATGCATTGTTATTGGGAATAATCGTTTTTGTTATTTCCTGGTATATTGTATATCCGGCAGTCTGGAAATCCCCACTGGAAAGCTTTATCGGTATATTGCGATATGCTCATGAAAATCCCTGGCCTTCTCCAACCATACTGGCAGGAAAATCAATGATCCCCGGCAATGTTCCTGCTTATTATGCCTTTTTATGGATGTTGGTTACACTTCCTGTGTTTTATATAATATTGTTTTTGGTGGGATTATATTCATCCATAAAAATATTTCGAAAATCATACATTATTCAATTTGTGATTATATTATTTTTGGTTACGGTCTCGTATTTAATCATCCAAAAACCTACGCTATACAACGGCTGGAGACATGTGTATTTTTTATATATACCACTCGTTATTTTGGCAGGGGTTGCTATAGATTCATTCGTAAGCAGCATGAGTTTTAAAAAAACAATGGTGGTATTTTTAGTGTTTCCTTTGTTTTTATTAATTCATTTAAAACACGATTTTGTTTATTTTAATTCGATTAAAAATATATGGAAACCGGGTTCATTCAGCATGGATTACTGGGGTATCAGTACTCGAGATGCCATGTTGAAATGCAATGTAAATCCATGGGAAAAATACCATGATTGTGTTATGCCTGTGAGGGTTTATGCTTTTACCGAAACAGTTTGGTTAAATAAGCAGATACTTGGCAATAAAGCATTGAATATACAGGAGGTAAAATCGGCAGATAGCGCTGATTTTGTGCTGGTTTTAAACCGTGAAGGAAAACTGGATCATTATAAACTTCCGGTGTTTGCCAAAGATGTTTACGGTGGCGATACCCTTTGGGTGGTTTATGACAGGCGGTCTGAGAACAGATATAATCGCTGATGGTCGAGATGTTCGATTTTTACATGCAGGCAGTTTTCACCCTCAAGTAAGGCGGCGCCTACTTCCGGCCATTCTATCAGCATCAGGCAATCATCGTTGTGGATGTATTCCAGGAGTCCTGCATCTACTAATTCATCTGCGCTCTTCGCCCTGTACCAGTCTGTATGGCAAACCAGCCGCCCTTTTCCGGTGTGATATTCATTTACAATGCCGAATGTGGGGCTGCTTACCGCATCAGCGCTGTTGGTGAATTTTAACAGTGCCCGGATTAACGTTGTTTTTCCTGCCCCCAGATCTCCGGTAAATGTGATGATACGCGGTGAAGGATTGAGCTGGGTAATGTAAGCAATCACTTCTCCAATGCCGGCTTCATCCAGCGGGCCCATGCGCATTGTCATCAGGATTTAGGGCTTAGGGTTATGAGCGGGCAGCACATCTCTTCCAGACTGATTCCACCGTGCTGAAAGGTATTTCGGTAGTGATTTACGTAGTAGTTATAATTGTTGGGGTAGGCGAAAAAGTCGTTTTCACGGGCAAACACAAAGGCACTGCTCATATGCAGTGTTGGTAGAAAAGCATCCTGGGGCTTTTTAACTTCCAGTACCTCTTTGGGGTTGTAGGTAAGACTTTTACCCTGTTTGTAGCGCAGGTTAGAATTTACATGTTTATCGCCGATAATTTTGATGGGGTCTTTTACCCTGATGCTACCGTGGTCGGTGGTAATCACTACCCTGCAGGGTTTTTCAGCGATGCGCTGAAGGGCTTCCCACAGCGCACTGTGCTTAAACCAGGTAGCCATCACATTGCGGTAGGCCGTTTCGTCTTCGGCCAGCTCGCGCACCACGTGTATGTCGGTTCTGGCATGACTAAAATTATCAACGAAGTTGTAAACCAGCACATTCAGTTTGTTTTGGAACATGTTAGGAACATTGTTCACCAGGGCTTTTCCGGCATCCAGATTGGTGATTTTGTGGTATGAGAATTTGATGTCTCTCCGCAGTCGTTTTAGCAAGTCTTCGAGAAAATCTTTTTCAAACATATTTTTGCCGCCTTCGTCTTCATCGTTGCTCCATTTGCCGGGAAAACGTTTTTCGATTTCCGAGGGCAGGAGTCCGCTGAATATGGCATTGCGGCAGTATTGCGTGGTGGTAGGAAGAATGCTCAAGTAAAGGTCTTCCTGGTCTACGCGAAATTGGTTTTGTAGGGTTTCAGAAATGGCGCGCCACTGATCGAAGCGGAGATTATCTACCAGCACCACAAACACGGGCAGGTCTCCGTCCAGCAATGGATTGATGGCGCGGCGAAACAGATTGTGGCTCATGATGGGGCCATCGTCGCCGGTACTTTTGAGCATGCCCACGTAATGGTCAGAAACATAGCGGCAAAAGTTGCGGTTAGCGTCTGCTTTCTGGGTTTCAAAAACTTCTTTCATCCCTTCTTCTCCGCTTTCATTGAGTTCAATTTCCCAAAAAACCAGCTTTTTATATACTTCCTTCCATTCGGTAAAATCCATTTTTTCGCTAACTGCCATGCCTATTTGCATGAATTCTTTTTGGTAGCTCTGGGTGGTGCGCTGGGTTACCAGTCTTCTTTCATCAAGATTCTTTTTTACGGAAAGTAAAATCTGGCTGGGATTGACGGGTTTGATGAGGTAATCGGCAATTTTACTGCCGATGGCTTCCTCCATGATATGTTCTTCTTCGTTTTTGGTAATCATGATTACCGGCAGGTTGGGTTTATCCTGTTTGATGCTGGCCAGCGCGTCAAGGCCGGAGATGCCGGGCATGTTTTCATCAAGAAACACCAGGTCGAATTCCTGATTTTTCACCTGTTCAATGGCGTCTCTGCCGCTGCTCACGGTTACCATTTCATATCCTTTGCCTTCCAAAAACAGCACGTGCGGTTTCAGGAGGTCAATTTCATCATCTGCCCAGAGAATGCGCGGTTTGGTTGCCATAGATACCTTAAACGAAATTTATGCAAAGTTATTGGTTATTGGCCACAGAGTAATTTAAAATATAAATGTGTTAAGTTTGTTGTTTTAAGAATTTATGAATAGATACATCAAGATAGAGGGTGATTTGCTGAAATCCACAGATTCGTTTTTTCAATTACCTAATAATCGGGATTGGTATGCTGTGAAGGATGGTGCAATTAGCCAACATAATTCTTTGGCAGATGTCATGTTTAATAATCCGGATTTTATTGTTTTTGACCGTTATGATCACGCCAAGCCAAGGCCAAATTTTATAACCTGGTACTTTGATAGTAGAATGCATCAAATTAGTCAGATACCATTTGGTCAGTGGATGCTTGGAGAGATAAGTTTAGATGGGTATGGTAATCGCAATATTTTTAAGTTGCAGGATCCTTTGGGAGAAACGAGAAAAATTAAGTTAAGCAGATATTTACCTAATGTCCCCGGAGAGCTCAGTAAATACATCAGTTTTAATTCATATAAAGATTACGATTCTTCAGGTAATTTGTCTCAAGCCGAGGTGTAGTATTTTTTATAGTATTCTAAATTTGTAGCGTGTCTTCCCATCACTTTGTTCGCGACGGACAGGAACCGGCCCTTATCATTGCCAATGGTGAGGCTTGCAGCATGGAGTTGCTGGGGCAGTTGCTGGAGTGGAATCCCTATGTGCTTGTGCTGGATGGTGCCATAGAGCGGGTGATAGACCTGAATATCAGGGTGGATGCGGTTTTGGGTGATTTTGATTCTGTGGCGCCGGGATGGCAGGAGCATGCGGCGTTGCAGGGTGTTCGCATTGTGCATGCACCCAAACAGGATATGACGGATTTACAGAAGGGTATTGAGTTTCTTATTGCCGAAGGACAAGCTGCAGCGCACGTTGTATGGGCAACAGGAAGGCGCAGCGACCACCATTTTAATAATTTGGCTACCCTGCCCGCTTTTACGGGCCGCATTGAACTGGCTATCATTGATGGCCATTCGCGGATATACAATTTGCCCAGAAGTTTTAAAAAGTGGTATCCCAAAGGAACGGTCATTTCGCTGATACCGGTAATGGAGGCGGGTGGCATTCATACATCAAATCTGGAGTATGCCCTCCAAAATGAATCCCTCCATTTCCCCGGTCGAAGTGGCAGCAGCAACCGTGTTGCAGCGGATGGTTTTGTGGAAATATCCTACGAATCCGGCCATTTGCTGATGATGGAATGTTGGGACTAATTGCACATCAAAAAATGCAATAAAAATGATAAATGCACATATAAAAGTGCAAAAAACTAATAAAAAGGTATTTTAATCGTGCAAAAAATAGTAAATTTGCATTCATAAAAGTGCAAAATGGAACATTTTTTTGAACATTCTGCCCGGCTCATGTCTCGCGTTCGAACCTCTATATACAGGCAGGTTCAGGACAGCATTCATTGGGACGACAGGTTGATAGGCATTCTCGGCGCCAGAGGCACAGGAAAATCCACGCTTCTGATTCAGCAAATGCGGAAACTGAACCTGCAGCGCAACGAGGTTGTGTATATGAGTCTCGATGACCTGTACTTTGCGGGAAACTCACTCTTTCAGACCATAGAAGCGTTTATTCAACAGGGTGGCAAATACCTTTTTCTCGACGAGGTACACAAATACCCTGAATGGAGCAGGCATATTAAAAATGTATATGATATGTACCCCGAGTTGTATATTGTGTTCACGGGCTCTTCCGTTCTTGATTTGCGCAGGCAAGATGCCGATCTCAGTCGGCGTGCCGTGATGTATCGCATGCAGGGCCTTTCATTTCGGGAGTATTTGCTCCTAAAACATAAGATGGAATTGCCATCTGTTACACTCGAATCGCTTTTTCTGGATGCAGGTGCAGCTTATGCTACTTTCCCCGAGGATTTTCGTCCATTTGTATACTTTGAAGATTACCTCAAAACCGGTTACTATCCATTTTTTACTGAAGGTGAAGCATCCTATCATCGAAAATTGCAACAGGTAATCAGGCTGGTGCTCGAATCTGATTTGGCAGAAATGCCGGGTTTTGATGTTCGTAATGCCCGTAAAATGTTGCAGCTGCTGTATATTCTCGCATCCAATGTGCCGTTCAAGCCCAATGTTACCAAGCTGGCATCCCAGACAGGAATTGCACGCAATATTGTAAACAGTTATTTGCAACATTTGCAGGAGGCCAGTTTACTTACCCTGATGTATCATGAGGGCAACAGCACTGCCATACTTGCAAAACCAGAAAAGGTTTACCTGGAAAATCCCAACCTGTCTTATGCCATTGTTCCCGATTCCGTGAACCGAGGCAGTCTGCGAGAAACCTTTTTTGTTAATCAGGTAAAAATGCATGCCCATCTGGCACTGTCAAAACAGGGTGATTTTATTGTCGATGGAAAATACACCCTGGAAATTGGGGGTAAAAACAAGTCCAATGCGCAAATCAATCATATCCCACATGCGTATAGGGTACTTGATAATGTGGTGGTTCCTTATGGCAATGTTATCCCCCTTTGGATGTTCGGTTTTCTTTATTGATGCCCCTATTTTTGCCATATGAAAATTCTTACCTACAATGTCAACGGCATACGCAGTGCTGCTTCCAAGGGCCTTTTTGATTTTTTAAAGGACGAAAATCCTGATGTGGTTTGTCTGCAGGAAATCAAGGCCACACAAGATCAGGCCGATATAGCTGCCATCGAGGCGTTGGGGTATCATCATTTCTGGTTTTCAGCGATTAAAAAGGGGTATAGCGGGGTGGCCATTTTCAGCAAACAAGCCCCCAACCATGTGCATTACGGCTGTGATAATGAAGAATACGACCACGAAGGCCGCGTCATCCGCGCCGATTTTGATAATTACAGTGTTATTTCAGCGTATTTCCCCAGCGGCACCAGTGGAGATCACCGCCAGGATGTAAAGTATAAGTTCCTGGATTATTTCTTTGACTATTGCAATCAACTGCGCAAAACCTTACCCGGACTGGTGGTGTGTGGCGATTACAATATCTGTCATAAACCCATCGACATCCACGATCCGGTGAGCAACAAAAACAGCACAGGATTTTTACCCGAAGAACGGGCCTGGATGGACAAATGGTTTAACAATGGCATGGTGGATACCTTCCGCGAATTTCACCCCGAGCCGCACCGCTATACCTGGTGGAGTTTTAGGGCCAACGCCAGGGCCAACAACAAGGGCTGGAGAATTGATTATATCAGCGTATCCGAAAACCTAAAAGCAAACCTCAAATCGGCGGATATATTGGCGGATGCCAAACATTCGGATCATTGCCCTTCCTATGTGGTAATGTTGTAAAGACGCATAATTATGCGTCTTTACAACATTCACCCCATTCACCCGAAATGGTGAGGGATTTTTTGTCCGATGCCTCGGTATAGCCGATTATCGCGCTATCGATATGATACGATTTGGCAATATCCATCATGGTTTCAGCCGATTTTTCATCGGTATAAATCTCCAGGCGGTGCCCCATGTTAAAGACCCTGAACATTTCTGACCAATCGGTGCCGCTTTCTTCTTTAATCATCCGGAATAATGGCGGAATGGGTAACAGGTTGTTTTTTACCACATGAATATTGTCGGTAAAGTGCAAAACCTTGGTTTGTCCGCCGCCGCTGCAGTGCACCATACCTTTTACAGCGGGTCTCAGTTCTTTTAGTATGCTTTTAACCAGTGGTGCGTAGGTGCGAGTCGGTGATAATACAAGTTTTCCGGCATCCAGCGGACTGCCCGCAACCGCATCAGTGAGCTTTTTGCTGCCGCAATACACCACGTTTTCGGGGAGGGCAGTATCGTATGATTCAGGATATTTCTCTCGGTACATGCTGCTAAAAACATCGTGGCGCGCGCTGGTGAGACCATTGCTGCCCATGCCACCGTTGTATTCGGTTTCGTAGGTGGTTTGGCCGTAAGAAGCAAAGCCCACAATCACCTGCCCGGGGGCAATGGTATGGTTACTGATAATATCGCTGCGCTTTGCCCTTGCAGTTAATGTTGAATCTACAATAAGTGTGCGCACCAAATCGCCCACATCGGCAGTTTCGCCTCCGGTGGTGTAGATTTCAATGCCCATGTCGCGCATGGAAGCGCAAAACTCCTCGGTACCGTTGATGATGGCGGCAATCACTTCACCCGGGATGAGGTTTTTATTGCGGCCAATGGTGCTGCTCAGCAGGAAAGGACCGGTAACGCCCACGCAGAGCAGGTCGTCGGTGTTCATCACAATTGCATCCTGCGCAATGCCTTTCCATACGCTCATATCGCCGGTTTCGCGCCAGTAGAGGTAGGCCAGACTGCTCTTGGTGCCGGCACCATCGGCATGCATAATGTTGCAGAATTCAGGGTCATTGCCCAGCAGGTCGGGAATGATTTTGCAGAATGCCTTGGGGTAAAGGCCTTTATCGACGTGCCGGATGGCGTTGTGCACATCCTCTTTTTGGCTGGAAACACCGCGCAAACCGTATTTATCCTGCATGAGTGCAAATATACGCAAGGGGTTTCGAGAACTTTTTAAAAGTTGTCCATTACAGGATGCAACCTATTCACAAATCCCCGATTTTTGCAATATGACAAAACCCCTGATATTGATCAGCAATGATGACGGAATTACTTCACCCGGTATATCGGCCCTGGTAGAAACCATGCTCGAGCTGGGCGAGGTGATTGTGGTGGCGCCGGATAAGCCCCAGAGTGCCATGGGACACGCCATTACCATCAACCAGCCCATTCGGCTTACCAAGGTAGAGCTGTTTCAGGGGGTGGAGTCATGGCAGTGCAGCGGAACACCCGTAGACTGCGTAAAAATTGCCATTGACAAGATATTGCCCCGCAAACCCGATCTGATGGTTTCAGGGATTAATCATGGCAGCAACAGCAGCATCAATGTAATTTATTCAGGCACCATGAGTGCCGCCATGGAAGGGGCAATTGACGGGATGAAAGCCATTGGTTTTTCATTATGCGATTACAGCTGGGATGCCAATTTTCTTCCTGCGAAACCTTTCATTAAAAAGATTGCCGAGAATGTGCTCAATAATAATTTGCCATACGGCACCCTGCTGAATGTGAATATTCCCAAGCCCGAAGACGGCGTTATCAAAGGAATCAAGGTTTGCCGACAGGCGCAGGCCAAGTGGAAAGAAGATTTTGATCAGCGTACCGACCCGTTTGGCAGAACCTATTACTGGATGACCGGTAAATTTGTGAATATGGATCACGGACAGGATACCGACGAATGGGCGTTGCAAAACGGATATATTTCTGTGGTGCCCACCATGTTTGATTTAACCGATCATCAGCGCATTGGTACGCTTAATAACTGGGATTTGAATGGATAGAATTATTCAGCTCATCAGCGGTTTACTCATAGCGGCCATGCTGCCCATGCTGGTGGCGGGCTGGATTGCCATGGCACAGGGCATACAGTTTCAGACCATCATTTACGCCATATTGCATGGCAAGGGATTTTATAATACCTATTATCAGGTGGGTGTGGCGGCTAATATTGGCCTATTCTTCCTGATTATGCGCAATCCCAAATTGCTCAATTTTGGTCGTGGCTGGCTGATTGCCACAGTGCTGAATGCCTTGTGGACCATCATTATTGACCTGAACTGGTTTACATGAGCCGGCCCCACACATATTACCTGGTGGCAGGCGAGGCCAGCGGCGATTTGCATGGCGCCAATCTCATTGCGGCCATCAAGAAACTTGATCCCGAAGCCCATATTCGCTGCTGGGGAGGTGATTTGATGCAGCAGGCAGGAGGGGAGCTGGTTTCGCATTACCGTGAGCGTGCCTTTATGGGTCTGTGGGAGGTGATTAAAAATATCCGAACCATTGGCAGGTTTTTGAAACAGGCCGAAAAGGATATACTCAACACCAAGCCCAATGTGCTGGTGCTGATTGATAATCCGGGTTTTAATATGCGGCTGGCCAAATTCGCCCATAGGGCGGGCATTCCGGTGCACTACTACATTGCGCCCAAGGTTTGGGCATGGAATACAGGCAGGGTAAAGGCCATCAGGGAGAATGTAGATAAGTTGTATTCCATTTTGCCGTTTGAGCCCGAATTTTTCAAAAAACACGGGGTAGATGCAGAATATGTAGGCAATCCCGTATTGGATGAAATAGCCCTTAAAAAGCAAATTCTGTCTACTAAATCGCAATATTGCGATGGGGTAAAAAATATTGCATTGCTGCCCGGCAGCAGGGCTAATGAAATAAGCAATGCTATGCCCATAATGATGGAACTGGCGGCATTAAAACCGGAGTGGAAGTTTAGTGTGGCTATGGCACCCAGTTTTGGCAGGGATTTTTACAGCCGTTTTGCATTACCTGAAAATATGCAATTGTGCGAGGGAAAAACCTACGAAGTGCTGGCCCAAAGCGATGCGGCAGTGGTTACCAGTGGCACGGCCACGTTGGAAACTGCGCTGCTAAAGGTTCCGCAGGTGGTTTGTTACCTGGTGGCTGCCCTTACCTACTGGATAGGCAAGCGGGTGATTAAAGTGCCTTATATATCGCTGGTAAATTTGATATTAAATAAACCTACGGTTCCCGAATTAATACAGGGTGATTTTAATGCGGCGAAAATAGCTGCGCACTTGGAATCCTTGCTCGAGGGGCCGCAACGGGAACAGCAGCTACAGGAGTATGCGCTACTTGAAACCATGCTTGGAGAGGCGGGGGCGTCGGAGAGGGTGGCGGAGAAGGTGGTGCGGTCGGTGAGGGATAGGAAGGAAGGGTGAGTTTTTATAGCGGTGTTGGGCTTGGCGGAGTTGTCGTCACTTTTTTATTCAATTAATCTGTTTTTTAAATCCATGCGCTCATGCAGTATCCTGATAATTTCTATTTCTTGCTCACTTATAATTTGATAGAATATGATGTGCTTACCTGTTCGGAGTCCAAATAGGTTGCTATTTATTTCTTCATATTTTTTTCCAAGGTCTGGATTTATTCCAATTTGTTTACATGCAAAGTTTAAACTTGCATAGTACTTATCTGCTTGCTTTTCAGACCATTTGTCAATTGTGTAATTCCAAATATTATTTAAGTCGTCAATGGCAGCTTGTCTTAAAACAACTTTAGCCATTTTTACTTTTCTTCAATAATTTTAAGTTTTCGTCGAAATCAAAATTCTCAATTCTAGGGCTATCTAATCCTTCCTGAATGGCTGATTTCAAAGCAAGCATTTTGGTTTCTTCATCTTCTAAGAGTCGAAGTCCGGCGCGAATTACTTCGCTGACATTCTTGTAGCGTCCAGCAGCTATTTGGCTGCTTACAAACTGGTCAAAGTAGTGGCCCAGTGATATGGATGTATTCTTCATATGCATTACTTTTTACAAAGTTACCAAAAATTGGTAAATATGCAAGTAGCCTGATTGTTGATTAGACGCTTTATATCGATTGTGTGCGTGCTGATGAGCAAAATTGCCACTAACTCATTTATAGCGTAAGTTTTCACCTTCAGGTATTCCCTTTTTAATGCGCCTTTAATAGGGCATTGCAAAGAACCTATAGCCGTGGCCAACCATACATGGCTCATTCAGATGGCCGATCACCCAAATTAAGCGTTCTTCTGATTCGCACTTCTCCGGCCGGGTTCTTCGTGTGGATTAAACATTCAGGGAGAGGTATGTTTTTCTCCAGACAAAAACTCTTCAAAAATGCTGCTGACCTTCTTCCGGTGGGTTCTGTAAATTGTTTGTAAGCATGTTCGTATGCCTCAACGCCTTTCCACATCGCAGGATGATAGTGTTCATCATCCAGGTCGTGGTCAAATGAAACCAGTTTTGGGAATTCGCCATCTTCCCACCGAGTCTCCAGTTCCTGAACAAATGCTTCATGGCTTTTTACAATCACCCATGTCTCTGTGCCGTAGCGTTCGTCATCCTTGTATTCCAGACAGTCTTCGGGGATTCTGTAGTCATCTAAAAAAAGGTTGTAATGTTTCATGTTCAAGCGGGTGTAAGTATTAATGAATGATAATGCAATTTACAAATAAAAATATATTTTGTAGTGTTATTCAAACTGATGCTTAAGCATTGGAGACAGTGTCTTTCGTAAAAAATTTGCGGAAGTGACAGGTAAAGTATTAAATTTGCAGTCCCAAAGGGGGATTAGCTCAGCTGGCTAGAGCGCTTGCATGGCATGCAAGAGGTCATCGGTTCGACTCCGTTATCCTCCACAGAAGACCCGCGAAAATGCGGGTTTTTTTATGGGATTTAGTTTTCACACATAAAACAAAAACCCGGCTTCTCAGCCGGGTTTTTGTTTTATTGGATTGGATAGGTTTAATGCTGTATCAGCAGGCGGCCGGTGGCTCCATGGTTCAATGTGATGTTGTATAGGCCTGCAGGAAGCTTGGCAACATTAACATGCGTGGTTTTTTCTGCAGTCAACACTACCTGCCCCTGCATGTTGGTGATGCTGATATGATCTACCATTTTGCTGAGGTTCAATACCGCATCTGCCGGAACAGGGTAGAAGGCAATGCCATCGAGGGTTTGTTTATTCACGCCCGTGGCTTTGTCATTGTCTGCAATGCTAATCAGGCAGGTTGCGCTTGAGCCCTTGGTTGCACCAAAACTCACGCTGCGAATGCTGACGCTCGCTGCTTCTGTGCTTTCAATCTCGGTATCGTCTGTGGCTAGCAAGCTGATTTCGCTTGTGGTGGCACCTTTGGGTATGGTAACAACAATCGAATCGCCGGTAAGGGCAGGCGTGGTGCTGTAATCGGCAGCTGAAGCGGTGGTGTTGGATACGGAAAGCACCACACGGGTAGCGTAGTTTGAAGCTTTATCCAGCTGAACAGTCAATTTTTCAGCAACTGCACCTTCTGTGATGGTCACGTTTGCTTTGTTAAGGGTTGCGGTAGCTACAGGATAAGTGCCGCTTACCTCATACATGCTCACCGTAGCGCTAACTTCATTGCTCAGCACAATCATGTGTTTGCCGGTGGGCGACTCGTTGGCAGGGATGAACAGAATGCCCTCTGAACCCAGATCGCCGTCGCCTGCGGGTAAGCGGGTGTTGATGTAATCAACGAACACTGGTTTCAAAGGATTCTGCACATTGTATACCATTACCCCACCGGTTCTTTCCAGTGCGATGAACGCATAGGTGGTATCATTGATTACGCCCATGGCCACGCCTTCGGGCTCAGGGCCTTTGTTGTCGCTGCGGTTTTTAATGGCAGGTGCGCCTGTGGTATTGCTGGCATTGAAGTACCTGCGCCACTGGGTATCGGTTGCAGTGTAGCGTTCAAAGTCGTTTTTGCTATCGTATTGCAGTTTCATGTCTGCGGCACTCCAGATGCTGAATGAACGGCTTCCGGCCATCATGATTTCATCGATATCGCCGTCACCATCGGTGTCACCGGCTCTGCCGGTCACGGTGAGGCGGCCCAGGTTGTGCCCGGCTTTCAGCAGGCCTTGCTCAGGGAAGCGGGTAGAATCCAGCTTCATGGCAGAAACGCGCAGTTCTTCGGTAAGGGCGGTGTATTCGCGGTAATCTCCTTCATTGGCTGTAACCAGGTAATCTTTACCGCCTATGCTAAAGCTTTGAACGGCATCGGGAGAATAGAACGCCTTTACCGGCCATGCTCCCATCACAATCTGAGAGCCCTGATCGTTCACATCGGTGCTGTTTTCAGGCAGACTGAAATCTTTGCTGCCTAGCGCTACCAGCGTATCGATGCGGTTGGTTTGCAGGTTGATGATGGCCATGGCATTGTTTTCCTGCAACGTAACGTATGCAGTGCGGCTGTCTGTCGAGAAAGTGATGTATTCGGGTTCCATATCCCGGCTGAAGGTGTTTCCTACGCCATATGCGCGAATACCGGATTGTTTCAGGGCGGCAGCATTGGCATTGAAACGTTTGAAATCAACGGTAGTTACCTTGCTTTGATCAACGCTGTTCAATCCTGCGCTGATATCAACGATTGACACGCTGCCTTCTGCATCCTGACTGTAGTCTGCTTCGGGCTGTGCTTCATTGGCGGTAAGGATTTTTTTACCATCAGGGGTAAAGGTAACCATATCGGGCAATACGCCAACCGTAACGGTTTTCTTGAGGTTGCAACCGGTATCGAGTAGCAGCAATTTGCCGTCGGCACTGATGGTAGCGGATGGACAGGCCACTGCTACTATGCCGTTGTTGATGGCCACGCTGGTCAGTTCTCCGTATGGGGTGGCATCAAACACCTTGATTTCTTTGGGGTTGGAAGGATCTTTCAGGTCCACCATATGAACGGTATTTTTCAAAGAGTTTACCACATACAGACGTTTGCTGCCGGGATCATAGGCACTGATTTCAGCGCTGTTGCCTGTTCCGGCAACGCTGTAGCGACCGGCAAATTTGAGGGCAATGTTTTTTACGGGTTTAATCACGGGCTGGTCATTGTCAATAATAAAGACAGTCTGGTCTTTGGTGCTACCTGTTACTCCGTTGTTGACGATGCTAAGGCGAAGGGCAAAATTTTCGTCGGCTTCTGTTTTGCTGTCTTTCACAATTGCGAAACCATATTTAAGGTCGCCTGCAAAGTTTGCGGGGATGGTATAAATACTATCTTTCCATACAAAATCTGAGTCTTTTTGTGCAGTTCCAAATTTACTCACCAGGGCCACTTTTCCCTGAATGGTTTTGCTGTTTGGGGTAGATGTGCGAAGCGTAAAGAAAACGCTGTCTAAAGATTCGTTAACATACTGCACTGCGGCGGTAAATACCACGGTGGGGATGCTGGGCAATACGCTGCTTCCGGGTGTGGCGAAAATGTCGGTTATGCCGTTCCATGTGGCCACTTTGGTGCCCGAAATCTGCCAGTTTGAGGCATCGTTGTTTTCCAGGCGATAATCAATGATTTCCAGTGAAGGTCCGCCACCATCGGGTGTAGGAGGACCTAAAGTCCAGGGAGCTGCATCGTCGTAGTTTACAGAGTCGATGGTTTTGCCCAATGTATTGCGTATGAAAAGGGGCTCTCCTCCGTTGGAAAGGGCATCCGTATATTGGCCAAAGGGTTTGCCATAGAAACGTTTGCAGGCATTGCTATCCATGCCCATCAGGTAAAAGGCACCGGGGTTGAGGGTGATTTCCGGTAAGCTGGTTATTCCGCCATTGTGGAATGTTAAACCACCCAATGCAGCTGCTGTATTGCCTTTGTTCACGATTTCAATGAAATCAAGGGTGTCAGGGTCGCTGCTGGGTGAATTATACATGATTTCGGTGATGGCCAGATCGGGTGTTGTATTGTTGTAAACAACCGTAAAGCTATAATCTGCAGCCATGGGGTTTCCGGCGGTATCCCTGATGTTGCTTTTGGCAGTGATGGTGTAGTATTTTCCTACAGTGAGCGCTGGAGAGAATGAAAGGGTAACGGTATCGGCACCGGGACTGCTGCTGCGCAGGGCTGAGCTGAGGGTAGCAGAGGGAGAGATGGAATAATTGGTGGTAGAATCGGCGCTGTTGCCCAGCATTTCATTGAAAGCAATTTTAACGGTGCTAAGGTTTTCGATGGAGGTTTTGCTTACGAAAGGCGCGGTTTTATCAATATTGGAACCCGTGAGTTTAAAATCATCGATGGCAGCCCAGTCGCCGTTTCCATCCTGCAATGCATAGATGCGAAGGCGCACAAAAGATTTACCGGCAGGAACCGAAATGGAGACTTTGGTCCAAGCTTTCGAATCTTTGGAAAATTCCACCAGATTGGCACGATTCCATGTTTTGAGGGTGTCGTATTCTACAATGTATCCAATGGTGTCAGGAATATCATATGCATTGGTAAAGTAATAGAATTCAATGTCTGTGGTGGTGTATTTGCTGATATCAACGGCCTCAAAATCCATGTAGTGGCGGGGGGAGGAAACAGTAACGGGATTGTTTAAATCACGCATACCCCAAAGTTTGGTGCCGGTGCGAGCCGTAATTTTAAGGTCAGTTCCTGCGGTTAGCCCTATTTCACTGGTGTCGGCCCATTGGTCAGACAGAGATATAAAGTTATACCTTGCATAGTTGGTGGTGAATTTCCAGTTATCAGAGCCGGATTTTTCAAATCCCTGGAATTTTTGTGAAAAAAGAAAATTGGCACCCAGTAAGCCAATTGTCAATATTGTAATTTTTTTCATATTGAGGCGAAATTCTTACGAATTTGTTTTTTTATGAATAACAGATTATTATAGATACATTATCTGGCATTGATGAATGTTTACCATTCAATAACAATGACAAACGTCAAGAAATACGTGATTAAAAAAAGGCCGAAATTAAACAGCTTCTGTGTTGCCGAAAATTCCGGTAACAGGGGCTATATCTGCGAATTTTTTAGGGGTTAATTTATAGTCCCCGGCTTTATCCATTATCCAGCGAATAATGGCAGCATTTTCATTAAAAGTCGGTTTGATAGTGGGGGCATCGCCATAATACCATCGGTGTATGCTTACTCCGGTCCTGGTCGTAAGATTTTCGAGAACCGGGACATTCCATTCTTGCAGTGCAGCGGCATTGCACCACTGTTCATATTGCCCGTGTATGGGCATCACCATCACCCGTTTGCCCAGATAGAGCGCCTCTGCCGGGGTTTCAAAACCACCCCCTGTTATAATACCGTGGCAATCAATCAAGCTTTGGGTAAACATCTCATTGTCGATGGGATAGAAGGTGATGTTATCCAGCTGTTTTATGGTTTTGGTTTCGCGGGTAAATACCTGAAAGTGAATGTAGGTGAGGGATTTGAGGTAGGTAGCAATTTCATTTCCAGGGTATTGGGGAAGGTAAACGGTCACATATCCGCGGTCGGTAGGGTTTGCATTCACAACGGCGGATTTGATGATGGGGGTGTTGATATTGTCGTCGTATTGTTTAAAATGCAATCCCAGATTAACGCTGCCGGTACAGTAGTTCTTAAGTACCCATTCTCCAAGGGTATCCTTTTTCAAAGGCCTTGGCACCAGTGGGCTTCTGAAGCTGGCCTGATGCCCAAAATGCACCGATGGAAGTCCTTTGAGTTTGCAGGCAATGGAGGTAATGCTCTCAAAGTCATTCAATATCAAATCATACTGGTGCAGCGGCAGTTTCAATGCATCTTTAACCAGCATGGCGGGCTTGAGTTTTTTGGCAATCTTCCAGTAATCCAGCCCCCCTTTTTTATTGTATTCCAGACTTAGGCCTTTGCTGCGGTATACGATGGGCAATCCCTGGCCAAGCTGGGCATTGGTGCCGCTTAAGAAAATATCTACATCACCATATTGCTTCAGATAGGGTAAAATTTCTAAGGCCCGGGCTATATGTCCATTGCCGGTGGCCTGAACAGCGTAGAAAATTCTCATTTTACCAAAGATTGAATGACCAGTTCTACAGGATTATTAACAACATCAGGAAATGGGTGCTTTTTGGTAAGTTCAAATACCGTGGCATGCGCGGTTTTTGCTTCAGCATACTGGTAGATATTCCAGTCTCCATTTTCATATTCCAGGGCTGTCAGATTCTCTATCCAGTCACCGCTGTTCAGGTAACGGATTTTACCGTTTTCTGTTTCAATGATTCTATCCTGTGGCTGATGAATGTGTCCGCAGATTACGTAGTCATATTGTTTTTCTATTCCCAGGTCTGCGGCACAGGTTTCAAAATCTCCAATCCAGCGTACGGCTCTTTTTACGGATGCTTTCACTTTTTTACTGAAGCTCATTTTTTCGCGGCCCAGGGTTTTCAACACAAAATTGATGAGGCGATTTAGCAGTATCAGTAAGTCATACCCTTTGCCACCCAATTTTGCCAGCCATTTGGCGGCTCCATTGGTGCTTGCGTCAAAAACATCCCCGTGAAATATCCAGGCTCTTTTTCCATCTATTTCCAACACAAGTTTATCATCCAGGTAAAAATTTCCCATATTAAATCCTGAGTATCTTCTCAGCATTTCATCGTGGTTTCCGGTGATGTAGTAAACTTTTGTGCCCTTGCTGATAAAGGAAGTAATCTCCTTAATTACCTGCATGTGGGTGGCAGGGAAATAACGTTTACTGAAAGCCCACCCGTCTATGATGTCACCATTCAGCACCAGTATTTCCGGTTGTATGGATTTTAGGTATTGTACAAGCTCAGTGGCATGGCAGCCATAAGTGCCCAAATGTACATCGCTTATGATAACGGCCTGAAGCTTACGAACCTGCATAAACAAAGTTGATTTCAAAGGGTTTACATATAATGAATGAAGTGTTTTATTTATGTTATTTAAAAATGAATAGTTTTAATATTAAATAAAAAAAATGGCAGCTATTAGCTGCCATTTTTTTTGAGATTGGTTGCGGTTAGTTAAAGGTGTAACGCAATCCGAATTGCATTTGCCAAACATCGTTCAGGCCTGCACTCTGAGAGGTAACAGTGTTGATGAGCTGGTTGCCTTTATCTCTGTTTAAAGAGTAGATTGGGTTATTGTTTGCATCTTTACCTTCATATTTGAGTAAAGCAGCATAATTAACCTGATCGCTCACGCCCCAGGCAGAGTTCAGCAAGTTTCCTACATTGTAGATGTCCAGGCGAAGCTGAAGGGCATGTTTGCCTGGTTTTTTCAGGCGGATTTCTTGAATAACCGAAAGGTCAAATGTTGTGAGCCAGGGCATCAAAACACCATTGCGCTGAGCATATTTGCCTTTGTTGGCGCTGAGATAAGCATCACTGTTTAAAAGTGCGTTGAAAGCATCTTTTTGCTCTTGCACGGTTGCAGTGTCTTTGTTCACAACGGTTTGTTTCCAGTTCACTTCATCAGCAGAATTGGGTATGTAAATAAGATCATTGTTGGCAAGTTGATCGCCGTTCATGTCGTTGGAATAGAACATGCTGTAGCGGCCCTGGTTGCCTGACTGCATAAACAGACTGATGGTGGTGGGGTAGTTTTTAACAGGGGTTTTGTAGGTGATAGCACCAATAATTCTGTGACGCTGATCGTTATCTGAGAAGGCGAGATCAGGAAGATTGTTGCCTTTTACGCTTCTGTTGTCGCGCCAGCTGCTGTAGGCAATGGAGCCACCGGTGATAAGGTCTTTGGTTTCAGAAAAATTGTAAGCCAACATAAAGCCGAAGCCGTTTACAGCAGGTTTTTCAATTTTAACGGTAGCTGAATAGTTATATCCTTTGTTGGTGTTGGTTAGCAGTATTGCATCTGAAACATTGTCATACACGCGGTTTGGATTGTTTGCATAGCCAAAATAGGGGCGAGTATCAGGTCCACTGAAATTGCCTATGGGGTTTTCCTGATTTACGTTCAGGTACATGATGTTGTTGATGGTTCTGTTGTACATGAATTCCAAAGTGCCAATCAATCCACCGGGCAATTTGGCGTCTACACCGATATCTGATCTCCAGATCTGAGGAAACTTGAAGTTAGGATCGGTGAGTGCGAGGTTAAATGAAGATGGGGTGGTTGGGTTGGCAGGGATAAATGCTTCAACGTCTTTGCTGAAAGCAGAAACACCAGACTGGCTGGGGATTTGGTTAATGCGAATATTATCATAACGCATAGAACCGGTGGTAACGCCGTTGTTGCTCAGCTGATTGCTAATCCATACAAATGCGGGACGACCTGTAAACAAGCCGGATCCACCACGCACCTGAATGTCGCGATTTCCCTTGGCATTGAGGTTGAATCCTACTCTGGGAGATACAAGGGGTTTTCCTTTTGGCAGGGCTTTGGTAGAATAAGCGGTGCGGTTTCCATCGGGCCCGATAAACTTCATGGTGTCAACCCTTTTGTTCCAATACTCGCTTTCAGAAGCATAGCTGGGCATGTCAATGCGAACGCCGCCTGTGATTTTAAGGCGAGATGAAGCATTGAACTGATCCTGAATATAAGCTCCTAACTGTGTAACCACAGGAGATGCGGTGGGTAGGGCACCACCTTCAACAGCGCTGTAAGTAAGCGCATAGCGTTTCAGCTGTACGGAGGTGTCGCCGTTGGCGCTTTTGTAAAAGTCGCTCAAAGAATTGTATATGTACTGACCGTAGTAGGTAGGTGTGAAGGTGTTTTCAAATGCAAAACGCTCGTAGTTGAAGCCGGCATTCACGGTATGTCTGCCTTTGTAGTAAGTTAAGTTTTCCTGCACTTGCCATGTGTTGGTATTCAGTATGTTGTTTGGGGTGAAGGGCTCATAGCCGAAAGATGTGTAGGTTAAGCCACCTTCCATGATGTCGACCAACGGGAAAATACCGCCGCCGCTGCTGCGGAAATCGCGGTTGGCTGTGTAACCCACCTGGAATGAAGAGAATAAGCGTTTGCTAATATTTGAATTCAGTTCAGCGATTACCGAGCGGAGGTTGTTGTTAATAATGTAATTATTATTAGAGAAATTCAGTGCATTGATGGTTCCATTTCTTCCGCCGGAGAAAGTGCCTGAGTTTGAAGCCAAAACATCTCTTCTTGATACCAGGGAGTTGTAACGCAAAGATGCTTTATGCTTGTTGCTGATGTTCCAGTCAAATTTCAACAGGTACTTGAAACTGTAGGTTTCGCGCTTATATCCATCATATTCACCGGCTTCGTAACCGAATTTATCTTTCAGGAATGTGCGCAGTGAATCGAGTGCGGAAGCCCTAACTCGGGTAACGTTAGCAGTTCCATTGGGTTCGCCCCTGTTTGCTTTGTATTGAGTGCCTGGATCAAAGCGTTTTTCTTCTTCAGCATTGGCAAAGAAAAATAGTTTGTTTTTGATGAGGGGCCCACCGAATCTAAAGCCCATCTGACGTACATTGTATTCATCGGCAGTAACTTCAATGTCACCGGCTTTTTTACCGACCATATTGTTGTTTCTGCTGTTTACAAAAGCACTCCCTTCGAAGTTGTTTGTACCTGAACGGGTAACTGCATTGATGCCTGCGCCGGTAAAGCCGCCCAAACGAGCGTCGTAGGGAGCAAGATTCACCTGGATTTCCTGAATGGCATCCAACGAAATAGGGGTAGAAGCTGTCTGACCGGCAGGTGCTGAAGCCAGACCAAATGAGTTATTAAAAATAGAACCGTCGATAGTTAGGTTGTTGAAACGTGAATCCTGTCCTGCAAAAGAAACACCGTTGCCGGTGGTTGATGCAACAGAACTTGATCTGCTTTGGGGGGTCATTCTCAAAAAGTCATTCAGGTTGCGGCTCAGGGTAGGCAATGTGTTGATTGCTTCCTGGTTGATGTTGGTGTTAGCACCCGTGTTTTGAGAGTTCAGGATTTTAGAACGCTGCACAGAGATGTTTACGGTAGACATGGCACTTTCTTTGGAAAGCGCAATGAGGTCCAATACAAAATCCTGTCCCAAAGTGGTGTAAATGTCCTTCACAGTAATGGATTTGTAGTCACCGTACTCCACGTCAATTACGTAGGGACCACCGATCCTCACTGCCGGAATGTGATAGGTTCCCGCTGAAGTAGAAGATGCGGTGAAAATGGTGCCACTCGGTTCGTGGACTGCTTTAACGGTAGCGCCATTGAGTGGATTGCCGTTACCATCTTTTACGGTTCCTGTGAAACCGGCATTGGTTACCTGTGCATTTGTTCTGCCCGCAATCAAGAGGGAAACAAACAGGCAAGATTTAATAAAAAAGTTTTTCATGGTGTATTACTTGCGAGCAAAAAACCCCTTTCACCAAAAATTCAATCTTTAGTTATTGTTACTAATAGTTTATCAATAATTGATATAGTATGTATTTGAAAAAATTTAGAAAAAAATTTGAAAACACTAGCTTAACATGGTTAATTCAAAGCAGTACCAGCTGAAGATTTATAAACACATTTGTTGACTTTGGAGTTAAAGTCTAACTTTGAAATTGTTAATCATGAATTCCCTGCAAACCCATTTCTCCCGTTTCGAGCCTGAATTATTGGATACTATTTCCAGCAAGGGAATTACAAAAAATTTCAAGGCGGGAACCCAAATCATCGGCTCCGGTGAGCCCATGAAATACACCATGCTGGTGCTGAGCGGCAGAATTAAACTCTACACAGAAGGAGAAAACGGAGAGGAGTTTTTTATGTATTACCTGGAGCCCGGACAAGCCTGCGCGCTGAGTTTCGTGTGTGCTGCACGTAATAAGAAAAGCGATGTAGAGGCCTTTGCCATCGAAGACAGTGAAGTGCTTTTTATTCCTGTGGAGTACATGGATGAGCTGATGCTGAAATATAAATCGTGGTACATTTTTGTGGTGGAAACCTATAGGTCTCGCTATCAGGAGTTGCTGGATGCCATACGCAGTGTGGCTTTTCATGCCATGGACGAACGGCTTGAATACTATTTAATTCGGCAGAAAAATGCGTTCAACACATCCACGCTACATCTTACCCATGAGCAAATTGCCAACGACCTAAATTCTTCCAGGGTGGTAATATCGCGGTTGCTGAAACAAATGGAAAACCAAAACCTGGTGAAACTGCACCGCAACAGCATTGAATTATTATTCTGAAACTCCTGTGTAACATAGGTGACACTTTTGCGGTTAATTTCTCCTCAACTTTGCAGTATTAATTATTGAAATATAGCAATGGATTGGATAGAATTACTTGGGTATCTGGCTTCAGCCCTTATTGGTATCTCCCTCGGATTGATTGGGGGAGGCGGTTCCATACTGACCGTGCCGGTGCTTAAATACATTTTTGGCCTGGATACTGTAACATCCACCGCATATTCCTTATTTATTGTAGGGGCCAGCAGTCTGGTAGGGGCAATTCCCAAATACAAGGAGGGTCTGGTGAACATAAAAACCGGGTTGATTTTTGGCGCTCCTTCCATTTTGGCAGTGTATGCCACCCGTAAATGGATCGTCCCCGTAATTCCGGATGTGGTATTTACCATCAACCAGTTTGAATTTACCAAAAGCATGCTGCTGATGGGAATTTTTGCCGTTCTTATGGTATTTGCCTCATTCAGTATGATTAAAAAGCCTAAAAATTCTTCAAATGAACCGCAAGTGGCTAAACCCATTACCTTCAATTACCCCATGATTTTGCTGGAAGGTGCAGTGGTAGGTGTATTGACAGGGTTGGTGGGTGCCGGCGGTGGATTTCTGATCATACCGGCATTGGTGCTGTTCACCGGATTGCCCATGAAGGAAGCGGTAGGAACGTCCCTGATGATTATTGCGGCCAAATCTTTAATTGGTTTTACCGGTGATTTAAGCACCATGACCATGAACTGGCCATTGTTGCTAAGTGTTACCTCTATTGCCATAGGTGGCATATTCTTGGGTAATTACCTTTCCAAGCGCATTGATGCCGCTAAACTAAAAACCGGTTTTGGCTGGTTTGTATTGGTAATGGGAATCTATGTGATTTTAAAAGAGCTGGTTTTTAATTTTTAAGACCGGATTGTAACAATAGTAACAAATAAAAACAAAAAACCTAACGAACTTTGTACAACGTAAACTTCAATAAAAAATGAAAATCGAACAAATTTACACCGGATGTCTGGCTCAGGGAGCTTATTTCATTGAATCTGCAGGTGAAGCTGTGGTGATAGATCCACTGCGCGAAATACAGCCGTATGTGGAGCGCGCCGAAAAAAGCGGTGTAAAAATAAAATACGTTTTTGAAACCCATTTTCATGCCGATTTTGTATCAGGACACGTGGATCTGGCCAAGGCAACCGGTGCCACCATCATATATGGCCCCACCACCATGCCATTGGGTTTTGATGCCCTGGTTGCTACCGACGGACAGGAATTTAAGGTAGGAAACATCACCTTTACCCTGTTGCACACCCCGGGTCACACCATGGAAAGTTCCTGCTATTTACTGAAAGATGAAAACGGAAAAGATACAGCCATATTTACCGGAGATACCTTGTTTATCGGTGATGTAGGTCGTCCTGATCTGGCCCAGAAAGTGGCAGATGACCTTACCCAGGAAAAACTGGCTTCATATCTGTTCGATTCATTGCGCAATAAAATTATGCCTTTGGCTGATGAGATTATTGTGTACCCTGCGCATGGTGCGGGTTCTGCCTGTGGTAAAAACATGAGCAAGGAGACCTTTGATCCGCTGGGTAATCAGAAGCGCAACAACTACGCACTGCGCGCTGACATGACCCGCGATGAATTTATCAAAGAGGTTATTACCGGACTGATGCCGCCACCGGCCTATTTCCCCAAGAATGTGATGATGAATATTGAGGGGTATGACAATATCGATCAGGTGATACAGCGCGGTACACAGGCCCTCTCTCCCGAAGCGTTTGAGGCAGCTGCCAATGAAACCGGTGCGTTGATTCTGGATACACGCGCTCCCCAAACATTTGCCAAGGGATTCATTCCCAATGCCATTAACATTGGTATAGACGGCAGTTTTGCCGTTTGGGTGGGAACCTTAATCCCCGATTTGAAACAGGAAATCCTGATTGTGGCAGATGAAGGCCGCGAAGCCGAGGTGGTAACGCGCCTGGCCCGTGTGGGTTATGATTTTGCCATTGGATTTTTGAACGGTGGCATGCAGAGCTGGATTAATGCCGGCAAGGAGGTAGATGCTATCAAAAGTATTTCTGCCGATGAGCTTGCCGAAATTCAGAAGAATCATCCTGAAACTGCCATTCTTGACGTACGAAAAAACAGCGAACACCTATCAGAGCACATTTTAGGTGCCGTTAATGCCCCGCTGGATTATGTGAATGATAGCATGCTGAAGGCAGAAAAAGATAAAACCTGGTATGTGCATTGTGCAGGCGGTTATCGTTCCATGATTTTTGCCTCCATCCTCAAAGCCCGTGGATACGATAACTTGATAGATGTGTCAGGCGGATTCAAAGCCATTAAGGATTCAGGGAAATTCCTGGTGAGCGATTATGTGTGTCCATCAACTCTTCTCTAAAACAATTTAAATTACATAATATGTTTGGTTCATTTTTTACCGCCAATCCGGCGGATATGGATGGTGTTGCATTTAAAAATGCGTTTGAAACCACAACCGGAGCTGTTTTGCTGGATGTAAGAACACCCTCGGAATATTCAGGCGGATTTATTCCCGGTGCAGTTAATATCGATATTATGTCGGCAGATTTTCAGCATAAAATCAATGCGCTGGATAAAGACAAAACCTACTATGTGTATTGCCGCAGTGGCAATCGCAGTGGGCAGGCATGTCAGTTTATGAAATCGCTCGGATTGAAAGCCTTTAATCTGGTGGGTGGTATTGGCGCATGGCCTCATTAATTATCTAAATCTTGCAATGAAACTGATTCTTAATCTTCCTCTTTAAAAAAATAAAAACTATGATAGTAGATTTACTCAAAGAACCATGGCCATGGTATGTAAGTGGCCCGCTTATTGGAATTTCTGTTCCATTATTGTTGATTTTTGGCAATAAAATGCTGGGAATTTCATCTTCTTTAAGGCATGCCTGTGCAGCAATTGCCCCTTTTAATATTCAGTTTTTAAAATACAACTGGAAATCTGAAATGTGGAATTTGTTTTTTGTTCTGGGTGTGTTTATTGGTGGTTTTGTGGGTGGTGTTTTGCTCAATAACCATGAACCGGTGCAGATTTCGCAGGAAACAATCAGCGATATCAAATCTCTTGGGATAAATTCATTTGATGGGTTAGTTCCATCGGATTTATTCAACTGGGAAACCGTTTTTTCTTTGAAAGGGTTTGTCATTCTTGTTATTGGTGGATTCATGATCGGTTTTGGTACCCGTTATGCGGGCGGCTGCACCTCTGGACATGCCATTATGGGCCTTTCGAGTCTGCAATGGCCTTCACTCGTGGCCGTTATTTTCTTTTTCATTGGCGGTTTGCTAATGACACACATTTTCACCCCCGTTATTTATTCATGGTTTAATTAATAAAAAAATGAAAAACATCAAATTTTTACTCGTAGGTATATTATTTGGAACCGTGCTGACCAAAACCGAGGCAGTATCTTGGTTTAGAATTCAGGAAATGTTCCGTTTTCAGAGCTTTCATATGTATGGAATTATTGGTTCTGCTGTGGTTGTAGGTGCCATTTCCGTTTGGTTAATCAAGCGATTTAACATTAAAACCATAGATAAACAGGAGATTATTATACCCAACAAACAATTCAGCAAGGGTCAGATTATTGGAGGTACTATTTTTGGTATGGGCTGGGCGCTTGCCGGTGCTTGTCCCGGACCTCTGTATGCATTGCTGGGTGCCGGTTATCCTGTGATTCTGGTGGTTATTCTCAGTGCGTTGCTGGGAACCTGGACCTATGCCTGGCTGAATCCAAAACTGCCACACTAACAGATAACCCAAAAAACAACCGGGTATGGGCATATTGTTGATTGTTTCCTTGTTGCTGGGCGCGCTGGTTTTACTGGCTGCTGCATCCCAAATGAAAAAGGTTGCAGGCAAAGCCAAAGATACCGGTTTGCTGGATGCTAAAGGCACCCACCTTCCTATACAAAATGTTGCATGGGCGGTGGTGTTGCTGATGCTGGCTTCTTTGGTGCTGGTAATTAGCAGATTCGATAGCCCATTTGGATCTTCCGCGACGGGTGTCGACTCTCTCACTGCGAATGCAAAATCGGGAACAACCCAGCAGGGGAAAGATGATTTGTGGCATGGCCCCGATGAAAGTACCATGCCTGCGGGAGAAGCGGGTGAGCTGGTGAAATACGGAAAAGAGCTGATTGCTCATACATCCAAATACT
Source organism: Flavobacteriales bacterium (assembly GCA_947496375.1). Taxonomy (GTDB): domain Bacteria; phylum Bacteroidota; class Bacteroidia; order NS11-12g; family UBA955; genus RGEC01. The sequence goes on from CANMCY010000008.1 coordinate 88,124, forward strand.
TAGGTCCTAAAGGTTCTGTAAAGGCCATTTCCAATGGAATGAACTGCAATAATTGTCACCTGGATGCCGGCACCCGTGCCTGGGGCAATAATTATGCAGCAGTATACTCCGCTTATCCCAAATTCCGCGAGCGTTCCGGTTCCACAGAAACCATTTACAAGCGCGTTAATGATTGTTTTGAGCGCAGTTTAAATGGGCAACCACTGGATACCAACAGCAAAGAAATGAAGGCCATTTATGCCTACATTCAGTGGCTGGGTACAGGCACTGCCAGGGGCGGAAAGCCCAAGGGTACAGGCATTGTGGAGTTGGCGTATATGGACAGGGCCGCAGATCCTGAAAAGGGGAAAGCGGTGTATGTCGCTAAATGCCAGAGTTGCCATCAGGCAGAAGGTCAGGGCACCCTTAACATGGAAAAAACAGAATATACCTATCCGCCATTGTGGGGTAAAAACAGCTACAATCACGGTGCCGGACTATACAGACTGTCTCGCTTTGCGGGCTATGTGAAAGCCAATATGCCTTTGGGAGCAACCCATCAAAGTCCGCAATTAACCGATGAGGAAGCGTGGGATGTGGCAGCGTATGTGAATTCACAGCCCCGCCCGGGTAAGGATTTAAGTGCGGACTGGCCCAAAATCGCCGCCAAACCCATAGACCATCCTTTTGGTCCATTTGCAGACGGTTTTGATGAAAACCAGCACAAATACGGCCCCTTTGGCCCCATCAAGAAAAAAAGAAATTTACAGAAGTAATATGATGAACCGAAAATCACACTGGGAAAATATCTATCAGACCAAAAATCTGCAGGATGTGAGCTGGTATCAGCCCGTTCCGGAAACCTCACTGGCTTTTTTTACCGAAAATCATGTCCCCAAAGACGCAGCCATCATTGATATTGGCGGGGGTGACGGTTTTTTGGTAGATCATCTGCTGGATTTGGGTTACACGGATATTACCGTACTCGATATTTCTGCTTACGCCCTGGAGAGAGCCAAGTCGCGCCTGGGTGAGAAGGCAAAAGCAGTTACCTGGATTGAGTCGGATGTAACAGCGTTCAAACCTGAAAGACAATATGATGTATGGCATGACAGAGCCGCCTTTCATTTTTTACGTGAACAAGATGAAATTAATTACTACGTATCTTTATTAAAAGAACACGTATCGGCCGGTGGTTTTGTTTTTATTGGTACATTCTCGGAACAGGGTCCCACCAAATGCAGTGGCATAGAAATCCATCAATACAATGAGCAGGATTTATCCGGTTTGATAGCAGATAAATATCATAAAATTAAATGCATTTATACGGATCATTTAACTCCGTTTAATACCATTCAAAGTTTTATTTTTTGCAGTTTTAAGCATAAGCCGGCGGCCTGATTCATTGAGAAAAATAGTATTTATATATCTCCTGTTATCTGTAAAGATAATATCTGCACAGCTGCTTCCCTACCAGCATTTTACTGAGCGCGACCGGGATAAAAGCGATACCACAAGTCTTCAGCATTTTTTTAGAAATGGGGAATTTTATGGGCATGCCCGTTATTATTTTATGGCTACCGATAATGATGCCGGACTCAGCGATTATTTCGCCAACGCCTTCGGCATGGGAATAGGGTATGAGACCGGAAAATTCAAGGGTTTTCAAATTGGTATCAGTGGTTTTTTTATTTATAATATCTGGTCCAGCGATTTAACCAAACCTGATCCGGCGACAGGAGTTTCCAATCGTTATGAAATTGGTCAGTTTGATATGCTGGATGCCCATAACAAGCATGATATGGACAGACTGGAGGATTTGTATGTTAAATACACCTATAAAAAGAACCAGATTAAATTTGGAAAACAACATATAAAAACCCCCTTTATTAACCCGCAGGATGGCCGCATGAGACCTACTCTGGTGGAAGGACTTATGTTTGAAAGTGCTCATCTGAAAAATACGCGTATTGAGGGTGGCTGGCTTTTTGGGGTGTCACCCCGAAGTACCGTAAAGTGGTTTGGAATTGGTGAGTCAATGGGCGTTTTCCCAACAGGAATGAATGAAAACGGAACCCGCTCACAATATGCCGGAAACGTACAAAGCGATGCTATTTATTTTTTGGGAGTTACACAAAAAATACATAAAAATATTAAATTACAATTATGGGATTTTCATATTGATAATGTATCAAACAGTGCCTTATTACAGTTAAATGCTGAAAAAGAAATAAAGGGTGGCAATAAAATAATTTCGGGTGCTCAGCTAGTAGCCCAGCAAGCTATTGTTAATGGTGGAAATGCAGATACTTCCAAAACCTATGTAAGACCGGGTTCTGAGGCACTTACCTATGGTTTTAGATTGGGTCTGCAAACAGCCAATGAATGGCAGTTTTTGGTTAATTATAATCGCATAACCGGGAAGGGGCGCTATCTGATGCCCCGCGAATGGGGAAGAGATCCGTTTTTTACTTTTATGCCCAGGGAACGAAATGAGGGTCTGGCTGATGTACATGCTGCTACCATGTCGGTCAGTAAATCCATTAAACAAGGGTTTAAAGCAGAGTTGGGCTTGGGCTATTATAAATTACCTGAAGAAAAAATTGCAGCTAAAAATAAATATGGTATGCCTTCATACTGGCAATTGAATGCTGATATACGGTATCTTTTTTCCGGGTTTTTAAAAGGCCTGGAGACACAGTTTCTATATGTTCATAAGGGAAACGCAGGCGCTAATGAAATTAATAAGAAAAATATAATTAATAAAACACAAATGTCACTTTATAACCTTGTGCTTAATTATCATTTTTAACTAAATTTACCATCAATGAGTAAAAAACTACCTGAACACAATTCAACCAGAAGAAATTTCCTTAAAAATACCGGTCTTTTGGGTTTAGGATTGGGTGTTCTTAATCAAAAAATATACGCTGAAAGTGCTATTGAGAATGATATATCGTATTATTACGATAAGAATAAAGAAATAAAAATATCTATTCTTCAGACTACCGATGTGCACTGTCAAATACATCCCCATGATGAATTATTCTGGGAAAATGGAAAGTCAGTTTTCAGAAAAACCGGCGGCTATGCGCATCTGTCAACCTACCTTAAAAAGCGGCGGAAAATGAATCCTCATACTTTTCTGGTAGATACGGGAGATATGTTTCAGGGTTCTGAATTATCTGTTAAAACTACCGGTAAAGCCATGGTGCCCGTACTAAATGCTCTGCAATATGATTTGTATTTGCCCGGAAACTGGGAGGTGATTTATTATAAAAAAAGCATGCAAACCTTAATGGGCTCACTGAATGCCCCAAAGGTGTGTGCCAATATGTATCATGATTTGGGTGATGGGAAAAAAGGAGAATTGATTTTTCATCCATATAAAATATGGAATATTGCTGGAGTAAAGATTGGATTTTTAGGATATACCGATCCCTTAGTGCCAATACGTCAATCGCCTAATTACAGCAAGGGAATCATCTATACGGCTCCTGAAGAAAATCTTGCCCATTACATTGATGTGTTGCGTAATGATGAGGGTTGTAAATATGTAATTATGCTCTCGCATCTTGGGTTGTCTCAGCAAATTGCGCTTGCCAATCATGAGGCATGCAAGGGTGTAGATATCATATTTGGTGGAGATACCCACGAACGTGTGCGTGAACCCATTCAGTGCAAATATGCCAAGGTGGTGGAGCCGGGTGCTTTTGGTTCATTTGTGGGTCGCCTTGATTTAACCCTTAAAAATGGAGAGGTATTGAAAGTAACCTATCATCTCGATGAAATAGGTGTAGAAAATTATAAGCCGGATAAAGAAATTCATTCTTTACTCACAGAGCTTGAAAAGCCCTTTGCTGCTGATATTAACACGGTTATCGGATACAGTACTTTGCCCTTGTATCGCTATTTTGTCATCGAAAATACCATCGATACCATGATTTTGGATGCGTTGCGTTGGAGATTGCCCGATACCGACATTGTATTGTCTAACGGCTTTCGTTTTTGTCCACCTAGGTCTACCCCTGATGCAACCGGGAAAATTCCCATTACCAATGGGTTTATTTATGATATGTTGCCGGTGGACAGCACCATTCGAACAGGTAAAGTAACCGGTAAACAAATCAAAGACTGGCTTGAAAAAGAGCTAAATAATGTTTTTGCTAAAGATGCTTCCAAGCGTTTCGGTGGCTGGGTGATAAAATTCAGCGGCATGAAAGTTACGTTTAAAGCATACGAGGAAATGGGGAAACGCGTGCAATCGGTGATGGTAGGTGATGAGCCGCTAAATACTGAAAAAACATATAGCATAGCTGCCTGCGAGCGAGACGGCGACCCGGCTGATATGCTGTGTCGGATGAAAAATGTGGCCGAAGCCCGGAATACTTCTCACACTTTGCACACCACCATGCGCGAATATCTTGGGGCAAATTCACCGGTAACCCCCACACCCATGGGCAATGCGGTTGCATTGGACGCGCCTAAGGATTTATTGACCCAGGTGTTTGGAGTGAAGTACGAGTTTCGTTAACGGCGGCAGGCCAACAGGCGGATTACCTGTGCTTTCCCTTCATGGAAGGGTCCTTCGCTTAATTCTGTCTCAGGAGTCTCAAGTAATTCAATTTTCCATTCATGCTCGGGGAAATCGTTTTTCAGCATTTCCTGGGTATACAACATGCTCACATCTTTGGGCCCTCCGGATTGCAGTTCCAGTTGTAAAGGATTGAATGCTTCCAGAATCACATATCCACCCTTCTTTACCCAGTAGGCCACTTTGTGATGAAATTCACTGCGAATTTCAGGAGGCATGTGTGCATAAATGAGTGCTGCGGCATCCATTGATGCCGGCTCTGCCTGAAATGACAGGAAGTTAGTAGTTTGGTACACAAACGTTACCTGATGGCTTAGTGCTAGTTTTAGGGCTTTTTCTTTGGCCACCTCACTGTAGTCAAATGCCGTTACATCCCAGCCGTTTTTTGCGGCGTATACAGCATTTCGGCCTTCGCCCTCCGCCGGAAGTAGTAGTTTCCCGGTATTTATTTTGTCAATACAGTGTTTAAAAAATACATTGGGTAACAACCCATATACGGTTTCATTGTTTTGATAGCGTTCATTCCAGAATGTGGCCTGCATGGGGCAAAGCTAATTACAGATGTCTATTTAAAGTGTAACATAAGTTTCATCTGTCCTGCTTTCCAATTTATCGACTTCCACAATCTGTGTACAATCTTTTTGGTTCGGTTTTTGTTAGTAGTGGTAATATTGCATAAAAACCTACGCAAACCTATTCAATAATTAATGTTTATGAAAAAAATCCTATTTGCATTCACCCTGATTGCATTGGTATCGGTGGGTTGTGTTTCCAAGAAAAAATACAACGCCGAAGTTTCCAAAAATGTGCTTCTGAATGATTCTTTGAATCGCATCACCAACCAGCTCGATGTTTGTCTGAGCGACAAGCAGGCCCAGCGCAATGAAATCAAACGCCTGGAGGCCGAATTAATCAGTCTGCGTGCCAATGCCAACAACCTGATGGGGCAGCTGGAAGATTTGTCTATTATCAGCAAAGCACAGGCCGAAAGCATAAAGCAGTCGCTTCAGAATATCAGTTCTAAAGATTCCTACATTAAAGATCTGCAATCTGCCATGGCCCGCAAAGACTCGCTGAACATGCAGCTGGTATTGAGTTTAAAGGGTGCCTTGAAAGACATTAACGACAAAGACGTTGAAATTAAAGTTGAGGGTAGTGCTGTGTTTGTTGACATCTCTGATAAGCTGCTTTTCAAGCAAAACAGTTTTGAAGTAGAAGGCGGCGCACTGAAAGTGCTGGAGAAAGTAGCCACAGTGTTGAAAGCCCAGAAAGACATCACCTTTATGGTAGAGGGCCACACCGATAATGTTCCCATGAATGGTAAAATTTTGGAAGACAACTGGGA